>NZ_JBAZRC010000052.1:0-28493 GCF_041663085.1 Mucilaginibacter sp.
AAAACATTTGCTGTAGAAAGGGTACGTAAAGCAGGGCTGGCCACAATAATTTCGGGTTTTATGCCTTCGGCAATTAACCTTGATGCCATTAATTCACACTGCTTAAAACCTTTGTCGGTTAAAGGGCGCTCAAAATCAACATATCCGCTTTCGTGGGTTGCTTTGGCATGGCGTATCAGCAATAGCTTTTTCATATCCCCCTAAAATAAAAAAAGAGGAGCAGATGCCCCTCTTTTTTTATTTTATTATTGGTTTCCTTAGAATTTAAAGCCTACAGAAACACCGAATACACGGTTTTTTAACGATTCGTTATCGGCGGTATCGTTACTGATATTTGATAAACCAAGATCATAGTTGATACCTAAGATCAAACCACCTTTAAATTCAACACCGGCAATACCGTTCAAACCAAAATCGGTTTTTTTGAATTCGCCAGATTCGCTGCCAAATGTAATGTCTTCGCTTACAGAGTTACCCTGGTCATCTTTACCTTTTACTTTACCTGATAAACCTAAACCTACATAAGGGCCTGCACCAAAATATACGTTACCAATAACAGCAGGGATGTGGTAAACAACATTTACAGGAAGCTGCAGGTAATAAGTTTTAAAATCGGCTTGAGTATCAAAGTCTATAAGAGAAACGTTACCACCTTTACCAGTGTAGTTTAAAGCCGGTTGGATAGAAACCGCTGTGCCTACTTTAAAATCGGCAAATACACCTGCTGCAAATGTTGTTACTGAACCTGTTGAAGCTGATAAATTGCCACTTGATGCAGTTAGTTTCGCGAAATTTACGCCACCACGGATCCCAAAAGTTGGTAATTGTGCAAAAGCTGTTGAAGCTGCGAACGCGCAGCAAACTAATAGTAGAATTTTTTTCATGTGATTAAGATTTATTGTTTGCGCGAAAGTAAGCAATTTTATAAACTAACTTTGCAGTTATTTAATATTCACAAATTCTGAGATCGGTTGCTCAGGCATATCATACATGCATTTAAAATGGCCAAGCGGGCATTTTTCAAGTCCGAATTTGGAGCAGGGGCGGCAACTGAGGTCGATGCCGGCTACCAGAACATCCTTTACCATATAGGGCTGTACGCCCAAAAGCTCGGGCACGGTGCCACCCCAAATAGATACTATCGGTACATTAAAAGCTTCGGCAATATGGGTAAGCCCGGTATCAAAACCAATAACCTTGTGGGCTTTTGATACCAGGAAAACAGATTCATCAAGCGAGGTTATGCCGCAGGCATTATGTACGTTATTGCCAATTGCCGCGCTTATTTCGTCGCCGTTTACTTTAACATCGTTACCGCCCAACAGTACTATCGGGTAACTAATTTGTCGGCAAATGCTAATGATCTTTTCATTGGGCATCCTTTTGGTAAAATGGGTAGCGCCTATCACAAAGGCAATGTATTTATGCTGATGTGATGCCGGGAGCAGGGCTGGTAACTGGTAGTCTTTTTTGATATAATAATCAATTGGTTTACCATCATTGGTAACTCCTAAAAACGCCACGGCCTTTAAATAACGATCTACCAGATGCACCGGTGGAACCAGTTTTAAATTAAATTTTAAACTGAGCCATTTGCGGATGGTTTGCTTTTTATAGGTAGATGCATGGATACCGGTACGTAGCTTGATGATAGCAGTGCGCAGGTTATTGTGCAGATCGACTATATGGTCATACCCTTCTGCCTTAATATCCTCGATAGTTTCTGATAGCGTTGGCTTTAGCAGCAGCAGCTTATCTACATAGGGGTTATTATCGTAAATGTATTTAAAGGCTGGTTTGGTAAGGAAGTGTATTTCGGCACCCGGCAGTTGTTTTTTAAGACAGCGTACTACCGGCGTGGTATAAATAATATCACCCATCGAGCTAAAGCGGATAACCAGTATCTTCATCCGGAAATAATGAGTGATTTAGTGAATGAGTGATTTAGTGAATTCATTTCCCTATTTATAAGGCTTTTACCTTTCAGCTTTTACCTCGTTTTGGGCCTTTATTTTATTGATGATAGCGGTAGAAGAATAGCCATCAACCAGGCTAATAGTTTTTACTTCGCCGCCGTTAGCCAGTACTTCTTTAGCGCCTGCTATGTTTTCAACGGTATAATCGGCACCTTTTATTAATACATCGGGCATTAATAAGGTGATCAGTCCGCGGCGTATCTTCTTCAAAAAGTATTACGGCATCCACAAAAAACAGGGCCGCCAATAACGCTGCGCGGTTGCTCTGATCGTTCACCGGGCGGCTTTCGCCTTTTAGCCTTTTTACGGATGCATCGGTATTAAGGCCAATGATCAGCTTATCGCCAAGTTCGGCAGCTTTGGCCAGGTAAGTGATATGCCCCAGGTGCAGCAGATCGAATACGCCATTAGTAAAAACAACCTTTTTGCCTTCGCTTTTCCAGGCGGTAATGCTATCCGTAAGCTGTGGCAGCGTGGTTATTTTGGCAAGCAATGTTTTTTCCAGATCGTGGCGCATAGTATAAATTTAAGAAATTATTGTTATTAGTGGCTTGTTTGCGGAAAGACCGCGACGAGGTTCAGCATATTAAAAGCCTTGGACTTGTGCGATTCCCCTCTTGAGAGGGGTGGAGGGGTGTGTCCTTTCGCCTATATAACACACCCCCTGCAGCCACACAATCCGGCGCGCCCCCTCTCAAGAGGGGAACTAATCAATCAATAAGCATCATCCACAGCTTTGCACATAATATGCCCGATAAGGATGTGCATTTCCTGGATGCGGGCGGTAACATCAGATGGTACTACGATATTAAGATCGCAAATGCCATTCATTTTACCGCCATCCCGGCCGGATAAACCAAGGGTTTTGCAGCCAATTTTGGTGGCAGCCTCAAAGGCGTTCAAAATCCCCTGGCTGTTGCCACTGGTTGATATGCCGATAAACAGATCGCCGGGCTGGGCTAATGCCTCCACCTGGCGCGAGAAAACGTGGTGGTACCCATAATCATTAGCGATAGCCGTAAGTGCCGATGTATCAACCGTTAAGGCTATGCCAGGCAATGCTTTGCGTTCTTTTACAAACCTGCCGCTAAGTTCGGCGGCTATGTGCTGGGCATCAGCCGCGCTGCCGCCGTTACCGGCAATTAAAACCTTTTTGCCATCTTTTAGTACGGATACCATTACCCGGCAGGCGGTTTCAATATCGCCGCTCAGGTTTTCGATAACCTTTTGTATTATATTACGATGCTCGTATAGTTCTTCAATAACCATTTCTTTGTTGTCATTAATCATTGAGTCATTGGGTAATTTTCTCCTTTGCTCAAATTTTTAAGTGCTTTTATCTTTCGCCTTTCAGCTTTTACCTCTTTTCTATATCTTCCAATATCTCATCAACCGTTGTTACGGCGCTGCCGGTTTGCCTTATCACTATAGCAGCTGCATGGTTGGCCAGTTCGCAGGCTTCTTCTACATTTAGCCCTTGCGCCATAAAATAAACCATGGTAGCAATCACCGTATCGCCGGCACCTGTCACGTCAAATACCGATGTAGCTTTTACCGGCAGTAATTGATGCGCCAGTTCGCTGATGATGACCATACCTTGCTCAGACAAAGTTACTACAATATATTCGGCACCAGTCTGCTTTAAAATAATGCGGGCTGCCTGCTGTAGTTCCTCAATATTGGTGATCTTTTCTGTTTTGGCAGCTTCGGCCAGTTCCTTGCGGTTTGGCTTAATGATGTGGGCACCTTTATATTTTTCGTAGTTAAGTCCTTTTGGGTCTATAACCACTCGCTTAACCTGCGCATTGGCCTCTTTAATAACCTGCTGTGTAAGGTTTGGCGAAAAGAGCCCTTTGTTGTAATCTGATAATATAACGATATCGGCTTTAGCTATCGGGCCTTTTATGCGCTCAATAAATTGGGTTTGCAACTCATCGGCCAGTGGGTTGGTAACTTCCCTGTCAACCCTTACCAATTGGTGACTGCCAGCCATTACCCGGGTTTTTACCGTGGTAGGGCGGCTGGCATCTTTAAAAATCCCATCAACATTAATGCCTTCATCTGTCAGGATCTTTGTTAAACGATCGGCATCCGTATCATTGCCGGTTATACCCGCTAACGATATTTTTGCCCCTAACGATAGCAAATTCTGGGCTACATTGGCTGCACCACCCGGTGTGGTAAACTCTTTTTTTACGTTTACTATGGGTACCGGCGCCTCGGGCGAAAGCCTGGTGGCATCACCTATAATATAATGGTCTATCATCAGGTCGCCGATAACCAAAATATTTGGTACCGGGCCCGATTGCTGTAGTTTACGTACTTTATCTGTTAACATTCTTTTGTATCATTGGGTCATTAGGTCATTGGACTCCTGACTTTTCGACTGCGGCTTATTTGCCGCTTTTTTTCGTTTCAAAAACCTTGCTTATCTCATCTAAAGATAAGGCATTCAAGCACATCTCTTTATTCAAACCGCCTTTGCGGGCTACGTTAATGCCATAATGCATATCATGGAAACCGCTGTTACGGTGCGCATCGGGGTTTATGGATAGCATAACGCCTTTATCAAGTGCATACTGGTGCCAGCGCCAGTCAAGATCAAGCCTTACCGGGTTGGCGTTAATTTCAATCACCACGTTATTGGCCGCACAGGCGTCAATAACCTTTTTATAATCGATATCATACCCCTTGCGGCTAAGCAGCAGCCTGCCGGTAGGGTGGCCCAGTATAGTAGTATAAGGGTTCTCTATCGCTTTTATTAAACGGGCGGTAGCTTTATCCTCCTGCATTTTTAGGTTGGAGTGTACCGACGCCACGATGAAATCAAATTTCTTCAATATCTCTTCCGGGTAATCCAGCGATCCATCATTCAAAATATCCGATTCGATACCTTTAAAAATATGAAACCCGGTTATTTTTTTATTCAGGTGGTCTATCTCTTCCTGTTGCTGTAATACACGCTCAATGCTCAGGCCTTTTGCATAAAAGGCGCTTTTGCTGTGGTCGCAAATGCCTAAATATTGCAGTTTCAACTCATCGCGGCAGTACAGCGCAATTTCTTCCAGCGTGTTTACCCCATCGCTCCAGGTGCTGTGGTTATGCAACGTGCCTTTCAGGTCGTGATAGCTGATCAGGGTTGGCAGTTTGTTTTCTGCCGCTTTTTCTATAAAGGTAATGCCATCGCGTAGCTCCGGCTGCATCCAGGCAAGGCCTGCTTTTTGGTAAATAACTTCTTCTGTTTCGGGTTGCTCAAGCGGGGTATTGATACGCGATAATACTTTCTCCACATGATCGGTTGTACCGGTGTTCGCGAAAAGCTCGTAGTAATAATTGGCTTTATCCACGCAGATAATATCAACCAGTAAGCCGTTCTTTAGCTCGGCAGAAATATGTGTGCCGTTCAAAACCACGTTTTGCAGGGTATCCAGTTCGGCCAGGGCATCATACGCTACCTGCTGATTCAGGCTGCCTATAACGATAACCAACTCGCTGATGATCTCGTCCAGCCTGCGAAATTCTCCCGCTATATGCTTTAAGGCATCGGGGAATATACCCCTGATCTCTTCCATCAGGTCTTTCGCTTCCTTCTCTACCTGCGCATAAAGGAATTTCCCATTACCCGCCATCCGGAACTCGATAACTTTTTTTATCTCCTCCTGGGTTTTTAAACCGAAGCCTTTGGCCTCAATCAAGCGGTTTTCGTTACAGGCGTAGTAAAGCTCACCAACATTCTCAATGCCAAGCTCTTTCCATATAATGGCTACCTTTTTTGGGCCGATACCCTTGATGCCCATCATCTCCACAACACCTTCGGGGGTAGCTGCAAGCATTTCCTGCAGTTCGGCCATGGTACCGGTTTCTAAAAGCTCGGCAATTTTGGCGGCCAGGCTTTTGCCAATGCCGTCTATCTTCTCCAGCTCGGCAACGGTTTTACCGGCCAGTGGAAAAGGCAACTTATCTACCTTAAAGGCAGCGTTAGCTATCGATTTTATTTTGAACGGATTAACTTCGTTCAACTCCATCAATTGCGATAGTAAACGAAGCGTGCGCGCTATGGGTTTGTTCTCCATAATTTAGTTGTGGCGTAAAAATACAAAAGTAGAGGAGGAGTACATAAATAATAGTTCATACTTTCATTTTGTAACAGGGTGAGTGCTCAACCAAAGCAAGACATTTATGCGTAGGGGCGATTAATCAAATGGATATAAACGATGCTTTCCTGAATACAATAAGTTAACCCGTATACAATAGGCCCAAAGATTGTGTTTTTGATGACTCTGGTTTGTCTGTTCCGTGTGTTCAGCTAAATTTTAATCTCACCAATGCTTCGGTTATTTATAAACTAAAATCATACTATAGCCAGTAGCGTTATTATTAGTAAACTGTATTTGTTTGCCATTTTTCCAATAAAAAGGGATAGTATCCCCAAATACACCAGCTACATAAACATCGGTTCCATTAGTTAAAATAGTTGTCGCAAATGCGTCTATAGCTGCTTTACCAATTTGTGTTTGTACTCCGTTTTTCCAATAAGTAGCTACAGTATACGTATACGGTCCACTTATATGTGCATATGTAAAACCAGCCAAATATACGTCATTCCCGTTAATAGCTATAGATTGTGCTTCTGAAGACTCAGTATCAGGCAAAGAGTGTTGTACATCGTTTTTCCAATAAGTAGCTACAGTAGGTCCCTCTAAATTAAGATTTGTATAACCCGAAATATATACATCGTTTTCTTGTATAACAATATCGGTTGCATATGAAAACAGCGCGGTGTCTACAAGTTTTTTAGCCACACCATTTTTCCAATAAGTAGCTACACTATTACTATGTGCAGCAGCTACTGAACCCACTATATATACATCCTTGCCTTTTATAGCTACTGCACTGGCATGTGATGACCGCCCTGGTACCGATTTAGTTAATTGATTAATTACACCATTTTTCCAATAAGTAGCAATATTATTACCAGAGGTACCAGTTATATAAACATCACCACCGCTTACAGCAATAGATGTAGCATATGTGCCGGCCCCGGGAAGTGTTATCTGCACACCATTTTTCCAATAAACTGCTGTTGACCCTACAGCACCTGCTACATATACACCCGATTCGTCAACTGCAATAGCATAAGCAAAAGATGCTGATAAGCTATCTGTTAATTTTGTTGCCACCCCATTTTTCCAATACGTTGCGACAGAAACTCCATTTGCTGCAATACTTGTACCTACAACATATACATCAACTGATTTATTTTCTTTAGGGGTTTCATTATTTTTTTTACATGCTGTGATAGCAAATAATCCAAACAGAATAAAGTGGATCTTTTTTTTAAAGTTCATTGCAATAAGGTAAAGTGAGAATGTTTTTATGTTTTAACTTTCTTCAATATAAAAGCCACCCATTACAGGCGGCTTTTCACAATCAAAGTATTTAATAAAATTATTTTATCACTATATCGTAGGTCATGCGGGCCTGCGGGGTACGCATCATTTTGGTTACACCTTGTATTTGCTGGTAGTAACGGTAGTTTTCGCCAAGCTCGGCTTTTACAAAATGGGCTTTTACTTCGGCAGATAAACCTTCTCCAAATTTATTCAGAAAGCTTTTTTGCTCAGGATATGATACTATTTTGTAGTCTTTTATATTAGCTTTTTTAGCGGCAGATTGCACGGCATCTTTAATGTTGCCCAACCTATCAACCAGGCCAATTTTTAATGCCTGGCTGCCTGTCCATACGCGGCCCTGGCCAATGCTGTTAATATATTCCTGTGTTTTACCACGGCCGTTGGCTACTGCTTTTGTAAAATCATCATAGCCATGGTTTACGCTGTTTTGCAGCATAGCCCTTTCTTCGGGGCTTAACGGGCGACTAACATCCCCCAGATCGGCAAATTTGCCTGTTTTTACACCATCGAAGGTGATGCCCAGCTTATCATTAAACAATTTTTGCATGTTTGGCAACACGGCAAAAATACCTATAGAACCTGTTATGGTGTTTGGTTCGGCTATAATAGAATCGGCCGCGCAGGCAATATAATAACCACCTGATGCCGCTACATCACCCATAGAAACGATGATGGGTTTTACCTTTTTGGTGAGCATAACCTCGCGCCATATCACATCAGATGCCAGCGAACTGCCACCCGGCGAGTTAACACGTAATACAACCGCCTTCACCTTATCATCCATACGTACTTTACGCAGCGCTTTTGATATCGTTTCAGACCCAATGCTATTATCGTCGCCATCGCCACCGGCAATCTCGCCAGATGCATAAATAATAGCCACACGGTTTGTTGAACTAACCTCTTTTGGATCGGTAGTAGTTTTTGAGCCGCTTTTTACATAGTCGCTCAGATCAACGCTGGCAAGGTCGTTTTTCTCTTTAGCGCCTGTACGTTGTTTTAATTCAGAAAGGATCTCGTCTTTATATTTCAGTCCGTCAACCAGTTTGTATTTTAATGCATCTTCGGGCTGCTGTATGCGGCCGCTGTTGGCGTAATTAAATAACGAATCTTTATTAACGTTGCGGCTTTTGCCAATCCCGGTCAGGAAATAATCATACATTGAACCCATGTAGGAATTAACCTGCAAACGGTTTGCATCGCTCATTTTGGTTAAAACCAATGGCTCAACAGCACTTTTAAAGGTGCCTACTTTGATGATCTGTGCTTCAATCCCCAGTTTATCCAGCGCACCTTTCAGGAAGGTGATCTCTGAACTAAAGCCCCTGAATTCGAAAATACCTTTTGGGTTAATGTAAACCTTATCGGCAACAGATGCCAGGTAGTAAAAGCCCTGGGTGTAAATTTCTGAATAGGCTATTACAAACTTTTTAGATTTTTTGAAGTCAATAAGCGCATTGCGGATCTCTTCGGTAGTTGCCTGCCCGCTCATCATGTAGCTCTCGTCCAAAAAAATACCTTTTATATTACTATCTGTTTTTGCTTTTTTAATACTCGCGAGTATATCATTAAGCCCGATGGTTTTTTCGCCGTCGATACCCAAAAAGCCCAGGTTTGCAAATGGGTTATTCGGCGTACGCTCAGCTATAGGGTAGGTAAGTTTAATATGTAATACCGAATTGGCATCCACATCAACCGCTTTGTCACTGCCTGCAGCTACTATAAGCCCCGATAACAGTATAAAAAACAAAAAGAAAAGAATGATTGAAGAAATGATGACCCCAACCACACTGGCCAGTACAAATTTGAAGAATTGTTTCATTAACTGTTATAAATAATCTATATATGCAAACTTAGTAATTCACATACTATTAAGAGCCTCATGCATAATATTTGTTACAACAATGATTGATGTTTTTTTACTATTAGGGAGTAACCTTGGCAACCGTAATGCGTTTTTAAACAAGGCCATAGAACATATTGAGCAGGATATTGCCCCTGTGATTAAAAAATCGCCGGTTTATGAAACACAATCATGGGGGAAAACCGATCTGCCCGATTACCTTAACCAGGTAGTTATGCTGCAAACAGCGCTTCCGGCAAAGGATGTTTTGCAAAGGGTGCTTACAATTGAAATAGAGATGGGCCGCAAACGCGAGGAAAAATGGGGCTCGCGCATTATTGATATCGATATTTTATTTTACGGCAATGATATTATTAACGAGCCAAACCTTATTGTACCACACCCCGAACTGCATAACCGCAGGTTTACTTTAGAGCCTTTAGGAATGTTGATGCCGGATTTTATACATCCGGTGCTAAATAAGAGTATATTAGAGTTGAAAAGCAGTCTGAAAGACGACTTGATTGTAAAAAAAATATAAATTTGATATTATAAACCTGTACAATGTCTGAGAACTTACCACCACAAGACCTTGACCTTTCTTTCCTTTATGAGATTGCTGATGGCAGCGACGAGTTTATTGTTGACTCGATAGGGATGTTTTTAGAGCAAACACCGCAATTATTAGATACTATTACCACCGCTATAAATACAGGCGATTGGGCAACAGCTGCCTCAGCATCGCACAAACTGAAACCAAACCTGGGTTTTTTTGGTATGCCGCAAAGCCAGGCCAACATACAGGAGGTTGAATTGGTATGCAAGGCCGGCGGGCAAAACCCGGCAGATATAATTACGAAATTTAATGATGTAAAAGCTGTGATCAGCACCAACCTCGTTGAACTGGAGAAAATTAAAGCAGAAAAAGAAGCTAACCTTTAAGAGTTTAAAGTCCTAAGGCCCCGGGGGGGATCGAAAGTTATATAAAAGGGAAAGGCAATCACACGTGATTGCCTTTCCCTTTTATATTTTCATACACCTTAATCCCCGTTTAAAAGGGACTTTAGACTTTAAACTTCTACTTAAAACCTAACTAAGCTACTTCTTCAAGCTTAAAGCTATAGCTTTCCATGATCAGGTTGGCTAACAGGTTTTTGCATGCCTGGTCAACTTTTGCGTTGGCAGTTTCTGCACTATCAGCTTCAATCTCAAGCGAGATATGTTTGCCTATACGTACGTTTTGTATTTCAGATAAGCCCAGGTTTTTCATGCTGCCGGTAACGGCTTTTCCCTGTGGATCAAGTATTTCTTTTTTCGGCATTACATCAATTTCGGCCAGGAATTTTTTCATCGCGTGTTTTTGTTAGTGGATAGGGTAATAAGCGCTTAACTATTTTTTTGTGAGCTGCCCGCTACCGTATGATCCGCAAATTTTAGTTGGATTAATGATAGGGTGATATACATTACGATAACCACCGGAACTGCCGCAAATTTAAAAAATAGAATGAGTATTGCCGAGAATAACAGCAATATATAGCGATAAAAATTTTTGGTGAAATCGCGGTTCTTAAATTTAAGCGACATCAAAGGGATCTCGGCAACCAGCAGGATGCACATGATGATGATAAACAGCGTTAAACCATAGGGGTTAAGCACATAACGCGAAATGCTGCTGTATTGTACCAATATCAATGGGATAGAAGCGATCAAAATGGCGTTTGCCGGTGTAGGAAGGCCAATAAAGCTTTCGGCCTGGCGCGTATCTGTATTAAATTTAGCCAGCCTCAGGGCCGAGAATACGGGAATGAGGAAAGCTATAAAGTTCAGATACTCACTTACATGCGGTATTTGCGGCGCTTGCAGCAACAATTCATACATAATGGCCGATGGCAATACACCAAAGCTAACCATATCTGCAAGCGAGTCGAGGTCTTTACCGATGCCCGAAAAGGATTGCAAAACACGTGAGGCGAAGCCATCAAAAAAATCAAATATCGCCGCCAGGAAAATGGCATAAGCTGCAAATACAAGGTTGTCCTGAAAGGTGAAAACGATACCAATACAGCCACTAAACAAGTTTGCACACGTTATAGCATTAGGAAGATGTTTTTTTACCCGTCGCCTCATAATGTCATGAAGGTATCATAATTTTTACAAAAACCAAAGGAGTTATAATTAACCTTATGTTATTTATAACTCCTTTTGGTGTAAATATATTATGAATTCATTGATATCAAAAATTCTTCGTTAGTACGGGTGCTTTTTATTTGCGCCTGTAAGAATTCCATTGATTCCTGCGAGTTCATATCAGCAAGGTGGTTACGAAGTATCCAGATGCGTTGAAGCGTGTCGCGGTCAAGCAACAAGTCGTCGCGGCGGGTGCTTGATGCAGTAATATCAATAGCCGGGAAGATACGTTTGTTAGATAGTTTACGATCCAGTTGTAACTCCATGTTACCTGTACCTTTAAACTCTTCAAATATAACCTCGTCCATTTTTGAACCGGTTTCTGTTAATGCAGTCGCGATGATGGTTAATGAGCCGCCATCCTCAATGTTACGGGCCGCACCAAAAAAGCGTTTTGGTTTGTGTAACGCGTTGGCATCCACACCACCCGATAATATTTTACCTGAGGCAGGTGCCACAGTGTTATAAGCACGTGCCAAACGGGTGATAGAATCCAGCAGGATAACAACATCGTGGCCGCACTCAACCATACGTTTTGCTTTCTCCAATACAATGTTGGCAATTTTTACGTGGCGCTCTGCCGGCTCATCAAAGGTTGATGATACTACCTCGGCGCGTACGCTGCGGGCCATATCGGTAACCTCCTCAGGGCGTTCATCAATTAAAAGAATGATCAGGTAAACTTCAGGGTGGTTTTTGGCTATCGCGTTAGCAACATCCTTTAACAACATGGTTTTACCTGTTTTTGGTTGGGCTACAATTAAACCACGCTGGCCTTTACCAATAGGCGAGAATAGGTCCATGATACGGGTAGAATAGTTACCTGCATCTGTAAACAAGCTCAATTTTTCTGAAGGGAAAAGCGGTGTTAAGTGGTCAAAAGGTACACGGTCGCGTACTTCGGCAGGTATGCGGCCATTAATAGCCTCAACCCGTACCAGCGGAAAATATTTTTCGCCTTCTTTTGGCGGGCGTATGCTACCACGAACGGTGTCGCCGGTTTTTAAGCCAAATAGTTTTATTTGTGATTGTGATACGTAAATATCATCCGGAGAGGTCAGGTAGTTATAATCCGATGAACGCAGGAAACCATAACCATCTGGCATAATCTCCAACACGCCTTCGTTTACAATAACGTTATCAAAATCAAGGTTTATTGCCGGCTCCTGTGTTTTTTGCTGTTGTGGCGCACGGCGCTCGCGCTCAAATTTTTGCGGGCGGTTTTCGGTAGCAGCAGGCTGCTCGGGCTGGCCTGGTTGTTCCGTTGTTTCTGCAGGTTCAGCTCGCTCCGGGGCTGGTGCTGCTTCTGCAGTAACGGCAGTTTCAGTATTGCCGGTGTTGCCGTTGTTATCGTCGGTTTGCGGCTCGTCGTCCTCTTCCTGGTTAAACAGATTGGTGTCATCCAGAGGTACTTCAACACGCGGTTGTTCTTTAGTTTTTAAAGTACGGGTACGTTTACGTGTTTTCTCGGTATTTTCTGCAGTAGCCGGAGCTGTTGCGGCGGGCTTTTCAGCGTAATTATTTTCTACGATATTTTGTTGGTTCCTGGCGGTCTCTATTAATTGCTGTTGTGTAACAATTGCGGTTATAAGCGGAGCTTTTCTAAGCTCATCTGCCTCTGCAATACCCAAACTTTTAGCAATTTCGCGCAACTCAGAAACGAGTTTGTCGTTCAATTCGATTGTATCAGACATGATATGAATTATAGTTCAAAAGGATTTTTTATTTGAAAGATTGTTTTGAAACCCTGATTATGCAATAGTAAGCCCAGGTAATGTATTAGATAATAAATAACGTGGAGATCAAAATTGTTTCTTTAGTGCAAGAAATAATGCAGGAAAACAGTGCAATGTTAGCAAAATTATCTTAGAATGCAAATTTATTAAAAAAATAACCCGTTAAGTTTAATTTTTTAGTTTTGCAGCACCATAACAAATTCAAAATCTACATGATATCACGCGCTCAACTCATCGAACAGATCAAGCAAAAAAAATCATTTTTATGCGTAGGCCTTGATACTGATATAGATAAGATACCCGAATTTTTAAAGCAATACCCCGACCCGGTTTTTGAGTTTAACAAACGCATTATTGATGCAACTCAAGACCTTTGTATAGCCTACAAACCTAACGCCGCCTTTTATGAAAGCCGCGGATTGAAAGGCTTGCAAAGCCTTATCAGCACTGCGCAATACACCCCCAAAGATATTTTGAACATCATTGATGCCAAACGCGGCGATATTGGTAACACATCCGACAACTACGCGAAAGCTTTTTTTAACGAGGAAACATCGGGTATGAGCTTTGATGCCATTACGGTTACACCCTACATGGGCAATGACAGCGTAACGCCATACTTAAAGTACGAGGGCAAATGGGTTATTATCCTGGCGCTTACCTCATCGGTAGGGAGTAAGGATTTCCAGTACCTGAATACCGGCGATGGCTACCTTTATGAGACAGTGATAAAAAAAGCCAACACCTGGGCCGGTGCCGACAGGCTGATGTTTGTTGTTGGCGCCACCAAAAGCACCGAGTTTACAGATATCCGTAAGCATGCCCCTGATAATTTTTTACTGGTACCCGGCGTTGGCGCACAGGGGGGCAGTTTAGAGGATGTATGCAAATACGGCATCACCAAAGAGTGCGGCCTTATTGTTAATTCATCACGCGGAATTATCTACGCCGGCAACGGCGAAGACTTTGCCGATGCCGCCCGTGCCGAAGCTTTGAAACTACAGCAGCAAATGCAGGCGGAATTGGAAAAAGCGGATATTATATAGAGTCGAGAAGTGGGGCCGGTAGCGACAAAAAATAAAAAAACCGGCACTTGTTACTGTCCCGGTTTTGAATGAGGGTGAAATAGTTATTCTACTATTTGATGATTTGTCTTGTCAATTCTCAAAACTCCGTCAACGTAAACTTTTAGAGTAACCTTATATGTCGAAAGATCGCATGTGCCTGAATAGGTTACATTGCTCAACACCTGATGAGTTACCTGGTCGTTTGCGGTAACAAGCGTAATCCTGCCCGTGTTGGCATCAACAAATATTTCGTAATAAATATTATGTCCGGTAATTGGGTCAATCTGGCTAATCCCACCTATTTCAATGCCTATTACGTTTACAGCACTTGGAACATTTGGTGTAAATGTTGCAGGTTTGATCATACAAGTGGATGGGGATGAATGCGATCGTACGATAACACCGCTTACAGTTCCTGAATACGTACTGGAAACTGACGGGTAATTAGGTAACACAAACTGTTTATACGGAGTAGTGGGATCATCGTGTACAACATGTTCAAAGTTTATGAAGTCATTAAAGTCCGTATTATACTTAGATAGTTTTGTATGGATATCGAGGAGGGCTGACGCAGGTAACACAGGAATAACGGCAGTAAAAGTGTAACCGTTTGTGGTAAAGTCGCTGCAATTGGTACACGTTACCCCTACTAACGCTATGTCATTGTCAGCATAATTTGTATTATTGGGAATTGGGCTGAAAACCAATTCTGCTCCACCGAAGTTAGCTTTATACTGGCCACTTGCCGCATCGTAAGCAATAGTGGTTGATGAGCCGCCTGATCCATCTGTCATTACCCTAATCTTGCCGGGCTGTTCTGTATTTTGGGGTTGTAATACACTTTTTTCTTTTGTGCAAGAGGCAAAAGCTACCGCGCAGAGTATGCTTAAGAAATAGATTTTTTTCATGTGTAAGATTGTTTATTACCTTTTACGATAATATATCGTAAAGGTTATATTAATTCAATGGCGTCTATGACAAGATTCTAAAACCGACAGCAGCAAATGCAGGCAGAACTAGAAAAGGCGGGGGTTATTTAAGCAATACTCTCATAACACTTTGATTTTTGGTGGGTTAACGCCCGTAATTTGTATTTTAATTTTTAAATTACAGGCAAATTACCCGGCATGAAAAAAAACCTACTCCTCATTCTGCTTGTTTTTTTATCGGCAGCTGCTACAGCTCAAAGTGTTAAAAAACCTTTTCAGCCTTCCGATTTTTATAAGATCCCAACGGTGAGCGATCCGGAAGTTTCGCCGGATAAGCAATGGGTAGCCTACAGTGTTGCCGAAATTGATGTGGAGAAAGACAAGCGGGTATCTCATCTCTGGATGCAAAGCTGGGACGGTAAACAATCAATACAGCTTACCCATGGCCCCGAGCCTGCTTCAAAACCAAAATGGAGCCCCGATGGCAAATACCTTGCCTTTCTTTCATCGCGCGAAACAAAAGATACTACACAACTATGGCTGATGGATAGGCGGGGGGGCGAAGGCCGCAAGCTTACAAACGTAAAAGGCGATTTGGATGATTATGCATGGTCGCCGGATGGCCGCAAAGTAGTGCTGGTGATGCAAGACCCTGAAGAGAAGCTAAAGGAACCCGCCAAAACGCCAAAACCCATTGTGATAGACCGCTATCACTTTAAACAGGATATAGAAGGATATTTAGAACACCGCCGCAAACACCTGTATTTATTTGATATAGCCACAAAAACACTGGATACTTTAACCAACGGCGATTTTGACGATGCTTCGCCGGAGTGGTCGCCGGATGGTAAGGTTATCGTATTTGTAAGTAACCGCAGCCCCGAACCCGACAGGAACGAGAATACGGATATTTTTGCTGTAGAGGCTAAAGCGAAAGGAGCCCTTAAACAGCTAACCAAGTGGGGGGGGCATGATAACCACCCCAGGTGGAGCCCTGATGGTAAGTACATTGCTTACCTGCGCCAAAATACCGATAGCTACACGATGTATGATATGAACATACTGTGTGTGATGAATGCCGATGGTACAAATATTAGCCTGGCCAGCGCCGGGCTTGACAGGCCCGCAGACGCCCCGGAGTGGAGCCCTGATGGCAAAAGCATTAACTTTTTGGTAGAGGATGATATGGAACGTTATGTAGCCAGCTATGACCTGCAATCGAAAAAAATTAAGACTATAGCACGCGGTAAGTTTAATATTGATGGGATAACCGCACACACAGCCGGTAATTTTGTTGTAGAATACGGTACGCCATATATGCCGTTTGAGCTGTATGCACTGCAGGGAGGTAAATTCAGGAGGCTTACGTATCATCAAAAAGAATGGCTGGATAATGTGAAACTGGCTTACGTAAAACCATTCAAGTCGGTAAGTAGGGATGGTACCTCAGTATCGGGCCTGTTATTTACACCCGATAGCCTGCCGGCCAGTAAACTGCCATTTATACTATATATTCATGGTGGCCCGGTAGGGCAGGATGATTATAGTTTTGATGCCACCCGCCAGATCTTGGCCAGCGCCGGGTATGCGGTTGCCGCAGTAAATTACCGTGGAAGCGCTGGCAGAGGGATAAATTATACTACAACCATAAATGCCGACTGGGGTAATAAAGAGGTAATGGACCTGCAGGGCGCTGTAGACGAACTTGTTAAACAAGGCATTGCCGACCCTGACCGCCTTGGCGTTGGTGGATGGAGTTACGGTGGTATACTAACCGATTTTATGATAGCATCTGATACTCGTTTTAAAGCCGCTGCAAGCGGCGCTGGTAGTGCTTTACAGATAGCTAACTATGGCATCGATCAGTATGTTTTGCAGTATGATAACGAGTTGGGCCAGCCATGGAAAGGTATAGAAGCTTATAACAAAATATCCTACCCCTTTTTACATGCCGACAGGATAAAGACACCGGTGCTATTTATGTCGGGCCTGAGTGATTTTAACGTGCCCACTGCCGGCAGCGAACATATGTACCAGGCCCTAAAGTCGTTAGGTGTACCTGCCGAGTTGGTATTGTATCCCGGGCAGCATCATGGCATCAGTAAACCAAGTTACCAGGTCGATAGGGAAGTACGGTATATTAAGTGGTTTGATAAATATCTGAAGAAATAAAAAGTGGATTTAAAGGCAGTATTTGCCCTTAAATCCACTTTTTAATATTTATACCTCTAATTTTCCTTCGATAGAATCGTCGAGAGTTTTGCCAATGGCGGCGCCTACCAGTTGTTTTACAAATGCCACGGCGTTACCGTGTTTGTTATCCCAGTAGTAACCCTGCGTTGGTGATACTTTGATCACCGAGATCCTTGGGTCGTCGATTCCTTCGGTAAACCATGTTTTAAGGATCGGTTCCCATAATTCCTTTATCTTTTCTTTGTCCTCGCTGATCTCGGCAATGCCGTAAACTGTCAGGAAGTCGGAATACTTTGATCCCTGGAACAATAGCTGTACCATAGGGTCGGTGGCAATTTCAGCATTTTTATGGCTGTCATTAGCGCTCAAAAACCACAGGTCGCCATTATCGTCAACCTTTTGGGGCGACATAGGGCGGGTAGAAAAAGGCAGGCCGGTTTTAATGTTGCTGCAAAAAAAGCAGCTGGTACCTTCGGTCATTTCCTTTAATTTTTTCCAGGCTTCGTTGCCCTGCAGGTTCTCAAAATTATCTTCGGGTTGTTGTTTGTTAATACTATCCATGGTAGATTGATGTTTGTAAAATATGATAATATATTAACCTGTGAGAAATTTATTTGTTTGGTGGGATGGAAGATAAATGTGGCGAGGGTTCCTTTAGGGGAGGGGCGGCGGTAGATTGCATGGTGACGGGGGGAGAGTAACTGATTGCAAGTCAGACTCATTAACCTATTCCTGTCCTCCTAAAGAAGAAATTGTTAACCAAAAGAGGCTGTCTCATAGGTATGAGAACAGCCTCTTTTTCTTTGATTTATTCGGATAGGTGGCGGTGGTTGAGAACGTTTTCGTATAGATGATTCTCAGACCCTTCATTTTACTTATGAGACAACCTCTAAGTTGATAAATTATTATTCTACTATTTGATGATTTGTTACATCAATTTTCGATACGCCGTCAACGTAAACTTTCATCGTAACTTTATATACCTTATTTACTCCTGTACCTGTAGTAGTACAGGTACCTGTATAAGTCACATTGCTTAACGCCTGATGAGTTACCTGGTCGTTTGCAGTAACGAGCGTAATTCTGCCCGTGTTGTTATCAATAAATATTTCGTAATAAATATTATGACCGGTAATTGGGTCGATCTGGCTAATTCCACCAATTTCAATACCTATAATATTTGCCGCGCTTGGAATATTTGGTAAAAACGTTGCAGGCTTGATAATGCAAGTGGTTGGAGATGAATGCGACCGTACGATAACACCGCTTATAGTTCCTGAATAGGTACTGGAAACAGCCGGGTAGTTTGGCAATGTGGGTTGTTTATAACCGCTGGTTGGGTCGTTTTCTATAACATACTTTTTGTCGACAAAGTCGGAAAAGGCCTGATTATACGTTGATAGTTGTGAATGGATATCGGCAAGGTATGACGCAGGTAATACAGGAATAACTGCGGTAAAAGTATAACCGTTTGTAGTAAAGTCGCTGCAATTTGTACAAGTTATACCCGTTAAAGCAATGTCATTATCAGCATAGTTGGTATTATTGGGGATTGAGCTGAAAACCAGTTCTGCTCCGCCGAAGTTAGCCTTATACTGGCCGCTTGCTGCATCGTAAACAATAGTGGTTGATGAGCCGCCTGATCCATCTGTCATTACTCGGATCTTGCCGGGTTGTTCTATTTCGCTAGTCGGTTTAAGGGGTTGTAATACCTTGTTTTCTTTTGTACAAGACGCAAATGCTCCCACGCAGAGCAGGCTTAGGAAATAGATTTTTTTCATGGTTAAAATTTGTTATTGCTTTTTACGACAAAAGCATAAGTATTGTTGCATGATACTTAAAATGGCTGCCTAAATAGCTAATTGTTCAAAACAAAAGGTGGCTTGTGATGAACAAATACCTCTTTACTCGCGTAAGTAACCATAGCATAATTTGGTGTGAAAGCTTGCCCCCAGCTTTAGATTTTTAGCATCCTACGCCGAAAAACTCACCTTCCGCTGTGGGAAACGTTCGGCATAACCCGTTACAATATTGCGGATATAATCATTACCCGGGTAGGGGGTTAGGTAATTTTTAAGTGCCTGGATGTTATCCGCATCATAATAATGAGAAATGTATCCCATGCCATAAAAACGCCCTTCTTCTATCAGGATACAGCTATGCTCATCGCTGGTGCGGCCTTCATCGCGGATAGCGAAGGTTGGCAGGGCTTTCTTTAATTCGTTTACTGCTCCATCTATACGTTGGTTGTAAACCTCAGGTAATTCATGACCTTCGCATGCACATGAACCAACATTTGCCCCGTTGCAGGGCTGATCGTTTTTTTGGATGAAGCACAATTTTGGGCAAAGGCCAAAAGTTTCTATGAGGTTTAAAAGCAGGTTGCGGCCTTCAAATAATGTATTACAAGAATACACGCATGGCATGTGTTTGCGCAGTTTATCTACCGCTAAACGAATGTAACCGCGCTGATCCTCGTACATATAAATGCCATATGTATTCTCGAAACGTTTTAGTGAACGGTTGTACTTTGGCCACAGGCGTTTTATTTCTACAGCTTCGGTAATCAGTGCAATTAATTCGTTACCACACACCTGGTGACTGATGCGATAAATGTTCTTTAAAAACTCCTGCCTTTGCATGTTGGGGTTATTACCGGTAAAATGGCTGCACACCCTTTTACGGATGTTTTTGGCCTTACCCACGTAAACCACCTTACCCTTTTGATCGTGGAAATAATAGATACCCGGTGACGATGGTAATGCCTCAATATCAGCTTTGGGCAGGTTGGCAGGTAATACCTGCTCCTTGCTGTTTTGCTTTAAGGCTGCGCCAATGTGGTTTGCAGTATCGTTCTTTAAATAAAGGCCAAACAATTGCGCGGTAGCTTCGGCATCGCCCATGGCGCGGTGGCGGCTGTTGTTTTGGATGCCTAAATGAGTACATAGCTTACCAAGACTGTACGATAATAACCCCGGCATAATTTTACGGCCTAAACGTACCGTGCAAAGCTTATTGGCGTTTAATTCGTAGCCTGCTGTGTTAAGGTGGTAGCGTAAAAAGGAGTAATCGAAATTGACGTTGTGGGCTACAAAGATCTGCCCTTTAAGCAGGTGGTAAATTTCGTGCGCTACATCTTCAAACAACGGGGCATCCTGCACCATTTCGTTGGTGATGCCGGTTAAGGCGCGGATATAAACGGGGATATCGCGCTGTGGGTTTACCAGTGTTTCGAACCGGCGGGTTATCTTTTTGCCATCGTGTATGCATATAGCAATCTCGGTAATGCCATTAGCGCTGGCATGCCCACCCGTCGTCTCAATATCCACAATTGCATACATGGTTTCAAATGTAAAACAATTTTGCTAAATTAATTAGTCTTTTTTAAGGATAAAGTTGAAAATATATCCCAACAAAAAACCCATAGCTAACAGCTATGGGTTTAATATTTCTAAGGCAACTAATCTCTAATCACCAATCTCTATTCTTATTTTTTCTTCGTCTGCACCTGTTGTTGCTGGCGCATCATTTCTTCCATTTTAGCAGCGAAGCCCGATTTTTTCTTTTTAGGATCATCCGGTTTCTTTTTGTTCTCCTGGATCTGCGCGTGGATCTTTTTATCATCAACCATAAACTTAATCAGGTATTGCTGTAAAAAGGTAAGCATGTTGGCCAAAAAGTAGTAGTAGTTTAAGCCTGATGGGTAGCTGTTCAGCGTAGCAAGGAAAATGATAGGGGTGATGTAACCTATGTATTTCATCTGGCCTGTAGCGCCCGAGATCTGGTTATTGAAGTACGTGTATATCAATGTTGATATGGTCATCAATAAACACATTAAACTGATGTGGTTGCCAATAAAAGGTATTTTACCAAAGGTGATCACCGCATCGTAGGTAGATAGATCATGCATCCATAAAAAGCTTTCGCCCCTAAGCTCAAATAAGCTTGGGAAGAAGCGGAAGAATGCGATAACGATCGGCATTTGTATCAGCAATGGTAAACAACCACCCAGCGGGTTTACACCGGCCTTTTTATAAAGTTTGAGGTACTCCTGCTGTAAAAGCGTAGGGTTATCTTCACCAACTTTGGCTTTTATCTCGTCCATCTCCGGCTTAATGATACGCATCTTAGCCATGGATAGGTAAGACTTGTAGGTAAGCGGCGATAGCACCAGTTTAAGCGCAATGGTTAATACCAGTATAATTAAACCATAGTTCCAGTTAAAAGTGTTTAACAGGTTAAATAACGGTAATACCGCAAACTGGTTTATATATTTTAATGGTCCCCAGCCCAGGTTAACCAGTTTTTGCAGATCGTTACCCTGTGCTTTTAGCGTGTTAAAACGGTTAGGGCCAAAGTAAAATTCAAGCGGCACTGCACCGGCTGTGTTTGGAGTAACTACCAGGTTGGCGTTCATTTGCTTTACATCGCTGGTATCGGCTACATTGGTAGCAACCTCCAGGTCTGATTTTGAAATGCCATCCTTAACGATCATTACGTTAGAAAAGAAGTGCTGTTTAAAGGCAACCCATTGTATTTTTTTATCGGCAATGGTTTTTTTATCGTCTTTAGTTTCGCTCAGGTAATCAACCTCGTTATCGGTATTTTTAAAGTACACGGTACTGTACTGGCGCTCCTGGGTAATATCTTTTTCCTGTTTGTGCAAGCTGGTACTCCAGTTAAGGTTATAACCATTAAGGGTAGATACAACCTGCTCTAACCCTGTTGATTTGATGGTTAAGCCAAGCTTAAATCCATCTCCTTTTAACGAGTAGATATAATCTACATACTGCGTAGGGCTATAGCTTAAACGCATGGTAATGGTAGACGAATCTTTTTCGGCAACCTGCAACGATGAGGCACTTGGCGTAAAGTATAGGTCGTTGGTGTTTAGCGTCCTGTCGCCGGCTTTTAGGGTAAGGCCAAACTTGTTAGCGTCGCCATCAAATAAAATAAGCGGCTTTTTGCTGTAAGTTTTGTAGTTTTTTAGCTCGGCCGAATAAACGCGACCGCCTTTTGTTGACAGTTTTAAGCGTAGTTCTTTGTTCTCTACAGTGATAAATTGCTCGGTACCTACAGTAGCGGCGCCAAAAGGAGTTTTTAAAACAGCAGAATCAACAACGCCCGATTTTTTAGCGGTATCGGTTTTAGCGGCGGCAGCTGCAGCAGCGGTAGCTTCAGCTTTAATGAGGCCTTTTTTTATCGAGTCCTGGTGCACAGTAAGCTGCTCTTTTTTAATGTCAGCTTCAGAAGGTTTCATGAAATATATGGAAGCACCCATAATGATCATGATCAGGAATAACCCTGTAAACGTATTTTTATCCATTATCTATTGTATCGAATGATCTGTTTTTTTAGTTATTGATCATTACTGTTAAATTTTCGTCCTTATTCCGTAGGTCAACACCGCCTTCGTAAACCGACTTTAAGTTGGTTAAATAGAATGCCCATCCGTTTGAACAACCCAACCTAACGTTCTTTTTAGAGTTATCGTCGGTAGGAATGTTACGTTGCGTTAACGCTATTATTGTATATCCGCCTTGCTCGGTTAGTTTTACATCAACTATACAATCGCCCTCAAAAGTAAATTGTATAAGGTTTGTACCATTTGCCTCCAGTATTGTACCCGGCATAAAATCGGGGAACAAAAACCAGTACCATTTGTAAGAGCAACCTTTGCTAACCGCAGCATCAGCACTAAGTAAACCGCCATCTGCACCATAAAAGTCAGCTTTTTCTAAAAACCACTTTTCAATTTCTGCAGAGCGGGTCCAGGCGTTATATATGTCATTAAGACTTGCTTTAACGGCAATTCGTTTTGTAAACGATGTCCAGTCAAAATCTTTCATACCTATATTATCCTATTCCTGACGTACTTAATTCTTGCGGGCATAAGCCAGCGAAGCGGCGACAAAGTTAATAAAAAGTGGATGAGGATTAGCAACTGTTGATTTTAATTCCGGGTGAAACTGCGCGCCCACAAAAAACGGGTGGTTTTTAAGCTCAACAACCTCAACCAGGCCATTATCCGGGTTAATACCCGATGGGGTTAATCCTGCGTTTTCATAATCCTTTAAGTACTTGTTATTAAACTCGTAGCGGTGCCTGTGGCGTTCGCTGATGTGTGTTTTACCATAAGCCAGGGCGGCCTTGCTGTTCTTTTTCAAATCGCAGGGGTAAGCGCCTAAACGCATGGTGCCGCCTTTGTTTGTAATACCTTTCTGATCTGCCATCATATCAATAACAGGGTAAGGGGTATCGGGGTTCATCTCGGTACTGCTGGCGTTTTTTAAACCTAAAACGTTGCGGCCAAACTCAACAACTGCACATTGCATACCTAAACAGATGCCAAAGAACGGGATGTTGTTTTCGCGTACGTAACGGATAGCTTCAATTTTGCCTTCAAAACCGCGCTCACCAAAACCCGGTGCAACCAGTACACCGTGCAGGCCGCGTAGTTTTTCAATAGCGTTGCCCGGGGTTAATTGTTCAGACGGGATATATTCAACCTTTACCTTACACTCGTTTTTAGCGCCGGCATGTATAAATGCCTCGATGATTGATTTGTAGGCATCAGGCAGTTCTACATATTTACCCACCAGGCCAATTTTTACTTCGGATGTTGGGTTTTTAAGGCGGCCTAAAAAGTCTTTCCAGCTTTCCAGATCGGGCTCGTTTTTATGCGACAGTTTTAATTTGGTCAGTACAGTTTGGTCCAGCTTTTCTTTCAGCATCAGCAAAGGCACATCATAAATGGTTGATGCATCCATTGATTCAACAACCGCGTTGATATTAACGTTACAAAACAGCGCGATCTTTTTCCGGATATCCATATTGATATGGTGCTCGGTACGGCAAACCAATATATCTGGCTGTATACCATACTCCAGCAACATTTTTACAGAGTGCTGTGTAGGTTTTGTTTTTAACTCACCAGCGGCAGCCAAAAAGGGGATAAGTGTTAAGTGGATAACCAGTGCGTTGCCCGGGCCGGCTTCCCATTTAAACTGCCTTACGGCTTCCACAAATGGCAGGGATTCGATATCGCCCACGGTACCGCCAATTTCGGTTATCACGATGTCGTAATCGCCGGTCTCGCCCAAGATGCGCATGTTGCGTTTTATCTCGTCGGTAATGTGGGGTACTACCTGTACGGTTTTACCCAGGAAAGCACCTTCGCGTTCGCGGTTGATGACGTTCTGGTAAATACGGCCGGTGGTAATGTTATTGGCTTTTGATGTTGGCGTGTTCAGGAAACGCTCGTAGTGGCCAAGGTCAAGGTCGGTTTCGGCGCCATCCTCGGTCACATAGCATTCGCCATGTTCGTAAGGGTTTAAAGTTCCCGGATCAATGTTAATGTAAGGATCGAATTTTTGGATGGTTACGCGATAACCGCGTGCCTGTAAAAGTTTAGCTAATGAGGCCGAAATAATGCCTTTTCCTAAAGATGAGGTAACTCCACCCGTAACAAAAATGTATTTAGTCATGATTTTTTTGAAATCCGGTAAGCGGTTTTGAGGCCGAAACCAATTGTTTGTGTACGGGATACAAAAGTAGGAAAAATAACGGGATTTGCCCACTCAAATAACATTTGTGGAAAAGGTTTTTGTTGGGGAAAAGTTTAAGGAGAGAGTCAAGAGGCAAGACAAGAATCAGCGGTATAATAAACGTTTGCCTTCGTTTTTTGTTGACAACATTAACAAGGGTAAAGTTTTGAGCAGCTTATTTAAAAGGCAACGGGTCGCCATTCCCTTTTTGCTTTATTTTGATAGTGTTAAATGCAGTTAATGCTTGTTCTTGCTGTAATTCGGCCAGATCCCGACCATTCATCTGAAAGTTTAAACTCGATTTACGGCTTTGTATATAAATACCGGTTATTCCTTTTCCTGCTATTTTTGGCCGGATAGTTTTAATAATGTATTCCCCGCTACTATCAACTTTTACATTTTGAGATTCATGTTCAAGGTCTGATAGGTGGTTGGCAAACCCCATTGTGCTAAAATCAAATGAAAGTGTAATGCCTGGCCCTTCTATATCGCCTACAAAAGAATCAACACCTTTAGCCTGATTGTAATTCCAATCTTTTGGAACAGATATACTGAAATTCTTTAAATCTAAAGTTTTAATATTAGGGTTTATGCAAGAGGCAAAAAAACAGAGCAGAATAATAGCTATTTTCTTTCTCATGCATTTTTTTACCTAAAACAACCCGTTCACTTCCCGCTCTATTTTCTCAACTATAGAGGCCATATCTTCCGTGTTATTAGCAAAATCAAGATTATCTTTATCAAGCACCAGCAGTTTGCCCAGCTTGTAGCCGTTTATCCACTTGTCGTATTTCTCGTTCAGTTTGGACAGGTAATCTATCCGGATGCCGATCTCGTATTCACGTCCTCGGCGTTGTATATTGTTTACCAGGGTAGGTACAGATGCTTTCAGGTACACCAGCAAATCCGGCGGTTTGATGAACTCGGTAATGTTATCAAACATGCTTTGGTAGTTCTCGTAATCGCGGGTGGTCATCAGGCCCATATCGTGCAGGTTCTCGGCAAATATGTAGGCATCTTCGTAAATGGTGCGGTCCTGTATAATGTCGCGACCGTTTTTTTGGATATCTACAATCTGGCGGTAGCGGCTGTTCAGGAAATAGATCTGCAGGTTAAAGCTCCAGCGCTTCATTTCGTTATAAAAATCTTCCAGGTAGGGGTTATTATCAACCGCCTCGTAAAGGGGTTCCCATCCGTAATTTTTCGCCAACATTTCGGTAAGGGTAGTTTTACCGGCGCCAATATTTCCTACAATAGCTATGTGCATCTTATTTTATTGCGATTTTTTGTTCATGGTTAATAGATAATAGTTCATGGTCGGTAATCATCGCACGAACTACATTAGCTACTTGGCTAATATACGCTATGAACCATCAACCATCAACAATGAACTTATTAAAAATTCCTGAAACCTATAATTTCTCTTACTTCCTTAATGGTTTTGGCAGCGCTTTCGCGTGCTTTAGCGGCGCCGTAACGGGCAACCTGCCTTAATAAAGGAGCATCGTTGGCTATATCGTTAATTTTTTCGCGGATGGGTGCTGTCGCGATGATCATATCTTCGGCAAGCTGTTTTTTAAGGTCGCCGTAACGGATAGCGCAGGTATTGTATAGGTTGTCGAAATGCGCTATAGTATCCGGTGCTGATACCACGTTCATCAGGTCGAACAGGTTTTGGATCTCCTGCGGTTTTGGCTGGTTATCCTGGGTAGGGCCTGCATCTGTAACGGCGCGCATTACTTTTTTGCGGATAGCCTCGGGCGTATCCGAAAGGAAAATGGCATTGCCTTCGCCTTCGCTTTTGCCCATTTTGCCCTTGCCGTCAAGCCCCGGTATTTTTACCAGATTCTCGCCGAACGAGAATGCGTATGGCTCGGGGAAGTAATCGTTATTATAAAGCCTGTTAAAACGGTTGCCAAACGTGCGCGACATTTCCAGATGTTGCTCCTGGTCTTTACCAACAGGTACTTTTGTTGCTTTGTGGATCAATATATCCGCAGCCATTAAAACCGGGTAGGTTAAAAGGCCTGCGTTTACGTTATCGGGGTTGGCGCGTACCTTATCTTTAAAGGAGGTTGCGCGTTCCAGTTCGCCCATGTAGGCGTTCATGTTCAGGTACAGGTAAAGCTCGGTAACTTCGGGTACATCGCTTTGCACGTATATGGTAGCTTTTTCGGGATCGATACCCGCCGCCAGGTATTCTACCAAAACCTGTTTCACGTTGCCATGCAGGTTGGCAGGGGTGGGGTGCGTAGTTAACGAGTGCAGGTCGGCTATAAAGAAATAGCACTTGTACTCGTTCTGCATTTTTACGAAGTTTTGAATAGCACCGTAGTAATTTCCTAAGTGCAAATTCCCGGTTGAACGTATACCACTAACAACAGTTTCCATATAGGGGGCGAAAGTAAGTATTTTTTATATTTTTGAGGGCGATGAAAATGATATTGAAGAAAGTGCACCTATTCCTTTACCAGGCCAGTGTAGCATTTTTTTATTTTCTGTTATGGCCTTTCATGTACTATTTTTCGCGTAAGCCCGAAAGGTATAAATACCTTAACCGTTTGCGCCGTGTTTGGGGCATTGTGAGTTCGTTTTGTGTGGGGATGAGGTATCATTATCACTTTGAAGCACCTATCGACTGGAGCAACACCTATATAGTTTGCCCCAACCACACCAGTAACCTTGATATTACCGCCATGAGCGTGCTGGTAAAAAGTAATTGCTGTTTTATGGGGAAAGAAGAGCTGGTAGACGGCATTGTTACACGCCTGTTTTTCCGAACGGTAGATATACCGGTTAACCGCGAAAGTAAAATAGCGTCCTTCAGGGCGTTTAAATTAGCGATGGGCAGGCTGGAGAAAGGCATTACCGTAATTATATTCCCCGAGGCTACCATTCCTGATCATTACCCGCCCGATCTGCACCAGTTTAAGAATGGGCCATTCAGGATGGCCATAGAGCTAAAGGTGCCCATTATACCGGTAACATCTGTAAACACCTGGAAAATTTTCTGGGACGATGGTAAGAAATATGGCTCTAAACCGGGGGTATGTGATATATTTGTACATAAGCCGATTGAAACGGCGCATTTAACGATTAATGATGCCGATGCCCTGCGCGACCAGGTGTACGCCATCATCAGTAAAAAGATTGAAGAACATGACCATAGACGAGAAAACGGTTGATAAAATAGCCCACCTGGCCCGCCTTGAACTTGCCGCCGACGAAAAGCAGGCCATGATCAAAGACATGAATAAAATACTGGGCTTTATGGACAAGCTCAACGAGGTAGATACTACCGGCGTTGAACCCCTTGTGTACATGACTGCCGAGCCGAATGTTTTGCGCGAGGATGTGGTTAAACAGGAAATCACAACCGAAGAGGCCCTGCTAAACGCACCCGACCATGACGAAAGCTACTTTTTAGTGGAGAAGGTGATAAAATAGAGCCAGGAAGTCAAGACATAAGAGTCAAGACGAAGACAAAATCTTGATTCCTGACTCTTGATATCTTTTATCTCTTCACACTGTAACATTTCATACCACTTTGCTGTCAAAGTAACAAAAAACGGAACATGCCAACAGCTATCACAAAGCAAGA
>NZ_JBAZRC010000053.1:0-27895 GCF_041663085.1 Mucilaginibacter sp.
GGAACTCAAAAGAAAAGCACCCGTGAGATATTTAGCACTCATCTTATTTGTTTTATTGTTTGCTGCCTGCGGCGGCAGTGCCGATTTTTCGCCAAAGCCCCGGGGATATTACCGTATCGAGTTTCCTAAAAAGGAATACCAGGCATATAATGAAGGATGCCCCTTTACTTTTGATTACCCTAAATACAGCAAGGTAGAACCTGATAAGTCGGCAAAGGCAAAACCCTGCTGGCAAAATATAGAGTTCCCGCAATTTAATGCTACACTGCATTTAAGCTACGAAACCATAAAATCGAAAAAAGAGTTTAATGAATTGGTAGAGGACGCGCATAAGCTGAGCTTTAAACACACCGTAAAAGCAACCTCTATTGATGAAGGGGTTATTTCATATCCCGACCGTAAGGTTTACGGTATTTACTACACTATTGATGGTAACGCAGCCTCATCGGCACAGTTTTTCCTGACGGATAGCACCAAACATTACCTGCGCGGTGCACTGTATTTTAACTCCGAACCACGGCTGGATTCGATACAACCCGTGCTTAATTTTATCAAGAAGGATGTGGATGTGATGATAAAGAGTTTTAAGTGGAAATAACCCCCGGTTGTAATTTCGAACGAGGTACGAGGAGAAATCTTATCCACCTTGCACATAGCCAATACACAAGTTGTATAAGATTTCTCACTATCGTTTCGAAATGACATATTGTTTATTGGCTATGCCCTGCTAATAACCTACTTTTGCAACCATGGCTACCGTTCAATCCTTTGTAAATAATCCCTACCAGGAAAACACCTACCTGCTATTTGACGAAACCGGCGAATGCGCGATCATTGACCCGGGTATGTACACCGCTGCCGAGCAAAACGCGGTGGTGACATTTATTAAGGATAATAACTTAAAACCGGCACTGCTGTTAAACACCCATTGCCATATAGACCATGTGCTGGGCAATAAATTTGTGTTTGATCAGTATGGTTTAAAACCACAGTTTCACGAGGGCGAATCGGAAGTACTGGCAGCTGTGGTAGCCTACGCCCCATCTATGGGGCTCAGGTATGACCCATCCCCCCTGCCAGATACTTACCTGCCCGAAACCGGCACCGTTAAGTTTGGTAATGCCGAGCTTGAATTGATCTTCGCTCCCGGCCATTCACCCGCGCATTTGTGTTTTTATGACAAAGCGGCAAACATACTTATAGGAGGCGATGTATTGTTCAGGAACAGCATTGGCCGTACCGATTTGCCCGGTGGTAATTATAGTACGCTGATCAAAAATATTGAAGAGAAGCTTTTTTTACTGCCTGATGACTGTACGGTTTACCCCGGCCATGGCCCCGAAACAACCATAGGTTACGAAAAACAAACCAACCCATACTTATAATAAGCATTTGAATACTTCCATCTATATAGCCAAAAGGTACCTGTTCTCAAAAAAACAGACCCACGTTATCAATGTCATATCGGGCATATCAATGATGGGGGTGCTGGTTGGTAGCGCAGCGCTTATCATCATCCTATCAGTATTTAACGGGCTGGAAGAAGTTATCCTGAAGTTATACAGCAACTTTACGCCCGAGCTGAAGATAGAACCCCGTTTGGGCAAAACGTTCGACCCAAACACGCCATACCTTGCCGGCCTTGGCCGCGATGTGAGGGTGGTATCATACACCCAGGTATTGCAGGAGAAAGCCCTGATTAAATACGCCGACAGGCAGTTTATAGGTACGGTGAAAGGTGTAAGTGACGATTTTTTTAAGGGGCGCACGCTGGATAGCACCATACAATTTGGCTCGTTCACATTAAAAGATAAAGGCCAAAACTTTGCTGTTATTGGTGCTACAGTACAGTCCAACCTGGGTGTAAGCTTAAAAAGCCAGCTAACTTTTCTTCAAATATTTTCGCCTAAGCGCAAGGCCGGTAATTCTACCGACCCGATGAACGATTTTACGTTCCGTTCCATATTGCCATCGGGCGTGTTTGGTATCCAGCAGGATTTTGATGACATCATCATCACACCGATAGAGTTTACCCGCGACTTACTTGATGAACCCAACCAGGTATCGTCATTAGAGCTCATCTACAAAAAAGGCACCGATGTGGACGCCATAGAAAAGCGCATAGAAGAAAAGATAGGGAAAGATTTTACGGTGAAGAACCGTAAGGAACAAAACACCGGGCTTTATAAAACCATTAATTACGAGCGGTGGTCGATATTTATGATCCTTACATTTGTGCTCATCATCGCCATATTCAACATCATAGGCTCGTTAACAATGCTGGTGTTAGATAAGCGTAAGGATATTGCTATTTTAACCAGCCTGGGTGCCAACAAGGGCCTTATCCGTCGCATTTTCTTTTTCGAGGGGATGATGATATCTGTTATAGGTTGCATAGGCGGCCTTATACTTGGCCTTATTGTATGTTTGGTACAGATGCAGTTTCACATTATTAAGATGGGCTCGTCGTTATCAGTACTGGATGCTTACCCCGTAGCTTTAAAAGTAAGCGATATAGGGCTGGTATTTTTCACCGTTATTGTAATAGCGGTAATCGCATCGGGCATAAGCTCTAACCTGAGTGTAAAACGGCTGGATGAAATAAAAGCGGATCTGTAGCAGATCGTCAGTTTTGCGAGTCTACTCCCCTCAAGTGCAGCAATGTCTGGGCTGAGTAGACTACGATGCAGGCTTCTAACACAACATATTTACAAACACTATTTTGTAAGCTATTTTCAATTCATTAGCTTTAACCATTACCTTCGCACAATAAATTGAAAACTCATTCGCCTAAGCAGCGTTACTAACATACTATGGAATCTAAACGTCAGCAAAAATTCGCCGGGGTAATACAAGAAGACCTGGCCGCAATATTTCAACGCGAGGGGATGAATTATCTTCCGCACACTTTGGTTACCATTACCAAGGTGCGGGTAACACCCGATCTGGCTATTGCCCGTGTGTTCCTAAGTTTTTTTAACAATACAGATAACCAGCAGGCACTTCAGGTTATCAAATCGCATGCCTCAGAGATCCGCTACAAACTGGGCGCCCGCATTAAAGACCAGGTAAGGGTAATACCCCAGCTGGAGTTTTTTGTGGATGATACCAGCGAATACGTAGAACGTATGGAGAAGATCTTTGATAAAATAAGCCACGAGCCGCGCCAGCCCGATACAGAAGAGAACTAAACAGAAATGAACGCTACCGAAAAACTGGCAGCATATATTAAAGTCCACCCCGGTGCCATTGGCAAAGTGGTGGACTTTGATGCTAAAACAGACGCGCTTTACCCGTTGGATCTTACCGCGGCCAATACCGAATTAACCGAAACATTGGTTGCCGATACCGAAGCCTTTAGCCAATGGATAAACCAGAAACTGGCTGATAATAATTGCCGCTACGGCATTGGCGGTTATATGGAACACCGCACCATTTATACCCGCAGCGCATTATTTGATACTGCTGATGAACCCCGCCGCCTGCACCTTGGTGTAGATATTTGGGGCGCTGCCGGCACACCCATTTACGCACCTTTGCGCGGAACAGTACATAGCTTTGCCGATAACAATAATTTTGGCGACTATGGCCCAACCATCATCCTGCAACATAATCTGTATGGCTTAACTTTATATAGCCTTTATGGCCACCTAAGCCGCGTAAGCCTGGCTGCCTTGCAGGTTGGGCAGGTAATTAAGATGAACCAGCAGATAGCCACTTTAGGTACTGCTACCGAAAACGGGCACTGGCCGCCGCACCTGCATTTTCAACTGATGCTGGATATTGGCGATGAAAAAGGCGATTACCCGGGCGTTGGCAGGTATTCGCAAAAAGGGGAATATTTGCAAAATATACCCGACCCGGAACTTATTTTACAATTTGCTGATGCCCGCAATAGCTAAGGCTTATTTGTAACCACTTTATTATATAATACACCCGATTGCATTTTACACATTAGTGCTTATATTTGCCATCGCTAAAAACTTCATTTAAATAACATAATGAGAGAAATACAATTCAGGGAAGCGCTAAGGGAAGCCATGCAGGAAGAAATGCGCAAGGATGAGAATATATACCTAATGGGCGAAGAAGTTGCCGAGTATAACGGTGCTTATAAAGTAAGCCAGGGTATGCTTGACGAGTTCGGCGCTAAACGTGTTATCGATACGCCTATATCTGAATTGGGCTTCGCCGGTATCGGTATAGGTTCGGCAATGAACGGTTTAAAACCGGTTATCGAGTTCATGACATTCAACTTCTCGTTGGTAGCTATCGATCAGATCATCAACGGTGCAGCCAAGATCATGTCAATGAGCGGTGGCCAGTTCTCTGTGCCAATTGTATTCCGCGGCCCAACAGGTAACGCGGGCATGCTTAGCTCACAGCACAGCCAGTGTTTTGAAAACTGGTATGCAAACTGCCCGGGTTTAAAAGTGGTTGTACCATCAAACCCATACGATGCAAAAGGCCTTTTAAAATCAGCTATACTTGATCCTGATCCGGTTATATTCATGGAGTCTGAGTTAATGTACGGTGATAAAGGTGAAGTGCCTGAAGAAACTTACTATATTGAAATAGGTAAAGCAAACGTAACCAAAGAAGGAAGCGATGTAACATTAGTTGGTTTTGGTAAAATAATGAAAGTAGTTAACGCTGCTGCTGCCGAACTTGAAAAAGAAGGCATCCACGCAGAGGTTATTGACTTACGTACCGTGCGCCCTATTGATTACGAAACCGTAATTAACTCGGTTAAAAAAACAAACCGTTTGGTAATTGTTGAAGAAAGCTGGCCTTTAGGTTCAATAGCTACTGAGATTGCATTTAAAGTACAGAAAGACGCGTTTGATTACCTGGATGCTCCTATCCTGCGTATCATGGGTGGTGATGTTCCGTTGCCATACGCGCCAACTTTAATACAAGAATACCTGCCAAACCCCGAGCGTGTGGTTAAAGCAGTTAAAGAAGTAATGTACGTTACCAAGTAATTGTAACTCCCTAATATTAAAAAGCCTCCCGACGAAAGTTAGGAGGCTTTTGTGTTATAGCGTTCTACAGCCTGTTCCATTTTGCAAAACGGGACAAGTGGAACATGCTGAAATACAACATCTTGCAATTACGGCCTCACCTCTCTATTTAAAGTTTTACTTCATTGTTTATTGCGTAAGTGGCCATTTTACAATAATTTATGTTTTTGCGTTTTTGTTCCGTTTTTTTTGAAAATGGACAAAAAAATGGAGCGGAAATAACATCATAAAAAGCAACTTTTTCCGCCCCTTTTCGCCCTTGTTTCGGCCTTTTCAGGTAGTAAGGCGACAGGTATTGAGCCATCGGCATTTTAATTTAAGGTGTTGATTTTTAGCAAATTAAATATTTACTCTTGTTCCGCTTTACGCCCGAATGGAACAAAATGGAACAGGGTTTTGCAGTTATCAATACAAAACATACCTTTACCTAAAAATTTAGTTATGAAAAGGGTGCCGCTTATTTTACTGTTACTGAGTAGTTATGTTACCGCATTGGGCCAGGTTAAAACAGATTCGGTTTTGTATAAAAAGCTGAGCGCGATGTTTAAGGAAGATCAAAAATGGCGCATCGAATCGGCCAGGTTATATAACAACCAAAAATCCGACTATAACAGGGAAACGATAGATAAAAACTGGACTACCGCAGATAGCATTAATAAAGCGGAAGCAAAAAGTATCATCGCAAAATATGGCTATCCCGGCTATTCGCTGGTTGGCGAAAGCGGCAGCAGTAAGTTTTGGGCCATTGTGCAGCATTGCGATGATGATGTGGCTTTTCAGCAAAAGGTATTACTACTGATGAAAAAAGAGGTTGATCGCAAAAACGCATCGGGCGAAAACTATGCCTACCTTACCGACCGCGTATTAACCAATCTTAACCAAAAACAATTATACGGCACACAAGGTATAAATGACCCAAAAACCAAAAAATGGGCGCCCTTACCCATTAAAGATGCCGCGCATGTGGAAGCACGCCGAAAGGCGATAGGCCTGATGCCGCTTAAACAATATATAGCCGAAACAAACGCCTCTAATTAATTTATCTGTGTAGCTTTGCCGCATGGCAGAATCAAATGTAAAAGACAGCAACGGTAACATCCTTAATGATGGCGACAGCGTAACACTCATCAAAAGCTTAAAAGTAAAAGGTGGCGGTGTAACTTTAAAACAAGGCACACTGGTAAAAAAGATCCGCCTTACAGATGATGACGAAGAGGTTGATTGCAAAATTGACGGGATGAGTATTGTACTTAAAACAGCTTTTTTAAAAAAGAGATAAGTTTGTAATTTAGGATATGGAAAAAACACCACGCCAAAAATTATTGCCTTCGCTGTTCATATTTATTGGGATGATAACAATAGGTGTTAACAGCATTATCAAAGGGATAGACCAGCATGAGACCTGGCGTATTGTATTGGCATCTATATCGGTGGTAATGTTTGCTATCTGTATTGTGTTGATCTTTAGCTACACAAAAAAGCAGGAAAAGGCATCGGTATAAAATCTGTTTTATGCCGAAAGTATTAAAATGCTAAAGTGCCACACTTTAGCTGTTGATATGCGTTCTGTATAAAATAAAAATATATGAGTTCTATCCTCCACGTACTTAATGGCGATGCTACTTTAAACGTTTTTGAACAAACAGGCATTGATGGCGATGTACTGGTTTGGCGCGAGGTTTTATCTGAAGGCCCGCTCTCAGAGAATATCGAATCGGGCAAATTCTGGCAAACACGCGCCGCCTGGATCTCACAAAACTTTAACGATACCCCCGAACATTACCACGATAACATGGTGGCACAGCTGGAGAAATTTAGCCAGCCGTATGAAGAGATAAACCTTTGGTTCGAATTTGACCTGCATTGCCAGGTAAACCTGCTGGGTGTGATGATGCTGCTTTCGCAAAAAACCAACCTGTCCGGCCCTTCGGTATACCTGATATGCCCAACAGAAGTACCCGGTGTTTCTGATTTTCGCGGTATGGGCCAATTGGATAGTGAGCAACTGGAAGGCCTGTACGACAATATCCGTGTACAGCTTGGCGAGTACGATTTTGAACTGGCCACTGAAGCCTGGGACCTTTACATTGCCGGCGATGCGGTTAAGCTACAGGAGTGGATAAACACTACAACCTTTTGGGGCAATATGCACTGCCTTAAACCTGCTATGCAAGCGCATTTAAAGCGGCTGCATAGCAATACAGATGGTTTAAATTATATTGAGCAAAAATTGCTTGATATATATAAAAATGGCACCAAAACCAGGCCTGAGATATACGCCGCCTTTTGGAGCGCAGATAAAATTTACGGCATGGGCGATAGCGAGATCAATACCTACATGGATAAACTCGCTGCCCGCGGGCTTATTAATGTATAAGCTTTACTGAACAGTTACCGCCATAGTAGGCGAGCGTTCGCTTTCGTTCTTTAGCCTGTCTATAGCGGTTATTACGTAAAAATAAGTTTGGCCAGGTTTTACATTGCTATCCATATAAAAGGCCGTGGCATCGTATTGTATGTGCAGTATGTTCTTAGGGTCGCCCAAATCAAATTTCTCATTCTCCTGGAAACGGTATATCACATAGCCATAAACCGGTTCATTATCGCTTGCCGGTAATGGCGCCTGCCATTTAAGCATTACGCCTTTATTTTCGGTATGTGCTATAAAATTTTGCGGTGCATTTGGGGGGATAGAATCAAGCCAAAGCATTTGCGGCGGCAACGCCGGGTAACGGTAAAAATCTTTTCTCAGGCTATCTGCCAAATGGTTGGCATTCCCTATAAGCGATTGCGACCTGAAGAACACACTGCCCTGCGCACGCGGGTTAGCGCGTATCATGCGTATCTGGTTTGGTATCTCTGATGGGTTTTTAAAAGCCGGGCTGCGTAACTCATAAAAACGGTACGGTGCCTGGCCTATGTATAAATGCCGGTTAAAGGTGTTGTTGCTCCACCAGTTCAATAAGGTATCAAACGCGGCGGCACGGTTGCCAATATGCCAGTATATCTGTGGGTTTATATAATCTATCCAGCCTTCCTGCATCCATTTACGGCTATCGGCAAAGTTTTCGATGTATGATGATCCTCCGTTTGTAGCAGAGCCGTCGGGATGCTGGCTTTTGTTGGCCCATATGCCAAACGGGCTGATGCCGAATTTCATGTGGGGCTTGTATTTATGAATACTATCGGCCAGCATATGCACCAGCTTATCAACGTTATCGCGTCGCCAGTCTTTTATATTATCAAAATCCTGCCCGTATTTGTCATAAGTATCGGCGTCCTGTATTACCTGGCCCCTAACCGGGTATGGGTAAAAGTAGTCGTCCATGTGTATGCCGTCAACATCGTAATTTTTTACAACATCCAGTATCACTTGTACAATATATTCACGTACCTCGGGCAAGCCCGGGTTAAAAAGCTTTATACCGTCGTAAATAAAAAACCATTCGGGTTTGGTACGGGTAATATGCTCGGGTGCCAGCGTCCAAAACTTATTATCAAAAGTAGCGCGGTAAGGGTTAAACCAGGCATGCAGTTCCATACCGCGTTTGTGGGCTTCGGTAGTAGCAAATTCAAGCGGATCGTAACCCGGGGCCTGCCCTTGTTTACCGGTTAAATATTTTGACCAGGGTTCGCGGCTTTTGGCGTAAAGCGCATCTGCGGCAGGCCTAACCTGAAACATGATAGCATTGATACCGTTTTGCTGATGGATGTTTAACTCTTCCGCAAGTTCTTTTTTTTGATTTTCGGCAGTTGCCCTTGTATTGGTTGGCCAGTCAAGGTTTACCACGGTTGCAATCCAAACGCCCCTAAACTCGCGTTTAGGCTGTATTGGCGTAACCTCTTCTGGTGCAACTGTTTGGGCTATAGACAGGGAAAATATAATTGAAAAGCAAAGTGTAGTAAGCAGGTATCTGTATAATTGCATTAAGCGAATATTTTATTTTTTAAAGCCCCAAAGATATAAACTCACAACTAAGCAGTTTTAGTATTAGTATAATAATTACGCCTATTTTGTGTTTTAATCATATTGTACTTATTTTAGCCCGTACCATTATAAGTGCAAACAACGGGCCTTTTACTACGTTATGTTAGTTTTTTGCCTATATTTATTTAGATATTAAAAAAAGAAAGATAGCCTTAATAGGTTAGCAACCCGTTAAATTATCATAACCTTTAAATAATTACTATGGAATACCAACCAACAGATAGCCAACCGCAGCAACCCAAAAAAAATTCGAATGTAATTTATTTTTTAATAGCTGTTGTGGTTGCATTATTGGGTACCGATGTTTACCTCTACACACAAAAGAATAAATCGGACATAAAGGTAGTTTACCAGAACGACGAAAAAACAAGGCTACAAACAGAACTAGACAGCCTTGAGGCACAGATAGAACAGGTTAATGCAGGCCGTGCAAAAATGTCGGCAGCTATGCAGGCCAAAAATGATTCGTTACGCTTAAAAATACGCGTGCTTAGAAGCGAGCTGGCTAAAGGTAAACTAACCGTTGCCGAACTAGGCAAAGCGCAGGAGGATATTAAACAGCTAAGGTATTTTGTTACCAAATACACCGCCGATATTGAGGAGCTTAAAAAACAGAACACCACCCTGGCTACCGAACGCGATACTTTAAAAACTAACCTGGCCACTGTTAGCCAAAAAGCTACAGATTTGGAACAAAAGAACCAGGAACTGGACACCAAGGTGAAGGTAGCATCGGCTATTAAAGTAGCTACCGCCGATGTGGTTGCTTATAAAGTGAAGAACAGCGGCAAAGAAAGCGACGTTACCAAGGCTAAGCAGGCTCAAAAGATAAAGATCAACTTTACGGTTGCTACCAATGCTGTTGCCGAAAAAGGCCTGCATGATGTATATGTACGTATTATTGACCCAACCGGAAACCTGATTACCCAAACAGACTCGGGTACATTCAATGCTGATAGCCAAGACCTGCAATACACTTACAAAACATCAATTGATTTTAGGGACGATGGCAGCGGTTATACTATCGACTGGATAAACCCTGCTCCATTCCAAAAAGGCACCTACACTGTGCTTTTATATGCTGATGGATATACTATGGGTAAAACCAGTATAACGCTTAAGTAACAAGCCCTTATAGCTATTTGAAAGCCTCCCGATATGTCGGGGGGCTTTTTTGTTTCTCCCCCTCACGCATTATTCCGGGATGCCAGGCAAAAGTGGGCAACAAACCGCTCGAAGCTGCTACGCTCCCCCCCGCGCTTTATTGCGAGGTACGAAGCAATCTGAGAATTGCGCCCTTACCAATATGTCATTTCGAACGAGGAACGAGGAGAAATCTTGTTCGAAATGCAAAGCTCACCACCTGCTATTTGAACAAAACTTCTCTTCGCTTCTATACCGTACGCATGCTCTTCGAAATTATAGGGGATAAAATGACGTGAATGAATCTCTATACCATCTCTTCACCCGCTGCGGGGAAGCTCAGGTAGAATGTAGTGCCAACATCAATTGTGGTTTCAAACCAAATTTTACCGTTAGCGTTTTCTATTGAGTTTTTTACGAAGGCAAGGCCCAGCCCCGTACCCGAACTTTTAGTGGTAAAGTTTGGCTCAAATATTTTTTCGCGCATGCTTTCGGGTATGCCGTTGCCATTATCTTTTATAGTAAGCAGTATATTTTTGGTGGTAATAAGGTAATTGATATCAATTAAGCAATTGGTCTCCTGATGCGCGGCCTCAATAGCATTTTTTAACAGGTTGTTAAAGCAGCGCAGCAACTGGTCGCGATCGGCGCTTACAAAAAACGGATCGGCAGGGGGTTGGTAGCTTATGTTAACATTATCCATTTGTTTAAATATGGTAACGGCCTGGTTCAGCATCTCAAATATCGAGATCTTCTCGATACGGGTATCGGGCATTTTTGCAAATGCCGAAAACTCTGACGCGATAGATGACAGGCTCTCTATCTGCTCAACAAATGATTTACTGAAACGCTCAAACTTTTGATCAAACTTAGGGTCTTTATCCCTCCATGATTTATCAAGCAGCTGCAAGCCTAATTTAAGCGGCGTAAGCGGGTTTTTTATCTCGTGGGCTACCTGCTTTGCCATCTCGCGCCATGCGGTCTCACGCTCAGACTGGGCAAGCTTTTGGGCGCTGTTCTCCAGCGCGGCTATCATGTTGTTATATTCTTTTACAAGTGCCCCAATCTCGTCATTACGCTCCCATTTTATGGGTTCGTTCTTTTTACCATAAATGGTTTTACTTAAATTGTACTGTATAAAATTTAGCGGCGCAGTTATCTGTCGTGCAATAATTACCGCAAACAGCCCAATAGCTATAAATACCAGCGCATAAACATTTATCATAATGTTTAGCAGCGAACCTATTCGCTCGGTGTAATCTGCGGCGTTAGCAAAGTAAGGTAGTTGAAGATAGGCAATGGTTTGGTGTTTCACATCCCTAATGGGGGTATAAGCTGCTTTATAGGTAAGCAGGCCTATCTTCTCTTCGTTTAGCACTTCAGAACTTTGCGCCCCGCTTAATGAAATAAAAGCACGTGCGTTCATTTGCCTGCACAGCAAACCGTAATCATAAATTTTAGGCTGTGTAGAAAACAGCAGGCGCCCATTAAGGTCATACAAAGAAAGATCAGCCGAGTAGGTTTTGGCCAGTTCTTCAAACCGCATCTTACTATCCTCGGTAATGTTTGTAATATTATTAATAGGCCCGGCCTCAAAAGCTGCCGTAATCTGCATTATTTTGTTGCGGATGATCTTATCCTGCTGCGCCTGGTATTGGGTACTTATGGATACAAAAGTGATTATACCAACAAGTATAAGCGTTATAACAACCGCAAATATCATCGAAAACTGGATCCGTGTTTTGTACAATATCCTGTCGAAACTTATCCTAAAGCTCCATTTGATGCGATTATTACTTACGTTAAATATGCGCACCCTTATCCATATCAACCTTATTAATAAGGTTATGGCACTAAATGCCAGCAACACTACAAAGAAGAATGTTAATGCCGTAATATTTGCCAGCAGCACATTGCTTTCCTGGCTTACTACAATGAGGTTTCGGCTGGCAGGTTTGTACAGTAAATGATTAAAGGTGGTAAACTTGTCGGCAAAGCCATGCTTAACACTTTGCGTGGTTTGTGTAGTGTACTTTTTTAGTTCGCCTTTAAACTCATTGTTACGGATGCTGTAAACGTAGGTTCCGCTTTGCCCAATGAGTATATTATCGGTATAAAACGCAAACGAATAATTTTTAAACTCTTCGCTGTTGCCCTTAACTTCTTTATCCACCAGCAGGTCGGGGAAGCTGCCCGCGGCAAGCAATGGTTTTGACTTCAGCTCTACAACTATAGTACCTAATTTTTTAGCGCCATCCATAACAGGCAGTATGGCAAAATAGCTTTGAAACCCGAAGGATTCGTTTTGCCTGTAAAAATAATCAGACACCTTAAATGAACTGTACACCACCATATCCTTAAATACATCAAGCGTATAGTTCTTGTCGAGCGATATGGGCTGGTCGGCGGTATCATACTCGTGTACCTCAAAATCGTATTTAGACAGGTAACGGTCAAAGTAAAATTTTTGCAAACGGGTTTCCAGGTAATCAGAAGTATGGTCGGCGCTTTTATAATAAGAGATAAGCAGCGGGTCTACAATTATTTGCTTCTCTATTTTTTTGAATATCCCATCAGCAATAACATCATCAGGCACTTCAAGGCGTTGTATCAAAACTTTTCGCAGGTCCTGCTCTTTTACCGATTCGAAATGGTTAAGTTTTACAGACGCTATTACGGCACAAATTAGTATAACACTTAGTAAGGATGTGGCCGTAAACTTACGGTCGTTGTCTAAAAAGGCGTAGCCCCTTACCAAAATCATCACCATCCAAAGTAAATAGAACAGGCTAAACTCCCAGTAATAAGTTACTATGGTGGTTGTAATAATTATACCTGCAACAAGCAGCAATGCCTGCTGCATAATAGGTATATCAAGCTTAAAACAAATGGTAAGTACAACCTCTGTTAATAAAAAGAACATCAGGAAACTAAAACAAAGCATCAGTACACCAAGCAGGCTAAACCCAGATAGGTTGAGTACGTTGTTTACATCGAAACTAATTTTGGAGTTGATGACCAGGCCATAAAAAACCTGCAATAAATGCGTAGATAAAAGAATTAGAGAGAGCAGACACGCTGTGAAAATGATATAGCTTACTGCCTTTCCGGGCACCTTTTTAATAAGGCTGGTGCGATGGGCATAGGCAAAAACAACCACCCAGCACATCATCAGTATGTTGATACAAAGATCGCCCAGGGAACGGTATAAGGACGAGGAGGCATATAATTTGGGATTAAACAGCGGCAGCTCGCGCGTAAAATAAGGCCAGCCGTAATGCAGGTTTACAAACCTGAGGCACACAATAAACCCGCATAGAAATACTAACGCGCCATATATATAGCCTTTACCAACCAGGTAGCGTGCAACATTATTTACCAGTAAAAGCAGTGTAAAAATGGCCAAAAGCCAGAAACTTATTACAAAATAAAAAAACCGGTGGTTAACGCCTTTGATTAATTTTAGTGAGAACAGGTAAACGTTATTTATATCATGTACGGCGTAAACATTTTTATCTGTAAAGTCGGCAATGGTAATGTTATGATCTAAGGTAAGGTCTTTTGCGAATACGTTTTGCAGGTAATCGTTTGTAAAGGGGTAATTGGTTTTTACAGGAATAAAAAATATGACCGATACGTTGCCCTCAGTTTTCTTAATGGTTTCGTAATACCCGTTAGGCTGTTTTATGAAAGAGCACCCTTCTTTTAACCGGGTTGCATTTTGGGGGATTATTTTTGCACCGGTCCAAAAATCAAGTTGTTTATCTTTATAAACCAGTATCCAAATGGCGTTTTTAATGGTATACTCGTTAATATAAGCAAGGCCTTTGGCGGGGGTGTTGCGCAGTTGTTTTATTTCATTAAATACCTGCTTGTTTTTAATAGCATCATACACGAAGCTTTCTTTACGGTGCAGGTTATTCTCTAACAGCTTGGCAGTTTGGATAAGGTTATTCCCGGGCGTGTAAGTTCTTTCAACAACAATTGCTGTAAATAACAAGCTGGCAAACAGTAAACCCAGTAATACGCGTATTTTTCCGGCGGTTGTCAATTTGTTATATCGGTGCTAAATCATTGGTAAAAGTAAAGCCATCCATTAGGTAACAGATGGCTTATAATTTATTGTATTGCAGCGCTTGCTGTAGCTACATCGCGGTTAACCTTTTTTACAAGGCCTTGTAATACCTTGCCCGGGCCAACCTCGGTAAATGAGGTAGCGCCATCCTCAAGCATATGCTCAACGGTTTGCGTCCAGCGTACGGGGCCTGTAAGCTGGGCTATCAGGTTATGTTTTATCTTTTCAACATCGGTATAGGGTTTTGCATCAATATTTTGATATACCGGGCAAACGGGTGTTTTAAATTCAGTATTTACAATAGCTGCCTCCAGCTCAACACGGGCAGCTTCCATTAACGGTGAGTGGAAAGCTCCACCAACATTTAATTTTAATGCGCGCTTTGCACCTGCTTCGGTCATTTTTATACAGGCAGCATCAACACCGGCTTCGGTGCCTGATATTACCAGCTGGCCGGGGCAGTTATAATTTGCAGGTACAACAACATCTGTTAAACGCTGGCAAATATCCTCAACTGTAAAATCATCAAGGGCTAAAATTGCAGCCATGGCGCCGGGTTGTATCTCGCAGGCTTTTTGCATGGCATTGGCACGGGCGGCAACCAAACGCAGGCCATCTTCAAAAGATAAGGCACCGCTGGCCACTAATGATGAAAACTCGCCCAATGAGTGACCGGCAACCATTTCTGGTGCAAAATCAGCACCCAAAACTTTAGCCAGTATTACCGAGTGCAGAAAAATTGCCGGTTGGGTTACGTTGGTTTGTTTCAGATCTTCTTCAGTGCCATCAAACATCACATCCGTAATACGGAAACCTAATATTTCATTGGCTTGTTCAAATAATTCACGGGCTTTATCGCTTTGCTCGTAAAGGTCTTTACCCATACCCGGGAATTGGGCACCCTGCCCTGGAAAAATGTATGCTTTCATTTAATGGTTATTGGTTGATTAAGTTGATTGGGTGAATAGTTGAACCACTCACCCAATCAACCATTCACTATTAACTTAAGTTCGCAGAAATTAAGTTTAAAAATTCAGTTCTTGTTTGGCCTTTTAAAAACTCGCCCGTAAATGCCGATGTGGTAGTTACCGAGTTTTGCTTTTGTACGCCACGCATACTCATACATAGGTGGCGGCACTCAATAACCACGCCAACTCCTATTGGGTTAAGCGTTTCCTGGATACAATCGCGTATTTCGTTGGTTAAACGCTCCTGTACCTGCAGGCGGCGGGCAAACACATCAACTATACGTGGTATTTTACTTAAGCCGACTACGTAGCCGTTGGGGATATAGGCAATATGCGCTTTGCCAAAAAATGGCAGCATGTGGTGCTCGCACATCGAGTACACTTCAATATCCTTTACAATAACCATTTGGCTGTACTCTTCCTTAAACATGGCCGAGTTCAGGATCTCTTTTGCATCCAGGTCATATCCATGAGTAAGGTAAAGCATGGCTTTGGCAATACGCTCGGGGGTTTTTAATAAACCTTCGCGTTCGGGGTTTTCGCCTATCTGTTTTAAAACATTAAGGTAATTGGCCGACAGGTTTTGGATCAGCTCGGGGTTGTAGCGGTCAATCTTCTGGTAGCCGTTTATCCCTTCGTCTCTGTCGGGAATGTTATCGTGGTCAGTCATGGGTTAGGTTTATCCGCCAAAATACTCGGCAGAGTTGTTTTCTGTTTCGTACAATTTTACCGAGTGTAAGAACACTCCGGGGTAGGCCTCAATAGGGGCTTTCAACTGGTTAAATATGCCTATACAAAGCAACTCTGTTGATGCCATTATGCCTTTCATAAACTCCACATCCATATTGATGTTTTTGTGGTCGAGTTTTTCTATTACATACTCGTTAATAATCTCCTTAAGTTCTTTAAGGTCAATCAGGTAACCGGTTGCGTGGGTAATCTCGCCTTTTACAGTCACAAACAAGTTGTAATTGTGGCCATGCCAGTTTGGGTTGGCACATTTGCCAAAAACCTCGTTGTTTTTCTCTGCGCTCCATTCCTCGCGGTACATCCTGTGTGCTGCGTTAAAATGTTCCTTACGCGTAATATGTATCATCATAGCAATTAATGGTGCAAATATACAAAACAAAAACAGGCGAGTTGTTTTATCTTAGCTGTCAAAAAAATAGCTTTTATGCGGATTTTGTTTGTAGCGGCTACGGAGTTTGAAGTCTCAAGTCTCAAGTCTGAGGTCGAAAGTCTGAAGAAGAAGCCAGACTTAGGACTTCATACTCACGACTTCGGGCTCCTTATAACCGGTGTAGGAATGGTAGCTACCGCATTTGCCCTTGGGCGCAAACTGGCAACAAACCAATACGACCTGGCCATTAACCTGGGCATTGCCGGCAGTTTCGACCGCGATATTGCATTGGGCGATTTAGTAGAAATAACAGAAGATACCATAGCCGAATTAGGCGCTGAGGACGCTGAAACCTTTTTGCCCATTACCCAGATGGGTTTTGGAGAAAGCAATTTTAAAGCGAGTAAACAACTATCGGCTATTTATAAAGGCCAATCAATAAGGCAAGCCTCCGCAATTACCGTAAATACGGTGCATGGCAACGAGGCATCCATTCAAAAAATACAGCAGCGGTTAAATGTGCAGATTGAGAGCATGGAAGGCGCTGCATTCTTCTTTGCCTGCCGCGAGGCTGGGGTGCCTTGCCTGCAAATCAGGGCAGTGTCAAATTACGTTGAAAAACGTAACCGGGATGCCTGGCAGATAGGTTTAGCCGTTAAAAATCTGAATACATTTGCTGCAGGTTTATTAGCACAACTACAACAATTACCATGAAACTAACCATCGGCTTTTCGCCCTGCCCTAACGATACTTTTATATTCGACGCACTGATCCACCATAAAATAGACACCGAAGGCCTGGACTTTGAGGTGTTTTATGATGATGTGGAAACGCTAAACCAAAAAGCCTTTCGCGGCGAACTGGATATAACCAAACTAAGCTATCACGCCTTTGCTTACGCGGCCGATAAATACATTCTGCTGGATGCCGGCAGCGCCCTTGGTTTTGGCGTAGGGCCAATGTTGATATGCAAAGGAAACGCTGAAGATTTAAAAGCAAAGCTTGAAGCGGGCGATACCTCCCTTAAAATTGGGATTCCCGGAAAATACACTACCGCCAATTTTTTATTAAGTCTTGCCTATCCGGATGCTACTAATAAACAGGAATTGGTTTTCTCGGATATTGAGAACGCCGTGCTTGATGGGCGTGTAGATATTGGCCTCATCATCCACGAGAACCGTTTTACCTACCAGGATAAAGGCCTGCACAAGATCATAGACCTGGGCGATTACTGGGAAAAACGTACCGGCTGCGCTATTCCATTAGGCGGTATTGTGGCTAACCGCAACTTACCGCTTAATGTTCAGCATAAAATAAACAGAGTGCTTAAACGCTCGGTGGAGTTTGCCTTTGCCAATCCAAAATCGGGGTTAGAGTACATCCGCTCGCATGCACAGGAAATGAGCGAGGAGGTGATGTATAAACATATCGATCTTTACGTGAATAAATTTTCTGTTGACCTGGGCGAGGAAGGCAAAAAAGCCGTGAAGCTTTTGTTTGATACTGCTTTGGAAAAGCAAATCATCCCAAGTGTAAGCGAGAGTTTGTTTTTGAACGAGTAAGAAAAGGCAGAGGGCTTGTGCGATTCCTTCCCTTGGGAAGGTGCAGTAGGGGGTTTAACAAAGCGGCTAACCCCTCCCTCCACTACACGGGCAAACGCCCCCCTAAGGGAGGGATTGGAAGCATCTTCCGTAGCTTACTCACCCCGACTTCGCTACGCTGGTCGACCCTCTCTGCTTGGCAAAGAGGGTAAAAAAATAAATGAGATTCACCCTCTCTCCGCTTGTGGAGAGAGGGTGGTCGAGCGAAGCAATGACCGGGTGAGTCGAACTCGCAAAGAGAATAGCCTACCTACTTCTCCGCCAGCAAATCATCCGTCAGCTTTTCAAACTCGCTGATAAACTCGGTATAATGCTCGCCGGTACCCGGGCCGTTAAAGCCGGTGTGGATCTTGCGCACATCGCCACTTTTATCAATAATAATAGTAGTGGGGAAACCCACTACTTTAGTAAGCATAGGCAGGCTTTTTGCTGTCTCTACCTTATTGCTGGTATAGCCGGTTATCAGTATAGGGTATTTAATATCGAACCTGTTTTTGAGCTGCGCCAGCGCTTTTTGCGATCTGGCAAAATCAGTAGTGCGCTCATAGGCCAGGCCTATAACCTCTACGCCCCTTGGCTGATATTTTTTATAGTAGTTAACCATATAAGCGGTTTCGTCCATACAGTTAGGGCACCACGATCCCATGATCTGGATGATAACCACCTTGTTTTTATAACGGGCATCATCAAGCGATACAGGTTTGCCGGTTAGATCCTTAAAAGTAAAAGCCAGTTTTTTGTAGCCGGGTTTTAGCGCAGCTAATGAATATGCATCGGGTAGTTTAGCGTTCTCATTACGTACCGCCGTCCATACATCCTTACCGGCTAAACCCGAAAAGAATTTACCGTCGGTCAGCGTATTGTTATCAGCTATTTTAGCGGTGAACAAAAAGGCGTGCCCGCCATCAAAACACGACAGGTACAGGCTATCGCCACTAACAGTTCCTTCTAAAAAGCGGTAATCGCCGGTGGTAGTAAGGAAAGTACCGGTAACCTTTTGACCAACCTGTTTAAATTCGCCAACGGTGGTATCGCGGCCATCACCTTCGCCAATAATGGCACTCCAGCGTCCGCTTACATTATACTTAGTTGCTGCCGGAGTTTTTAAAAAGCGCCAGGGGGTTGCAGCAGTGGCATTAAACGCTATCTGCTGATCTTTCTCGCCCAGGTGCCTGATGAACAAGCCCTGCAAATTATCACCGGTTTGTTTCAGCCTGAACTCAGAATCAAACAAAGGCATTTTAATAAATACCGAATCGCCCTTTGCGGTTACATCGGTTACTTTAAAATGTTCGGTGCTGTTTATAATGGCCAGCTGCTGCTTGCCGCCGGTATTGGTAACCTCAAAATTAAAGGGGATGTGGTTGGCGGCTGCAGTTGTTAAAGCGCCGCGCCATACACCTGTTTTAAGTTTGGTTTGCGCGGTAGTTATTTGGGTAAGCGCGGCAACAAGTACCGCGCTTAATAAGATCTTTTTTATCATGGATGAAAAAATAGTCTACTAATTTTATATACTTTATCAAAAGTAATAAATGTAGCCAAACTATTTCAACACCTCGCGCGATATGACAATGCGCTGAATTTCTGAAGTACCCTCATAGATCTGCGTAATTTTGGCATCGCGCATCAGGCGTTCCACGTGATATTCTTTCACAAAACCGTAGCCACCGTGTATCTGCACAGCCTCAATGGTAGTGCGCATAGCGGTTTCTGATGCAAAAAGTTTAGCCATTGATGCAGCCTGCGCGTATGGCAAACCTTGGTCTTTTAACCAGGCTGCGCGGTAGCAAAGTAAGCGGGCTGCCTCAATTTCGGTAGCCATATCGGCAAGTTTAAACTGGATGGCCTGCAGGTCGGCAAGGGTTTTACCAAATGCCTTGCGCTCTTTAGCATACTGTACCGATAGCTCGTAAGCCCCGGCCGCGATACCTAAAGCTTGTGAAGCGATACCGATGCGCCCACCCTCTAATGTAGCCATTGCGAATTTAAAGCCGAAGCCATCCTCGCCTATGCGGTTAGCCTTTGGTACTTTAACATCGGTAAACATCAGCGAGTGCGTATCAGACCCGCGGATGCCCAGTTTATTCTCTTTTGGGCCAACGGTAAAGCCTTCCATGCCTTTCTCTATGATCAGCGCGTTTATGCCGCGGTGCTTTTTGGTGGCATCGGTTTGCGCCATTACTATATAGGTAGATGCGGTGTTGCCGTTGGTTATCCAGTTTTTGGTGCCGTTAACCAGATAGTAGTCGCCCATATCAATAGCAGTGGTATGCTGCGATGTAGCATCCGATCCTGCTTCGGGCTCGCTCAGGCAAAATGCGCCTATCTTTTCGCTTTGGCTAAGGGCACTAAATATTTTTGCTTTTGTTCTTCATTACCATATTTCTCCAGTCCGTAGCAAACCAGCGAATTATTTACCGATACCACTACCGATGCCGAAGCATCAACTTTTGAAAGCTCTTCCATCACAATAGAGTAGGATATGGCATCCATACCGCTTCCACCATATTGCGGCGATACCATCATCCCTAAAAAACCAAGCTCTCCAAGTTGTTTTATTTCTTCTGCCGGGAATTTCTGGTGCTCGTCTCGTTCAATAACGCCGGGTTTTAATACGTTTTGTGCAAAATCACGCGCCGCCTGGCGTATCATTAGGTGTTCTTCTGTAAGTTCAAATTGCATAATGGTAAATAAAGTTTAAAGGTATAATTATTATGCATGCATAGCAAAAAATCGATAACAAAAAAAGAGAGCCTTTTTGAAGCTCCCTTTTCCCCTAATTAATTTAAACTATTGATTAAACCCAAAATAAAAGAACATATTCATCTCAACTTGGGCTACTGAGAATTCACTTTTAGTCATTCACATCAAAAAAATTTTCATAGGTAGATGAAATATTTTTCAAGGATGTATGCAGGACCGTTTAACTTTTAACAAAAGGCAAGCCATAATTGCCAAAAAGTATAAAAAAGTAAATATTAGCAACAGCCTTATTTATTCGTCTAAAGAACATTTTTCTTTCTAGGAAAATTTTAAAATATCACATAAATTTCACTAAGCATTGATAATTAGCTTATTAATAAAAAAATACACGTTGCAACCGATTTGATCTGCTTGAAAAACCACGTAGAAATACGTGGTCTCTATTTTTTAGAAGTAAATAAATAATTTTTTGCTTTAGCCATTCTTTAACCTCACATTTTGATAAATTTACCCGAAAGCCGGTGTACAGAAAATAATAACATTCTGTTTTTCCATACACAGGATGTATTATATTTTATACAAACCACAAAAAATGATGATAAAAAAGAACACCGTACATGCAATTGCCGCCTGTGCAGTAGGCGTTTTACTGTTTTCTGCCTGTAAAGACAAGAATAAGATATACGCCGAAAACGATGTGCTGATAAAAAACATTGATAAAAGCGTAAAACCCGGCGACGACTTTTTTATGTATGCAAACGGCGCCTGGCTTAAAAAGAACCCTATCCCCGGTGCATACTCGTCATGGGGTATTGGTAATGTAGTACAGGAAGATCTGCGCGACAAGCTGAAAAAAATAAACGAGGACGCCCTCAAAGCTACCGCAGCAAAAGGCAGCAACACGCAAAAAATTGGCGACTTTTACTTCAGCGGACTGGATACTGTTAATATAGAGAAGCAAGGCCTTACCCCATTAAAGGATGAATTGGCCCGCGTTGATAAAATAACCGATGTAAAAAGCCTGGTAGCAGAGTTTGCCCACCTGGAAACCATCGGCGTGCAAACACCGTTTGGCGCCTATGCCGGGCAGGACGACCGCAACAGCGAGAAGATCATCATGCAGCTATCACAATCGGGTATCGGCCTGCCCAATCGCGATTATTATTTCAATACCGACGAGCACAGCGTAGCCATCCGTAACGATTACCAGCAAAAGCACCTGCCTGCCCTGTTTAAACTATTAGGCCTTAATGATGCCGCGGCTAAAGCAGCTACGCAAAAAACCTATACGATAGAAAAATTCCTGGCAGATAGCTCTCGTACACTGGAGAACCTGCGCGACCCATACAAAAACTATCATAAAATGCCGCTTGCCGGCCTTAGCAAGCTTGCCCCGGTGGTAGATTGGAAAGCTACCTTCGAGCAAATGGACTACAAAAAAGTAGATACCGTTAATGTTGGCCAGCCCGAATATTATCGTGCGGTAAATAAAGCGCTTGCCCTGTACAGCATTGACGACTGGAAGAACTACATCCGCAAAAATATTGTGAATGACTACAGCCCTTACCTGAGCAAAGCTTTCGACGACGAGAACTTCCGTTTTTACGGCACCATCGTTTCTGGCAGGAAAGAACAGCTTCCCCGCTGGAAACGTGTACTGGATACCGAAGGCAGTTTAATGGGCGAAGTGCTTGGGCAGATTTTTGTAAAAGAATACTTCCCAGAGAAAACCAAAAAACGTTATGTTGACCTTGTTGAAGCCGTACGCACTTCATTTGGCGAGCACATTGATAAGCTGGATTGGATGAGCGCCGAAACCAAGAAAAAAGCGCATGATAAACTTGGTAAAGTATTCCCTAAAGTGGGCTTCCCCGATAAATGGAGGGATTTTTCTTCATTAGATATTGATCGTTCGTCGTACGCGCAAAATGTAATGCGCGGCAACAACTTTTGGCATAAAGTAAATGCCGATAAACTTGGCAAACCGGTTGACCGCACCGAGTGGGGCATGACACCGCAAACCTATAACGCTTACTACAACCCATCAAACAACGAAATTGTATTGCCTGCGGCTATATTTATGATCCCGTGGGCAATGGACGAAAACATTGACGATGCCGTTGTTTACGGTTACGGCGCGGCATCAACCATCGGCCATGAAATTACCCACGGCTTTGACGACCAGGGCCGCCAGTACGATGAAAAAGGCAATCTGAAAGCCTGGTGGACGCCGCAGGATTCGGTAAAATTTGCTGCGCGCGCCAAAATGCTGGCCGACCAGTTTAGCGGGTATACCGTATATGGCCTGCATGTTAACGGCAAAGCCACCCTTGGCGAAAACATTGCCGACCTGGGTGGTATAGTTATCGGCCTTGATGCCTTTAAAAAGACCGACCAATATAAAGAGGGTAAAACTATTAACGGTTTAACCCCGGTACAACGTTACTTTTTAGGCTATGCCTTAGGCTGGCTGGGCCAGGACAGGAAAGAATCCCTATCAAGCCAGATCCTGACCAACGAACACTCGCCCGGCTTTTTACGTGTAAACGGGCCGTTTACCGATGTTCCCGAGTTTTATGAAGCCTTCGGCATTAAAAAAGGAGATAAAATGTGGCTGGATCCTGATAAACGGGTAAAAATCTGGTAGTATATTAAAAGTCTAAACCACAAAGAACACAAAGGGAAAAGCCACAGAGGGCACAGAGGCATGCTTCTTTGTGCCCTCTGTGAAAACCTCTGTGCACTTTGTGGTTAAATACGAAAGCCTTTATATTTAATATGGCTTTTTAATAATAATTGCTTGTTTATATTTACCCCATGCAAATCATCCACACCCTGCATGACTGGTGGCAGCATCAAACCTGGCTCGAGATAGCCGGGGTTATCACCGGGCTGCTGTGTGTGTACCTGGCTGCCAAAAACAACATCTGGAACTGGCCCTTTGCAGCCGTAAGCGTTATTATTTACATCTTTATTTTTTTTGAGGCTCATCTTTTTGCCGATATGGGTTTGCAGGTTTATTTCCTGGGGATGAATATTTACGGCTGGTGGTATTGGAGCCAAAGGGCGCCGTCCGAAAAAAAGGTGCCGGTTGCCCGTATTACAAAAAATGAAATGCTGATATCGGCAGTGGCTATTGTAGTTTTTACTTTTATTTTAGGCTCTATATTAAAACACACCACAGCATCGTTCCCTTACCTTGATAGCTTTTGCACCGCCTGCAGCCTGGTAGCACAGGTTTTTTTGGCCCGGAAGGTGCTGGAGAACTGGCTGATATGGGTCTTTGTTGATGTTATATACGTGGGCGTTTATATATTTAAAGATTTGCACCTTACCGCCCTGATGTACGCCGTTTATGTTGCCATTGCCCTGATGGGATATATAGATTGGAAAAAGGACTGGGCGAAGATGCACGAAAGAAAAAGCAGGAGACAAGAAATTGATGATCAGATCTGATATCATAAAAATAGCCGTTGTAGGCCCCGAGTCGACCGGCAAATCGCATATGTCGAAGTACCTGGCCGGCCATTACCAAACGGTTTGGGTGCCCGAGTATGCCCGCGAATACTGCGAAAAGCTAACCGAACCACCCACCTGGCAAGACGAGATCAACATGTTTCACGGGCAGTTGGCGCTTGAGGCTACAATACTGCCAAAGGCAAATAAACTGCTGATATGCGACACTACATTTATTACCGTGAAGATCTGGAGTGATGAGATTTTCGGCAAGGCTCCTCAGGTAGTGATTGATGAATTGCCCAAACACCCTTACGATCTTTATTTGCTATTAGATATTGACCTGCCCTGGCAAGACGACCCTTTGCGTGATTTCCCCCACAAGCGCGAGCATTTTTTAGATGTATGGCATAAAGAATTACAAGCCCTCAATGCAAATTATGTAACCATATCAGGCACAGGCCAAAACAGGTATCAAAACGCTGTAAACGCGATAGATGCGTACATTAACAGCAATTACTCCGATTAACCGGATTAATAGAAATCGTATTAATTAAAAAAATCTGCTCAATCTTGGTTTTTTTATTGTCACTCGTGCAACGTTGTTAAAAGCCCTGCGTCATTTAACCTGAAACCTGTCAGTAATTTGGAAGCCGTATACGTAGATAAACATTATAGCCTGGTGGCTGAGTGTAAGCAGGGTAGTAAAAAAGCCTGCTACGAGTTGTACCGATTGTATGCTAAAGCGATGTTAAACGTTGCCTTTAGGATAGTGGGTAATGTTGCTGAGGCCGAAGATGTTTTGCAGGAATCGTTTACAGATGCTTTTAATAAGCTGAAGGATTTTAGGCAGGAAACCACTTTTGGTTTATGGCTAAAGCAAATTGTGGTACATCGGTCTATAAACCTTTTGCGCAAACGCAAGTTAGAGTTTGTAGAAGTAGAAGATGGCCACCTGGAAAATGTACCTGATGAGGAACCCTGGGATGATAAAGATGTACAATACCAGGTGGCGCAGATAAAAGAGGCCATGAAAGAGTTGCCCGAAGGCTACCGGGTGGTACTATCGCTTTACTTACTGGAGGGGTATGATCACGAGGAGATTGGGCAGGTACTAAGTATAACAGAGAATACATCACGCACACAGTTTTTAAGAGCTAAAAGAAAACTGGGCGAGATATTAATAAGAAAGGGAATAAAAAAATGAGCAAGCGTTTAGAAGATTTTATGAGCAGCAACAAGGATGAGTTTGACGAACTTGAACCACGCGCCGATATCTGGAACAACATTGCCAAAGAGCTTGATGCCTGGCACGAGGATCAGCAATTGCCAAAAAAGCGCGAAGCAAAAACCTTTTCGCTGGCATTTGTACTAAAAGTTGCCGCTTCGGTGATCGTAGTTATGGGTTTAGGGTTTGGCCTGTATCTAAAAAATCAAAAACCGGCAGGCGGCGTAAACCTGGCCGATATTAACCCAACTTATGCCAAACAACAGGTGCATTATGCATCGGTTATTGAAGGCCAGCGTACCCGTTTAAAGCTTGTTGCCAAGTTTGACCCGCAGCTTTACAAGGAGTTTAACGCCGAGCTGATAAAAATGGATGCCAACTATAAAAAACTAAATATAGATTTAGCCACCAGCCCTAACCAGGAGCGTGTTTTACGTGCAATGATCCGGAACTTGCAAATACAAACAGAGGTGCTTAATCAGCAACTGAGTGTAATTGAACAATTTAAGCAAAGTAAAAAAGATCAGCAACATGAAAACAAAGATATTTAAACACGCCCTGCTTACCGTTATTGCGGTGCTGGCAATTAGCACTAGCGTTTCCGCACAGGATTCGCTTGCGGTACCGCCTATGCCCCCCGTTAAGCTAAAGATGAAGTTTAAGGACGATAAGGCATTTAAACAAAACATGGCCGACCTTAAAGTTAAAATGAAACAGCTGCAAAGGCAGATGAAACAAAAAAACTTTAAGATGGATATGAAGCTTGCTTTTAAAGATTTCGACAAGAACTTTAACGCCACTTTCAAAGACTTCGACAAAAATTTCGATAAGAGCTTTAAAGACTTTGGCAAAAACTTTAACGAAAGCTTTAAAGATTTTGGTAAAAACTTTTCAGGTAGTTTCAGTGAAATGTCGCCCAATTTTTCTGGTAATTTAAGCCTTAACGGGGTAAACTACAGCAATAACAACAACGTTGATAACGAAGCGTATAAGCAAAAAGTAGCTAGCGGCGAGATGATCGAGAAGGTGAAAAATTATAGCAAAAGCTATCCAGCTGATGGTAACGATGTTTTACAGATACGCAACACCTTTGGTAAAGTGGTGGTAAATACGTGGGCAAAAAAAGAATTTAAGGTTGATGTGCAAATGAAATTTAGCGCCGATGATGAAGATTATGTAAACAACATGATAGAGGGTTCAAGCATTAGCGATAGTAAAGATGGTTCTACCGTGTCATTCAGAACTAACCTGGCCAATATTAACAATCGCCATGGTAGTAACCATATCGAAGTTAACTATACCGTTTACATGCCTGCAGGTAATGCATTGGACCTGACCAATAAATTTGGCAACGTAATCTTGCCGGACCTGAGTGGAAAAGTCACTTTACAGATCCTATACAGTTATTTATCTGCTCAGCAGTTAACCAATCCTCAAAACGATGTTTTTATAAAATTTTCACAAGATAATATATCAAGTATTGCAACTTTTAATGGAAAAAGTTTACGAGTAGAGTTCAGCAAATTTAAAGCAGGAATAATTAATAATGTCAATGCCAGTTTTAGTTTTTCTGATGTTGTAATTGATAAACTACAAGGCTCGAATGATATAACTGTAAAATTTGGCAAGGGTTTAATGATCAATGGTATTAATAAAACTGCGAATAAGATTACCGCATCAAACACTAAGATAAATTTAGGCTTTAAAGATTCATTTAATTTCGATGTAACCAGCAGATTTGGTAGTTTCAAGTATGATGATAAGGTACAGGTAGTTTCAAAATCGCCTTCTGATGATGAACGCGGCTGGTCACAAACTAAAACCTATAAAGGTTTTGTTATAAAAAATAGCACAAATAACATTACTCTTAACACAAAATTCACTGAAGTTACGTTTTTTTGAAGGACCATAAAACAGGTATAAATATCCTTTATAAAGGATATTTATACCTGTTTTAAAGATTAATAGAGAGTTAATCACAAAATGAGAGACAGAAATAAGTTACATAACTATCACACCAATCCCTGCTTTGCACACCAGTAGACATGCATTCTTTCATCCCGTCTGCACGACATGAGGGATAACAAGGGTAACCTCCACCTGGACCACCGGGCTCTGCTGGGCCTGGACCACCCGGAGGAGGAATTGTACCACCTAATACATTTTTCATCTCAGTTCGGCTGAGTTTTGCAAATTTAGACATAAAAATAACTTTTATAATTTAGTTTATCTTCGCCGTAACCACGCCCCGGCAATATAGGCGCTTGCATGTATTTAAAGTTCATGCTCCTTACTTTCGACAAAAGTTACTTTACTGTTATATCCTTAACCGGTGTAAAATACAGATGCGGACTTATTGTCTGGCTCAGTAAACTTATTAAGTTACAGGCAATAAACCTACAACTATTTTAAAACCACGTAGTTTTACGTGGTTTTGGCAAGTAACTATTTTGCTGTTTTTTGCTCAGGTTATCAATTCAAAAAACTACTGGCTGCACCTGATAATTCATAGCTGATTGATACGGGTAACCAACTCGCTTCTTCTCAATAAAAATTAACCTGTTTGTTAAAAGCTACATTAATTGGCGC
>NZ_JBAZRC010000054.1:0-27712 GCF_041663085.1 Mucilaginibacter sp.
AGCGATTTTTTAATATTATCAAACTGCTGGTTTAGCTTTTGCTGCTGCTGCGCGTCTTTGTTGTTGTCGCCCGCTTTTTGGGTTTGTTCGGCCAGCTTCTTTTGCTCTTCGGCCAGTTGGTTTAGCCGATTGATATTTTGATTTAGCTTTTGTTCAAAATCAAGCTTTTTGTAAAGCTCCAGAATCCGGTCCAGTTCTTTCTTCAGCGATTTATTGTCCATCTGCATTTTAGATAGTTCATCGCGGGTGCTATCCTTCTGGTTTTCCTGTAGCAGTTGCTGTAGTTTTTGCAGCATCTCTTTGGTCTTTTGGTCAAGTACATTATTAAACAGGTTCTCTATCTGTTTTTGCATGTCCATCAGCTCCTGTGTTTGCTGCTGGTTTTCCTGGCGGTTGTATAGGTTCTTTTTATTATCGGCCTGTATGTCTTTTACAAAATCTTCCAGATCTTTACGTTTCTGCAGCAGGTCTTCCACCTGTTTTTTCTCATCGAAAGACAGGGTGTTTCTATCCAATAACGATTCGGCCAGTTTCTGCGCGCTTTTTTCTATTTGCGCGGCCATTTTTACTGCCGATCGCATCTTATCCTTCACCGCCTGCGAACCTGCGTTCAATTGTTCGGCCAGCTGTGCGGCATCGGGGATGTTCAAAGTACGCTCGGGGGTGCGTGCTGTTTTCGGGCCGCTAACGCCATCGTTATCGGCAACTTCAAAATAATAAGTTACGGCATCGCCGGGTTTTATGCCCAGTTCTTTCAGGTTCCAGAAGTAAAAGAAATCAGACTGGGTAGCGGCCAGATCGGCCTTTACCGGTTTATTAACCGAACGTTCGGCACCTTTGCCGCCAACTTTGTAATGGAAATTCAGCGACGAAAAACCATGATCATCCTGGATGCGGCCGTTAAAGTAAAAGGCTTTCATGCTTACCGAGTCTGGCTTTTCCTGCACTTCAATGGCGGGGGCTTCATCTGCAACAACGCTTATCCGGTAAGCGGCCGAGTCGCTGCGTTTAACCGTATTGTTTAGCGGACTAACATTATACGTGGTGTTTTTCAGTATCCTTTCGCGATGCTCAAACACTTCGTCATCAGTTTGCGCTATGGTTTTATTGCTGCCATCAATCTTAAATAAAAGCGAGGTGGCGTTTTGGGTATAAAATTTCCAGTTAACGGTTGTTCCGGCCGGGAGGGTAAGGTCGCCGGCGTTGGCTACGGTCTCGTTTTTTTTATGCAGATAGGCCGGGTAATTTAATTCGGCATCAAAATGCAGCAATACGGGTTTAAAGCTAACCTTTATCTCGTACGGGGCCGATGCAAAACCATTACCCAATAGCCTGAACGATGTGTTTTGTTGCAGGTTGGTAAACAGGTAATGAAAACGGCTGATGTTCTCTTTATCGAGTTTAAAGGTTGTGTTGGCTGTTTCAACATAAACGTCAGCGGGTAGCTTATCGCCGGTCAGTTTCAGGTCGAGTTTATAATCTTCGCCCTGTACGGCCGATAGGTTTTTGTTCAGCAATACAAACTGAAAAGGGGCGACCGGTGCAAAATATTGGTTATGATGGATAAGCCTTTTGGTGCTTTCTGTTAATACGGCTGGCGCAGCAAAAGCGATGATACAGATGATAGCCGCAGGCGGGATAACCCACTTCAGGTATTTACTATTCTCGCGGATGTTTACTGCCGATGGGAAGCTTACCGGTTTTAGTGTCTCTATTTTTTGATTGATGCTGGCCTCTATCAATTCGCGGTGGGCGGCATTCTCATTAACCTGTCTTTTTAGCTGAAGCGCGTTCAGCAGTTTATCGTGTACATCATTAAAATGGCGGCCTATGATCTCGGCGGCCTGGTCATGCGTGAGGGTTTTGCCCAGTTTTAACTGTGCCAATAAAGGGGGCAATATCAGCCAAACAATAAGCCCTAAATTAAGCAGGATGAAGAAGTAGAAAAGGATTGTGCGCAGGGTGGTATTAAAGTTGCCAAAATACTCGCCTAGCGTAATAACCACGTAGGCCGAAAACAACCCCGCGCCCAAAAATATCAGCCCGCGCAACAGGTTGTTATAATGGTACTTACGGATGAAAGTGTTGATCTTTTCGATCAACAGATCATAGTTTTCGGCAGAAGTCATATTAGGGCTAAGCTATAACATACGCAATAAACGAAAATAAACTGTTAATTAATACGTGCAAAGGGCAATATCCACCTAATTACCGGCTCTTTATAACACGCAAATGCAATTATCAGGTAATTTAATTATTACAACTCTGTATAAAAACAATTCAGGGATGATTTTTGTCGTTGGATTAATATATAATGAATATCAGCACATTTCAAGCCTTTCGCAGCCGTAACTATCGTTTATATTTCGCAGGTCAGTCCGTATCGCTTATTGGCACCTGGATGCAAAAAACAGCCGTAAGCTGGGTTATTTATACGCTTACGCATTCTACCTTTATGCTGGGCGTAACTTTATTTGCCAGCCAGTTCCCATCATTTTTGTTGTCGTTATTTGGCGGGGTAGTATCAGACAGGTATAACCGTTTCCGGGTTTTGCTTACCACGCAGGTGGCATCCATGATACAGGCAACCATTTTAGCGGTGCTGATATTGATGAAACATTACGCCGTTTGGGAAATACTGGCCCTGAGTGTGATGCTGGGAATAATAAACGCGTTTGATGTACCGGCCAGGCAATCGCTGGTGTATGAAATGATAGAGGACAAGAAAGATTTGCCGAATGCGCTTGCCCTTAATTCATCAATGGTAAACCTGTCCAGGCTGATAGGGCCGGGGATTGCCGGGTTCATATTGGAGTACTGGGGCGATGGTGTTTGCTTTGCCCTGAATGCGGCAAGTTTCATCGCGGTAATTGGGTCGTTATTGTTGATGACCCTGCCAAAATATGTAAAGCAGCCACATACAAAAAACGTTTTTGGCGAATTAAGGGAAGGCTTTGCTTACCTAAAAGCTACCCCATCTATTTCTTACGTAATTATGATGCTGGGGCTCATCAGTTTACTGGTTTTGCCATTCAGTACATTGATACCGTACTACGCCCGCGAAGTTTTTAAAGGCAATGCCACTACCTTCGGGGTTATTGATAGTGTGATAGGCCTTGGCGCGTTTAGTGGGGCTATATTCCTGGCATCGCTGCACGCAGGCAGTAACCTTAAAAAGATATTGAGTATTAATACGCTGATATTTGGTGTGGGATTGGTGCTGTTCTCGCACGAGAATACCTATTGGCTGGCGTTGGTATTTGCCACCATCGCGGGTTTCGGGATGATGTCGCAGATCACCATCAGCAACACCCTGATACAAACCACGGTTGAACCCAACATGCGCGGCCGGGTGATCAGCTTTTACGCGATGGCCTTTTTTGGCTTGCAACCACTGGGCGGGTTGCTGGTGGGTTCGGTATCTAAATGGATAGGGGCGCCTGATACCATTTTGTGCGAAGGTATAGCCGCCTTGCTCATCGGCCTGATGCATATACGTTACCTGCGTAAAGAGAAGCTGAAACAACAACACAACGTAATGGCGGTAGAAGAACAGCACATGCAAGCGGTTTAACCCAATAAATACCGTGAAATAACGGGTTGCCTCGAGTTTTTAAACATCTACTTTAGTACATGTTAAATAAAGAACGCTTCCCCAGGCAATTAGTTCCCCAAATTGAAAAATACGCGGCCGCATTTAACAGTTTACCCTGTGCGGTAATAATACATGACCTGCGCGACTGGTCGGTGGTCTACATGTCTAACAGGGGGCTCCAATTACTACAATCTACCCATGAAGAAATTACAGCGCTTTCATCTGGTGATTACTACAAAAAGTACTTTAACCAGGAAGATGCAGAAGATTATGTGCCCAAAATACTGTCGCTGCTGGAAAGGAACAACGATGACGAGCTCGTAACCTTTTTTCAGCAGGTGAGGTTCCCTGGCAGGGACGAATGGAGCTGGCATATGTCGAGCGTTAAGATATTTATGCGGGATGAGGCGGGGAAACCAAGTTTAACCATAACTATTGCAGTTCCTATTGATGCCATGCACCACATGACAGCTAAAGCAGAGCGCCTGTTGCTGGATAATAACTTCTTAAGGCAGAATTATGAAAAATTCTCAAAGCTAACCAAACGCGAAAAAGAAGTACTTACCCAGGTAGCCTCAGGGAAAAGCGCCGCCGAAATTGCTAACGCGCTGTATATATCGGTAACAACCGCCGAAACACACCGCAAAAACATCAAACAAAAATTAAGCGCCAGCACCTACCAACTGATGCAATACGCACGCGCGTTCGATTTGGTTTAGTTGCAGGTTTCTGTCGCGGTACGCCCGGGTATTTTTGCTATCTCCTTGTTTATCACCTCTGCAAAATACTCAAACGGTTTTGCGCCCATAACCACCAGCCCGTTAATAATGATGGCCGGCGTACCCTGGATGCCGGCACTACGGGCCTCCTCCATATCTTTATCAACCTTGGTTTTATAGGTGTGGTTGATGATACAGCCTGCGAGTTTCGCGGTATCTATGTTATTGTCACTCGCCCAATTATTGATAAGGTTATTGTTTAGCTTCTCCTGGTTTTTAAAAAGATAGTCGTGCAGGTCCCAGAATTTCCCCTGTTCGTTAATGCATGCAGACGCTTCTGCGGCCATCGACGCGTTTTTATGGATGGCTAAAGGCAGGTGCCTGAAATTTACCTGCATAAGGCCTTTATCTACATATTGTTCCTTTAGCCGGGGGAAGATGTCGGTGGCAAACACCTTACAAAAGCTGCACTCAAAGTCAGAAAAAATGGTCATGGTTACCGTTGCCGCGCCTGTACCCATGGTTGGCGATTGACTATCGGGTTTTATTTTTATAGTCCCGGGTGTTTTTGTGCCGGTATTAGAAATAGCCGATAGCTTTTTATTAATACGGGCAAGCTGCGTGTTCAGGTTATAAACATACGCCAATAGTAATATCATAAAAACTATCTGCACAATGCCAAGCACCTGGCTTACGCCCAATTCTGATATTTTGTTGATCTTCAATTGAAATGGTTTAGGGGGGGTAAAATGGCCGGCGGGTTTAATTTAAACCCGCCGGCCATAAACATTACTTACAATACCCGCAGGCAGCAACACCAGGCTCCTTTAAATCATCATACTGGGCGCAAACGGCCTGCACCTGCTGGCTGGATAAAGGCTTCTCGTCAAGGCAGCGGTAGGCATAGGCCGCACCGCAAAAAGCATCAAGCTGCGCATCGTCTATATGCTTATATGCATCAGCGCAAATGCCGCTTACCTCTTCAAAATCGTCATCATCATCTTCCTTTTCGCAGGCAACAAAGGCCGCTGTTGTGGCTAATAGCGCGGTAATAAAAAGTACTTTTAAACGCATAAATAATTGTGTTAAGGTTTAGGATAATTTATTGTCTGTTCAAAAATACCCCAATAAAAATCCGTCGGCAATACCCAAAAATGGGTAGTTTTAAAATTATTGGTGTTTAAATAACATACATTAGCAATTACATTTTATACCGGGATGCTATGATACCATTATATGAAACTGTGATACGCCTTGCACTGGCATCATTGCTGGGCAGTATTATTGGGTTGGAAAGGCAGCGCCGCGACTGGGCCGCAGGCTTGCGTACACACATGCTGGTTTGCGTGGGCTCTACCCTGGCCATGATCGTATCGATGGATGGTTTTGGCGATGTGCTGAATAAGCCCGGCATCACGCTCGATCCGTCACGTGTGGCGGCGCAGGTTATCAGCGGAATTGGTTTTTTGGGAGCGGGCACTATTTTGTTTATGAAAAGCGAAATTGTAAAAGGCCTTACCACCGCCGCCGGTTTATGGACGGTTGCCGCCATTGGCCTTGCCGTAGGCGGGGGCTTATACATGCCGGCAACAATAGCCACAATTATTGTATTCATCATATTAGCGGCCATAAAGCCTATTGAGCGCAGGCTGTTTAACCGCAACAAATACACCGGTATTACCCTAACGGTTGCCCGCAACCAGATAGATATGAAAAGCATCGAAGAGGTGTTGCATAAGCATCAGATAGTTATTAACGAGGTAAGGATCTCATCGGCAGATGAAACGAATGACAGTATCAGGATCTCGATTCAAAAAGTGGAATCGAAAGATCCGGTTTCTCTTACCGTACTGCATGATATGCAGCAAATAAACGCGGTTAGTATGGTGGAGTTTGTTACGGCGTGATATTGCACTAACCCTTGACGGATTAATTCCCATGACTATATTGGCACCTTAATTTGGGGGGATGTAGCCCTATACTTCACAGTTATGAAAATGCCCGCCACTATAAGCAACTGATTCTAAAAGTTCCCGGTGAATAAATCTTTTTGATAAATATCTGGTTAGTAGTATATTGTATTTAAATAATACAACCTATGAAACGTAACACTTTTATTCAAATGTTTATTGCTACGGGTGCGTACCTGTCGTTCCCATTCACAAGCCTTGCCCGTGGTGCGGCAAAAATCAGGGAGAAAAAAGGCTATAAAGTAGATGCCGGTAAAGGCCGTGCCGAAAAACCCATGACCTTATTTGAGGGGGACACCTTTTTTACAAAAATATCTACCGCCGATACTGAAGGCGATATGTATGTTTATGAATCTACCCGTGTAAAAAAAGGCGGGCCAAACCTGCATGTGCACCCCGATCAGGACGAATGGTGGTATATCCTGGAAGGGGAGTTTAAAATTAAAGTTGGCGACCAGCTGTATCATGTAAAAGCGGGCGATAGCGTATTTGGCCCAAGAGGGGTGCCGCATGCCTTTACCAAAATAGGGGACGAGGGGATTGGAAAAATGCTCACTACTTTTCAGCCGGCGGGTAAAATGGAGGCCTGTTTCCAGGCGCTTAGCGATGGGTTAATGAAAGGAAAATCGGAAGCCGAATTGGATGCATTTAGAAAAGAGCATGGTTTTGAGCGGGTTGGCCCGCCGCTGGATGTTTATAAAAAATTATAGTATAGGCTAGTGCCGGGTTTTGACATCAAATTAGACTTATTATATTTGTAACCGAAATTTTCGGGATGTAGCGTAGCCCGGTATCGCGCCAGCATGGGGTGCTGGAGGTCGTGGGTTCGAATCCCGCCATCCCGACGAAAGTACAAGAGCATATTTGAACGGTTTAATAACCTATTGGATATGCTTTTTTGTTATTGTATACTGTTCTGTATACGGGTTCCAGTTACCATCTGTGGGTATTGTCATAACCAAACCAGTTATGGCAACAGTAGCAATCGTATTAAACACAACTTACAAATTAGGCAACAGTGAATATGCTGTTGCACTTAGGGTAACTCATGAGCGAAAACAAAAATACCACGCTATTAACAAACTAGTGGTTGACCAATCACTATCGTTTAAATGTACTACACAGCAATGGAAGGCCGCACAGGCAGAAGATAATGGCTTAGGACGATTTCGTAAGACGTTTTCAACTTATAAAGAATGTAATGCCATTCTTATAACCAAGCTAGCCGAAGCTCAATTGATACTTAAAATGTTCGATGAAAGCAATGCGGTATTTAGCTTTGAGTTGTTTGAGGCTCATCTTAAACAAAAGGAACACACTCGACCCGCCATCCCGACTCCACATATATCAATACCTGAAACAACTTTAGAAAACTTCTACAACCAACAAATAAAGATACTTGATGAACAAGGCAGAGTGGGATTAGCAGGCTTATACTTAGAAGTCCAAAGAGTGCTAAACAAATTTAAACCCGGCGCTCTGTTGAGTGATGTAAACTTCAGGTTTCTTGAAAGCTTTGAATACTGGATGCGTAACGTTCGCGGTAACAAGGACACTACAATCAGTGTGAAGATGCGCAATCTTCAAAGGGTGATTAATCAAGCCATTGAGGATAAGCTATTCAAACAGGAGGACTATCCTTTCGGAGAGAAGAAATACAGCATCAATAAACGCCTTGATAGTAAAACAAGGAAGATAGCCATTGACCTCAACAAGATTAGCAGATTGCGACAACTATCGTTGGATCCGGGTTCTGCACTTCACTTAGCACAACAGATGTTTATGTTTAGCTATTACAGTAGGGGTATGAACTTCGTGGATATGACTTACTTGAAATGGGACGATATATCAGATACAACAATTACTTACATACGGAAAAAGACGGGTGCAAAGTTTGATATACCTGTGAATGAACATAATTCCGCTATTCTTAATTATTTCAGACAAGGGTTTAGTATTAAAAGCAATTTCGTGTTCCCAATATTAAACTTGAACATACACATAACTCTAAAGCAGCAGTATACACGAAAGAAAACAGCCCTTAAGGCTGTAAACGACAACCTTAAAAAGCTTGCTGCCATGATTGGAGAACCGTCCTTAAAACTAACTACCAACGTTGGTAGACATAGTTACGCTACAGGGCTTAAGCGGTCAGGCGCAAACACAGCTTACATTACAGAGGCGTTGGGCCATGCAACACAAGAGCAGACACAAACCTATTTAGCAGAATTTGAGAGGGGCGAGATTGAAAGTTGGGAAAACAAAATGTTTGATATGTAATTAGGTAGCAGGGTGGGCAACTATCCTGCTTTTTTATTATAATAGCATCATGAGTTCTGAAATAAACAGTATTCCTAATTATGACCTATTGATCAAATATGGATATTATCCACAGCTATGGACTGACGAGCCTACCTTCAAAACTTTGAAAGAAGAGGAAAACTATAAAACTAAATTTTATAAGGTTATTAAAAATCATGGTTTAGAAGAGCATGCTGATACGTTATGGCACCTCACTGTCGCATTACACGAAAAAACAATCATTAATATTAACAAAGAATACAGCGCCGAGCCCGCAAGACCATTAAGACCATCTGAGGAGTATAAGCTCTTGCACGATCACAAGTCTTTTTTAAAGCAAACGAATGCTCGAGAATTAGCTAGTCTATTGTTATTATTCCAAAACACGTCAGCACAAAGTTCGACAAACATAAAAGTTAGTTCATCTGCCGGCACAATGCAAATCAACTCTAAGCAAATTTTTGATTGGTTGTATATGATTATTAAGGAAAAACTAGAGCTAGATAATTTTCCTATTGGAATACTTGGAGAAGATTTGTATGAGCTAATACAACCCGATTCAAATCCCTCGAGTAAATTTGAAATTGTACCTCAAAGCAAATTAAAAGAAATCGTAAATACCAAGATACTTACTTTAGGTCAAGTCAAAACAATTCACCTGACCGCTTTTCTAAGGCTGATTTATATGTTTTTGATTAGTGAAACGCAACTTACGCCGAAAGAGGGTGTCAAGTATGCCAATAAGCCCTTAATTGCAGTTTACGATATAGCTGCTGTATTTAAATGGTTTAAAGTAAAGCCTATAGCACCATCTTCTGAAAATAAGATTCCAAATGACTCACAAAATTTAAAAGCAAAGCTTATTCGGGTGCACTTTACAAATTTTGATAAAAAATTCTCACGGTAAATAAAACTTCGACAACATCGTAAATTTTAATTTCCTTTTTGCGTTGGAAATTTGCTGAGTCCAACAATCCAGTTAGACAATTAGTAAATTAATCATGGCAAACTTCAAAGAAAGCCAAAAATCGCTAGAAGGTAGCAGCTTGAGTGCTCCCAAAATCACAGCCGCCGACTTTTTCGGCAAGAATGGTAAACCAGGTTACTCAACACCTGAAGAATTTTTAGCATACGGGGAAACGCTCACGACATCAGACGAAGAGCACCTACGTAAAGGTACGAATTATATGAAAGGGGGGTTAAGGACTGATGGAGGTTCTGAAATTCGTAGAGATGTTGCCGGTAAGCAATACCAATACTACCGCTTCTATATGTCCAGATCTACACCTGGAGTAAAATTCATTTTAACACATAGCATTATTCGCTTGATTAATGATTATCAAAACGGCCTAATTACAATAGATTTTACGCTGGACGATTTAATCAACGAGGCAAGGAAAATTAAATAATTTTCCAAGACGAATTCAAATGTTAAGGGGAGGTTCTACTCCCCTTTTTTTAAATCAAAATATTATGAAAATTACAATATCACCGCAACAAACATTGTCTGAGGTAGCCTCGCTATGGCCTTTACCCTCGGACGCAATATTTCATAAACGCATTCCGGGTATAGGGGCTACACATGGAGAAATTTTAGCAAAAAGGCACAGTATCATAGTCTTGCCAAATCGTCCGGTTATCGACAGTAAAGTCAAAAAGCATAATGGCGACGCAAAACCGAATTGTAAAATATTAGGAGTTCATAAAAGAACTACACCCGAAAGTTTACTTGAGTACTTAAACGATGATAATATAACTTTTAAAAAGATTCTCATAACACCTGAAAGCTATGCCGGTAAATTAAAGCTGGTAGTGGGTGAAGGTTGGGACATTGTTAAGCATAATTTTTATTTGCTGATAGACGAATGCGAACGAACAATTCAGGATAAAGACTACCGGGATAAAATTTCAGCACCATTCGATGATTTTTTTACTTTTAAAAGCAAAGGACTAATTTCAGCAACCACGCTCCCATTCAGTGACCCAAGATTTGAATCATTGACACATTATTATGTTCTACCTGATTACGTTTATAGGAAACCTTTATCATTAGTAACAACAAATAATGTCGTAGCAGCCTTTAGAGTGCATTTAAAGGAAAAACCAAGCGAACGATATTTTATATTTCTAAGCTCAGTGAAAGCAACGATTGCTTTAATCGAGGCTATAGGCATCCAGAAAGAAAGCATCATTCATTGCTCCGAAAGTAAAGCACGGTCGGTTGACATTAAAAAGTTCAATTCCTCGAGTAGTTTTGATAAAGATAAGTTAGCTAAATACAATTTCTTTACAAGCAGATTTTATTCGGGCTTGGATATGATATTGGATTTTATGACTGACGTATTATTAATTACTGATGTAAACTTTGCAGAACATTCTATTCTTGATCCTCAAACAGAGGTTATACAGATTGTTGGTAGATTTAGAAAAGGTGTAAATAGTACAACACATATTACAAACTTTAATCATACCATAGAAAGTAAAACACAGCAACAGGTTCAAGAATACCTTGCAGGCCAGAAAGATGTATACAAACAAATCTTAGAAATTAAAAGCTCTTGTAAATCTCAGGGCGGGTTTGATGCCATCGAACAAATACTCACGCTATCTCCTTTTAGCCGTTATTTTAAAGAAGATGGCAGCTATGATTGGTTTATGTATGACAACTTTATTCAAGAGCAAAGGGTTTTAGGGTTCTATCAATCCCCTGAAAAACTAGCTGAGGCATATCAGTTAGTTAATGACCACTTTGAAATTACTGTCGAGGATAAGCGTTTTCCTCACAGCGATGCAGATCGTATGCGTAGGCAATCATTACAAAGCAAAAAAGCCGAGATTGAAGAGGTAACTAATCAACTTCAGAATATGCATCCATCTTACGGCAAATTCACATTTTATAGTGAAGATATGTACAATGATCTTAAAACTGAATACCCCAACATCGTTAGAGCCTTTAACCTTATTGGTGCAGAAGGAATTAAAAAGGCGGACTTTACTGCAAGTAAAATACAACTGGCTGTAAACGCTAAAATTGAAGAACAAAGCCTATTAACAACTGAGGTAATTGCAGATGTTGAAGCTAAGTTTAAAGGTTACAAGAAAATCAAGGAGGTAGAAGCAATACAGTATCTTTCAGATATATACAAACGGCATGGTATAACGCTAAAGGTCAAACCCAAACAGCTTAAGTTGTACTTTAAAACATCATCAACCACCATTAATATAGATAACAGTAAGGTTCATGCCATAAATATTTTATCACCAATCGAACACTAGCTATCGTATTAAATATCCAAAAAACACTAAAATTTCCTCTTTATAGGGGACAGTAATTATTTTGGATATTTATTTAATTATTAAATAAAGCAAGGGCAACCTTGCTTTTTGCGTTACAAAAAAATATTTTTTAAAATTCAGATTGGGTTTATGTTAAACGCACTAAGCCAGTTTCTGATATAACCTCCCGATGTAATGTTGATAAAACCAAAAAGAATATCAATCAACCACGACCACTCTCTCCTCAGATTTTAAAAATAACGATTTATAGCTAACAGGTTAAGGTAGCATTATATATTCCTATGAACACTGCCTTTTGAACCTGTTAAGCAACCGTCTAACTTTTAAACAGTGAGCGGTAGTGACAGATTGATTGCCTATCAGTATGCAAATATTCACATTCAACCAACATCACACCGGGAATTATGAACCAACCCAAACGTAGCAGGTGCGAAATCGCACGTAAAACAAATAAGCCAACTGAAAATCTTACTCCCACAAAGATTAAAGGTAGAAAGCGCTATCAGATTGCCCAGGCTCGTAGCGCAAATGGCAGACAGCAAAAGGATAACGAGAACTTAGAAATCGCTTACTTCAATGTACTCGCAAGGGTAAAGCGATTGCTGAAAGGTAGCAACAAGCTATACTTTGAGAGAGACTACAGGAAAGATGGTTCAAGCTACCTAGCTATGTACGCATTTGTAAGCGACAGCTTTTATCTCTATCTCGAATGCGAATTTGACTTCTGCTATTCGCTGGAATTTGCATTCTGTAATTGCCGCTGTGAAGCAGCGTTACGAGAACTGCTTACCCCTTTAAAGGATAATCTCAGAATTAAGGAGGTCAGCCTAAAGCCCGACTTAACCACCTACTATAAAAACGTGCTGGCTTATCAACCCGAGCACTTTCGTTACTTCTTATAAGGTAAAACATCTTAAACGCAATTCACAAAGCTAGGTCTCTCGACCTGGCTTTTTTTATTTAATCAAATCACCATGAACAGAAAACAAACCTCAGACCTAATGAGCTACAATGACCTAGTTAAGTGCACCTACTTCAAACTTTTGAACCGTACAAAGAACCTGCTATCTACTTTGGACAACCCTGATCTACGGGGTACGTTGTTCAAACACCAAGCCCCTAAAAAGCTGCACATCTTTACAGTGGTGCATGAGTTTGTAACACCCGTGGTTTATCTCGCTTTACAGTGTGATGGAGGGCAACGGCTGTCAATACACTTTGGGTTCGAGCAAGTGGGCATCGAAGAAGACTATACAATAGTCACAGGCCCATTTATGCGTATGCTTTACACCCTAACTTCTAAAGAGAATACAGCGTTTAACATCGAGGATTGCATAAGTACTGACTATGTGTTCACACACTGCATAGACCTCTTTACAAGCATTGCAAGCGTTAAAAGCCACAAGTTTAAGTTGCTATCATACAAACCGGCAGCAGTGCGGAGAAAACAAATGCGGGCAGTGGCTTAAACTATACCTGCTTATTACTAACTTTACATCAAAACAAGGAGGAACCATACAAATAGTAACTACTACATATAATTAAAATATAAGTGTAAGCTTATGTTCTTGTCTTAGGAAACCGCAAATTTATTTAGACAACGAGAACAGATTAGCTCAACACCCACGTGATAGGCGTGAGGTGCTGACTGGTTTGTTGTTGTCGGGTTCTTTGCGGTACCTCTAAGACACAGGCTAAGTTCAGTCCTTGCGCTTATTGTGTTTTAACCCACCTATGAAGACTGCATTGGTACAACACATATAAATATGTTTAAGCCAGTTCTCATCACTACATTACTTATTGTGGCTTGTGTAACAGTAAAAGCACAATATGCCACTTACAAACCGCTTCCCATTCCGTCAGGAGATAACGGTAATGTTCCACCTTCTTATCGCAAGGATAATACCGGGGCCGGAGTCAGTGACATGCAAAAAATGTCAGGCTATGTAATCAACGCTAATTCTCAAACCATACGTAAGATCAATTTGCAAGTGGTTACATCCAACCGAAGTCTTCTCGTAGTCGGTTTAAAAGAACTACAAGATAATTACTGGACAAACTTTACAGTTAATAAACCGATAGCCGAGAAGCTATCTTATGGTGAAGCTTTTTCTGACAGGTTTGAGTACAAGGTTTACATCCCAACGCTCGGCCAAACTGTTTACTTTTAATCTGTATGTCATGAGGAAAATCTTATACTTAACCTTAACACTCTGCATTATAAGTAGCGTAGTAAAATCACAAGAGTTACGGCCATATCAGTTTATTCAGTTCTTTAAAACATATCAACTTGAAAACAGCATACACATATTAAGTGGTACAGATTGCCTTAGAGGTTATGATAAGCAATGGATGTATATGGAACCGCTTTCAATTCCGACCGAAACGGAGTATATGCACTTTTGGCTATATTCTACAGAAAGCATACAACAGCCAAAGCATAAGGTAAGCGCAAGTACAAGTAAAGCTAATGGCAGTCACTATGTAGAATATGAATTTAACGAGCCCTACCTTTACCAGCAATACCTTACACAAATTATTAACATGAATCCGGAAGATGGTGGAGTATCTAAAGTAGATGGTGGCACCGGTCGAATTTACAATGTTGGTGGATTAACTTTCGTTCTTCGTACTTTTCCTGCCGGAATGAAAGCTGAGAATACAGTTTATACGGTTGCGCTCACAGAAGACAGAAGATAACATTTCCCACCACCTGCAAACGGAACCATATTTAACCATTCTCTAAGAGCCTTTAAGAGGGAATGGTTAAATCTGTTCCTCTGCGCTCCGGGCCTTTACCCACCAGGTCCATATGAGTTCCTTGCTCCTAAACTCATCAAACCATCACGCCAAGCTTCGTTAACCTTAAATAAGCTTTTTCAAAGCACATTAACGCTTAACCGGCAATGCCGGCTTGTCATGAGATTTGACTTTCGTAAAGTCGCAATCCACATGAGCTTTCCCTTTATTTATATACGTTTCACTAATGCTGCGCTTATACTTGGTTTAGCAACCAGGTAACACTTGCACCGTTCAACATATACAAATCCAGTCGCTCATCATAATTTTAGCTCACCTGCGTCTCGCAAAAGGCTTCAGTCTTGTCACAGCATTTGGAAAGTCCGCGCACAGGCCGAAGGTCAAATGACAGCGCCAAGTCTTTGTGAAGCATCCTGTGAAGTCGCCTGTCGGCTTTCTCTTCACAGACCTTTTGCTCTGTTCGCAGGCGGCTCGCTGAGGAATATAGATTCGAATCATATGTTACTTGTTATGGTTTAATATTATATTTACGGAAAACCGAACCCTTATTAATTTATGAAGTTTTATTATTTCATTATTTTATCATTCATCTGTTTAAGTTGTAACACAAGATATAAGCAGATTGTAAATGCAATTACCAGTCTACCGCCAAAAAAAATGTTAACCGAACATCAAAGTTCTAGCGGTATTACGTCCAAGATCGATTCGATTTTTTCTGCCTATCCAATTTCATCTAAGGAAAGATTAGATTTAATATTAGAAATGGACGAAAACTTAAGGGAAACGTTCGTTATTTACAAAAAAAACAAGTCAAATTACAATTTCGAGCACGTTGTACAGGCAATGAATAAAATATCATTAGAAAAGGATATAAAGGTTTCAGTAAGAGTTCTAACGAAGTCACCTGGAGCTTTTGTCAAATACCGTACACAAGCTTTAGCTGATTCAATTCAAGCAAGTAACCCTACTAACTCTTGTTTAATAAATGTATATATAGGTAATTATTATTTTTGGACTGTGAGAGGCTTAAAACGAACAGCAATACCTCAAAAACACTCTATACTTCAAGCTGAAACAATTACGATAGACGAAAATAGTAAATGAAGGATTTTTTAGATAAGATTAAATCGTTCTCGGGTTTCATTGCATCGGCTTCGGTTTTAATTCCAGGGTTTGCATTTTTTTTTAAGTATTCCCCTCCGTTAATAGGTGGGTTTGCTATACTTGTTAGTGCACTTTCCGCAGCACTGGTATGGATTGGATTTAGAAAGGCAATTAAAAAAGCCCGAAGTAATAATATAGCTTTTAGGTACATGATTAGTGGGCTTGTTCTGGTTGTCTTTTATTGGATCATGTTAGACTTAACTTCAATCCACTTAACCTTAAAAAATGAAGAAATACGATACCAGGTCGGATTTAATTTAGAACCCTGGAGCTTGGAGGATGGAGCAATTAAAAATATCAAAGCCAAGATCTGCCCAAAAGATACTAAGGAAAATCTATTTTTATGTTATACAGCGTCTAGAGAAAATGTTTTTTTAATCTGGAAGCGTTGGACAGTATATCTATTTGGTATTATCAATTCGACAATCTTTACGGTAGCTTCCTTGTTGTGGTGTTATGGATGGGGAATTTTCATAAAGACTGTAAAATAATCAGTGAAGTTGTGCTAATAAATCATATATATACATTGAAGGTGTAATCATCGCTAATTTACCTCCAGTATCATCACCTTGCGTTCCATGGATTACACCAACCAAGTAGGTCTTATCCGCAGCAGTGTACATACTGCTATTTCTAACTGAGATGTAAACGCCCGACCCGCTGCAACCCTGCATACTTGGTTTATCTAAAAAATAAAAATCGCATTTAATGTTTTTTTGCTCTAACCTATTTTGGGTTATAAGGCCACTAGTCCTTTTCGAATGGAATATTAAAGCAGAAAAGTGTTTCAATTCTAATTCAACAATAGGGTAACCTAAATATGTAAAATCAAAGCCGTCTCCAATGTTTGAGATACCAACATTAGATGGTAATATCCAAGAAGAGGGAAAAGAAGTTTTAGCTAATCGGGATCTTGTATCCTCATTAAAAGGTATAAGTTGAATAATAGACAAATCTGCTATTGGATGATGCAACCACTGAAGTTCATGATGTTTTGTTAACATTACTAAATCTAATATCCCAGGCATATCTTCGCCAACATGGAATATTATCTTCGCACTTTCATGCATCAATTTCGCTACATGACTAGCTGTTAATAGATAATATAAATTATTATGTTTAATTATCGTTCCTGTTCCCATAGAATTGCTTAAAGGTTGATAAAGCATAACTGTCAAGTTTCCTAAATCATCCGCTGTGATTGAGGAATCCCGTTTCGGTAATTGAGGGTTTTGCCCATAAGCTTTTGTAATTATAAACAGCAGTATTATCAGCAATCTGTACATGTTATAAATATAACAATACTATTGTTATTCTCCTCTCAAAGTTAGCTAATAGATTAATATGCAGCCACTTCGTTTCAAGGCCGTATAAAGGATATGGGTATCCATAAATAGCTTTTTCTTATATTGACTATCGTGAACATTGTCTTTTAAAGGACATACTTATAACCCATTATTTGGAAATGTCCATCTGATATGAACCATTCTCCCAATCGTCAGCAGAGCTTCTTTTGGAAGACAACGCCCTCTGTTAGCAGGGGATGCGCTAGTGATAGACGTTGTGTCAATGTACAGATATATTACTACCTTATGCTTTTTAAATTACGATATTTATAATTATTATCACAACCTAAATTATGAAAAAAGGCTTTTTTGCTTATAGTTCCGAACCAGAATATTGCGGAGAATTCATTGAAGAAGCTTTAGTAGCTATTAACAAGTCAGAAACAGCAACTCTTTCATCTTGGAAAGATTTAAACATCAACGGCAAATTAATTATTTATCCGATTTTAAAAGCTATAGACAGATGTGACTTTCTATGCGCTGATTTAACTGGTATGAATGATAATGTGCTTTTTGAGATAGGTTTTGCAATAGCTAAACGTAAACCAATTTGGCTAATCCTAGATACTTCGCATATTGATTCGGTTAAGCGATTTAAGGAACTAAATTTCTTAACTACAATTGGCTATTCATCCTATAATAGTTCAAGCGAAATAGAAAATAATTTTTATCGTGACAAGGTTCATAACACAAAAACGGATTTAATTGAATCTCTATTTAGTAATATTTCGAGCGATAGAGATGAAAAGGCCTTATTTTATATTAAAGGGCAAATTGATACTAACTATTCGCAAGAAATACTGAACATCATAACGAGTAAAAAGCTTCCATGTATTGTAGATGATCCAGTTGAATCTAAAATTCATCCATTGTCTTGGTATATCGAACAGTTATACTCGGTTCCTGCTTTTCTCGGGGAGTTCTCATCAATTTACAGGACTGGTTTTGAGTTACACAACTCAAAATGTGCTTTAGTATCTGGTATGGCTCTGGGATTGGGCCTTGAAGTAATGATGGTTGCTGAAAAGCCTTATCCGACACCGATGGATTATAGAGAGTTGTTGTCTAAATATACTAATAGAGAGAGCTGTAAAAGTGTAGTAGAGCCTTTTCTTGAGCGAGTGCATCAAGAAATCGCGCAGCTATTACTCAAAAAAAGAGAAGAAGCCGATAAGAATAGACAACGCTCGAAATTACAAAGAGTCCATTTTGGTGAATTTATTGCAGAGCACGAAAGTGAGAATCTTTATAACTATTTTGTTGAAACTTCTCATTATCAAAACTTAATAAAGAGTGAGCATAATATTGTTATTGGAAGAAAAGGCACTGGTAAAACCGCTACCTTATATTTTCTCGAACAAGAGCTAAATGAAGATACACGGAACCACATTTGTTTAATCAAGCCAATTAACTTTGAGGTAGATGGGTTGATAGAGCTTTTTAAAAATTTAAATGACGAGTTTGAAAAAGGATATATTACCGAATCAATTTGGAAGTTTTTAATATACACTGAAATAGCTAAATCATTATATTTAAGGATTAAGGATCAGCCATTATATTCTATAACGAATGAGGAAAGTAAATTTATCTTGTTCATCGAAAGTAAAAAGTCTGTTATATTATCAGATTTTTCAACACGGTTAGAACAAGAACTTGAATTACTAAAAGCCACAGCAAACCTTGAATCGCAACAACAATTCAGGATAAAAATTGCTGAGATTTTACATGATGGAGACATCCTTAGTCTTAAAGAGCATATTAAAATTGTCTTAAATAAGCGGAATAGACTAATTGTACTTATCGACAATTTGGATAAATCTTGGAGAACAAATAGCGATATTCATGTTTTAAGTAAGTTTATTTTAGGTTTATTAGGTACAGTCGGCCGTATCGCTAGAGAGTTTAGAGGCAAGCCACAAGAAAAGTTAAGGTTTACGTTTCACCTTACTTTATTTTTAAGGAGTGATATTTTTAAATATATAATGTCAAATGCACGAGAGCCAGACAAGATCGAATACTCTCGATTACGATGGAATGATCCAGAAATATTATTTCGTGTTTTAGAACAAAGGTTTTTGGAATTGACGGATTTTACTGTAGTCAAAGAAAATCTATGGGAGGATTATGTTGTAAAGACTGTAAGTGGAATGGAAATAAAATCATGGGTAATTAGCAAAGTAATTCCTAGGCCACGTGATATAATCTACTTTTTTAATATCGCCAAGAATTTCGCTGTTTCTAGAGGCCACACCAAAATTCTTGAAAAAGATTTGGTCTCAGCATATGAGGACTACTCAAACTGGATTTTCAAATCGATTTTGGTTGAAAATGGCATTACGGTTAAGCAAATGGAGACCTTTATGTATAATTTAATGGGTGAAAGCGTCTTTATTAAGTATGAGCAAATTAGGGCATTTATGGAAAAATCGGAAATCGATATTTCTGATGTGCCGAAATTTATTGATCATTTAGTGTCATTATCAATTTTAGGTAGGGAAACGAAACCGAACAACTTTGAATATGAATTTGAATTTGATAGTGACATTAAAATAAAAGTTTTATCTGAGAAATTAAACACTAAGAGATATAAGATACACGAAGCGTTTGTTCCCTATTTAGAAAGTACATATATGTAATTTGATATGGTCTATATTACAATACCTTGCAGCAATCTTATCATGTATTAAATCAGGGCAAAGGTTCGAAGGCTAACATTATTTCGATGAACTTATAGCTTAAACATTCTCAAATAATTAATTTACAGCGTATGAATGTGCAATCTACTACCCAACATATAATCTTACTTGCTAAAGAAATAATTGATAACATTGAATTATCTCAAGTAGACGCTCAATCTGTGCTATTAAAATGTACCCGTTTAGCGAGATATGTTGATGACGAAGTGGTTCGTGAATGGCTCCGGTTTGAAATGCAAGGGTATCCGTCCGACAATGACGTTTCGCTAAAATATATGAGCAAAACCGGAAGGTGGACTGATAAAGAAAAAAAGTTAGGGTATTGGATGCCTTTGTCTCAAATTGAATCGTCAATAGATACTCAAACTATTAAATTAAAATCATTAACTATTCCAAACTCCAGTGGTCAGTTTGCAAATCAAGGCGTAAATCAGGTTATGAGCAACATGAATAATACAAGTGTTGCAATTGCAAAACTTGGTGGAGTTAGAAGTAGAGTAGTTTCCTTATTACACGGATTCGCAACCAGTGTTTACTACGCCAAGGTATTTGATAATGTTGCCGAAAGTATATTTGATAATTATAAAAGAGAAGTAGATTTATTGATCGCTAAAAGCTCGGGAGACATCCTTGAGCAAATTCCATCTGTAATCGAAAGACTAAGTGATGGCAATAAAGAATCAATCAGTCAAGCATTAACAACGTGTAGAAGAATTATAGATTCTTTTGCCAATTATATATATCCAGCAACTGAAGAAACAATTACCGTAGGTGGAAGCGAGTTATCTTTAAAGGCTGACAAAACATTAAACAGAATTAATGCCTATGTTATCAGACACTGCCAAAGCGATTCAAGAAAAAATAAAATAAGGCAGAACCTTAAGAATTTGTATGATCGAGTATCGGCCGGAGTTCATTCAGATGTAGATGCACAAGAAGCAAGAAACTTGTTTTTTAACGTATATCTCTTATTAGGAGAGGTTCTTACTCTACATTCTGAGACTTAATTGCCCGTTCCCAATCATAAACTATGGCATATTGTTCTTTAATAACCTCCATAGGGTTAAATTCTAACTTAGTAACCAACTCACCCAATCCTATTTCAAATTTTGGATAGTTAGCTTGTCCTGCACCCTCATCACTGTTAGGCATCCAATAACAATGTACCTGGTTGTTATAAACTGCAAGTCTCCAATAAACCGCTGGAAAGTTAGCTGATCTTGCGATCACTTATAGTGCCTTGACTTCCCCAGGTACCAGCCCATACCTCCTTTAAAAGTTACAATGGTTCTTGTAATATAACTATATTAGTATTTAATTAATTTCATATGATTTATATAGGTTTCTTTCAAGAGGGCAATTGGATTGTCGATGATAACTTAGAATATCTTTCAGAGACGCCGGGAATCGAACTCTTAGCAGAAAGCACTTCGGATAGTAGACGACAATATAAGTTTAAGTTTATAACTAGTGATGGAGGGCCTAAATTTTTAACAGTTGGTGGATTTCAGCTTTTAGATTCTGGCAGAATAATGTGGGATATCTATAGTAAAACCGATAAGTGCACGTTGACAATTTGTGAATTGAGATTAAATCAATCTTTTCAGCACGTTATAACTGTTAAGGACAGTCCCAGTGATGTTTATCAGATCATCCTACCTTTCTTAAAAGAATTAGATGGTTACGGAAGTTACAAGGCGTTTATAACGGCCAAAGAAAATGAAGATTTAAAGGCAGAGAACGTAAAGCTTAGACAGTACTTAGAAGAATATAAAAGTAAGGTAAGGGAGTGATGATGATTACTCAGCAAAGTTAGGCAGGAGGAACAACACAAGGCAAGGAATTTCCGGCATAAACACATCCTCCTACACTACCCAACATTTATTCCGTTCCTCGCTTGCTTTTAGTTGTTCCTTACGCCTGTATGGGCACCATAATCATTATTCACTTTAATCTTAAAACATGAAATCACTATCTTTAACCGGTTAGCAAAACATTGTATACGGTAACGTATACAGTTAAGAGGGCTGTATAGCCAATTATCTCGTTTATTAACATATTAAGTAACATTAAAGACAATATACCGCACGCATGGGGTGCTGGAGGTCGTGGGTTCGAATCCCGCCATCCCGACGAAAGTACATGAGCATATTTGAACGGTTTAATAACCGATTGGATATGCTTTTTTGTTATTGGTGCAGTAACAACATCCTCATAACATGTACACGATTGTTGTGAAAATAAGCATGCAAAACTTTTAAACTTATTAAGTTTCTTCAGGTTTCAAGTGCCGGAATGAGTATTTATACCGTGTTTAGCACTTAGCCCTTGCCGAATTAATTCCCATTGCTATATTTGCAGCCTGAATTTTCGGGATGTAGCGTAGCCCGGTATCGCGCCACATTTGGGATGTGGAGGCCGCAGGTTCGAATCCTGCCATCCCGACAAAAGCGATACCAATTAAACAACAAGGCCTTCTAAATCTATACTTTAGAGGGCCTTGCTGCTTACCCTGCCGGATGTATTTATTAGCACTACATATCCTAAATTTGCCTGTTCTTTAGCAAAAACGCCCATGTCAAATACCCCTAAACCATGTTTAAAGCAAGTATAAAAAACTATCTCCTCAGTGTAAAACAAGGCCTCACCAAACTCATTTGCGATAAAAGGTTTGTATATACCATTTGGTTTGGAATAGGGCTCTTTATTGTATTGCGCGGGTTAATAAGCCATCAGCCACCCAATAACTATCTTATTTTTAAGCATAATTTTTTAAATGTAATACACCAACAAAGCCTGTATACCCCGCAACCCGAATATTATTATGACCGCAATCATTACGGGCCGGTTTTCTCGTTGATCATAGCCCCTTTTGCCTTACTGCCCGACGGCGTTGGGGCAATGCTTTGGGTGCTGTTTAATGCTTTTATATTGTTCAAAGCCATACAATTGTTGCCGCTTAAAAACAATAGCTATATGATCATCCTGCTATTATGTACTAACGAAATAATAGCCTCATCAATTTTTTTTCAGTTTAACCCCATCATAACCGCGCTTATTATATTCAGCTTTTATTTTATCAGGAAGAAGCAGGACTTTTGGGCAGCACTGATGATAGCACTGGGAACATTTACCAAATTATACGGGATAGTTGGGTTGGCATTCTTTTTCTTTTCTGACCATAAACTTAAACTAATACCCAGTCTTGTTTTTTGGTCGGTAGTGTTATTTGTATTGCCAATGGCTATATCTTCGCCCGAATTTATTTTAAAAACGTATTCGGCATGGTACCATGACCTGGTGGCAAAAAATGCGGAAAATGCAGGTTCGGACATGCAGGATATTTCTGTAATGGGTATCATTCGCAGGGTTTTTAACAACCCTGGGTTTAAAAACATATATGTGATAGCTCCGGCTATGTTTCTATTCGCCTTATCTTATATAAGGGTAAAGTATTTTAAGTCTGCCCGGTATCAGTTGCTGATCCTCGCTTCAGTGTTGATTTTCACCGTCATATTCAGCAGTTCGGCCGAATCGGCTACGTACATTATTGCTTTTAGCGGAGTTGCCATCTGGTTTATGAATTTAAACCGCCCGGTTACTATCCTGGAGATTTCTTTATTGGTTTTTGCGATTGTTATTACCAGCTTCCCTTTTGCTGATGTTTTTATAAAAAACATCAGCGTCACTTATATCCGGCCTTATAAATTAAAGGCCTTACCATGCCTGCTAATCTGGCTTAAAATAATACACGAAACCCTTACCGCTAAATTTTCTGACGAAGGAACACCGGAAGTTGCTAAATAGTATTTTCATAAAACGCAGTAACAAGTCTTTATCAACTAACCTAAAGGAGAAAAATAATCATTTGGGTGTTATATCCGTCCGCATAGTTGCGTAATGCTTTAATTGTAACATTTTTATTGGATTTTGTCCGCTTATTGTAATGTTTTCGTTACATAGCGCGCGACTTGTAACATTTAGATTACAGTAGTATCTTTACATCATCAATACCCCTATGCGTAAGATTTCTATAATTATCCCCGCTCATAATGAAGAGCGTAATATCAGTTATATGGTTAGTGAGCTTCAAAAGCTTTTTAGCGATATTAACTATACTTACGAATGTATTTTTGTTGACGACGGCAGTACCGATAATACTTTAAACGAAATAAAGGTGCAGCACGAAATGCATCATCATGTTTATTTTATTGAACTGTCCAGAAATTTCGGGAAAGACCGGGCGCTGCAAGCTGGCATAGCCTTTGCCAATGGCGATGCCGTTATTACAATTGATGCTGATATGCAGCATCCGCCACGTTTAATAATTGAAATGATAAAGCTTTGGGAAAGCGGCTACGACGTTGTTTATACCTATCGCGAAAAGGCGAACGAGCATGTTAAATCATTTCAGAAGGTGGCATCTAAACTATTTTATAAGGGCGTTAATATGCTGTCTGAAATTCAGATGGAAGATGGCATTGCCGATTTCAGACTTATAGATAAAAAAGTTGTTGCCGAGCTGAAACAGATAAACGAATACGATATCTTTTTCAGGGGCATGATAAAATGGGTTGGCTTTAAACAGAAAGGAATCCCATATACTCCGGCCGCGCGATTTTCCGGCGAGGCAAGTTATTCAATTTACAAGTTGTTTAAACTAGCGCTTAATAGTACAATGTCTTTCAGCGTGCGCCCTTTATATGCGGCCACGTTTATAGGCCTTATTTTTTCGCTTTCATCCCTTTTATACATTCCTTATATACTTCTAAGTCATTTTTTTGGTTTAATAGCGGTTTCCGGGTGGGCCTCACTTATTGCTACCGTCGCTTTTTTTGGAGGATTACAGTTATTTGTATTGGGCATTATAGGCATGTACCTGGGTAAATTATTTATGCAGGCAAAACAACGCCCCAATTATATTGTACGTACAACCAATTTGCTTGGTATACCTGAAGAATTATCCGCATAACCAATGATCTTACTGGGTTTTGATTTAGAAGAATTTGATTTACCAGCCGAATATGGCATTAATATCAGTTTTGAGGAGCAGCTTTCGGTTTCTACACAGGGGGCTGTCGCCGTGCTGGATATTTTGCGGTCTACGGGTGTTAAGGCAACGTTTTATTGTACAGCTAACTATGCTGTTCATCGCCCCGATGTTATCTCACAGATTGTAAATGAAGGGCATGAAATAGCTTCGCATGGTTTTTTTCATTCGGCGTTTGCAACAGAAGATCTGTTGCGGTCTAAATTGAAGCTGGAAGAGTTATCCGGAACGCAGGTGAATGGCTTTAGGATGCCCCGGATGATGCCGGTAAACCCGGATGAGTTAATCAATGCGGGTTATAGCTATAACTCGTCTACCAACCCAACCTGGTTGCCGGGCAGGTATAATAATTTCAGCGACCCCAGGACATGGTATCACCATCATCAGCTACTGGAGCTGCCTGCATCTGTATCACCTGTAATACGTATCCCTCTTTTTTGGTTAAGCTTTCACAACCTTCCTCTTCCCCTTATCAAGTGGCTGGCATCGGCCACGTATAAAAAAGATGGGTATTTAAACCTGTATTTTCATCCATGGGAGTTTACAGATCTGGATCAGAACAATAAATTTGGCCTGCCCCGGTATATTATTAATAATTCCGGGATATCATACGTTGACCGCATTTCAAAGTTTATCAGATGGGCGCAAAGCAAAGGCTACCCGTTTGCAAGTACCGGCGACTTTGTTGAATCAATAAATGCAAAACAACCCGTTTTTTCACCATAAGTCAGGGCACTATGGTTTCATCAGCATTTTTAAAAGGGGTTCATCCCGCTGATAAATATCATCTCTGAAATTCAGTGCCCCATTGTGGTCAACAAATGCTGTAAAATAGCCTATATAAACGGGTATCTTTTGTTTTAATACAACCGATTGTTCTACGCCACGGTTCATTGCAGCGCGAATTTTTTGCGGGGTCCAGGCGGGGTTTTGTTTCAAAAGCAATTCTGCCAACTCTTCGGGTTTCTCTACCCTGATACAGCCGTGGCTAAATGCCCGTACATCCTCATTAAAAAGCGACTTGGAAGGTGTATCGTGCAAATAGATGTTATTGGAGTTAGGGAAGATGAATTTTACCAATCCTAATGAATTTTCTTTACCGGGAAGCTGCCTTACGTTGCCGCCATTCCATTCCATGTGGTGATTGGCCAGGTAGTTTGGGTTACGTGCAATTCCGGGTTTAATTTCCTTTTGAATGATGCTGGGCGGGATGTACCAATACGGACTAAACACGATGTATTGCAGGTGCCCGCTAAATATTACGGTTTTGGTCATTGATTTCCCAACCACCACGCTACAGGCCCATTCGGGGCTGTTGTTTATATAATAGTGTAGTTTAAATTCGGGGATATTAACCAGCAGAAACTCACCGCCGTGGTCGTCTGCCGGTATCCAGCGCATTCGCTCCAGGTTTACAATTATTTGGTTAATGCGCTGATGTAAGGGCACATTCAACTGTTTCAAAAAGGGGCTGTTTATTTTTCCATCAGGTTTAAGGCCATGCCGGTCTTTAAAATGCATAACAGCATTGATAAGCAGCGTATCGTAAACGTTTGAAAAATTAACCGTCGAATCTCCAAGCTGCCTGAGCCTGTTTTTTAGTTGAACGAGCAATGCAGAGGTATCACCGGGCGACAGCATACTAAGCGGGCCTTTTGAAGGCAAAAGGATGTCCGGCTCAGTTTTTTCAACTTGCTGATAATGGTTCAGTGCCTTTTTTAACATCATATACTGCGGTATTACCGCAACCTGCTCTATGCTGGCAGCATCGCTTTTAAGATTGTGCGCCAGCAAATCCGTGTACGAAAGTTTTTTCCGGGGTAAATACCAGCCTATATCTTTTGCCTTTTCGGCTTCGGCACCGCCCCATGCATTTTTGGCATAGTTAAAGTATTGCCCGGTCAGCATCAGCTCAACAGCGATAGATGGCGGGGTAGTTTTATCCGACTGAAAACTTTCGGTCATTTTTAAAAAGTCCTCTTTATAAGGGATGTCCTTTAATATACCGTCGTTTTGCTGAATGGTAACGTGGTTAATGAGGTTGCCGGCCGATTCTGTTAACCCCTTGCTATCATACCATACATAATGGTATTTGTTGATGCGGTAAAATTTGGCGTATTCGGCTGCGAAACCATTTAGGCTGGGGTGTTTTTTTAAAAAATCGGCTATCGCAACACTGTCAAACTTAAGCTGTGGCGCGGCGTTAAAATTACCTTTAATAAGCGTGTCGGCATGGCTTACACTTGCTTTAACTTGTTTTTTCGCGGGCGAACTATGGCATCCATAACAAGCGCACAGCAAGCAAAAACTTAGTATAAATACAATAATAAATGTAGGTCGCATATTCTAACGGTTGATAAAACTCTCCAATATACCTAAATAGTGCCGGATATAGGGGCGATGGTTGAAGTATCGCCATCCCGGCTTTTAAATTCATAAAGTATATAGGTATCCTCTGCCGGCTCATTAACACACCTCAGCCAGTTTTGCCGCGCAATAATGGGCGAACATGGGCCGTAAGTAAAGATACGTATGGTTCTTTTAAGCGATTCTTTTTTTAATACCTCCAGCATTTGCTGCATCATCGCTCCTTCAAAAGGGGTGTACATAAAAAAAACGGCACCATCGGTATAATCGCCCTTTTGGGCACGGGTGTTAATAAACGTAACATCGGTAAGGTTGAGCCGGGATGCACACGCTGTGGCATAACTATAATAAGCCGGCTCATATTCAACCCCTATGGTTTTGGCGCCGGTTAACAAATTTACCAGTATGGGCACCTGCCCAAGGCCCGAACCGATATCAAAAAAAACA
>NZ_JBAZRC010000055.1:0-27390 GCF_041663085.1 Mucilaginibacter sp.
TGCCATCAACTATGAATCATTATCTATGTGCTACCCAAAACGTAACACTATCTTCCCCATATGCTCGCTGCTTTCCATCAGGCGGTGTGCTTCGGCGGCTTCTGCTGCCGGGAATATTTGATAAACAACCGGTTTTATTTTGCCCGATGCCAGTAACGGCCAGATGTGTTTTTCGAGGTTTTGTGCGATGGCACTTTTAAAGGCCACATCCCTTGGTCGCAGCGTAGAACCGGTGATGTAGATTCGCTTCCGCATCACCTCGGCCAGGTCAATCTCTACATTTTTGCCCTTCATGGTGTTGATGAATACCAGCCGGCCATCATTAGCCAGGCTTTTAATGTTAGGGGTGGTGTAGTCGCCGCCTATCATATCCAGTAGTACATCTACACCCTTGCCGTCGGTAAGTTTTGCTACTGCTTCGCTGAAGCTTTCGTGCTTATAATTGATGGCTTTTGCAGCACCTAAATCCTCGCAGAATTTGCATTTTTCATCACTGCCTGCCGTAACATAAACTATGCTGCCCAATGCTGCTGCCATTTGTATGGCCGTTACGCCAATGCCGCTGCTGCCGCCATGTACCAACAGGGCTTCTCCTTGCTTCAATCGTCCACGGTCAAACACGTTACTCCAAACGGTAAAAAAAGTTTCGGGCAGGGATGCTGCCTCCGCAAACGACAGATTTTCGGGGATAGGCAGGCACTGCCCTTCGGGCGCGGTACAGTATTCGGCGTAGCCGCCGCCAATAACCAGTGCACAAACTTTGTCGCCAACCACCCAACGGGTTACATCTGTGCCAACCTCAGTAACAATACCGGCTATCTCCAACCCCGGGATGTCCTGCGGCGCGCCTGCAGGTGGCGGGTAATTCCCTTTGCGCTGCGCCACATCGGGCCGGTTGATGCCCGCTGCGAGTACTTTTATAAGTACATCGTGAGCGGAGTAGGAAGGCACAGGCCTATCGGCGATTTGTAAAACTTCGGGGCCGCCGGGCTGGGTAATGGTAATGGCTTTCATATCAACAATAATAGCTTTTATGTTGAATATGTTTGAAGTATGGCTACTCACCTTTTAAGCTCTCCGCCGGATTAGCCACCGCCGCTTTAAACGATTGTGTGCTGATGGTTACAAAGGCAATAGCCAAAGCACCTGCACCTGCTGCAACTATTACCCACCATTGTATGTTTTGGCGGTAAGCAAAACCCTGCAGCCATTTGTGCATTACCAGCCAGGCCAAAGGCGCGGCTATGGCGAATGATATCAGCACCAGTTTAATAAAATCTTTACTCAGCATAGCCACAATAGCCGATACGCTTGCACCCAATACTTTACGGATGCCAATTTCCTTGTTGCGCTGCTCGGCGGCGTAGGCGGCAAGGCTAAACAGCCCAAGGCAGGCAATAAGCACAGCCAGGGTAGTAAATATCAGGAACAGTTTGCCGGTGCGGTGTTCGGTACGATAGGCTGTGTTAAAGTCCTCGTCCATAAATGAGTATTCGAAATGCTGATTTGGCGATAACTGGTTCCATTTATGCTCAACCTGTGCTACAAACGCAGGCAGGTTTTTGGCATGTATTTTTATGCTTAATGCCCCGTTATCATTGGCTAACAACATTACAACCGGGCTTATATTATCCCTTAACGAACTAAAGTTGAAATCTTTTACAACACCAATTACATGGTACTCTTTTAAAGGCTGGTTGGGTACCCCCGTTGGCCTGTATATTTTTTTATCTAAGGGGCTATTGGCAAAACCCAGCATCCGGGCGGCGGTTTCATTTATAATAACTGCTGATGAATCTGTTGATAGTTGGTTAGAAAAGTTACGGCCTTTGGAAATACCCATTCCCATGGTGTTCAGGTAATCTTCATCAATAGGCCAAACTTCGGTAAACAGGGCGTTTTTAGGGTCGGGTGTTTTATTGCGGAATACACCATCGGGTGCCCTTACAACACCTGTTGGTAAAAATCCGCTTAATGATGCGTTTGCCACACCGGCAAGTTGTTTAACCTCTTGTTTAAATGTTTTAGCATTTTCTATTACGCCAACATTTTTAATAACCAGCACCTGGTTGCGGTCAAAACCAAGATCTTTGTGTTGAATGTAGTTCAATTGGCCATAAATAACCAGGGTGCCAATAATAAGAAATATAGATATAGCAAACTGGAACACCACTAAAAAGTTGCGGAAATTTCCGCCTTTAAACCCGGTTGATATTTTACCCTTTAGTACGCTGATAGGTTGAAATGCAGATAAGTAAAATGCAGGGTATGAGCCTGCCAGTATCCCAACTGCAACAATAATAACCAGCAGCGAAGGGAATAACCATAATATGGTTTGTGCGGTAATGAATAACTCTTTCCCGGACACCTGGTTAAACAGCGGCAAAAGCGCCCACGCGGCCAGCACCGCTACTACGGCAGCGGCCACGGTTACCAGTATCGATTCGGACAGGAATTGCGCGATCAGATATTTACGTGACGAGCCCAATACTTTGCGTACGCCTACCTCTTTTGCCCTGTTTGCCGAGCGGGCGGTAGACATGTTCATGAAATTAATACAGGCTATAAGTAAAACAAACAATGCTATGGCAGAGAAAATGTATATATAAGTAATACTGCTGTTCGCCCCAAGCTCGTACTGCCTGTTAGATAACAGGTGGATATCGGTAAGTGGCGTAAGGTTTAAATGAAAGTAGTTGCCGCTTTTCTCCAGTCTGCTGTAATTTGACCCCATGTTATTTTTTAACATGCCCGTTAGTTTACCTTCTAATTGTTTTGGGCTGGCGCCCGGTTTAAAAAGGATATAGGTGGTATAACTAAAATTACTCCATTCATTGCTTTTGGCATCAGCCCGGGCAGCCAGCGACAGGAAGAAATCAAACTTAAAATGCGATTGGCTTGGGATATCGTGTATAACACCGGTTATTTTATAATTGGCATTACTGCTTAAAGTAAGTGTTTTGCCAAGTGCATCAGTGGTGTTAAAGTATCTTTTAGCCGTACTTTCTGTAATAACAGCGGTGTAGGGTTCGGTTAAAGCAGTTTTTGGGTCGCCAGCTATCATAGGTAACGTAAAAACACCAAAAATCTCAGAATCAGCATATACAACCTTTTCCTCCTGTATGTATTCATTACCTTTCTTTATGCGTACCCCTTGATCATGTATCAGCCGGGCTGTTTTTTCAATCTCCGGGAAATTGCCTGACAAAGTTGCAGCCAATGGGGGTGGGGTTATGGCATATGAAGCAATATTGCCACCATATTTCATATCCATATTTACGCGGTAAATACGGTCGGCTTTGGTATTATAGCGGTCATAACTTAATTCATCAATCACATAAAAAACAATAAGCAGGCAGGTTGCCAGGCCTAAAGCTAACCCCAGTATATTAATTGCGGTAAACCCTTTATTTTTTAGCAGGCTGCGGAATGCTGTTTTAATGAAATTTTTGATCATGATACGGCGCGTTTAAGTTTGATGGAATAATTGATTGAAATACAATTTATTCCCGGCCGCTAATCTATGCTATAGGGTTGACCTGAATTGTTAAATAAAGTTAAACTAGGTATTTAGTTATAAAACTATTTAACACTTTTTAGCATTAATACATCACTATGATAATAGGCAAGGGAATTATCATTTTATTTGCAAAACAAAAATCAAGAACAATATGTCAGTACAAACAGGCCAGGCGGCACCACAGTTTACATTAACATCATCAGAGCTTAAAGAAGTTAATTTGGCCGATTTTAAAGGAAAGAAAGTAGTGATCCACTTTTTCCCGTTGGCGTTTACGGGTGTTTGCACTACCCAGCTTTGTACCATGCGCGATAGCTTTGGTTATTACGATGGTTTAAATGCTCAAATTTTAGGCATCTCTGTCGATTCGCCTTTTACCCTGGCTAAGTTTAAAGAAGAGAATGCGTACCAGTTTCCGCTGCTTTCTGATTTTAACAAGGATGTATCGGCAGCATACGGTGCTTTATATGAGTCGTTCGCTTTTGGCATGAAGGGCGTGAGCAAACGTGCTGCTTTTGTGATAGATGAGGAGCAAAATGTGATATATGCCGAGGTGTTGGAGAACGCCGGCGACCTGCCAAATTTTGAGGCAATTGCCGAAAAAGTAAAGTAATTTGTAAAAAAGTTTGCAATGGATGCAGAAAATCCTATTTTTGCAGTCCGTTAAAAACGGGGCGGTTACCGGTTAGTGGTAACGGTTTTATATTATAAAACGCATTTGTAGCTCAATTGGATAGAGCATCTCACTACGGATGAGAAGGTTTGGGGTTCGAATCCCTACAAGTGCACACAAATTAAGCCTTTCTGTAAAAAACGGAAAGGCTTTTAACTTTAATCGCAAGGGATGCTTAACTTAGTTCTGTTTGGTCCGCCCGGTGCCGGGAAGGGTACTCAATCACAAAATCTTATCGAAAAATTTGGCTTAATTCACCTTTCAACAGGCGATTTGCTGCGCGGAGAAATTTCGCAAGGCACTAAGCTGGGCCTCGAAGCAAAAAAACTGATGGACGAAGGTACTTTGGTACCGGATGAGGTAGTGATAGGGATGATCAGCAATAAGCTTGATGCTAACAAAGATGCAAAGGGTTTTATTTTCGACGGTTTTCCGCGTACGGTTGCACAGGCCGAAGCACTGGATAGCCTGTTGGAATCTAAAGATTCCTCTATATCGGGTATGATAGCTTTAGAAGTTACTGACAGTGAATTGGAGCAGCGTTTATTAAAACGAGGCGAAAGCTCGGGCAGGCCTGATGATGCCAACCCGGAGGTGATACGCAAGCGTATTAAAGAATATAATGATAAAACTGCACCGGTTGCAGGGTTTTATAAAAACCAAAATAAGTTTACAAGCATAAACGGTATCGGTTCGATAGAAGAGATCTTCTCTTCTATTAATTCGGTTATCGACGCTTATTAATTAATAATAGTCCGAAAGTCGGGAAAGTCCGAAAGTCAGTAAAGTGATTGTACTTACTGTCTTTCGGACTTTCCGTCTAAAAAACTTTCCGCTCAAAATAAAAACTATGTCTCAAGGCTCAAATTTTGTTGATTACGTAAAGATATGCTGCCGTTCGGGACATGGTGGTGCCGGTTCATCGCACTTGCACCGTGATATTTTAACCTCAAAAGGTGGCCCCGATGGGGGGGATGGCGGCCGTGGCGGGCACGTTATTGTAAAAGGTAACGCCCAGTTATGGACACTGCTTCACCTTAAATTCCGCAAGCACGTAATTGCAGGCGACGGTGACTCTGGTGGTAGTTCGCTACGCTCAGGCAAAACCGGCCGCGACGAGATACTGGAAGTGCCTTTGGGTACAATAGCCAAAAATGCCGAAACCGGCGAGATACTATTCGAAATAAACGCCGACGGCGAAACCAAAATATTAGCAAAAGGCGGCCGTGGCGGCCAGGGTAACTGGCACTTTAAAACCGCAACCCAACAAACCCCGCGTTATGCGCAACCCGGCGAGGATGGCGAAGAAGACTGGAACATTCTTGAACTGAAGTTACTGGCCGATGTTGGTTTGGTAGGTTTCCCTAATGCTGGTAAATCAACTTTGCTTTCGGTTGTATCTGCAGCTAAGCCAGAGATAGCCGATTACGCCTTTACAACGCTTGTGCCTAATTTGGGCATTGTGGGTTACCGCGATAGCAGATCATTCGTTATGGCGGATATACCGGGTATTATAGAGGGGGCATCGCAAGGCAAGGGGCTGGGTATTCGTTTTCTGCGCCATATTGAGCGTAACTCGGTATTGCTGTTTATGGTGCCTGCCGATACCAACCGTACCATCAAAGAGGAATACAACATCCTGTTAAGAGAACTGAATGAGTATAACCCCGAACTAATGCATAAGCCGCGGGTACTGGCCATCACAAAATCTGACATGCTTGATGCAGAATTGCAGGAAGAGATGGAGAAAGAAGTACCGGCAGATGTACCGTACGTGTTTATATCATCAGTAGCTCAGAAAAACATCACCGAGCTTAAAGACCTGCTTTGGAAAGAAATTAACAAGGAAGTTAACGGGCCTCAGTAGCAAAGTACAGTACGTAATTATCGCTTAACTCTTTTAGCGAAAATCCTTTATACCCCGGGAAGGATTTCAGGATAACGTTTGCCCTGATGCCAATATAATCATGTGGCATCAGTATATATATAGGCCCGGCGTGGCCTTTATGCTGGTATTGGTCAAAATCTATATTAATATCTTTATTCAACTCCTCAAGCGTAATTACACGATTGTTCTGAATCTCAAGCCCCAGGTCCGGACTGAAGAAGACGAAGATGGCATCCTTGTGCTTATCATCAAGCAGTTTAATATAATCAAGGCTTTGCTGATCTATAAACTGCTGGCCAATGCCCGATGTACCGTAGGCGGTATAATGCCTTAAACCATAAGAGCCTTCGGCATAAAACTTCACTGTGAAAAAGGCTATTACTACTATACCCAGCCCTAATACAACACGGTAAATTATTTTATATTGGCTAAAAAGGTATAAAGTGCCGGGGATGATCAGTAAACCAATTATCCTGAAATGCCTTGCCTCATAAGATATATCGAGCTTGCGCATAAATGCCTGCCCGAAAAAGATGAGCGATATGCCATAAAATAGGATAATGATAGTACGGTATCTTTTATCGGGTACACGGGTACAAATAGCGTAAACTAAAGCAATACTTACCATGGCTATAAGAATTAAGATAAGCATGGCCCAGCCGGGTGATAATAGTGTGGTATCAGTATGAAAGAAAAAACCGTTTACCAGATCATCAACAGAAAAACCTGCCAGTATAGGTGAGGCGAGGGGGAACGCAATGGCCTTTAAGCTAAGATCGAACCCGCCTGAAATTGACGATGGGTTAATCCCTTTTGAGAGGTATAGCCACGAGATAACCACTACTGATACCAAAGCCGGTATGCCTATCCAAAAACCTTTAAATAGCCAGCTTTTAGCGCTTGTATGCCCTGCGGATAGTTGGATCCACATAAACAGCAGTCCAGCCCCATAGATCCAGATGAAGGATGATTTGCATATAAAACCTATCCAGCCGGAAAGTAATACAAACAGCATTAGCTTCCAGTCGGGTTTATTAAAGGTTAAGCATCCGTATAAAAACCAGCCGGTAAAGGCAAATAGCAAAGTTTCGCCGCCTATGTAAAAAATAAAGGGCGTAAAAAATACCAGCTGGCAAATAATAACCGCTAAACTTAAAGCACTTATTAAGGGTGTAAAGCCCACTTTTTTAAAGAAGGTATAAAAGCCGGCTAAGCCTAAAAGCTGGCAAAGCATTGTGGTAACAGATGCGGCCTGCCCTGTATTTAACCCAAAAACAGATTTGAAAAAATAAGGAATAAGGTATTGGCCCGGCGACCACCACGATATAAACTCGGTAGTATTTTGAGCTATGTTTTGCTGGCTTGGTTTAATAAGGGTATTGAAAGCGCCCCCCATTTGCATTGACCGTAAAACCTGGAAACCCCAGCTGGCATCAGGGAAAATAGCAGCAGGTGTTATAATATTTATTACCCCTAAAGCAGCAACTAATACAAATACAGCTAAAAGTATAATACGGTATGCAGGTAAGGTAGTGTTGGGCATGGTGGGTGTTGTGATTTATTGTATGATGCGCGGGCGGGTTTTAACGGCGGGGTTACCCTGGTAAATAAAATAAGCTTCAAGATGTTTATTGGCTACCGAACCACTGGTAAGTACCGAATGGTTTGCAGCAATTACGCCCTGGTTAACAATGGCGCCACAGCCTACCCATACGCCATCGGCAAGTGTAATACTTCCGGTTATCAGGTCGAATGTTGTTTTTTTATAATTATGGCTGCCGGTTTGTAATATGGCCCCTTGTGATATACACACATTACTGCCAATGGTTACTAAAACAAGGTTATCTATCCAAACGCGCTCGCCTATCCAGGTATTATCGCCAATTTTTAAGTGCCAGGGATATTTGATATTTACGCCCGGCTTTATTACCACTCCTTTGCCAACCTGCGCACCAAATAAACGCAGCAGGGCAATTTTTATCCCGTTTACAGGTAACAAACCAGATTTGAAGAATACCGAACTGATATAATACCATATTGCCCGTTTTAGGGCACTCCCCCCTGGGTGGTAAGGATGGTTATTATATACAGAAAGATCGGTTTGCTGCATTTATGTTAGGTTTTATACTGATACTTTACGTAAAATACAAGCTTGCACCTGTTTGCCCCATTATTGCCTGCTCAGCGTAAAAATGATGAGCGCGGTGTTTAATAACAACAGGGCTGGTTGTGCCCAGGTGTTAAAGTTTTGCAGGTTTTCGGTACGTATGGCCCGCTTGTTTTGGGCTACGTAAATAATATCGCCGTTTTGCAGGTAAGCCCTTGGGTCTGATAAAGAGTTTATATCACTCAAATCAATTTCGGTTACGTTTTGGGTGTTATTTTTGCCCCGTATAATTTTTATTTTCTTTTCGTTTGCCGCAGGCGTTAAGCCACCAGCCTGCCCAATAAGTTCAACCAAAGTAGTATTATCTTTTACTATCGGAAAATTCCCCGGCGATCTTACCTCGCCCAGTAACGTTACTTTAAGGTTTACAACCTTAAGTTCAATTATAGGGTCTTTTAAAAGGTTTTTACGGTAAAGGTCTTCTATTAATTTTGTAGCCTGGGTGCGCGTTAACCCCATAACCTGTACGTGCCCAATAGCAGGTAAGGCAACGGTGCCATCCTCTTCTACCTGGAAGGTTTGGCCCTGCCCGGCTGTAGCGTTGTTCCCGGAGCCGGACGCAGACGAGGTAGGTACCTCATCTACTATATACTTTAAATTTTGAAGGTTGCGGATCTGCAAAATATCCTGGGGCTGTATGCGGTAGCTAACTATAGCTGCTTTTGGTGATACGGTATCAACAACAGACGCCCTTTTCTCGAAAAGTATCTGGTTTTGTTTGTAAGAGCACGAACTGCCTAACACAACTATACCAACAAAGCAAATAAAATATAAAACACGCATATAAAATAAATTACTGCTTAATGTTACCAATAATTGCGCAGTGATTTCAAAATTACATAATTTGCACCTAAATAAATGTTTTTTTCCATAGTGCATGACCTTAAAATATCTGTAATAACTGTTTCATATAATGCCCAAAGCACTATTGAGCAATGCGTACAATCGGTAATCGGCCAGGATTATCCTCATATCGAGTACATAATAATTGACGGAAACTCATCAGATGGTACCATTTCTGTGCTTGAAAAGTATAAAAAATATATCCATGTTTTTGTTTCAGAGCCCGATAAAGGTATTTATGATGCAATGAACAAAGGTATTGCTTTGGCAAGCGGAGACGTTATAGGCATACTTAACGCAGATGATTTTTTTGCAGACAGCCATACTTTAACAGTTGTATTGGATGCTTTTAAAAATAACGTTACCGATATTGTATACGGTAACCTTGATTATGTAAAACCGGATGGAAGCACGTTTCGTAAATGGCGGAGCGGACCGTATAAAAAGGGGCTGTTTAACCTGGGCTGGATGCCACCGCACCCTACGTTTTATTGCCGTAAAGAGGTGTTTAACAGGTTTGGCAATTATAGCCTTGAATACGGCACGGCTGCCGATTATGAATTAATGCTAAGGTTTATACACCTTAACCAATTACCGGTTTATTACATAGCCAGGGTATTAGTTAAAATGAGTACTGGAGGGGTTAGTAACAGCAGTATTAATAATCGTGTTAAGGCATTGATTTTTGATATGAGAGCAATGTACAGAAATAATGTATATTTTCCACCTATTGCACTGTTATTCAAGCCATTGCGGAAACTGGGGCAATTTTTTTAATTGCAAATAAAAAATATATATTTGCAGTATATAAATGCCCCCTAACTTTTATATATGCCCGAATATTTAAATACGTATTATTTTATATACTATTTGTTGATGATAACGTTTTCGGTGCTGATAACGCTATTATCTATCCCCTCTATTTTACATGTAGCACGTACAAGGCATTTATATGATGATGTTGGCCATTTTCGCAAACAGCATGACCACGGCATACCTCGCTTAGGCGGTGTAGCCATATTTGTAAGTTTTACCATCACACTTTTATTATTCAGCATAATTGATAAAACTATACCTGTCAGTTACCTGCTAACTGCCAGTATAATTTTGTTTATAATGGGTTTAAAGGACGACCTGTCGGGCGTAAACCCCAGCACTAAGTTTTTAATACAGTTTATTGTAGCAACCATACTGGTTATTTTGGGCGATATACGTTTTACCAGCATGTATGGTGTTTTTGGTGTTTACGATATCCCGTATATCACAAGTGCTATATTATCTATCCTGTTCATCATACTTATTATCAACGCCTTTAATTTAATTGATGGTATTGACGGGCTTGCAGGCACTACCTGTATTATTGTGAACGGTGCGTTCACGGTACTGTTCATCCATATGAAGCATTATGAAATGGCGGCGGTATCATTAACCATAGCTGGCGCCGTATTAGGCTTTTTACGCTATAACCTTACACCGGCAAAAATATTTATGGGCGATGCCGGCTCCTTATTAATAGGGCTTATATCTGCTATAATGGCTATCCGTTTTATCGAGCTGAATAAATTTACCGGTACAACTACACCCTCTGTAATATCCGCGCCGGCCGTGGCATTCGCTATACTTATAGGGCCTATCTTTGATACCCTGCGTGTGTTTACCCTGCGCGTTTTACATGGCAAGTCACCTTTCAGTGCCGATCGTAATCACATACATCACCGCATATTAAGGTTGGGCTATACGCACCTGCAAACTACCTTTATTTTAGGTGGGATAAATATTTTGCTTATTGTAATGGTGCTGGTGTTTGCGCCTCTTGGCAATTTAACACTCATGATACTGATACTTGCATCATCAATGCTGTTTAACTGGGTAATAACATTTTTTCTGCGTACAAAAGAAAGAGAAAAGTTATCTGTACGTAACCTATTTGTATAACCGTTATCCACCTATATAATTTTATTAGTTTTGCACCTTAATTTAATGTGCAAATGAGGATCGCTATAAACGGTTTTGGCCGTATAGGCCGTATATTTCTAAGAACTATTCTTGCAAAGCCCGGTATTGATGTAGTGGCTATTAATGACCAGGCCGATACTGCCACGCTTGCCCATCTTTTTAAGTATGATTCTGTACATCGTGGCTTTAAGGGAACAGTAACCAATGATGAGAATAACCTGTATGTAAACGGCAAACAGATCAGGGTTTTGCAGCAAACCGATCCATCGCATTTACCCTGGAAAGAGCTGGATATTGACCTGGTGGTAGAAGCAACCGGGAAATTCATCACTGAAGCAGGGGCTTTAAAGCATATCACAGCAGGTGCTAAACAAGTTATTATTTCGGCACCATCAAGCGATAAAAGCATCCCGACGGTAGTATTAGCTGTTAACGATGGCGAGGTAGATCTACGTTCGCCCATCTTGTCTAATGCATCATGTACCACCAACAACGTAGCTGCCATGGTGAAGATACTGGATGATAACTGGCATATAAAAGATGGTTATATCACCACCGTACATTCCATGACGGGCGACCAAAACCTGCACGATGCGCCACACAAAGACTTGCGTAGGGCAAGGGCCGCATCCGCATCAATCATCCCAACAACAACAGGGGCGGCAAAAGCCATTACTAATATATTCCCGCATTTAGAAGGGCGTTTAGGGGGTGCTGGTATCCGGGTACCGGTGCTTAACGGTTCGCTTACCGATTTTACCTGCAGCCTTGAAAAAATGCCGACCGTGGCCGAAATAAACGCCGCCTTTAAAGACGCTGCCGATGGCCCTATGAAAAACGTATTGGAGTACACCGAAGACCCTATAGTATCTACAGACATACTGGATAACCCGCACAGCTGCATCTTTGATGCGCAGCTAACCTCAATAGTAGGCGGCTTGGTAAAAGTTGTGGGCTGGTATGATAACGAGATGGGCTACAGCAGCCGCCTGGCCGATTTGGTTGAAGAAATAAGCCAGTTACCATCATGATAAAATTTATTACTGCCGATGATGTGCTGCCTATCCGTAACGAAGTGTTGCGCGAAGGTAAGCTTACCCTTGATGAATGCCGTTTTGAGAATGATGATGCCGAAAGTTCGTTTCATTTAGGGTATTATAAAGATGGCGAATTAGCGTGTATAGCATCTTTCCATCCAAAAAGTTACACAGGTTTTGAAGGCAAGGCATATCAGTTAAGGGGCATGGCTACGCTGCAGAAATATAGGGGCAAAGGCTACGGCAATATGCTGGTTAATTTTGCCATAACCTACCTGCGCGGGCAAAAGGTAAACTACCTGTGGTGCAATGCCCGCAAAAAGGCTGCGGCATTTTATTTAGGCGTTGGTTTCGAGATCATATCGCCCGAATTTGAAGTGCCCGGTATTGGGCCGCATTATGTAATGTATGTTAAAATAAAATGAAATTTTGATGAATATGCAGCATCTTTTTAACTTTTGGGTTGGGTATTAGGATAAATTTTGACAACTTGCCACCGTTCATGAAATTATATACATCAATATGAAGACAATAGATCAGATCAGTTTTAACGGTAAACGTGCCCTTGTACGTGTGGATTTTAATGTTCCCCTGGATGAGGATTACAACATTACCGATGATAACCGTATGACCGCGGCCCTGCCTACCATTAAAAAAATATTGAAAGATGGCGGTGCCGTTATTTTAATGTCGCACCTGGGCAGGCCAAAAGATGGCCCTACAGAAAAATATAGTTTAAAACATGTGGTGCCTCACCTGGCCGACCTGTTAGGCCAGCAAGTGCAGTTTGCTGACGACTGTATTGGCGAGGATGCTATCCAAAAATCAAAAGACCTTGAAAAAGGCGAGGTTTTATTATTAGAGAACCTGCGTTTTTATAAAGAAGAAGAAAAAGGCGATAAAGCCTTTGCCGAAAAACTTTCAAAATTAGGCGATGTTTATGTGAACGATGCCTTTGGTACCGCTCACCGCGCCCATGCTTCAACAGCAGTTATAGCGCAATTTTTCCCTGATGCAAAGGTATTTGGTTACCTGATGGCTGCCGAATTAAACAACGCGGAGAAAATATTGAACGATGCCCCGAAACCATTTACCGCTATTATGGGTGGTTCAAAGGTGTCTGACAAGATAGAACTGATAGAAAAACTGCTGGATAAGGTAGATAACCTGATCATCGGCGGTGGTATGGCTTACACCTTTGCAAAGGCAGATGGTGGCAGCATTGGCACATCATTGGTTGAAGCCGATAAACTCGACCTGGCACGCAGCCTGGTTAAAAAGGCAAAAGAAAAAGGTGTGAACCTGTTATTGCCTGTAGATAATGTGATTGCCGATAAATTTGGTAATGATGCCAATACCGATGTTGCTAAAACAGGCGAAATCCCTGACAACTGGATGGGATTGGATATTGGCCCTGAAACCGTTAAGCTATTCAGCAAAGTTGTTGAAGAATCAAAAACCATCCTTTGGAATGGCCCTATGGGTGTTTTTGAAATGGAAAAGTTTTTGGTAGGAACCAAAGCCATTGCCGAAGCTGTAGCTAAAGCTACCGATAACGGTGCTTTCTCATTAATTGGTGGTGGCGACTCTGCCGCAGCTGTAGCCAAGTTTGATATGACCAAAGATGTTAGCTACGTATCAACAGGTGGTGGTGCTTTACTGGAATATATGGAAGGTAAAGAATTGCCGGGCGTTAAAGCTATTAACGAGGATTAAGATAACAAGCATAGTAATGAAGGCAATCATGAACAATGATTGCCTTTTTTGTTTAATAGCTATACAGTAATTAATACCCACAACTGCCATGATGAAAAACGTATTAAAAGCATGCGCGCTATCCATATTGGTTTTAGCGGCATGCAATCAATCGCAAAAAAGCACTAAAGAAAATGATAAAAAGGAAAATGCTTCGGTAGTTCAGCTGAAAACGGATGACGAAAAAATCGCTGCATTTAAGGATACGGCCCAGGCCAAACTTCATGTATTTTTGGATAGCCTTAAACCACACGCGCTGGATAGTAACTATAGATTTTTGGTAAAATCGGATTTTGCGGAGGGCGCAGACCACGAGCACATGTGGAGCGTGGTTTATAAATACGCCGATGGAAAGTTTACAGGAATATTTGCAGATTCGGCAATCGTGTTAAAAAACCTTAAGATAGGCGCTCCTGTGCTCATAAACCAAAAAGATGTGGAAGACTGGGCCATTTATGATTATAAGCGTAATACGGATATGGGCAACTTCTCTGATAAATATTTACGCAGCCAGCAAAAAGAGAGTAAATAGTTTCCGTAACGATTTTGTGGAAGGCGCTGATTTGTCAGCGCCTTTTTTGTTTTATTCATTACTTTTAAAGCATCAATCCAAAACAAATGAAAAGAACTTTCTTCTTAGCTTTAACCTTTCTGCTTTTCGCTTTCAGCTCTTTCGCTCAAAGCGATGCCGCTTACGTTAAAGAGAATTACACCAAGTATGAATATGAGATACCTATGCGCGACGGCAAAAAGCTGTTCACATCGGTATACGTACCAAAAGACCAAACTAAAAAATACCCCATCATGATGGACCGCACCTGCTACAGTGTAGGCCCATACGGTGCAGATAAATATAAGGGCAGCCTTGGCCCCTCACCGCAATTTTTGCATGATGGGTACATATTTGTTTACCAGGACGTACGCGGCCGCTGGATGAGCGAAGGCATCTATGAAGAAATGACCCCGGAGTTGGAAGTGCATAAAACCAATAAAGATGTTGATGAAGGCACCGATACTTACGATACCATCGACTGGCTGCTTAAAAACCTGCCGAATAACAACGGCAAGGTAGGGGTATGGGGTATATCTTATCCGGGCTTTTATACCACAACGGCCCTGTTAAGCCGCCATCCGGCGCTGGTTGCCGCATCACCGCAGGCCCCAATTGCCGATCTGTACCGCGACGACGCCTTTCATAACGGCGCGTTTATGCTGGTAGCCAACTTTGGCTTTTACCCGGGCTTTACCAACAGGCAGGATGATAAACCAACCCAACGCAGGGCTAAAGGCTTTAACCCCGGTACTGAGGATGGATACAAGTTCTTTTTGGATATGGGCAGCATGCGCAACTCCAACGTGAAATATTATAAAGATACGATCCGCCTGTGGAACGAAATGATGGATCACCCAAATTACGACCAGCACTGGAAAGACCGTAACGTATTAACCCATTTGCATGATATTAAAACCGCGGTACTAGTTACCGGCGGCTGGTACGATGCCGAAGACTTGTACGGCGCGATCAACACCTACAAAGTGCTGGTTAAAAAGAACCCAACCACACCTGTTTACTTTGCTATGGGCCCATGGGTGCATGGCGGTTGGGCACGCGGCACAGGCGACCACCTGGGCGATGTAAGCTTTGGCGAACCAACAGGTCCGTTTTACAGGGAGAAAATAGAGTTCGCGTTTTTTAGTCATTACCTGAAAGGCACCCCGCTTGCCCTGCCAAACGTAAACACCTTTGAAACCGGCGTAAACGCATGGAAAACGTACAAGGCATGGCCACCTGCCGAAGCACAGGAGAAAAACCTGTACCTGCTGCCGGGCGGTAAACTATCGTTCGCGGCACCTACTGCTGCCACAGATGATTTTAAAGAATTTGTATCAGACCCGATGAACCCGGTGCCGTTTATTGATGATATCGACTTTGATATGAAACGCGAATACATGACAGCCGACCAGCGCTTTGCCGAAAAGCGCCCGGACGTACTAACCTATAAAACCGAAGTACTGGATAAGGACATTACCCTTGCAGGTAACATTTGGGCAAACCTGAAGGTAAGCACCACGGGCACCGATGCCGACTGGGTGGTAAAAGTGTTGGATGTTTACCCCGACACCGCCGCTAACAATAAGTTTACCGGTAAAGAGGTAAGCATGGCTGGTTACGAGCAAATGGTACGCAGCGAGGCTATGCGCGGCAAGTTCCGCAATAGCTTTGAAAAACCAGAGGCCTTTGTGCCCGGGAAAGTAACCCCGGTAAATTTTGAGCTGCAGGATGTGCTGCACACCTTTAAAAAAGGCCACCGTATTATGGTGCAGATCCAAAGCACCTGGTTCCCGCTTATTGACAGGAACACCCAGCAGTTCCAGGATATTATGAAAGCCAAGGATACCGACTTTAAGAAAGCAACACATAAGGTGTACAGTTCAAAGGCGCACCCGAGTTATTTGAAGGTGAGGGTGATGTAAGTATTTACTATCACCGTGTCATTGCGAGGAGCGTAGCGACGTGGCAATCTCAGCATGTCCGAATGGTACTCTGGGATTGCCGCGCTATCGCTCGCAATGACACAGTACACAACTCATTATTTTAGAGGCGCGATACTTCGCGCCTCTTTTTACGTTACATAATTATGCACAACATCAACATCACATCCATCCAGCACATAGGCATCCCGGTAACCAACATAGCTAATTCCCAAGCCTTTTACGAGCGTTTAGGCTTTGCCAATGTAATGCAGGCCGGTTTTGGTGAGGAGGGCGCACGCGGCACCTGTGTGATGATGAAGCGTGATAGTATGATCATTGAGCTGTACCAACTGCCCGAGCCTGAGCTATCCGAGATCCGCACCCGCAAAAATGGCCATGTAGACCATGTTGCTTTTGATGTGCCCGATATTGACGAGGCTTTCAGAACCGCTCAACTAGCCGGGTTTAACATCATAGAACCCAACCCCGTATTCCTGCAATTTTGGACTAAAGGCTGCAAATATTTTAACATCACCGGGCCCGATGGCGAACGGTTGGAATTTAACCAGGTATTATAAATAATACTTAACTTTATTAATAGTTATGCGTTAAATAACTAAATACCTTATTATGAAAAAGCTCATCCTGCTATGCCTTGTGTTTGCTGTTGTTACCTCATCATGCAGTAAAAAGTTAAAAACAGATGGTTGCCCCACAGACCAGATCTGTACCATGATGTTTGCATCAATAGGTACCCAGTTTGTTGATAAGGACGGGAATAATGTAGCTGTAAAGGACTTTAAAGTGTTTAATACGCGCACCAATAAGTATATATCGGTTAAAGGCATAATTGATAACGGTTCAGAGCCCAGCCACTACACTATAGTAACCGATGGTAACAAAAAAGAACTGTCCACAACCGGCGATGAATTACGCATAACAGCATCGAATATAAGTACCAATAAACCTATCTCGGTTGCTTACAAAATCTCCGGGGGCTGTAATTGCCATGTAGAAAAACTCTCAGGCCCCGAAAAGATAGTATTAGAGTGATTTTAAATATCTTCATAAATTGCTATGTTTGCATAGTAATTTGGTGCTATGCAATTTTCCAGCTTAAAATATTTACTGGTATTTATCTGCATATTTTCTATTCTGGAAAGTACGGGCATTTCTGTGGTTTCGCTGCTTACTAAAAATCACATCGCACAAAACGATAGCCCGGCAGCCAACGACGACGAAACCACCCCCGAACGCAACGAAACCAAAGAAAGCAAGCTAAAAGAACTTTGGGCGAGTGAGTTGGATTTAAAGATCCCTTATCTATATATCAGTTTAACAAACATTACCTACCCGCATGAGCAGCCTACCGCTCATTTAGCGTGGGTGCCGCCGGTGCCTACCCCTCCGCCAAATCAAATAGGTTAAATTTTTAGGATCCTATTAACAGTCGGCAGCTATCGCGGGCTATTCTATTTATATCACTTTAATTTACTATCATGAAAATTCGTGTTCAATATTTATTGTCATTATCTATTGTTTTATCTGTATTTACATTTACTGCAAAAGCGCAGCAGGTAAGCGATGCGCAGATCAAAACAAATACTACGCCCATTATCAATTCATTAAGTTATATCACCCGGCTGCAGCCTGTTAGCTATGAGTATAACCGCGGCGACTACAAGCAGTTAAACCTGCCCGCAGGTATGCAATTTGGTTTTATTGCCGGCGATGCAAAGCAGGTAGTACCATCCGTTATCACTACCCATAATAATTGGTACAATGCGGGTAAAAACAATCCACGTACCATTACCACAGCCGAAGTAGATCTGCAAAAGCTGGTGCCTTTATTGGTTGGCGCCATCAAAGAGCAACAGGCCCAGATTGAAATGTTAAAGCAGGAAGTGCAAAAGTTAAAGCACGCCAGGTAGTTTTATTAGCCTGTAACACGTGGTACAAACCGTGTTACAGGCTTTATTATACATGAGCTGTTACGCAATAGATTTGCATTTCGTAATAGATACAAACCAACCAATTATGTATAAGAAATTACTTTTAGTATTAGTGATGGCCATCAGCTTATCGGCCTGCAAAAAAAGTGGAAAAAAAACTGGTTGCGACCCCAACCAAATATGCACTGCACAATTTGTGACTATTGGAATTGCTTTTACTGACAACGAAGGTAAACCAACCATTGTGGAAGAATATTCTATGAAAAACTTGAGTACCGGCAAACCGGTAACACGCATACCTACAGATCCAATTATTGATTATGTTGCCGGTTATGTATTGGTAGCTAACGATGGGATAAAAAGTGAATTTTCTTCCAGTGGCGATGATGTTGAAATAACCGCCAAAAGCAAAGCAACAGGACAGGTTAAAAAGGTTATAGTAAAAGTATCAGGTGGCTGCAATTGCCATGTAGCCAAACTATCAGGTCCCGATACTGTAAAATTCGACTAACAATATCATACTATCATTGTTACAATTCAGTTTATAGTGCATAGCTTTACTGAGGTTAAGTATTACCTGAATTGTAATCAATGGATATTAAAAAAGTATTACTTGTAGGCTGCCTTGTTTTGGCTGCCGCATCATCAAAGGCACAAAAAGCAACAAACGTTAAATTATACCACGAACCATACCGGCCGCAGGTGCACTTCTCGCCCAAAACAATGTGGACGAATGATCCTAACGGGATGGTGTATTATAAAGGCATTTACCACTTGTTTTTTCAGCATTACCCCAAAGCAACAGTTTGGGGACCAATGCATTGGGGACATGCGGTAAGTAAAGATCTTATCCACTGGAAACAGATGCCTATTGCCCTGTACCCTGATAAGTTGGGTTATATATTCAGCGGCAGCGTGGTGGTCGATGAAAATAACACCTCCGGCTTTGGCACAAAGGGTAAACCTGCCATGGTAGCCATATTTACCCATCACGATCCGAAAGGGGAGAAGTCGGGTTCAGCTGTATTCCAAAATCAAAGTATTGCCTATAGCCTTGATGAAGGTACCACCTGGACAAAATACACCGGTAACCCGGTGCTTAAAAACCCCGGCATCAAAGATTTCCGCGACCCTAAAGTGTTTTGGTATGCAGCCGGTAATAAATGGGTAATGAGCCTGGCTACTAAAGACAGGATAACCTTCTATTCATCGCCAAACCTTAAGGACTGGAAAAAAGAAAGCGATTTTGGCCAGATGCTTGGCGCGCACGGAGGTGTTTGGGAATGCCCCGATCTGTTCCCGCTTAAACTGAACGGTAAAGAATATTGGGTTTTACTGGTAAGCATAAACCCGGGCGGCCCAAATGGCGGTTCGGCTACGCAATACTTTGTAGGCCATTTTGATGGCAGCAAGTTTACCCCAAGCAGTAACCAAACCAAATGGATAGACTACGGCCCCGATAATTATGCCGGGGTAACATGGGGCAACACCGGTAACCGCAAAGTATTTTTAGGATGGATGGGCAACTGGTTTTATGCCAACGATGTGCCAACCCTAAAATGGCGAAACGCTATGACCGTACCGCGCGAACTTTCATTAAAACTTACCGCTGGTGATATCTGGCTAACATCAACCCCGATAGAAGAATTGGATAAAATTGTATCTAAAACTGTTAAGGTAGATGCCGGATTACTGGCAAAAAACAACAATATCTTTTCGGTGATAAAACAAACGCCAACGCAGTACACCCTTAAGTTTAATACAAAGGCTGTTAAAGATTACTCGGTAATGCTATCTAATGATGCCGGCGAGGCGCTTGTAGTTGGTTACGATGCCAAAAACAGCCGCTATTATATCGACCGTACCAAAGCCGGACAAAATAAATTCAGTAAACAATTTATGCCCAAAGCATACACCCCAAGGCTGTCAACATCGCTTACTTCAGATTTTGAGCTGGTTGTAGATGTTTCATCTATCGAACTATTTGCCGATGGCGGGCTAAGTAACCTTACCGGTGTGTTCTTCCCCAAAAAACCTTACAGCCGTTTAAGCATTGTAAACAACGGTATGGAGATAGAGCATTTACAGATACAGCCACTGAAATCGATCTGGTAAATTTTATTGCAAGCTTAGTGGCAAAAATTTGTACACTAATTTGCGCCGCCCGGCAGTTTTATCATAAAAATAGGTTAAGGTAAATTTTTGTTTAACAACTTTACCATTGATTGTGGCTGGCTTTAATGTTGGTAAGCGATATATGGCCGATATGACACCTTTTTCAATCTGAATATCGGATGTGCCTGTGGTTTTTACGTTTGTAAATTTCCCGAGCTCATTAACTTCTGCCGTTAAATTTATATCAAATCTTCCAAGAAAATTATATTTGTCGCTGTGAAAACTATCGGATAAATTATCAAAAAGCTCTGAACGGAAATCATATCTATTGGCATCATAATGCGCATCTAAATAAACATTATCGTCATGCTTTTTAATGTTTTCAGTAAACATAGGGGTATTGGCATTGCACGGATAACTTGAAATAGCCATTTTCTCGGCTTGTAAAAAAGGTAAAGCCTCTGGTGGCATCATTACTATACGCGAAGCATTTTTGTAGTTGCCGGTTAAGCCAATCCCCTTTACAAAATGGCCATCTTTAAAAGTTTCGGTATTTACAACTCTTTCAAGCCCGTTAGTGGTTACTATAAACTGCCAGGTACCATCAGGTTTTCCATTGGTAAGTTTGCCTTTCCAGGCAGCTCCTCCACCCGTATTATCGCCGGTAAGGCTTACGTTATAATCGCCGTTGCCATTGTCAACAACTTTGGCACCGTTAATAGTCCATGTATTTAGTATGGATATGTTACCATTGGTTGCCTCAAAAAAAGTTTTTGGTTTTCCATTCTCGTAGTAGGTTTCCCATTTGCCATCAAAAGCGTTGTTTTTATAATTGCCTTTTGCCTGTAAATTTCCGTTTATATAATGCGATACAAAAAGCCCTTGCTTAAGACCGCTTTTATCGTACATACCTTGCGTTAATATCACGTTAGGGTCTAGCCGGCTCACATCCGTAAAAGCACCGTAAAACTTTTTTTCGTCGGCGTTGAAATGGGTGTAGCGTATTATCTGGCTGCAGCTATCCTCTATCATGTCAAAACTTTCGTTCAGGGTAATAGAAACACTGTCTTCTTGTATATACTTGATATTAATATTGCGTGGGTCTTCATTTTCTTGTGCAGAGGCATTTATAGAGAAAAATAAATGTGACAGGCACAAAACAATTACAGAAGAAAATATTTTCATAACAATCGAGATAAGTAAGGTCTTATTTTAAGTTAGGGCTGTAACGGTAAAAAACGATAATTAAAGCTATACATACCATTATGGATCCTAAGCGTAATGCTGAAGCCTTGTTTAACAGGTTTGCCATCAACAGTAGCTGGTTTTAAACGTGGCAAAGTGTGTAGCTTGTTAATTACTCCCTGCGATATGCTGATGTTAAACGGATTGATGGCCTTTAGTTTTGCTATACTTCCCTGTTCGGTTATTTCGCCTTCTAAAACTAGCTGGTCATCGTACGATTTCAGGTCCACCGTGTTCAGGTAACTGGCTACGACTTCACCAATATGGTCCGAAAATGAATTGATCCCGCCTGAGTAACTGGCATTGACAACGTTTTTTTGTTTTACAAAATCACCATCGCATGGCGCGCGTGATAACAAAAGGTACTCGGCCGATACGAACGGGAAAAAAGTAGGCGAGATAAGTACTATCCTCGATTTATCGGTATATTCTGAAATTGAGGTGTTGCCTTTTTGAAACACGCCGTTTTTAAAGATTTCAGAAGATAGGTCGGTATCGTCTGCCGCCTTTTTGGCCTTCCACTTGCCATCCGGCCGTCCATTAAGCAATTTGCCTTTCCAGTACATATAAGGCGGCATATCTGCCCTGTAGGTGCCATTGCCATTGTTAACCGTTTTAACACCCTTGTCGTCCCAAACATCAATAATTTTAATGTCTGCGCCATTGGCTTCAAACGTCATTAACGGTTTGCCGGTATCGTAGAAGATTTCCCACTTGCCATCAAAAAGGCCGTTTTTAAAATTGCCTTTTGCCTGCGGATTGCCGTTTAAATAATTAATAATGAAAGGGCCCTCTTTGAGCCCCTCTGCCGAGTACGTGCCCTGGGTAATCAGCAGTTTTTGATCTGCACGACTTACGTCTTTAAATGATCCGGTAAACTTTTTTTCCTGTATGTTGAGATGCGCATACCGATAAACCTGGCTGCAGCTGTCCTCAATCAGGTTAAATTGTTCGTTAAAACTTAAACGGGTACTGTCGCCTTTAATAAATTCCAGGCGGATGTTTCTTTGAACAGGGCCTTGTGCATAGGCTGAGTAACAGCAAAGTGCTGTGATAAAGGTGGTTAGGTGTAGTTTCATTATTGGGGTAATATTAGTGTTAAAGTACTAATATTTACTAATTAAAACTACCCGTTTAAATATTGTTACAAGGAGTGTTACTCCAACACCACCGTTTTATTCTTATACACAAATACCCTATCGTCAAAAACAAGTTTAAGTGCTTTGGCTAATACAGCGGTTTCTATTTCTTTGCCGGCTTTTACCATGTCCTGCACATTCAGCGAGTGGTTGGCCGGTATTATTTGCTGCGCGATGATGGGCCCTTCGTCCAGTTCGTCGGTAACATAATGGGCGGTTGCGCCTATCAGTTTCACGCCGCGCTCGTATGCTTGGCGGTAGGGGCTGGCGCCTGCAAAAGCCGGTAAAAAGGAGTGATGGATGTTGATGATCTGCATCGGGAAATAGCTCACAAAATCATGAGATAAAATCCGCATAAACTTGGCCAGAACCAGGTAGTCATATTCGTACTTTTTGATGGTTTTGAGCAGGCTTTGCTCAAACAAATTTTTATCGGCCGTTGCGGGTAAATGGTAAAAAGGTACATCAAAACGCCGGCAAATGTCCTGCAAGGTGTCGTGATTGCCAATTACGCACTGTACGCTGGCACCCAGCGTTTTAAAATAATTTCGTACCAGTATATCGGCCAGGCAATGGTATTCCTTAGTTACCAGCACAATTATCTTTTTTTCGGGAATGGGGTTTATTTTAATGAGTGCATCCTCTGGTAAAATTTCGCGCAGGTTATCTTCAAGTCCCTCTGCGCCAACTGTTTTATCTACTTCAAGCCGCATAAAAAACAGGTTGGCGGTATTGTCTACATGCTCGTGCATGCTAATGATGTTAAACTCTTTTTGGGCTAACAAGCCAGATATGGCTGCAACCAGGCCTACGCGGTCGGCGCACTGTATAACAATGATCATTCTTTAGCTAATAAATACTATCTCAAAGCTATCATTATTGAGAAAATAACATAGCCGAAAAAACATCAAAAATGTTGAAAACTTTTTGGTGGTAAAAAGTGTCATAAAGTGGTAAAAGTAATATACTTTTACATTACAAATATTGTTGACCGTAAAGAATGTCCTATTTAACCGGAGAATTTAATTGTAAACTGGATGCCAAAGGGCGGATGATGATCCCTTCGGACCTTAAGAAACAGCTTCCAGAAGCTGATAAAGAAGGTCTTGTGATCAATCGTGGCCTTGAGAACTATCTTGTTATTTACACTAAACGGGAATGGGACAAGAAACTTGACGAGCTGAGCAAACTTAACGAATACGATAGAAAAGCAATTCAGTTTGTAAGATATTTTACCGCCGGCGCAACAAATTTGCAGCCCGATGGCACCGGAAGGGTGAATTTGCCGAAGAATTTATTGGATTATGCAGGCATTACCAATGAGGTTGTTTTAACCTGCATGCTCAATAAAGTGGAGGTTTGGGACAAAAAAGCGCACGAGAAAATGATAAGCAACGAGCCTGAAAACTTTGCGGCATTAGCCGAAGAGGTGATGGCTAACAAAGGAAGGGGGCGCGATGAGTAATTACCATACCCCCGTTATGCTGGCCGAATGCATCGAGGCTTTAAATATTAAGCCAAACGGTACTTATGTTGATGTAACCTTTGGCGGCGGCGGCCACTCACGCGAGATCATGAAGCACCTGGGTGATGGCGGGCGTTTGCTGGCTTTTGACCAGGACGCTGATGCGCAGCAAAATATGATAGATGATGACAGGTTTACCTTCATTGATCAGAACTTCAGGTATCTGAAAAACTTTACCCGCCTGCACGATGCTATCCCGGTTGACGGGATACTGGCAGATCTGGGGGTGTCATCATACCAGTTTGACCAGGCTGAGCGTGGTTTTTCGATCCGTTTTGATGCGGAGTTGGATATGCGCATGAACCAGGCATCAGACCTGAGCGCTAAAGAAGTGGTGAATAACTACAGCGAGGCCGATCTGCACCGCATTTTTGGGATGTACGGCGAAGTGCAAAACGCAAAATCGCTGGCTAAAACCATTGTAACGGCAAGGTTGAATGGCCCGATAGTTACCATTGCTGACCTGAAGAATGCAATAAGCAATATTACCCCGAGGGGAAAAGAAAATAAATACCTGGCGCAGGTTTTTCAGGCGCTTAGGATAGAGGTGAACCAGGAACTGGAAGCCTTAAAAGATTTTTTAATGCAATCGGCAGATGTGCTGGCGACCGGCGGCAGGCTGGTAGTTATGTCGTACCACTCGTTGGAGGACAGGCTGGTGAAGAATTTCATCGCCAAAGGCAAATTCAGCGGCGAAGTAGAGAAGGACTTGTATGGTAATAACAACCGCCCGTTTGATGCGGTTAGCCGTGGTGCTATTATAGCCAGCGACGAAGAGATAGTAATAAATAACAGGGCACGTAGTGCTAAATTAAGAATAGCTGTAAAAAAATGACCAATCGTTTACGTACAGAAATTCAGGAGGAAGAATTAGAAGAGCAAAAGCTTATTGTGGAAGAGAAACCCGTAAAAAAGGAGCTTCCGGATAACTTTTTCACGCAATTCTTAAGAAATGGAGTTGTCACTACTGATGCTGCTACCAGTGCTTTGCCCTTTATTTTTTACGTGGCCTTTTTGGGGATGTTATATATAGGTAACAGGCACCTGTCTGAAAACAACATACGCGATATTGATAAAATAAGCAAAGAGGTTAAGGAGTTAAGCTGGGAATACAAAAGCAGCAAAGCTGATCTGGCCTTTAAAAGTACACTTACCGAGGTTGCCAAGCGTGCAGATACGTTAGGTATTAAAGAGGCTAATCAACCGCCGCAAAAAATAACTGTAAAGGAGGACGTACAGGAATGAGTATCAGAACCAACATACTTGTCAGGGTTTACCTTGCGTTTGGGTTGATCCTGCTTTTTGCTGCAGCGGTGGTATTTCAGCTTTGCCGTGTTCAATTTGTGCAGGGGGAGAAATGGAAGGCTATGTCAAGGGTGCAATCAACCCGTTACAAAAATATAGAAGCAGCCAGGGGTAATATTTTCGCGGTAGATGGCAGTTTGCTGGCAACATCGGTGCCAGAGTATGAGCTGCACATGGATATGCTGGCCGGCGGCATTGAAAATGATAAGGTATTTGACGAGAAGATAGACTCGCTTTCTATGAAATTGTCACGCTATTTTGGTGATAAATCGGCTCGGGATTATTCAAGGCTTTTCCGTGATGCACGTAAGGATGGCTCGCGTTACCAGTTGGTTAGGCGCAAGGTTACCTATAATCAACTAAAGGACATCCGCAAGTTCCCCATATTTAACATGGGTAAGTATAAGGGCGGTTTAATTGCAGTACAGCAAAACAGGCGCATTATGCCGTTCCGTTTTTTAGCGGAGCGTACCATTGGTTATAAAAACGAGAATGTAAAAAATGGCGTAGGCCTTGAAGGTGCATACGCCAACTACATAAACGGCGAAAACGGTAAACGTATGGAGCGCCGCATGGCAGGTGGTGTTTGGATGCCTATTAATGATGAAGATGAAATAGCGCCGAAAGAGGGTGCTGATATCATATCAACCATTGATGTGAATATGCAGGACCTGGTGCAAAGCGCGTTAGAAAAGCAGTTGATAATAACCAAGGCCGATCATGGTACGGCTATTTTAATGGAAGTAGCCACAGGCGAAGTTAGGGCTGTTGCAAATTACACGCGCATGCCAGATGGTTCTTTTAAAGAGAAATTTAACTATGCTATTGCAGGTAACCAGGATCCGGGTTCAACCTTCAAGGTGGCATCATACATGGCCTTGCTGGAAGATCATAAAGTAGATACCAATACCATGGTTAATACGGGTGAATATCCTATACCGGGCCATACCATCAAAGATTCACACGGAAGCATTGGCCGTGTAACGGTAAAAAAAGCGTTCGAAAAATCATCAAACGCGGCGGTTGCTTACCTGGTGAATACCGGCTATAAAAATGACCAGTCGAAATTTACCGATCACTTATACAACTGGCACCTCAACGAGAAAATGGGCCTGCAGATACCGGGTGAAGCGCAGCCGGTAGTAAAAAACCCAAACAACCGCAGCTGGAACAAGAACATGACCCTGCCACAAATGGCCTACGGTTATGAAATGCAGTTAACCCCATTAAAAATGTTAACTTTTTATAATGCTGTTGCAAATAATGGCAAGCTGGTAACCCCGGTTTTTGTAAAGGAGATAAGAAGATTGGGTAACACCGTAGAGCGTTTTCAAACCCGCACGGTAAATGAAAAAATATGCTCTGATATAACGCTGAAAAAGATGCAGGAAATGCTGGAAGGCGTTGTTACAGAAGGTAGCGGTAAAGAGTATGTTTATAACCCGTTATATAAAATAGCCGGTAAAACCGGTACCGCACAAGTTGCAGATGCTAATAAAGGCTACAAAGCTAAAAAACAATACCAGGCATCTTTTTGCGGGTATTTCCCGGCAGATAAGCCAAAATATTCATTGATAGTGGTTATCAACGACCCTAAGAACGGCTACTATGCAGCATCAGTTTCGGGCCCTGCTTTCAGGGAAATTGCCGACAGGATATATGCGGGCGATATGGAGTTGAACCAAACCCCTGCACACTTAATAGGTAATACTACGCTGCCTAAATTTAAACAAGGTAACCTTAAAGCTTTAAAAAAAGTGTACAACAATCTTGGTATAAAACCACTGTATGCATC
>NZ_JBAZRC010000056.1:0-27375 GCF_041663085.1 Mucilaginibacter sp.
GCGGAAGGGTATTCATACGCAGGTCCTTCATCATCAGGCTAAGCAGGCGCTCAGTACGTACCTCTGGGTTTAGCTTTTCATACTGATCTATCTTTTCCTTTTTAAAGAACATCACGTTCTTTTGCGACAGATCAAGCAGTTTACGTTTCTCGCCCAGCTTGGGTACGGTGAATTTTAGTTTAACGTCGTCTACATCTATCTTAAATGGCACAATGATCTCTTTAGAGGTGCTGTTGTACCTGGTCCTGAACTCGGTTATGGCAATGGTTAACAGTTCCTCATCGGTCTCGTCAAGCCGTTTCTTAAGCTCTATAGTTTGTGTTTGGGTGATGGTGCCGTTCATCACTTTCAGGAAGTTTACAAAAGCGTATTTCTCTTCGGATGCGATGCTGAAAACATCCACATCGGTAATAGATGAATTTACAACTGTTGATTTGCTTTGGTAGTTCTCCAGCAGGTCCTGTTTCCTCTTCAGCCGGTGTGCCTGCTCAAAGTTAAGCTCGCTTACAGCTTTGTCAAGGTCGCTCTTCAGGCTGCGTACAACGTTGCCGATCTTTCCGTTCAGTACATCTGTTATCTCGCTGATGTTATGGTCGTAGTCGGCTTCTGACTGGTAATCCTGGCAAGGCCCCTTGCAGTTGCCCAACTGGTATTCCAGGCAAACCTTAAATTTCCCTTTTTCGATGTTTGCCCGGGTCAGGGCAAGGTTACAGGTACGCAGCGGGTAGGTTTCTTTTATGAGCCCTAAAATAGTGTGCATCATGCTTACCGATGCATACGGGCCAAGGTATTTTGAACCGTCTTTAATGATACGGCGTGTCCAGAAAATGCGGGGATAGTTCTCGTTCTTGATAATGATCCACGGGTAGGTCTTATCATCTTTCAGCATTACATTGTAACGCGGCTGATGCTTTTTGATCATGCTGTTCTCCAGCAGCCAAGCATCCACCTCGGTATCAACAATGGTAAAAGTGATATTGCGGATCTTGGATACCAGCACCCTTGTTTTGGCATTTATCTGGGTATCCTTATTGAAATAAGAGCCTACACGGTTACGCAGGTCTTTAGCCTTACCAATATAGATCAGCACTTTCTCGCTGTCCCAGTACTGGTATACACCCGGTTTGTGCGGTATATTTTTTAAAGCTTCCCTGTAATCGAATTTCTCCATACTCTGGTTCACTGGTTCATTTGTTCATTAGTTCATTGGTCTGCTTTGAGACCGGATGACTTACCAATAAACTTTAAATAACTATTCAACTTAATGTGAATGGTTTGAAGATTTTCAATAAGTGTGTTGAATTGCTCTTCGCTAATAAGGTTTCTCGTTCTTGCTTTTTTCAGCCAACCTTTCGTTTCTAAAATAGATCCTCGGCTAAAATAACAGAAGTTTCGGTTCTCTTTATAATGATACCTGCCGTACCCCTCGGCTATATTAGCGCCGATAGAATCAGCTGATCTTACTATTTGCTTTCCAACTGTATCTTTTGCGAAATAATCCCACTCGCTTACTAAAAACCAAATTTCGTTGCTAAAGGTTTCGGCTAACTGGTACAATTCTAAATCTTCAAGATTATAATAACTCATAATATATTGAACTATCCAACCAATGAACTAATGAACCAGTGAACGAATGAACAATTAGAAATCTAACTTCTTATCCACATCGCTTGTCCCCGTTTGCTGCTGGCTGTAGGCCCCGCAATCAAGCGTGATAGATACCCCCGATTTTGGCGGTACAAAGTCTACATTTTTTTTGATGCCGAGCGCAGGGTTGGCATAAATGCGTTTCATATAACCTGCAAATATAGGTAGGGCGGTGTTTGCACCTTCACCCAGGCGGGTTGTACGGAAGTGGATATCGCGGTCTTCACAGCCTGTCCAGATGCCGGTAACCAGTTGCGGGGTAATGCCCATAAACCAACCGTCCGAGTTATCGTTTGTTGTACCTGTTTTACCACCAATTGGGTTGGTTAAACCATACTTGCCGCGTAACCTGTAGCCGGTACCTTCCTGTATAACACCTTTTAACATATAGGTCATTACGTAGGCGGTTTGGGGGTTCATAGCCTGTACAATTCGTGGGCTGTTATTATATAAAACGTTCCCGTTTTTATCTTCTATACGCAGCAGATAGGTGGGTTCTGTCCACACGCCTTCATTTACAAATGCCGAATAAGCACCTGTCATATCAAATACCGACGCATCAAAACTACCCAGGCAAATGGAAGGGTAAGGAGGCACGTTACTTGTTATCCCCATTTTTTTGATCAGTTCGGCAACAGGTTCGGGCTTAACCTCATTCATAACATAAGCTGTAACCCAGTTTTGCGAATTGGCCAAAGCCGTACGCAGGGTAATTACACCGGGTATTGTACCCGTTTGCGACGAGCGCGGCGTCCAATCGGCACCGTAGCCTTTTATGGTGATGGGCTCGTTAGCTACCTGCATACACGGCGAAATGCCATTTTCAATAGCCACGGCATAAGTAAACGGTTTAGCGGTTGAGCCAACCTGCCGCGTACCCATTTTTACCTGGTCGTATTTAAAATGCTCAAAGTTGGTGCCGCCTACCCAGGCCTTAATATAGCCGGTTGTTGGGTCCATACTCATCAACGCGTTGCGCAGCATCATTTTGCAGTATACTATCGAATCGATAGGCTTCATCAGCGTATCAATATCACCACGCCAGGTAAACAGGTTCATCTTTACCGGGGTGTTAAAATCTTCGGTAATTTCTTCTTCCGATTTTCCCTGCGCTTTTAAGGCGATATACCTGTCTGAGCGGTGCTTGCCTTTTTCCAGTAAGTTTTTAAAGGTTGGGATGCTCTTCCAAAGGCTGATACCTTTCCAGTGCGCGTTAAACTGAGCCTGCAGGGTACGCATATATTCTTTCTGCGCTTCCTCGGCGTATTGCTGCATGGTGGCATCAATGGTAGTGTATATTTTAAGTCCGTCGCGGTCAAGGTCATAAGGGGTAGTGCCATCCGGCTTCATGATAGATTTATCAACCAGTATTTTTTGCACCTCTTTTTTCAATACGGCCCTAAAATAAGTTGCAATACCTTCATTATGATCAATGGGCCTAAAAGTTAAGCCAAGCGGTTTTGCTTTATATTCTTCGGCCTGCCCATCACTTAATAGGCCCTCTTCGTTCATGCGGCGTAATACAAAATTGCGTCGGTTTTTGGCATTATCGGGGTGGTTAATAGGCGAGTAAATGCCGGGCCCGTTTATCATCCCTATTAAAAGTGCAGCCTGGTCTGGCGTAAGCTTATCGGGTGTGGTATAAAAATACGTACGGGCTGCCGAGCTGATGCCATAAGTGTTATAAGCACCAAAATCAACAGTGTTTAAGTACAGGGTCAGGATCTCTTCTTTGGTGTAGTTGCGCTCAATTTTAACGGCGGTTATCCATTCCTGTAGTTTCTGGATGATACGTTTAAATGGGTTGTGGGCCCGCTCTGAGAAAAGGTTTAGCGCCAGTTGCTGTGTAATAGTACTGCCGCCCTGTTTTTTACCTACCAGGTTGTACAATACAATACTGAACGTACGCTGAAAATCTATCCCGGAGTGCTGGTAAAAGCGGGTATCCTCGGTAGAGATGAGCGCGTTAATTACGTTTGGCGAGATCTGTTTGTAAGTTACGTTTGAGCGGTTTTTTATATAATATTTACCGATGATCTGCTTGTCGGACGATATGATCTCTGATGCCTGGTCGCTTTTAGGGTTCTCCAGTTCACGGAAAGATGGAAGCGGGCCAAACACCTGGAAAGCTATCAGCAATATCATGATCACAAAAAAGGCAAAGCCGGCTATAAACAACCGCCATATATACCAGTTGTAACGTCTTATATCCTGCGTGCTAATACTATTCTTATTCTTTTTGTTGATCATTCCTTTAGTAGTGTTTTTGATAATAATCTATGTAATTATCTAATGTTTTTTGGTCGGCTAATTTATCCAGATTTTCTTGTGTTATAATAAAAAAGCTGTATTTATCCTTTGGTACCTTCATAATATCGGGCATAAGCGGGATAATAGCACGGGCATAATCCTTAACATTGGTAAGGTTTGCAAAACGGCCAACGTATATCAGTTGGTTATCGGTACCCACTGCTTTTAGCTGGTGTTTAATGGTATTGCCTTCAAAATTTACCCTGTTGAACTGCCCGATACCAAAACGCGAAGAGGCCAAATTAGTTGTACCGGTACTCACATTTACCACAAAGTAATAGTTGGTACTATCGCGCATGTTAAAAATTGACGGGGCTTCTTTAACAGGCTGTGCTGCCGGTTGGGTTGGCGGTACAATTACCTGTGCCGGTTGTGTGGCAGCAGGTGGCGGTGTAATTGCAGTTATTGCCGAAGCTTTTTCTTCTTTTACAGGCGGGGCAACAGGCTTTGGCTCCGGTTTGCGCACATCCTCAACAGGCTCATATTTTTCGGCCTTTACCCGGTATTCTGTTTTCTGCTGATAAACGATTGGGATGGTAAACTGCGGGTCGTTCAATTCACGGTCTGATATTACTATCGGGCGTGCAGCCAGTTCTGCCTGGTTGGCGGTAATATAGGCCAGGTGTTGGTTTACTAATGGCGTTATCAGCTTATCGGCAGGGTATTTGGCTACTATCTGTTGCAGGTCATTATTAAACGGTGCTAACGGTTCCTGGTGGCCTGCGGCAAAAGCGCGCAGGTAATAGATTTGCGCGGCAAGCCTGTTGTTTGGGTATTGCGCCATTAACGCATCGGCGGCGGCTATTACCTGCGGGTATTGTTTGGCGGCATACAGGTCATAAACTTTATTATATAAGGTGCTGAAACCGCTATCCTCATCACTTATGTGTTTGGCGTAATCAGGGTCGAGGATGATTTTGGCGAATGGTGTTTGCGGATAATTTTTAACCAACAGTTGTTTATACTTATCAGACGATGGCGGTACATTTGTTTCGGTGTATAAACGGTACAGGTTATAGTAAATGGCTGGTGTGTTATCACTATCGGGGAAGCGGCTCAGCAATAGTTCATAAGCGGCAATGGCTTCCTTCTTATCGTCCAGTACGTCACGGTAAAAGTTGGCAATATCCAAATAGGCATCAAACATGCGTTTGTTTGATTGTGCCATTAACACAGGCGTAAGCGGCAGGTTTTGTATTAAACTTTGCCTGTAATTACCCGCGGTTGCTTTGTTTTGGGCAGCATTATTTACTACATCATTTGCCGGTGCATCAGGGTCGCCAATTTGCTGTATAGCTGCCGAATTGTTTTGGGTGATATCGCTGCTTGCACGATTGGCCCGGCGCCAGTTATCCTCTAAACGGCGGTTTCCCCACACGCGTTTAAAATTGCTAAAGCCCTGGCTTATGGCATTGCTGCTGGCAAAATAAAAGTTATCGCCATTTGGTGTGCTTTCTTGAGGGGGCTGGTTTATATTAACCATACCCTTGTTTTGTGCAACACTTACCGGCGAGGGCTGCGATTTAAGTATCTGCGCATCCACCATTTTATCAATACGTGCAAGGCGGGTTGGCTCATCAAGTTTGGCCAGCATTTGTAAAGTATCCTCGCGTGATATGATTTGCAGCCTGTCGGCCAATATTTGCAGGTTATCGCTTTTCTTTTTAATGATGGCGTAATTAGGGTATTTGGGCGACAGGTTAACCAGCGCGCTATCATAATATTTACCGGCACCGCTATAGTCGGCTTTATGTTTAAATAAAACATCGGCCATGCGCAGGTAGGAGAGGCCTTTCTGGCTTTGGTTTTTAGTACTGCTGTTAACCGAGAGGCGATAGCTTTTCAAAGCGTTATCAATTTCGCCATCGTTGTATTGCAGTTGTGCTATCTGAAAGTATATCTGATCAGTAAAATCTTTGTTGTTGGAGTTCTTAAGTAACGACCGCAAGCGTGTTAGCCTGCTTACTTTTACACCGCTCTGGCTATCCTCAATACGTATGCGGTTTAGGTTGGCGTTAAAGGCCATATCAAACTCCACGTTGCTTTTGCTAACGCGGGTATAGTTTGCTATTGCGTCGGCCGGTTGGTGGTTAAGTTCCTGCAATTGTGCCAGGATGAACGTCCATCTTAGTTTCTGGTCACTTGAATGGGCGTATTCTACGGCCAGCTTTGCCATTGCTTCGGCATCAATGTATTCCTGTACGTTTATATCATACTGCAGTTTGGTGGCGTAAACATCGGCTGTTATTTTTTTCTTTGGGTTGATGTTTTGTAAGGCGCTGTCTAAAGTGGCCTTAGCATCAGCAGGCTGATTGATGTATAACAGCGACCGTGCCTTGTAAACCAGGGCTTCCTGTTTCAGGTCGGCATTGGCACCAAATGACCGGATAACATAGTTGGCATATTCAACCGCATCAAAATAATTCCCGTCCAGGTAGTTGGCCTTACTAAGCAGCAGGTAGGCATCGCCCAGGTAATGGCTTTGCTCTTTTACACTGATGATAGTGTTGGCCTTTGCTTTAACTTCATCAAGTTCTTTATCGGGTACATCGCTTTTGGCAACGGTATCGCGGTAAACGCTTAAAAGCTCGGTGTAATTATCTACATAAGCTTCTTCGTATGCGGCCTGTTTTGTGCGCAGCAGTTCGTTAGCATTAAACAGGATGTTATATTTAGCGGTAAGGTTTTGCAGGTTGCGGTTAAGGGCGCTCTTTTTTTCGAGCGAGCACCCCGCAATAACCATCACTATTGCAAGCAAAAACAACTTTGGTACAGAAATGGTATAAGTATGCCTCAATGGAATATTATTTTGTGATAGGTTATTTTTTTTTGTCACTCTTCGTTTTTGAAGAACCGGCTAACTTATAAAGATTTTCAAGGTCTGCAATGTCTTGTTTTCTTGCTGTTCCGGCTTTGTTTTTAATAAGATCCCCTAAGCCAATATAGCTAATTGTTAAATCATCAACATCAATGAACAACCTATTATTATAAGCTTCCTCAAAAGCAACTCCTGAAATGCTATTCAATATATCTATCCTTAATGGAGGGTATCCGAGTTGAGTTACATAGTGTTCCCTTAAAAAGTCTTCTTTTTTTAAACCAACAGAGCCAAAACCAAAGTCATTGATCACTAATAACATCTTATTCGCGTTTTCGTCAGTTGGATTTATCCATATATCCAGATCGCCGGTATGGCGAGGTTTGCCATGAAATGCAAGTGCATGCGCTCCTACAATCATATAAGCAACTTTATGTTTGTTTAACAGTTCAATAAATTCCTGGAAATCTTTTTCAAGTATCATAACGGGTGCTTACTAACAACCTTTTCAATTTTAGCAGGGAAGGATTTATTAAGCCATTTATAGTAATTATATCTAAGGCGGGTTACCTCCCTTAGCCGTTCAATAACAGGCTGTTTTAACCAATGCTGGATGTAAAGTATTTCTTCTTCGTCCTGTTTAATAAAATTCACCACCTTTTCCATTACACGGTATGCTAATAGTTGATATTACTAAGGTTTATAATGCCTTGCTAAAATACTAAACATTATGCAATAGGTTTAATAAATTTGCAGGATGGCAGAAAATGAACAACCCGATAGTAATAAGGAAAGTAAGGCAATAAGTGCTTATGCTAAATATACCGGTATGGCTTTCCAGATGATCGCGATTATTGGCATCTTTGCATTCGCCGGTTATAAAATTGATGAAGCTACGCATCACGATACCAAATGGGTTACAGCAGCGCTTTCATTAGCCGGTGTATTTATATCATTGTTTATTGTTATCCGATCTGTAAAAAAATGAAACCATCATGAGTTACCGCTCAAAAACCAACATAAATAAACTCATGATAGCTTCATTGCCTTTAAAAAACAGATTACTTTAATGAAAATACAACCTGCCCTTATCTCGTTTGCCATTTTTGTAGCGGTTTTGGCCATACTGCCGGTATGCCTTGCTTTTACCGGGAACGCTAATTTATTGATGCCGCATTTTTGGGGCATGTTCGCCTATATTACCGGCCTTACATTTTTAGTAGTTATTGCAATATTATTTACTCAAAAAATAAACCCCGAAAACTATGCCCAGGTTTTTTTGGCCGGAACAACTTTTAAAATATTGGCCTGCCTGGCATTTATGGTGATTTTTTTGCTCAAAAATAAGGTAGAAAAGGGCGTTTTTGCAGGCAATTTCTTTTACTTATATTTCTTAAATACGGCCTTTGAAGTTTACGTTTTGTTGCGTAACTTGCGCAACCAAAATTTAAAGTAAAAAACTTTATTTAGATGTATAAAAGCTCAATTTTGAAAACAAAAATTTTTACACTTTTACGAATTTGTGCCGTTTTTTTAACGCTAACCGCATTTTCGATCCCTGCTTTTTCTCAAGATGAGCATGCCGAAGGCGCTGAAAAAAAGTTTGAACCGAGCGAAGTGATTTTAGAGCACATTGCCGATTCGCATTCACTGCATATTATTGGTCATACCCATTTGCCTTTGCCGGTTATTATTTATACCGATAAGGGTTTAGAGATGTTCTCATCGGCCAAATTTGCTCATGAAGCAGGTGAGCACGAAGCGGAAGCTGCTGGTGTATATAAAGGCAACTATAATTATAAGCTGGTTAACGATAAAGTTAAAATAGTTAACGAAGCCGGCGAAGTTGATGAGGCAGCCTCAGGTAAGCTTTATGATTTCTCTATTACCCGTAACGTGGTAAGTATGTGGATGTCTATCATTGTGCTTTTAATTGTATTCCTGAGTGTATCATCAGCCTATAAGAAACGCCAGGGTAAAGCGCCAAAAGGCTTACAATCTTTTATGGAGCCTATCATTCTTTTTGTAAGGGATGATATTGCCCGTCCAAACATCGGTTACAAATACCAGCGCTTTATGCCGTTGTTATTAACCGTGTTCTTTTTTATCTGGATAAATAACCTGATAGGCCTGGTGCCTTTCTTCCCGGGTGGTTCAAACTTAACGGGTAATATAGCGGTTACGCTGGTGCTTTCGGTTATCACCTTATTAGTGGTTAACCTTAACGGTAACAAACATTACTGGCAACACGTTTTTGTGCCGGGTGATGTGCCTGTTTGGATCTGGCCTTTATGGTGGGTTATCGAGCTGGTAGGTATCATATCAAAGCCTTTCGCATTGATGATACGTTTGTTTGCCAACATTACGGCAGGGCACATTATAGTGCTTAGCTTAATATCATTGATATTTGTGTTCAAGTCTTTTGCTATTGCACCGGTATCAGTTGCTTTTGTGGTGTTTATGGATGTATTGGAATTGCTGGTAGCGGCATTGCAGGCATTTATCTTTACGCTGTTAACCGCTTTATTTATCGGTACAGCTATTGAAGAGCATCACCATTAATATTTGTAAATAATTATATACTATATATTCACTTTAAATTTAAAACAATGATTGGAAGTATCGCTGCACTTGGTGCAGGTTTAGCAGTAATTGGTGCCGGTATCGGTATCGGTCAAATTGGTGGTAAAGCCTGTGAAGGTATTGCCCGTCAGCCAGAAGCTGCTTCAAAAATCCAAACTGCAATGATCATCGCTGCTGCCCTTGTTGAGGGTGTTGCTTTGTTCGCTGTGGTTGTATCATTCCTGGGCTTGAAATAATATTTCTCCCCGAGGATAAAACCTTAACCGTTCCCGTTGCGATTGGCCGCGGGCACGGTTATTAAATTGATTTTTTAAAATATATTATCATATAATAATGAATCCATTAGTTACCCCCGATATTGGTTTAGTATTCTGGACAACGGTATCATTTGCAGTGCTGTTTTTCTTACTTGCCAAATTTGCCTGGAAACCTATTATGGGTGCCCTTGACGATCGTGAGCGTTTTATTGAAGATGCGCTTTCAAAAGCAGAGGCTGCTAAAGAAGAGATGTCTCGTTTAACAAATGAGAACGAAGTTTTAATAAAACAAGCACGTTTAGAGCGTGACGCCATTTTGCAGGAAGCTAAAAAGGTTAAAGACCAGATCATAGCTGAAGCAAAAGAAGCTGCACACAAAGAAGGTGCCCGCCAGATTGAGCTTGCCCGTATAGACATACACAACCAAAAAGCAATTGCTATGGCTGATGTTAAAAACCAGGTTGCAGCTTTATCATTAGAGATTGCTGAGAAAGTATTGCGCAAGCAATTTGAAGACCAGGGCAAACAGGATGCATTAGTTGCCGACCTGCTTAAAGAAGTTAAGTTGTAATAAGAGAGTAGTGAACAGAGAATAGAGAGTAGTTAAACCACTTACCGTTCACAATTCACCGCTCACAATAACTAAAATATGTCAGAAATAACAGTAGCATTAAGATACGCGAAAGCACTAATTGACCTTGCCGAGGAGCAAAAAGCCCTTGAAGCGGTTAAGACAGATATGGAGCTTTTTCTGAATACTGTAAAAGGTAGCTCAGAGCTTGAGGCTGTTTTAGGCAACCCTATTATATCGCATAGCAAAAAGATACACATTATTGCCGATATTTTTGGTAACAAAGTAAGCAAGGTAACCCTGGCATTTTTAAACATTATGGTTAATAAAGGCCGTGGAGAAGTGTTATACACTACCGCGCATGAGTTTATTGGCTTGTATGATCTTAAGAACCATATTACCAATGCTAAAGTGGTAACAGCATCACCGCTATCTGCCGAGAACAAGAAGAAAATGCTTGACGATGTGCAGAAAGCAATTGGCGGTACTGTTAAGCTTACTGATAAAGTTGACCCATCACTAATTGGTGGTTTTGTACTTACTGTAGGTGACAGACAGGTTGATACCAGCATTGCCCACAGCTTAAAACGAATGAAAAAGGATTTTGCACAAGTTGCAATCAAATAGTATTAAATTAAAACTCTAAAATAAATTCAAAAAATGGTAGAGGTAAGACCAGACGAAGTATCAGCAATTTTGCGTCAGCAATTGGCCGGCTTTAAGTCAGAATCTGAATTAGAAGAAGTGGGTACCGTACTCCAGGTGGGTGACGGTATTGCACGTGTTTACGGATTAACTAAAGTACAATCAGGTGAGCTGGTTGAATTTGATAACGGGTTACAGGGTATCGTACTGAACCTTGAAGAAGATAACGTGGGTGTGGTATTGTTGGGTAGGTCTGACGACATCAAGGAAGGTGACAATGTAAAACGTACCAACCGTATCGCATCTATCAACGTAGGCGAAGGCATGCTTGGCCGTGTTGTAGATACTTTAGGTAACCCAATTGACGGTAAAGGCCCGATACTTGGCGAAACTTACGAAATGCCTTTAGAGCGTAAAGCTCCGGGTGTTATCTATCGCCAGCCGGTAACCGAGCCATTACAAACAGGTATCAAAGCTATCGACGCGATGATCCCGATTGGCCGTGGCCAGCGTGAGTTGGTTATTGGTGACCGCCAAACCGGTAAAACTGCCGTTTGTATCGATACCATTATCAACCAAAAAGAATTTTACGATGCCGGTAACCCGGTATATTGTATATATGTAGCTTGTGGCCAAAAAGCCTCTACCGTTGCAAATATTGTACGTACGCTTGAAGAGAACGGTGCTATGCCTTACTCAATAGTTGTTTCGGCAAGTGCTGCGGATTCTGCTACCATGCAATTCTTCTCTCCGTTTGCAGGTGCTGCAATCGGCGAATACTTCCGCGATACTGGTCGCCCTGCATTGATCGTTTATGATGATCTTTCTAAACAGGCGGTTGCTTACCGTGAGGTATCATTATTATTACGCCGCCCACCGGGCCGTGAGGCTTACCCGGGTGACGTGTTTTACCTGCACAGCCGTTTATTAGAGCGTGCCGCTAAAGTTAACAGCAATGATAACATCGCGCAGCAAATGAACGACTTGCCGGAGTCTATCAAACACATCGTTAAAGGTGGTGGTTCATTAACCGCATTGCCTATTATCGAAACCCAGGCAGGTGACGTATCAGCATATATCCCAACCAACGTGATCTCGATCACTGACGGTCAGATCTTCCTGGAGTCGAACTTGTTCTTAGCCGGTATCCGCCCCGCAATTAACGTAGGTATCTCGGTATCACGTGTGGGTGGTAACGCGCAGATCAAATCTATGAAGAAAGTTGCCGGTACACTTAAACTTGACCAGGCTCAATATCGTGAACTTGAGGCATTCTCTAAATTCGGTTCGGATTTAGATGCATCAACCAAAAACGTAATTGACAAAGGTGCACGTAACGTAGAGATCCTTAAACAAGGCCAGTACTCGCCGGTAACGGTTGAAAAACAGGTAGCTATTATTTACCTGGGTACTAAAAACCTGATGCGTAACGTACCGGTTAACAAGATACGTGAGTTTGAAACAGAATACACCAACCAGTTAGAGCAACGCCACCCAGAAGTGCTGGCAGCCCTTAAAGCAGGTAAATTTGATGACCAGTTAACAGGCGTACTGGAAACAGTAGCTAAAGAACTGGCAGGTAAATATTAATTAAGTTCAAAGTCGGAAGTCTTTAGTTCTAAGTCAGACATATTGACTTAAGACTAAAGGCTCCAGACTTAAGACTCAAATAAAGAATGGCTAATTTAAAAGAAGTAAGAAACAGGATAGCATCCGTAAGCTCAACACAGCAGATCACCAAAGCCATGAAAATGGTTTCGGCAGCAAAGCTGAAAAGGGCAACCAATGCTATTGTACAATTACGCCCGTACGCTAATAAGTTGAAAGACCTGTTGGCTAACCTATCGGCAAGTTTAGAGGACGGTGCTTCACCATATCTTCAGCAGCGCCAGCCGGTACGTGTATTGGTTGTGGTTGTATCATCAAACCGTGGTTTGGCGGGTGCTTTTAATACTAACGTTATTAAAACTGCCAATAACCTTATTGCCGAAAAATACAGCGAGCAGTTAAGAGCGGGCAATGTATCTATTGTTGCTATCGGTAAAAAAAGCCAGGAGTTTTTTCAGCGCCGTAAGTTTAACGTAATTGGTAATAATAACGACTTATACCTTGATCTGAACTTTATTAACGCTTCAAAAATTACTGAATCGATAATGCAGGGCTTTATCAATGGCGATTACGACCGTGTTGAACTGGTGTATAACCATTTCCGTAACGCGGCTGTACAATTCCAGGTGGCTGAGCAATTGTTGCCTGTACCACTGCCAGAAGCTAAACCAGCCGAAATAGTAAAAACTAAAGATGCTGTTATTGAAAACCAGGTTAACTACATCTTAGAGCCTTCACAGGAAGAGATTGTAGAGCAACTGATCCCTAAAAATATTAAGATACAGTTATACCGTGCCGTTTTAGATTCGAACGCATCTGAACATGGCGCACGTATGACCGCGATGGATAAAGCAACCGAAAACGCAGGTGACCTTTTGAAAGCCCTAAAACTTTCATACAACCAGGCACGCCAGGCAGCCATCACTACCGAGCTTACCGAGATTGTAAGTGGTGCGGCAGCCTTAGGTGGTTGATAATTACTATTAACTACATAACAAGAAAGGCTTTCCATTTGGAAAGCCTTTCTTGTTTGTATTCATTTTAAGCCAGTCATTGCGAGTGATAGTTTCTATCGAAGATTGCCACGTCGCTACGCTCCTCGCAATGACGGGGTTTTATTATATCGCCGGGTTATCAGAATAATCCTTCCACAACTCATCCACAGTTTTACCTGTAAGCTTTTTCCATGTGTCGGCTGTGTAGGTATGATCGCGCATTTGGCTGTCGAGTTTTTTAACCGTGCCCTTTTTAACCTTTGTTTCTACCCATACTAAGAAGCGTGCGGTAATGCGGTAAGCGTTATCATAGTTTTGGGTTGGTTTATAATCGGGCAGTTTCCAGTTGGCAGCGGGGTTAGCTACGCCGTGTTCGTTACGTACGTAATCGGCAATGCCTTCGGTTAACCAGCCTGGCCCGTCAAAACTGCCGTAATCTTGTGCAATGTGCATTACCTCGTGGGTAACCACATCAATATCATTTGGGTGCTTGGTCATGTAAGCAACGCTGAAAACAACGCGGCCATTATCTGTAGCGGCAACACCATGGTAAGCTGTATCGATGAAAAAGTTTACCGTCTTCAGGCTTTTTTTGTTGTACTCCTTAACAATTTTAGGGTACACGGTAAAAAACGTGCTGATGAGCTTCTGTTTAATACCCTCATCAAAATGCTCGTCATTGCCAGACACGATCAGCGTGTAACCTTCCCTTTTTATGGTATCTATTCCCGCGGCAAAGCCGGTGCCGCATATCAGGCTTGTAAGTAATAGTAATGCTATTTTTTTCATAGGGCAAAAATAGCCTAAAAGCACAATTACAAGCTATTTCACCGTAAAAAGCCTGATACAATACTTATTCTTCGGCAATCGACTTTAATGCATCCAGCGCGTCGGGCCAGGCTGCCATTAAGTAATCCATTATGTCTTTATCCATGTTAATGCCAATCAGGTCAACCACCAGAAGGGTTTTATCACCATCGGGTGTAAGTGTGTAATTTTCAAAAGCACCTGCAATTTTTTTGGCACTCTCGCTGGTATAATCCTCAACACCATTAACAAGTTCGCCCAGCATTTTAAACGACATGTGTTCGTAAGGGATATTCCGTGCAATGACAGATATCATACCCCGGTCTTTACCATCGGCAAATAAAACCTTGCTGCCTTCCTGCCAGTCGGTAGTTACGGTAGACCCTTCGCAAAACGGGGCTGTCCATACCGGATAAGTGGTTTCACCCCAAAGTGTTTCCCAAACCTTTTTGCGTGGTGCGTTAACAGTGATCTTAAATTGTTCTTTCATGATTGTAAGTTTTAATAACACAAAGATGGGCAGCCAGATTTATACGCGGCGGGGGTAATAGCGACAAGTTGCGAGGCAAATCAGGACAAATGCTATTAAGTAGTTCGTGTGGCGTTTATTTTACTCACCCCGACTACGCTCCGCTGGTCGACCCTCTTTGCGAAGCAGAGAGGGTGAGGAAATAATAAAACTGTAAATCAAAACCCTCTTTCCGCGCAGCGAAGAGAGGGTGGTCGGGCGAAGCAATGACCGGGTGAGTAAAATTACCGCAAGTTTCAACCTGATTATCAATTATTAATAAAAAACACTTGCATTTATATAAGCACTTATATAAATTGCATTCATGAATTTGTACCAAAGTTTAGGATACTTGGTTTTCGGCAGCAGGCTTAGGCGCATGAGCGAAACCTTCCTGGCCGAAATAAACCGCATTTACCAGAATGAGGGCATTGAGTTTGATGCCAGCTGGTTCCCGGTGTTTTACCTGTTGTCAAAAAACGATTCGCTTTCCATTAAAGAGCTGAGCGAACAAACCGAAGTGTCGCACCCGGCGGCAAGCCAGTTGATAACTAACTTAAAGAACCGTAACCTGGTAGAAACCACCGTTTGTGCCGATGATGGCCGCAGGCAGCTGGTGAAATTTACCGATAAAGGCCGCGACTTGTTAACACAAATATTACCCATTTGGGATGCCATAAGCGCAAGCATGACTGAACTTGCTGAAAGCGACGAGGCGATAAAAGAGATCCTGCCCGCTATATCCGCCATGGAAAATACCTTCCGTAACTACAATCTTGCCGGTAAGGTGAGCGATAAATTAAAGCCGATACGCCATGAAAAAGTTTAATTACGGTACCGAGCACCTTACTATTGGCATTTGCCTGGACATAGCAACCGGCAAGGTGCAGGGCGTTATTGATGAAGACGCTGCCGCACGCATCCATGCTTCATGGAAAGAGGTTGAGAAAATAGTGCATGCGCACCTGCCCGTTTACGGTATCAATACAGGTTTTGGTCCGCTTTGCGATACCCGCATCTCTGAAGAGGATACCAGCCTGCTGCAAAGCAATATCTTAAAAAGCCATAGCGTAGGTGTGGGTAAACCCATCCCGCAGGAAATTGCCAAGCTGATGCTGATCACCAAGGTGCAGGCGTTGGCGCAGGGTTACTCAGGTATTGCACCTGCAACTTTAGATCGCATCATCTGGCATATTGATAATAATGTTATCCCTGTTGTGCCCGAGAAAGGCTCGGTTGGTGCATCGGGCGATCTGGCGCCGCTTTCTCACCTGTTTTTGCCGTTAATTGGCTTGGGATATGTAAATGTGGGTGATGAAAAGCATCCCGCAGACGACATCCTGAGAAAACATAACTTACAGCCATTGGTATTAGGCCCAAAAGAAGGGCTTGCCTTAATTAACGGCACCCAGTTTATATTGGCCTTCGCCATAAAAGCGGTTGAGCGTTTAAATAATTTACTGAATACTGCCGACCTGATCGGCGCGATGTCATTAGAAGGGCTTATGGGGGCTGCTCGTCCCTTTGATGCAAGGTTGCATGCCATTCGCCCATATAAAGGGACAAAGCTTGTAGCGAAGCGTTTAGCCACCTTACTGCACGGTTCGGCTATTGGTAATGCGCATGTGGATTGCGACAGGGTGCAGGATCCATACTCGCTGCGTTGTATGCCACAGGTGCACGGCGCATCGCGGAACGCCTGGCTGCATTTAAAAGAACTGACCGAGATTGAATTAAACTCGGTTACCGATAACCCGGTAATTTTTAATGCCGATGATACCATAAGCGGAGGTAACTTTCACGGGCAGCCATTGGCTTTGCCTTTAGATTACGCCACCGTTGCCGCAGCCGAGCTGGGCAATATTGCCGACCGCCGTTGCTACCTGATGAGCGAAGGCCGTTATGGTTTGCCAAAATTACTCACAGAACACGCGGGCCTAAACTCGGGTTTAATGATACCGCAATACACCACAGCCGCGTTGGTTACCGAAAATAAAACCTTCTGTTTCCCGGCAAGTGCCGATAGTGTGCCAACCTCGCTTGGCCAGGAAGACCACGTTTCCATGGGATCCATCAGCGGGCGCAAGCTGCATATGGTGCTGGATAATTTGGAATACATCCAGGCCATTGAGTTGCTTTATGCCTCGCAGGCTATGGAGTTTCGCAGGCCGTTAGAAAGCACACCTGTGATTGAAAGCCTGCACCAACTGGTAAGGCAGCATGTGCCCTTTATAAAAGAGGACAGGATCTTCGCAGACGATATCAACTCCCTGCATCAATTGATAATAAATGGTGAATTTCAGTCGGTAGCGGCTGAAACCGCTCAAAAACATAACATCAATATAAACGACGATGACGAATTCGGAATTTATTAATACCTACGCCAAGCACCCGGTGTACTACGCCCCGGTTGGCAACCAACTGCATGCCAAAAGCTGGCAAACGGAGGCGCCTTTACGCATGTTGCTGAACAACCTTAACGGGCAGGTTGCCGAAAATCCCGACGAATTGGTGGTATACGGCGGCATTGGCCAGGCAGCCCGTAACCCGGAATCGTTAAGGAAGATCATTGAGCTTTTGCTGGAGCTCGACGACGACCATTCGTTATTGGTACAATCGGGCAAACCGGTGGGTATTATTCGCAGTCACCCGCAGGCGCCTAGGGTTTTAATTGCCAACAGTAACCTGGTACCTGCATGGGCCACCTGGGAACATTTTAATAAACTACGTGCCGATGGACTGATGATGTACGGGCAAATGACTGCCGGAAGCTGGATCTATATAGGCACCCAAGGCATTTTGCAAGGCACATATGAAACCTTTGTGGAGGCAGGCCGCCAGCATTTTAATAATGATTTGACGGGCAAACTGATCGTAAGCGCCGGCATAGGCGGTATGGGGGGGGCGCAGCCACTGGCTGCAACCATGGCGGGCGCTGTGTTTTTAGGTGCCGATGTGGATGTTACCCGCATCCAAAAACGAATTGACAGTAAATACATCGACAGGTTAACCCATTCATATGAGGAAGCGATTAGCTGGGTGCAGGATGCTATGGCTAAAGGCGAAACTTTATCGGTAGGCTTGGTTAGCGATGCCGGTGATATGCTTGAACGGTTGATAGCTGACGGCATTGTTCCCGATATGGTGACCGACCAAACATCGGCACACGACCCCTTGAATGGATATATCCCTAACGGATTAACTTTAAAAGAAGCATCAGATCTGCGCAAAGCGGATGCTGAAGAATATAAACGCTTGTCGTTAGCAAGCATGGCGCGCCATGTGGGCTTTATGCTGGAATTGCAAAAACGCGGCTCGGTTACGTTTGATTACGGTAACAACCTGCGCGAATTTGCTAAACAAGGCGGAGAGCAAAATGCTTACGATTTCCCTGGCTTTACCCCGGCGTTTATCCGTCCGTTGTTTTGCGAGGGTAAAGGCCCGTTCAGGTGGGTAGCGCTATCCGGCGACCCTGAAGATATTTACACAACCGACCGTGCACTAATGGAAGCCTTCCCCGAAAATAAGCCATTGATCAACTGGCTGGAGAAAGCACAAAAGCAGATCGCTTTCCAGGGCCTGCCTGCGCGTATTTGCTGGCTGGGTATGGGTGAACGTGAAAAGGCCGGGTTGATTTTTAACGAACTGGTAGCAAGCGGCAAAGTAAAAGCGCCTATAGTTATCGGCCGTGACCATCTGGATTGCGGTTCGGTAGCATCACCAAACCGCGAGACGGAATCGATGAAAGATGGCTCGGACGCGGTGTCAGACTGGCCATTGCTCAACCTGATGGCTAATACATCGGGAGGTGCAACATGGGTATCCTTTCACCACGGCGGTGGGGTAGGCATGGGTTACTCGCAACATGCCGGTATGGTAGTAGTTGCCGATGGAACCGAACGCGCCGCAACCTGCCTGAAACGTGTACTGCATAACGACCCTGCGATGGGGATCTTCCGCCATGCGGATGCCGGGTATGATAAGGCACAGGATTGGGCCGATAGGTTTGGGTTGAAAGTGTGGTAGGGTAGTTCACTGGTTCAATAGTTCATTTGTTTATTGGGCTTTGAACAAGTATAACTAAACCGTCATTGCGAGGTACGAAGCAATCTCACGATAGACAGGCGACTATGCAAAGCGCACATGCATGTCAGGAGATTGCTTCGTACCTCGCAATGACGCGTAGAGAATATAAAACAAAAATGAAAAAACTAATAGGTCCGTTTACCCAAATACTTCCCTTAACTGGGCTGCCCTTAAAAGGCGCTTTGAAGGACGAGCAATTGCACCTAATTGCCAACGGCGGTGTGCTGGTTGAGAACGGACTTATTATTGAAGTTAGCGATTTTGAAGAATTAAGAAAAGCAAACTCATCTATTCAAATTGAAGAAGTACAAAGCCCGCAAGTGCTACTGCCCGGCTTTATAGATTGCCATACACATATATGTTTTGGTGGTAACCGTGCTAAAGATTACAGCATGCGCATTGCGGGCAAAACCTATTTAGAGATTGCTAAAGCGGGTGGGGGTATTTGGGATACCGTAAGCCAAACCCGTGCGGCTGATGAAGCAATGCTTGTGGAAACACTCGTGCAACGTGCCAACCGCCATCTTGCCGAAGGAGTAACCACTATTGAAGTAAAAAGTGGCTACGGGCTGAGTTTGCAGGAAGAGTTAAAACAATTACGTGCTATTAAAACAGCATCGGCACAAACTAAAGCCAAACTGGTACCTACCTGCCTTGCTGCGCACATGGTGCCGAAGGATTTTACAGGGTCGCAGGAAGAGTATTTGCAGCATGTGGTGAATGACCTATTGCCGGTTATAAAACAGCAAAACCTTACCAACCGTGTAGATATTTTTATTGAGCAAAGCGCCATCAATGTAGAAAACGCGCTTGTTTATTTAAACAGAGCCAAACAAATGGGCTTTGATATTACCGTACATGCCGACCAGTTTACTGCCGGTGGCAGCGCTGTTGCTGTGCAGGTTGGGGCCGTATCTGCCGACCATTTGGAAGCCAGCGGTGAGCATGAAATTGAACTATTAGCTGACTCAAATATAGTTGCTGTTACGTTGCCCGGGGCGTCGATGGGGTTGGGTATGCCATACGCCCCGGCACGTAACTTATTAGATGCGGGTGCCTGCCTGGCCATTGCCAGCGACTGGAACCCCGGATCGGCCCCAATGGGCGACCTGCTGATGCAAGCCGCTGTAATGAGCGCATCCGAAAAATTATCTGCTGCCGAAGTCTTTGCGGGGCTGACCTTTCGCGCGGCTGCAGCTTTAAAAATGGAAGGTGGTATATTAGCACCGGGCATGCCAGCAGACATGCAGGCCTACCCATGTGCCGATTACCGCGAAATATTATATTACCAGGGAAAATTAAAGCCGGTACAGGTATGGACTGGCGGAGATAAGGCGTAGGATAGTGCGATTCCCTCCCAACGGGAGGGTGTAGGGAGGGGTTAGTAAACTTGCTACGTATAACCCCTCCCTGCCACCACAACGCCCAACACACCCCTCCCAAGGGAGGGAATAGAAAAAGACTAATGAACCATTGAACTAATAAACCAATGAATAAACTAATTGAATGCGTGCCAAACTTTAGCGAAGGTGTAAACCTGACTATCATCAAACAAATAACCGACGAGGTTGAATCTGTAGAAGGGGTACGCCTGCTTAACGTTGATCCTGGTAAGGCCACCAACCGAACTGTGGTGACTTTTGTGGGTGAGCCCAAGCAGGTGATACAAGCAGCGTTCCTGGCGATAAAAAAAGCCGGGGAACTGATAGATATGAGCAAGCACAAAGGTGAGCACCCGAGGATGGGCGCTACTGATGTTTGTCCGCTGATACCGATTGCCAATATCAGCATGGAAGAAACTGCCGAATACGCTAAACAACTGGCCAGGCGTGTTGGCGAGGAATTGGGCATTCCGGCGTATTTGTACCAGCATGCGCAGGCAGATAAAACCCGGGATAACCTGTCGGTAATTAGGGCAGGCGAGTACGAAGGTTTTTTCAAAAAAATAAAAGAACCAAAATGGAAGCCTGATTTTGGCCCGGCGGAAATGGATGCTAAACGCGGCGCTACAGTGATCGGCGCGCGCGATTTCCTGATCGCTTATAATATTAATCTGAACACTACCTCAACCCGCAGGGCAAATGCCATTGCTTTTGATGTGCGCGAAGCAGGCCGTGTAATGCGCGAAGGCGACCCGGTTACCGGGAAAATCATTAACGATGAGAATGGTAAACCAAAATCTATCCCCGGCACGCTGAAAAGCGTAAAGGCTATAGGCTGGTACATTGAGGAGTATGGTGTTGCGCAGATCTCTATGAACCTCACCAATATCGAGGTAACCCCAATCCACATCGCTTTTGATGAAGTTTGTAAAAAAGCGGCTGAACGAGGCATCCGTGTTACGGGTAGCGAGCTGGTTGGCCTGATCCCGTTGAAAGCCATGTTGGATGCAGGTAAATACTTTCTGCGGAAACAACAACGGTCGACAGGCGTGAGCGAAAAAGAACTGATCAAGATTGCCATCAAATCCATGGGCTTGGATGAGCTTGGTCCGTTTAACCCGGACGAACGTATTATTGAGTATTTACTGAAAGATACCGCTGCAAGCAAACTGGTGAGTATGAGCCTAACCGACTTTGCCGACGAAACCGCAAGCGAAAGCCCTGCACCGGGCGGCGGGTCTATATCGGCCTATATGGGCGCTTTGGGGGCTTCATTGGCAACGATGGTGGCCAACCTGTCATCCCATAAAAAAGGATGGGATAGACGCTGGGAAGAGTTTGGTAATTGGGCCGAGCAGGGGCAAAACTATAAAGATGAATTGTTGCGCCTGGTTGATCTGGATACCACCGCCTTTAATAAAATTATGGAGGCATTCGGCTTACCTAAAGGAAACGATGCAGAAAAAACCGCCCGTGACCAAGCCATACAGGACGCCACCAAATATGCTATTGAGATACCATTTAAAGTGATGCAGACTTCTTTTGAAAGTTTAACGCTGATCCGTGCGATGGTAGAACAGGGCAACCCCAATTCGGTAACGGATGCAGGTGTGGCCGCGCTTTGTGCACGGTCGGCAGTGATGGGCGCATTTATGAATGTGAAGATCAACGCTTCGGGCTATAAGGATAAGGCATTTGTGGATGATATATTGAAAAGAGGGGGAGAGATAGAGCAGAAAACAGTAGCTGCCGAAGCTGAGATAATTGCTTTGGTGAATGGGAAGATAAAATAGCGTGGCATAATTGTTGGTTAATTATTTAATATATAATTAAATCAACGCCATGAAAAACGTATTAAAATTTTTATCAGTTATAGCAATCACGGCTTTAGCATCGTGTAGCGGTAACGGAAGCAAGGGTAATGCTGATACTGATAGCACAGCAAGTTATAACAGTAACAGTACCGATGCGGCCATTGACAGTAACAAAAAGCAGTTAAAAGCGGAAGATTCTACCGCGGTATTTGACGACACCAAATTCGCGGTGGCAGCAGCCAACGGTGGTTTGCTTGAAGTACAGTTAGGTAAGCTGGCGCAAAGTAAAAGTGTATCGCCAAAGGTACTTGAGTTTGCCAAAATGATGGTTGAAGATCATTCAAAAGCTAATAAGGAACTGATGGCTATTGCGGGTGCTAAAACTATTACCCTGCCTGCCATTTTAGATAATAAAACCCAAAAAGACTATGATGACATGGCTAAATTGGGTAAAACTGAATTTGATAAAGCCTATACCGATTATATGGTGAAAGACCATAAAGAGGATGTAGAAGAGTTTCAGAAAGAGGCTGATAAAGGAAAAGATGCCGAATTAAAGGCATTTGCTGCAAAACATGTCCCTATTTTGAAACACCATTTAGAAGCTGCACAGCAAGCTAATGATGCGGTAAAGAAATAAATAGTATGTAGCGGCGCAAAGTACTGTGTCTCTACATACGGTAAATAAAAAAGGGAACGCAAATGCGTTCCCTTTTTTATGGTAGATATAGGGTTATTAATAATGATACCTCACAAAAGCCTCCATGGCTGCGTATTCGGCCATGCCTAATTTGTCGTAACTCTGCGCGGTTTCACGGTTGCGGTCTTCGGCGCGCACCCAAAATTCGCGTGCATCATCACCCGGGAAAACAGGTCTGTCTTTTTGCGACTGGTGTTTAAATATAGCGTTGCGTTTACGTAACACTTCGGCAGGCGATAAAGGCACCGCCATTTCAATTTCGTAAGTTGGGAATTCCTGCCACGCACCGCGGTACATCCAAACCCAACAATCGTTCACCCATGTTTCGGTTTTACGCAATCGGCGTAAAGCCTCTATTACAATGTTAAAACAAACCACGTGTGTGCCGTGCGGGTCGGCAAAATCACCTGCGGTAAATACCTGCTGGGGTTTTACTTTTTGTAAAAGCTCCATTGTTAAACGTACATCCTCTTCGCCAACGGAGTTCTTTTTGGTTTTGCCTGTTTCGTAAAATGGCAGCGCCTGGAAATGGATATTACTATCAGGTAGTCCCGCAAACCGTGCTCCCGAAATTGCTTCAGTTTTGCGGATGAAACCTTTTACATCACGAATCTCGGGGGTATCTACCTGGTTAGGGAGTTTTTGATCGATGAACTTGCGCATGTCTTCATATATCCCCTGTAGCTTTGCGGTATCCTCGCCAACGCTTTGTTTAAAGTCGATAGCGAATTCCATATAGCGTAAAACATCATCATCCCATACAGCGGTATTGCCTGATGTTTGGTAAGCCACGTGTACATCATGCCCCTGGTCAACAAGGCGAATGAATGTACCACCCATCGAGATCACATCATCATCGGGATGTGGGGAGAATATGATAGAACGTTTGCGTGCAGGTTCGGCACGTTCGGGGCGCTGACTGTCATCAGCTCCCGGTTTACCACCCGGCCAACCGGTTATGGTATGCTGCACCTGGTTAAAAATATCAATGTTTATCTGGTATACCGGCCCCTGCTCCACCGCGAGCTGCGCCATGCCATGGTTGTTGTAATCCTCTTCTGTTAGTTTCAGAATAGGTTTACCCACCGCAGTGGATAGCCAGATCACGGCTTTCTTTTTCAGGCTGTTGTCCCATACGCAATCAGATACCAGCCAGGGGGTATCAAAGCGGGTTAAGCCGGATGCCGCGTCTTTATCCAGTACAAATTCTACATTGTCTGATAATTGCAGGAAGGTAGCCGGCACTTCGCCCGAGATCTCGCCCTCTACCGCTTTACGAACAATTGGTGCTTTTTTGGCGCTCCATGCCATCAGGATAATTTCGCGGGCCTTAAAAATGGTACCTACACCCATGGTGATGGCTTTGGTTGGTACGTTTTGCTTACCGCCAAAATCGCGCGAGGCATCATTTCGGGTTAGGTCGTCAAGGGTAACCAAACGTGTGCCCGAGTTTGGCGCCGAGCCCGGTTCGTTAAAACCAATGTGACCGGTACGGCCGATACCTAAAATTTGCAGGTCCAATCCGCCAAGCTCTTCAATCTGCTTTTCGTATTCTAAGCAAAAAGCGGCTACTTCATCCTGCGGCAAGGTGCCGTCGGGGATATGAACCAGGCTTTTATCGATGTCTATATGATCGAAGAGGTTTTCGTTCATGAAAGTAACGTAGCTTTGCGCTGCATCCGGTTTCATGGGGTAATATTCGTCCAGGTTAAAGGTGATCACACCTTTAAATGATAAGCCTTCTTCTTTATGTAAGCGGATCAATTCTGCGTAAACCTGTATCGGGGTAACGCCTGTTGCCAGGCCTAATACTGTGGGTTCGCCGGCTGCTTGTTTGGTACGGATGAGTGCCGCTATCCGCCCGGCTACTGCCAGCGATGCTGTCTGCTGGTCGGCATATACCGTAACCGGCAGTTTCTCATAACGCGTTTCTTCTAATAAATTTAATCTTGCCATAATCAGGTTTATATAGTGTTATTTAATTCGGTCAGTTTAAAAAAGCTGGTACAAAAAAAATCCTCACCGAAGTGAGGATTTACAACCAATTAACTATAAATTTTAACCCACTTAATGAGGATAGAAAGTATACATATTTTAATGACCTGTTTTTCATCATTGATGCAAACTTAATAAAGTTAAATCTAAAAAACAAAATACTTTTTAAAATAATTTAAAAAGATTGAAATTGCAGCTCAAAGGCAATGTGTTGTATATGATGTAATTATCTAAATGTTTATTTTTTAAATTTATATATAAATTAATTTTATTTAACGTTTCAAATCATTTAAATTCGTTCATTGATTTTGTGTAACCTAATTAAACCCGGCGTGTTTTGAAGCAATTTAAACAAATATTACTTACGGGTATATTGCTGTTTTGTATTGCACCTGTACTTATGGTAGAGGCGCAGAGGCGTCCTTATAAAACTAAAAAGGTTGTGGCTGTAAAACAAGCCGCTAAACCCGTATACATTAGTCCCCAACTAAAAAACTTTCAGCAGTTAACTGCTGCGGCAAACGTAAATTTCATTTTCCCGAAAGGTTTTAAAGAGATAAAGGCACCCGATAACGAAGACCTTTCTTTTGATTATGCTATGGAAATGCCCGGTAAGGAATTCGAGATCTGGTTCCAGGTAAAATCGCAGAAAGAGAATTACGCCAGCTACGAAAAATCTATAGGTGATAAAAGTAAAGCCCAGGCCAACCCCGACTCTTTGTACCTTGGGATGGGCACCGCCCATGCCCTCACCTTTGCGGGCGACAATAATTTTTTACAACGCACTATCCCGCCCAAATATTTGGCGCGTTACAACGCTGATGCCGGCAAATCATACCTGTTAAATCTGCAGGATGAAGCCGTTACCAAGGGTTATAAATACGCATTGCTGATAACCCTGCAAAAAGACCATATCGGTACCATCCTGGCGGTTTGTTTTGCCAATGAAAAAGGCCCCGAGTTTTTCAAGAACATTGACAGGGCCAGCAACTGCATAAAGTTTAAACCATAAGGCCCGCAAATGTTAATAAGTTGGCACATTTAAATGTTAATTTAAGTGGCATAAATTTATTTTTGCATACGGGCAAAATCTCTACCCCAAAACATTTGATCTGAACATGGCAGAAACAGTAAATTATGATGATGATAGTATCCGGTCGCTCGACTGGAAAGAGCACATCCGCTTAAGACCGGGTATGTACATTGGTAAGCTGGGCGATGGCTCTGCTTATGACGATGGCGTATACGTGTTGCTTAAAGAGATAGTGGATAACTCTATAGATGAGTTTGTGATGGGATCGGGTAAAACCATAGAAGTGAACATGAGCGATCATAAAGTTTCTGTTCGCGATTATGGCCGCGGTATCCCTTTAGGTAAAGTGATTGATTGTGTATCAAAAATAAACACAGGCGGTAAGTACGATAGTAAGGCTTTCCAAAAATCGGTTGGTTTGAATGGTGTGGGTACAAAGGCAGTTAACGCTTTATCAAACTCGTTCACGGTACAATCATACCGCGACGGCCGTACTAAGATCGCCGAGTTTGCAAAAGGAGAACTGATACGGGATGAGCCTGAAAAGGAAACATCGCAACGCAACGGTACAGCTATTAACTTTGTGCCCGACGATACCATCTTCCGCCACTACCGCTTTATCCCGGAGTTTGTAGAAAATATGATCTGGAACTACGTGTTCCTGAATGCCGGTTTAACGCTGAACTTTAACGGGCAAAAATATCTTTCGGAGCGGGGCTTGTATGACCTGCTGGTACGCAACGCCGATGCAGAAAACCTGCGTTATCCTATCATCCACCTAAAAGGCGAGGATATAGAAATAGCCATGACGCATGGGCAATCGTACGGTGAGGAATATTACTCGTTTGTAAACGGGCAGCATACAACTCAGGGCGGTACGCACCAGGCAGCCTTTCGCGAGGCGGTTGTTAAAACCATCCGCGAGTTTTATAAAAAAGAATTTGATGCGTCGGATATCCGGGCTTCTATTGTCGCTGCCATCGCTATAAAAGTACAGGAACCGGTTTTCGAATCGCAAACAAAAACTAAGCTGGGTTCGCAAAATATTGGGCCTGAGGGGCCATCGGTACGTGGGTTTATCAACGATTTCCTGAAAAAGGAGCTGGATAATTACCTGCATAAAAACCCGGCTGCTGCCGATGCATTGCTGAAACGTATCCTGCAATCTGAGCGCGAGCGCAAGGATATTGCCGGTATTAAAAAACTGGCGAATGACCGCGCCAAAAAAGCATCATTACATAACCGTAAGCTGCGCGATTGCAAGCTGCATTTTGACGATAACCACGAACGCAAGCAGGAAACCACCCTGTTCATCACCGAGGGTGACTCGGCCAGCGGATCGATCACCAAATCGCGCGATGTGCAAACCCAGGCGGTGTTCAGCTTAAAGGGTAAGCCGCTAAACTGTTTCGGGCTAACCAAAAAAGTTGTTTACGAGAACGAGGAATTTAACCTGCTGCAGCACGCGCTGAATATTGAAGACGGTATTGACGGCCTGCGTTATAACAATATTGTAATAGCTACCGATGCCGATGTGGATGGTATGCACATCCGCTTGCTGTTGATGACCTTCTTCCTGCAGTTTTTTCCTGATCTGGTGAAAGCCGGTCACGTAT
>NZ_JBAZRC010000057.1:0-27088 GCF_041663085.1 Mucilaginibacter sp.
CTTTCTCCTAATATCAGCACAGATATATCTGACGTACCCACTATTTTAACATTATCTAATACTTCCTGCATGCATTCGCTCGTGCCTACTATTTCTTTAAAATCACTACCTTTTAAATTAGCAGGCAAAGACTTTACATTACCTGACACCCCCTGGTTTTGGCGGTGCAAATACCAGGCAACATCCAACATCACCAACACATCTTTTTCACGAAAAGGCTTTACCAGGAATCCATAAGGTTGTGTCGCCTTGGCTGCATCAAGGATTTGTTTGTTTGAATTTGCCGAGAGGTATACAAATGCTACATTTCTCTCTTTTAAAGTTTTGGCCAGATCAATGCCGGTTAAGGGGCCTTTCAAATGAATATCCAGCAATACCAGGTCTGGCTTTTCATCTTCAATAATTTGTAATCCCTCGGGTACCGAACGGGCAATTTTACAAACAATATAGCCTGCTTTACGCAGGATTGAACGCAGGTTATCTGCTTCTATAAATTGATCTTCAACGATAAGTATTTTTGTGTTCATATAGTAGCTACCGCAGTTTGAGTTGAATTTAAAAAGCTTTCCGGATCATTTAAGGATCGGGCTTAAACATGATGGTAATTATAGTTCCATTATTGATTTGAAAATTAGTTTGTGCATCAATGTCTTCACTAAGCCCTTGTATTAGCCTAAGCCCTAATGATTCTGCATCAACCTTATGGTCAATTTCCGGCATACCAATGCCGTTATCAGCAAGCTCTAATGTTATTAAGCTTTTGTTATTAGTTAATGAAATAGAAATTTCGCCTTTTCCACTATTGGGGAAGGCGTACTTAATAGAATTGGTTACTGCTTCATTTATGATTAGCGCAAGTGGTATAGCATGCGAAAGGCTTAATTTGATAGATTCAATATTAAGTTTGAACGAAATGTTTTCCGCTGTACCAAAACCATCAATTAATGACTGCACCAGCTCGGGGATGTAGTTAGCCATATCAATTGTTTTAATATCGTCAGACTGATATAGTTTTTGATGGATCAGTGACATGGCATAAATTCTGTGCTGGCTTGATTCGATAGCTTGCAAGGCATCGTTTTCAAGATAGCGGGCCTGAGATTCCAATAAGCAGATCACCGTGTGTAAATTATTTTTTACCCTGTGGTGCACCTCTTTCAACAACCATTCTTTCTCAGTAAGCAGATGTTGCAATTGTTCGTTTTTTATCGAGATCAATTTATTGGCGCGCTGTTTCAATCCGTAATTTCTATAAATTAATCCGCTGACGATAAGCATAATTAGTATGCCGGCGATAGTGACATTTCTTTGCAGTTTCGCCTTTTCTAATCCCGCTTGTTGAATAACACTACGCTGGCGAAGGTCTTTTATAGATTGTGCAGTTTGTGCAGTTTGGTATTGAATATTTAGTTCAGCGATCTTATTGTTCTTATCTACAGTGAAAAGAGAGTCGCGAAGATTATTTCGCAAATCCATGAACTTAACTGCACCCCGGTAATTTCCTATCGCAATGTTATATTGATGCGAAACGTCGTAAAAGTCTACCAAATTGAGAGGATCTAATGTAGTTTTGGTCTTCTGTAATGTTGTGTCAGCGTCCCAAAGGTAATGTCTGGCGCTGTCCAGATTATTCAGTTTTAAATAAATGCGTGAAATTTCATAATCGCAAAACAATTTGTTACGAAAAAACTCATCATCTGGAAGCCTTACCAACGGATGAGGGTTAAATAACTTGTTAAAATATTGCAGCGCCTTGTCATATTGATGTACACTATTATAATATTTCGCGATTGCTGTATATTTATTTACCAGGTCATAAATATTATCGGGTTTTATTACCATCAACTCGTTAAATGCTAATCGTAGTTGTTCAGGTTTGTTCAAGAATATCAAACATTGAACAATTTTCCACTGATATCGCATTTTGTTATTTGTCGCGACGAGTGTTTTGCGATAAAACTTAAGAGCTTCCTCGTAGCTTTTGATAGCAAAATTAGCCCTCGCAGATGAGGCATATAATCTCCATGCCTCAGTTGTATCTTTAGCAGATAGCATGTTTTTTATACCTTCAGATGAGTAGCTCAAAGCGCGATAATAGTTGCCCTTAAAATATTCCAAATATGACAGGGTACTAAAAAGATAAGGTGACGCCTTTTTGTCCGTCGTATTATATTCAACCAATGCTTTTTTTAGTTCAATCTCGGCACTTGTTAGCTGTTTAATGCGAATATAGCGTTCAGCTATCTTGATTAATAATCCCAACACTTTTTCCGGTCGCCGTTTTTTTTCATATATAAAAGCTGCCCTCCTGAAGAATGTTACCTGCATAGAATCTCGCGCGGTTGTAGAAGTATACCAATCACCCAACCAACTTAAAACGTCCGCCATCTTGTTGTCATCACCCAATTTCTCATAATAAGAAATTGCGGTCATGAAGTTTTGCTGACTCTTCTTATATTCCCCCCTTTCGGAATAGTAATTGCCCATGAATTTTGCAATTTCATATATCCAATTTTTTGCCTGGAGTTTTTTGCTCAACGAGTTAGCCTCGTTAAAATAAATTAATGCGCTGTCCAGATCTCTTGGTTCTTCACCCGGCTTAAATACATAGTAGCAAGCCAGTTTTACTTGTAAGCTAATACGATTGGTGTCGGGCTTACTTTTTTGAATTTTCATTTTAAACTTTTCAACCTCCTGAGGTAAAGTGTTATAAGGGTCTTGAGCTTTAACAGGTTTTAAAATAAAAAGCAGGAGTACCGCAAAAGCAATTTTTTTCATAATTACTCATTGTAAGTTAAATAATTAAATGATCCTTCTACACTTTGCATTAGAGCACACCCACTCGCCAATTTTATACAAACGGAGTAATTTATGGCTGGTAATTGAACTAGCCAACCATCAATAACGCTGGTTAACAAGGTGTTGAAACCTTATTTTTAATAAATATCTAAAATATTTTCTTCAAATAAAAATGCCAAACCCTCTTTGGGTAGTCGGCATTTTTAATGGCCTCGACATCTCGCTGCGTCCCCACTCATTATAACGATATTTAAATTAATCATCGATTTTAATTTTTATTAATCCACTAATAATCAGACAGCTAAAAACGGCACGGAAATAGAATAGCGAAAATCAAACAATGAAAAAATAATCTAAAAAAAATGAAAAATACCAGACAAATTATTGCAAGCACCATCGCCACGGGAGCTTTAGTGATGCAAAGTGCATTAGGCAGCGCGCAGCAGGTTACGTCAGGCAATTCATCTTCCAATGAAAGTATTCGCCCGTTCCATGTGAAGGTTTCGGAACAAAGCCTTGCGGACCTTAAACGCCGCATATTGGCAACCCAGTGGCCCGAGCAGGAGACCGTTAATGACAGGTCGCAGGGGGTACAGCTTGAAGTGATGCAAAAGTTGGCGCACTACTGGGCAACAGGTTACGATTGGCGCAAAATGGAGGCTAAGCTGAAAGCATTGCCGCAATTCATTACTACGATAGACGGGCTGGACATCCATTTTATACATGTCCGTTCAAAACATAAAAATGCCCTGCCGATAATTATAACCCATGGCTGGCCGGGCTCCATCATCGAGCAGATAAAAATTATCGGTCCGCTAACAGAACCTACCGCATTCGGTGGAAAAGCCGAAGATGCATTTGACGTGATTATTCCTTCACTGCCCGGTTATGGCTATTCAGGAAAGCCAACTACAACAGGATGGGACCCGCAACACGTTGCCCGTGCGTGGGTTACCTTAATGAAACGCCTGGGTTATAAACGTTTTGTTGCCCAGGGCGGCGATTGGGGCAACGCCGTTACAGAACAAATGGCCCTTTTGACACCCCCTGAGTTGATCGGCATTCACACCAATATGCCTGCCACTGTACCCGCCGATGTGGCCAAAACGCTTCAGTTTGGTGAACCGGCACCGGCTTCCCTTTCCGCGGAGGAAAAACATGCATTTGATCAACTGGACTATTTTTATAAGCACGGTCTGGGTTATGCAAACGAGATGGCAAACCGGCCACAAACTTTATATGCTCTTCAAGATTCACCCGTGGGGCTTGCAGCCTGGATGCTCGACCACGACGCAACCAGTATGGCACTCATTTCAAGGGTTTTCAAAGGTGAGGCCGAAGGGTTGACCCGCGACGACGTGCTTGATAATATCACCCTTTACTGGTTAACCGGTACCGCCGTGTCTTCAGCCCGGTTATATTGGGAAAGCAAACTCGCCTTTTTTGCGCCAAAGGGTATTGCCATACCTGTTGCCGTAAGTGCCTTCCCTGATGAGCTTTATCAGGCGCCACGAAGCTGGACAGAACGTGCTTATCCTAAACTCATTTATTATAATAAATTGGAGAAAGGCGGTCACTTCGCAGCCTGGGAGCAGCCAAAAATATTTGCCGAAGAAATGCGGGCAGCATTTAAAACACTTCGCTGATACATAAATATACTGAGGGGATTAGGGCCAAAGTGATCTACATCACATAAATAAGGTGCTGGTCGCTATGTGATGTAGGTCACACGCCCAACTGCGTAATGCTACCGTAATTTGTTCTATAATTTAAAACATAAAATAAAATGGAAAATCAAAAATTCGAGATCTTAACCACTCAAAGCAACATTGACTGGGTAGGAAAAAAAGTAACAGGTGCACACAATGGTACCATAGGTATTAAGGAAGGCGAGATAATTTTAAACAACGGTAAACTTGCCGGTGGTAAATTCATTATCGACACAACTTCTATTAAGATATTGGATGTGACCGACCCTACGCTGAACGCCCAATTCTGGGGTCACCTGGCTTCTGATGATTTCTTTTCATCTGAAAAATACCCGGAAGCAGTTTTAGAAATAACCTCGGTTAATGGTAACCGAGTTGAAGGCAATCTGACCATTAAAGATATTACCCAAGCTATTGGTTTTGATGTAGCGGTTAGTGTTAGCGGCGATGTGTTAACTGCAACAGGCCTGGTAGTAGTAGACCGTACTAAGTACGGAATGAAATTCCGCTCAGGTAATTTCTTTCAAAACCTGGGCGATACGCTGATATACAATGATTTTGAACTGAATGTAAACATTACCGCTAAAGCTGCTTAACAAGCAGTTTTAGCCTAAAAACTAAAGCCATGCCATACGTAAAATTAGAAGTGACCCGCGAGGGCATCACGAGGGATCAAAAGCAAACACTGATCAAAGGTATTACCGATCTGATAACAGATGTGCTTAATAAAGACCCGCAATTAACCCATGTGGTTATACAGGAAGTAGAACTGGACGATTGGGGATTTGCCGGTGAACAGGTATCGGTTTTGCGGGAAAAAGGTATTACGGCAGATAAAAAATAAGACAGTGAAAAAACAAACAATAATTATTACCGGTGCCTCTTCAGGTATCGGTAAAGAAGTAGCCCGCCACTTTTTGGAAAAAGGCGACAATGTAGTGATCAACTCTGCTACGGCACATAAATTAGAGCAGGTTTACCAGGAGCTGGGTGCAGGTGAAAACCTGGCAATGGTTGCGGGGAATGTAAGTGATAAAAAAACGGGCGAAAGACTGGTGGCGGCAGCTATTGAGAAATTCGGGTCGGCAGATGTATTGGTGAATAACGCCGGTATATTTGAAACAAAGCCATTCCTTGAAGTGGATGAAGCTTATCTTGACCGCTTTTTAAATACTAACCTCAAAGGTACCTATTTTACCACCCAGGCCATTATTCCGCAAATGCTTAAACAACACAATGGGGTAGTGATCAACATTGGTACACCATTGGTTAATCACGCACTTGGCGGAGTGCCCATTACCGCGCAAATGGCATCAAAAGGTGCAATACACGCGCTTACGCTGCAGTTGGCAGCCGAGTTTGGTAAAGATAACATACGGGTCAATACCATAGCACCCGGCACTATCCGCACACCAATGCACGGCAGCAAAGCTGATGAAGGCGCAGGTTTGCATTTGTTGAACCGGGTGGGTGAAGTGGAAGACATTGCCGAAATGGTTTACACCGTTGCAAAAAGCAATTTCATCAGTGGTGCAATTATTAACGTAGACGGCGGTATGTCAGCCGGCCATAACCTGAATTAAGTGAAAACGGTATTATTAACAGCTTTTTTTTCCTGCATCATGCTGGTATCAAAAGCACAAAATCAAAACAAAATGGAAACCAATCAACAGGATAAACAAGAGATCACCAGGGCACTAGAGGATCTTTATCTGAAAGGCATATATGAAGGTGATATCGACCTGCTTCGTAAGGTTTATCATCCGGGAACGTTAGTATTCGGCGACATTAAAGGCGTACCGTATGCCAAAACGATCGATCAATACCTGGATGGGGTAAAGAATCGCGTGAGCGTCAAAAACTCAGGTAAACCGTTCAGGGGCATTATTAATTCCATCGATGTAGTAAATTCTATTGCCGTGGCCAAACTAAATGTTAAAATGTACGATTTTAATTACGACGAATTCCTGTCTTTTCATAAGATCGATGGAAAGTGGGTTATCGTCAACAAAATGTTAACTGATGTAGCACAATAAATAACAGCATCATGTGGTATCAAACAAAAGCAACCGAAATTCTGGGTATTCAATACCCTATCCTGCAAGGGCCGTTTGGCGGTAACTTGTCATCTGTTGACCTGGTCTCAACCGTATCAAATGCCGGTGGGCTTGGTGGCTACGGTGCTTATACGCTAAGCCCGCAGGAGTTAAGCGATGTTGCCCGTCAGCTCAAGGCTGCTACCGATAAGCCTTATAACATCAACTTGTGGGTTTCAGATACGGATGCGGTGGGTGGTATTGTTTCAGATGATCAGTTCAAGCGCGCACAAGAGCTATTTAAACCTTATTTTGATGAGTTAGGGATAGCGCTGCCTGAAAAACCTGCACCATTCAAAACCCGCTTTGAAAACCAGGTCGAAGTCATCCTTCACGAACGGCCGCCGGTATTCAGCTTTATGTTTGGTACCCCATCTGCTGATATTCTTGAACAATGCCGTAAGCTGGGTATCGTCACCATTGGTGCCGCAACAACGCTCGATGAGGCTATCGCTTTGGAAGCTGCGGAAGTTGATCTGATCATCGCTTCGGGTTTTGAAGCCGGTGGTCACCGTCCGTCGTTCCTAACTTCTGCAGAATCGTCAACTATCGGAGCCTTTGTATTGGTGCAACTGATCAAAGAAAAAGTAAAAACTCCTATTATTGCTGCAGGCGGTATAGCGAATGGTAAGGGTATAGCCGCGGCACTGGCGCTTGGCGCCGACGCCGCACAAATAGGCACCGCTTTCCTGGCCACGGATGAATCAAATGCTACAGCCATTCATAAACAAATGCTGTTTTCAGATGCGGCAAAGTACACTACTTTATCGCGGGCGTTTACAGGGAGATTGGGTAGGGGAATAACCAGCCGTATCGCTAAGGATCTGTTACACCAGGAAAAGGATTTCCTGCCTTTCCCGTTGCAAACGCAGTTTATGTCACATATCCGCAAAGCTGCTATCGAACAGGAAAAGTGGGATATGATCTTGTTCTGGGGTGGGCAGATAGCACCGGTGTTAAAACACACCAAAGCCGGCGAATTGATGAGTGCGTTAATAGAAGAGACTACCGCATACTTTGACCATTTAAAAGCTTAGAAGATGGAAAATGCGATCAATGTTATTTATCTCGGTGGTCCAACTATTATATTGGAGATAGCTGGCTTAAGGCTCATGACCGACCCAACGCTTGACCCTGCGGGTGAAGTATTCAAGATCAATGACAAACCTGCTTACTCAAAAACTGAAGGCCCGGCAAGCGTTAATATTGGTAAAATTGATGCAGTGCTGTTAAGTCATGACCAGCATGGCGATAACCTGGATAATGCGGGCAGGGAGTTTTTGAAAACAGTACCGAAAACATTTACTACGAGATTAGGCGCGGAGCGATTAAAAGGTAATGCTATTGGATTGGCGCCCTGGGAAACCACCATTTTAAACGACAAGATCACCATTACCTCAACTCCGGCCCGGCACGGCCCGGCCGGAAGTGAACATCTTACTGGCGATGTTACCGGGTTTATTGTATCAACAAAAGACATCCAGATCTATATTACCGGGGATACGGTTTTCTACAATGGCATAAAAGAAGTCGCCGAAAAGTTCAAGCCGAAATACATATTTATTTTTGCGGGTGCCGCTCAGCCACGCGGCCCATTCAACGTAACCATGGGCACTAACGACGCAATTGATACTGCCTTTGCTTTCCCTGGGGCAACGATCATCCCGGTACATTTTGAGGGTTGGTCGCATTATACGGAAACGGGTGAAATGTTACGGCAATCCTTTAGCGCACTGGGAATTGCCGATCGTTTAAAAATTCTAAAAGCAGGCGTAAAAACAGAACTGTAGATCATTAACCATAGGCATTTTTAAGCCGGGAAATACCCGGAGTGATATCGCTTTGCCTAAAAATTCAAATAAAAACAAACATTAAATATCAAAACTATGAAAATTAACAAAATTCTATTCGTTGTGACATCTCATGACGAGTTGGGCAACACCGGCAAAAAAACAGGACTATGGATCGAAGAATTTGCCGCTCCCTACTACAAGCTCCGCGATCTTGGGAAAGACATCGTGATTGCCTCACCAAAAGGCGGGCAAACGCCGATAGATCCAAAAAGCGATCTGCCGGAAAATAAGACGGAAGCTACCAAACGATACTACAGTGATGCAGAAACGCAGAACAGGCTGAGCAATACGGTTAAATTGAGTACAGTTTCAGAAAGTGATTTTGACGCCATCTTTTATCCGGGCGGCCACGGCCCGATGTGGGACCTGGCTGAAGACCGGGATTCTGTAAAGCTGATCGAAGCATTTTATAATAATGGCAAGCCCGTAACCTTGGTTTGCCACGCTCCTGCAGCTTTAAAATATGCAAGGACACCGCAAGGCCTATGGTTGATTGAAGGGAAAAGAGTAGCCGCCTTTACCAATACGGAGGAAGAAACAGCGGAGCTCACCAAAGTAGTGCCTTTTCTTTTGGAAGATATGTTGAAACAAAGAGGAGCGAATTTTCAAAAAGGGGAAGACTGGAAGCCGTTTGTAACTCGCGATGGCCTGTTGATTACCGGGCAAAATCCGGCCTCATCTGTATTAGCCATCGATACTTTACTTGATTATTCAGAGAGATAATATTAAAGACCCGTGCGCCGATATATCTGCGTCCGGATACTATTAAAACATAATTGAAAAGGTAATGAATACACCGAAGGTTTGGTATGTAACGGGTGCTTCCCAGGGATTGGGACTCACGCTCGTTAAAAAATTGTTAGCAGACGGGTACCGTGTTGCTGCAACATCACGTAATGCGCAAACACTGAAAACAGCAGTCGGAATCATTGACAGCAACCGCTTTTTGCCGCTGGCTGTTGATCTTAACAATGCGGACTGCATTGATGAATCCATCAGGCAAACGCTGGAAGCCTTTGGAAGGATTGATGTACTGGTCAATAATGCCGGCTACGGTATGACAGGTATTGTTGAGGAAACCGCAGAGCAGCATATTAGCAACATTTTTAGTGTGAACGTTCTGGCCGTGATGGAAGTGACCAAAAGGGTGATCCCGGTAATGCGCGAACAAGCATCAGGACATATTATCAATATTGGCTCGGTGGCCGGTTTTGCCGGTGCGCCCGGATGGGCGATCTATTCAGCTACTAAAGCGGCCATAGCAGCTTTTTCTGAAGTACTGTCGCTGGATGTCAAAGAATTTGGCATTAAAGTTACCGTGATTGAACCCTCAGGTTTCCGGACAGGTTTTTTAACTGAAAGCTCACTGGCGCTGATCCCCAATATTACAGACGGTTACAATGCTGTAAAAGATACCCAAACCAGCTACTTATCAGCAAACGGAAGCCAACCAGGCGACCCTGAACGTGCGGCGGAAATATTTATTGAATTGGCGGAAAGCCCGGAAGTTCCGGAACACCTGTTTTTGGGTCGTGACGCTTACAACCGCGCGGCAGAAAAATTAAGAGCAATGTCAGATGAACTGGAAAAATGGAAGGAAGTCTCCTTTAATGCCGATTTCATACCAGACAATAAACCTTTAAAACCATGAAAAAAAAGAATTATCTATTCATGCTCCTTTGCCTCGCTGGGTTGCTCAAAGCTACCTCAGGCAATGCCCAGGGCTTGCCCAATAATAAGTTTGGCGAGATCTGTTCCGAAAACATTAAATGGGTAGCATTCCCGGCGTTTCCTCCGGAGGCACGCCTGGCTATTCTCGTAGGTGATCCAAAAAAGGCCGGACCCTATGTGGTCAGGGTGCAAGTCCCCGCCGGGGTGATACTAAAGCCGCATATTCATCCTGAAAACAGGATATATACAGTGATCTCGGGTGTTTTTTATATCGGTATCGGGACAAAATTCGATGCCACTAAATTAAAAGCCTATGCACCCGGAAGCGTAGTGATCCTGCCCGGTAACACACCTCATTTCCATTGGGCCAGATCGGGGACCTATGTAACGCAGGTTACTGCAAACAGCCCCCTGGGGATTAGTTATATAGATCCGGCAGATGATCCCAGGAATAAAAGTAAAAAGTAAATAAATCATAAAACAATGAAAACTTTCAATAACCTTAAACGCACATTTTACAGCGCTTTGATGATCGCCATTGGCGGTAGTATATTAATAACAAACCCCGTAGTTGTTAAGGCTCAGGAAGCGATCCGTCCATTTAAGATCGACATTCCGGAATCTGCAATTACTGATCTGCAGCAAAGGATAAAAGCGACACGCTGGCCCGAAAAAGAAACGGTTAATGACCGTACGCAGGGTGTGCAACTGCAACAAATCCAGGAACTGGTAAACTATTGGGGAAACACCTACAATTGGCGCAAAACAGAAGCAAAGCTTAATGCCTTACCACAGTTTGTAACCAACATAGACGGGCTTGACATCCATTTTATCCATGTTCGTTCTAAAAATCCTAATGCGCTGCCAATAATACTTACACACGGCTGGCCGGGTTCAATTTTTGAATTGATCAAATCGATCGGTCCGCTTACCGATCCGGAAGCTTATGGCGGCAGGGCAGAGGATGCCTTTGATGTAGTTATACCATCAATGCCCGGTTATGGCTTTTCTGAAAGACCGAAAGATACAGGCTGGGGACCTGACAGGATAGCCCGTGCCTGGGATGTATTAATGAAACGTTTAGGCTATACCCGGTACGTATCACAAGGTGGCGATTGGGGTTCGGTGGTAGCAGATGCAATGGCGAGGCAGAAACCGGCAGGATTATTAGCCATACATGTTAATATGCCTGCTACAGTTCCACCCGAAATAGCCAAATTGCTGAATAGCGGTGCTCCGGCACCAAACGGCTTGTCTGCAAAAGAAAAAGCGGCCTATAACTCGCTTACCTACTTATATACCAAAGGGGCCGGTTATGCAGGCATCATGGTTACCCGTCCGCAAACTATTGGCTATGCGCTTACCGATTCTCCTGTTGCGCTGGCTTCATTTTTCTTAGACAAGTTTAACGATTGGACCTATAGTGGTGGCGATGCCGGCAAGGTGCTTACCAAAGATGAGATGCTGGATGATATCACCCTCTATTGGTTAACCAATACCGGAGCGTCTTCCGCACGCCTCTACTGGGAAAATAACAACAACAATTTTAACGCGGTAGATCAAAAAACAGCGCAGATCTCTATCCCTGTTGCTATAACCGTGTTCCCCGGTGAGATATACCAGGCACCAAAAAGCTGGGCTCAGCGCAGTTATCATAACCTTATCTACTTTAACGAAGTAAACAAAGGCGGCCACTTTGCCCAATGGGAGCAACCACAGCTTTTTGCGGAAGAGATGCGTGCTGCATTTAAAAAAGTACGCTAACCGACACATATCGAGGAGTTACAGAAACCCCGTCTTTTTTAAAACTTAAAAGAAAAAAGCAATGGAAACCATAAAAAATGGGGATACAGCAACAAACCCCAAAGTAATTTTAATAACAGGCGCTTCTCGCGGATTCGGCAAGTTATGGGCAGAAGCCTTTTTAAGGCGTGGCGATAAAGTAGCTGCAACCGCGAGGGATATCACCCACCTTGACGAACTGGTTGAGCAATATGGCGATGCGGTATTGCCTGTAAAGTTGGATGTAAATAATAGACCGGAAAGCTTCGAGGCGATAGAAAAGGTGAAAGCCGCTTTTGGCCGCATTGATGTATTGATCAATAATGCAGGTTACGGCTTGTTTGGTACGATCGAAGAAACTACGGAGCAGGAAGCCCGTGACCAAATGGAAACGAATTTTTTCGGGTTGCTATGGATGAGCCAGGCCATATTGCCGCTGATGCGGGAACAAAAAAGTGGTCATATTATACAGTTATCCAGTATGCTGGGGTTAGCCACGCTACCCGTTTTAGGCTTATATAATGCCTCCAAATTTGCAGTTGAAGGCCTGAGCGAAACTTTAGCCACAGAAGTAGCAGCTTTTGGCATTAAGGTCACTTTAATAGAACCTAATGGCTATTCCACAGACTGGTCAGGCGCATCGGCCATACGCACAAAAGAAAATGAAGTTTATGCGCCAGTAAGAACAGCTTTTTATGGAAGTCTTACACCTGATTCCTGGGGTAAGCCGGAAGCCACGGTGAATGCTATTCTTAAACTTGTTGACTCAACCAACCCTCCGCTCAGATTGCTCTTAGGTAAAGTTGCCTATCCGCTGGTAAAGCAAAATTACGATAAACGGTTTGCCGAATTCGAGGAATGGAAGGACGTTACGGAAGCAGCACACGGTTAATTGAAACCAATAAATAATTCTCAAAGAAATATTAAGCCCGATGAAAACCATGCGAACCCTATATATCACCATCCCTGCAATCTTAATCGCCGCGATCGTTGCAGCTGTTACGCCTATACAGTTTACCCCTGAGCAGGATAATAAACCATCATTGGAGGGTGCAACAGGCTGGTTAAATACAACGCCGCTGAAATTGGAAGGGTTGCGGGGCAAAGTTGTTCTTATTGACTTCTGGACCTACACCTGCATTAACTGGCGGCGGACGATGCCTTACGTGAGGGACTGGGCCTCAAAATACAAAGATCAGGGATTGGTGGTAATAGGTGTTCACACCCCGGAGTTTTCGTTCGAGCAGGAAATAGAAAATATCAGGAATGCCAACAGGGAAATGAATATTGGCTATCCGGTTGCGGTTGATTCCCACTATGAGATATGGAACTCCTTCCAGAATCATTACTGGCCGGCGCTTTACCTGATCGATGCGAATGGGAAGATACGCTATCAAAAATTTGGTGAGGGGGATTATCGAGAAATTGAACTAAAGATCCAGCAATTGCTCAGGGAGGTTTCGCCAAGAAACACGGCAATTCAACTTAGCGAAATTCAACCAGGTGGCGCTGAAGCTGCTGCTGACTGGAGGAACGTCGGGTCGCCCGAAAATTATGTGGGTTACGGCCAAACGCAGGGCTTTGCATCTCCCGGTGGCATAATTAGCGATAAGACGGTAACCTATACGGTGCCGTCAGCCCTGCAACTTAACCAATGGGCGCTTATCGGCGAATGGAACATTGGCAAGGAAAAGGTTCTGTTAACCGGGAAACAAGGCAAGCTGATTTATCGCTTCCATGCCCGCGACCTGAATTTAATTATCGGCCCGGCTGGTAAAGGAAAAACGATCAAATTTCGGATCACTATTAATGGGGATATTCCGGGAGCCTCGCACGGGTTAGATACTGATGAAAATGGTAATGGTACGATGACCGAACCGCGAATGTACCAGTTGATCCGCCAGCAGGGTCCGATCATTGACCGGGACTTTCAGATCGAATTTTTAACGCCAAAGGCTGAGGTCTATGATTTCACATTTGGTTGATCAGCGATATTAAAATGAATTCAAAAAATAAGACGATGGAAAAAATTACAAAAACTACAGAGCAAATAGCGGGAACTCCGGTTCGTATAACCCGCCATAATCCCGGTTACTGGCAGGTAACCCTGGATGCCCCACCACTTAATTTGTTCGGCCCGGAATTACTTACCGGACTGGAAGAAGTGGTGCGCCGTATGCAGGCCTCGCCCCAATTGCGGGTGATCGTTTTCGACAGTGCGTTACCGGATTTTTTTATTGCGCACTTTGACGTTGTGAAAGGCGGTGAGATCGTATCCCGAAAAACACCTTCTGGCATCCTGCCGGTGTTCGATGTCGCGGTAGCGCTGTATGAGTCGCCGGTAATTTCGATCGCCGCTATCCGCGGAAGAGCCCGTGGCGTAGGTGTTGAATTTGCCGCAGCCTGCGATATCCGCTTTGCCGGTGATAAAGCCATCTTTGGCCAGTTCGAAGTAGCTGTTGGAACGATTCCCGGAGGGGGCAGCATGGAATTTCTCCCGCTTTTAGTGGGACGGTCACGGGCCCTGGAGGTCATTATAGGGGGTGAAGATCTGGATGCCGGTATTGCCGAACGCTACGGGCTCATCAACCGAATGATCGCGGACGATAAGCTGGACGAATTTGTGCATCATTTTGCGCTACGTATCAGCCAGTTTGACCAGGTGGTAACCGGGCAGGCAAAAATATTAGCCAATAAACGCGCCCCAAGACCATTGCTGGAACATATGAATGAGTCACGGGCTGCATATATCCAGACTGCCGGCCGGCCGGAACGGAAGCCAACTATCGAAAAACTCCGGGCCTGGGGTTTTCAGCAGGATAGTGATTTCGAATATAATATAGGCGAATATTTGAACCGGATTGGTGAGAATAATAGCAATTAACTAATGATATAGCTAATAGAGCTTTATCGTAAAAAAGAATTGAAATAATTAACGATTTAAATAAAGAAGAAAATGGAAAACAACAGTAACGGGAATTCACAAGCGGATGCCCAAAACGCAAAAGTAGTTTATACTGCAAAGGCACACACCGTAGGTGGCCGCGATGGCGGTTCGTCACGTACATCAGACGGCCGTCTGGATGTTAAACTTTCCTTACCCGGAGCGCCCGGCAATGGAACTAATCCGGAACAGCTATTTGCTGTAGGGTGGTCTTCGTGTTTTTTAAGTGCCTTAAAATTGGAAGCAGCCACGAGGAAAGTAAGATTTCCTGCCGAAGCGGCAGTGGATGCTGAAGTTGACCTCCGCTTATCAGAACAAGATGGCTATTCATTGGAGGCTCGTTTGAACATCAGCCTGCCGGGTATTGAACCGGAACTGGCTCGGGCCATTGCGGAAGGGGCGCACTTACTATGCCCTTATTCAAAGGCCACTCATGGAAATATTAAAGTGGAAACTAATATAGTTTAACCGTGACGTACCAAGGATGTGATTCTCCGCAGATAGGAAAACGCTTTTTGGTCAAACGAGACAAATTTTTCATTAGAAATTTAAATACTAAGCATATGTTACAGAAACATAACTATGACCGCCGCCGGTTTTTAGAAACTGCAGCGATAGCCATGGCGGCCGGGCCAATATTGATGATAGGGGGGGCAAATGCACAGCCTTTTAAAACCGGCCCGTTAACTTCAGGTAAATCAAGCACGAAAATCAACGCATCGTCTTCATTTGATATTAAGCAGATCAATGCTGGTTTATTGAATATTGGCTATGCTGATTTGGGGCCGGCAGATGGCAAAGTAGTCATACTATTGCACGGCTGGCCATATGATATTTACAGTTTTACTGATGTTGCACCTTTATTGGCAGCAAAAGGGTATCGTGTTATCATTCCTTATCTGCGAGGCTTCGGTACAACCCGCTTTCTTTCGGTTAAAACCTTCAGGAACGGCCAACCATCCGCTATCGCTCTTGATATCATCGCATTCATGGATACGCTCAAAATCGACAAAGCTATTCTTGCAGGTTTTGACTGGGGCGCGAGAACTGCTGATATAATCGCGGCGTTATGGCCTGATCGCTGCAGCGCGCTGGTCTCTGTGAGCGGTTACCTGATCGGTAGCCAGGCAGCGGGGAAAATACCCCTGCCACCGTCTGCTGAACTGCAATGGTGGTATCAGTTCTATTTCGCTACAGAACGTGGAAAGGCGGGTTATGACAAATACCGGAATGACTTTAACAAATTGATCTGGAAACTGGCATCGCCCAAATGGAACTTCGATGATGCCACCTTTAACCGTTCAGCCGCGGCATTTGACAACCCGGACCACGTAGCCATAGTGATACATAATTACCGTTGGCGGCAGGGACTTGAAAATGGCGAATCGAAATACGATGATGCAGAGGCGCGGTTGGCAAAAGGGCCGGTTATTACCGTACCTGCTATTACCCTGGAAGGTGACGCCAACGGTGCGCCGCACCCTCAACCCAGCGCTTATGCAGCAAAATTCTCAGGTAAGTATGCCAACAAGATCATCAGTGGTGGTATCGGGCATAACCTGCCGCAGGAGGCCCCGCAGGCATTTGCCGATGCGATCATGGAGGCCGATGGTTTTTCTAAATAAATAAACTCTAAAGTAAAGGAATATTCCGGGTACCCGGAATATAACCCCAAATGCTAAAAACAAGTGAATATAAATTAAAATGTGATTATCATGGAAAATGAACAAATTATCGTGGACTCCAGCTTTTCAGCTGTGATCAATGCGCCGATCGAAAAGATCAACATCCCGGAATGGTGCTTTACGCTTCCGGAAGCTGAATACCAGGCATGCTCTCCTGCGCACGTTGCAGCAGGTATTACTACTTCGCCCGAAGGGAAAAGAATGTCTATCAATGTGGAGGTACTCGGGGGGAGCCCGATGGTTCAGCATTATATAGAAACATTGTCAGAACCGGGACACCTGATCCTGGAGTCGGTTTCAGATGTGTTCTCGCCCACCGGCCGCGTGAATATTTTGGTACATTGGGAGCTGAGTGTAAAAAAGATCGACGAAAATAGCTGCGAGTTTACGAACCGGGTAATTTCAAGGCCGACAGAAGGCTTTTTAAAGGGTTTGGAAAAACAAGGTATACCATTTGATCTGTTCAAAACTCAGCGTCAACCGGTATCCATCTATCACAATCAAAGTGAAACGCCGTTGTTCGCCAAAAGCATTGAACGGTATGCTTTAAGGAATAATTAACAGATGGCTTTAATGAAATTTGAAGAAAATGGAAGCTCAAATTTATGAACGCGAAAAAACAGCTTTAATGTTTATCGACCCTTATAACGATTTCTTGTCAGAGGGGGGGAAGGTGTGGCCAAGGGTTAAAGATGTTGCTGAGAGTAATAATTTATTAAATAACCTGCGTACCATTGTTAAGGCTATCAGGCAAGCAGGTATCCAGGTTTTTATTGTGCCGCATAAACGATGGGAACCAACAGATTACCAGTACTGGAAGTATCCCAACCCAACACAGGTGGGCATTATGGAACGCCACTCCTTTGCAAAAGATACCTGGGGTGGTGAATGGCACCCGGACTTTGCGCCCCAGGAAGGGGATATTATTGCCAAAGAACACTGGGCCCAAAGTGGTTTTGCCAATACAGACTTGGATATGCTGCTTAAGCAACGGGGCATAACGCATGTGATAGCCATTGGATTGCTGGCTAATACCTGTGTGGAAAGTACTTGCCGTTTCGCGATGGAGCTCGGTTACCATGTAACCCTTGTGAAAGACGCAACAGCAGCCTTTACGCCGGAAATGATGCATGCTGCCCATGTTTTAAACGGGCCTACTTTTGCACATGCCATTTTAACAACAGAAGAGCTGTTAGCAGCGCTGCCTGCGCAATAACCACAGTTTTATTATCTAATAAGCTTCCGCCATTCGGAGGCTTATCTTGCTTCCTTTTCTGTATGTTTTACAGAGTATATAACAAAGAGGGGCTATCATATTAGTTTTAATGATAATTTTCTTGCCGAAATTTATCACATTAGTGCTTTTTATGAAAGAACTGCTAAGAGCCCATTTCGAGAAAATAATTCAGCTTACCGATAGTGAGTTTGAATATATATTCAGTCATTTTGTACATAAGAAACTAATCAAGCATCAGTTTCTTATTCAGGAAGGTGAGATAGTAAAAAATGAGTTCTTTGTGGTGAAGGGCTGTTTAAAATCGTATATGATAGATAGCGATAATAAGATGCATGTGCTTCAGTTTGCCCTTCCCGATTGGTGGATAACAGACTACCACGCGCTTTACAATAAAACCCCGTCTTCGTTATATATCGATCCTGTGGAATCGGCTGAGGTACTTGTAATTTCGTTGGCGGATAAGGATAAACTTTGTGCCGAGCTGCATAAAGTTGAACATTTTTTTCGGAAGAAAACTAATTTCGGATATGTTGCCCTTCAGCAGCGTGTATTGGGCTTGATCAATACCAACGCCCGCGATAGGTATGAGCAACTGATAAAACAATACCCTGCTTTATTCCAAATGGTACCGAAGCAATTGATCGCATCTTATCTTGGGGTTACCCGCGAAACTCTTAGTCGCCTTTACAAAGGCTCAAAATAATTTGATGTATGTCACACGGATTTTTTGATGTATGTCCTGTGTGAAAACCTCAAATCTTCAAACCTTTGCATTAAATAAAATACAAAGGAAATGAAAATGAAAATTAAAGCAAGTGTAATATTGTCAGGTTTACTTTCAATAGTAAGCTTAAGCGGCTTTTCGCAAGAAAATCAATCTGCGGTACCGGTAAATTCGAAGGCGAAGAAAATACTCTTCGTTGTTACTTCGCACGATCAATTAGGTAACACCGGTAAAAAAACAGGATTATGGATAGAGGAATTCGCAGCGCCTTACTATTACTTTACCGCTCAGGGGACAGAGATTACCATCGCTTCTCCAAAAGGCGGTCAGGCTCCGATAGACCCTAAAAGTAACGACCCTGAATTTCAAACTGAATCAACCCGCAAATACTTTGCCGATGCGGCTACTCAGGAAAAACTGGCCCATACCGTTTTGCTTTCAAAGGTAAATCAAAAAGATTATGATGCCGTCTTCTATCCTGGAGGGCATGGGCCAATGTGGGATCTGTCCGAAGATAAAAATTCGGCACGTTTGATCGAGTCCTTCATCAAAAATCAAAAACCGGTAGCTTTAGTGTGCCATGCACCGGCTGCATTGAAAAATGTTAAAGCCGCCAACGGACAACCTTTAATAAAAGGTAAAAAAGTATCGGCTTTTGCCAATACCGAAGAAACTGCTGTGCAGCTAAACAAGGTTGTGCCTTTTTCACTGGAAGACATGCTAAGGTCTAAAGGCGCAGATTATCAAAAAGGAGAGGACTGGCACCCGTTTGCTGTCCAGGACGGATTATTATTTACCGGCCAAAATCCACAATCTTCTTTACTGGTTGCACAAAAACTGATGACTTACCTGTCTTCTTCGGTCAATTAACTTTCTAAGTGAAATCTTTAAGAAAAACAGCCCATAAAAATGGCTGGTTATCAAAAGGGGCTATTTTCAATGTTGAAAATAGCCCCTTTTTCTTTGGAGTATTCGGATAGGTTGTGGATACATTGCCTTTTGGTCGATATAATCCGGCGATCTCCATCTCCTGTAATAACCAGGTAAATATATCTTTTTCAGCTTTTGATTTTTAAAAGGTAGGTTCGGGAGATTTATGCTCATGAAAAAAGCCCTGTAAATATTTTATTTACAGGGCTTTATATTTTCTGCGGAGAGCTAGGGATTCGAACCCCAGGACCTGTTACAGTCAACAGTTTTCAAGACTGCCGCAATCGACCACTCTGCCAGCTCTCCGGGGACAAAAGTACAAATCCGGGGCGAATTGCCAAACTTCATGTTAACTTTTTTTTAATTAATTGTAAGCGGTTGGTAGTCATTGGGTTATTTGCCCAAATCCTCTGTTTTTTTTGTTCGGAAGGTGTTAAAACGCGGTTTTGAGATGCGAATGGTGCGCTTTGAAAGGTCAACGCTGGCATTTAATTCAAATCCGATGAGCAATATCATGGAGTTTAAGTACATGTATATCATCACCACAATGAGGGTGCCTATTGCGCCATAAACAGTGTTATATGATGAGAAGTTGTTGGTGTAATATGTAAACCCTATAGAAGTTAATATCGCCAGCGAGGTGGCCAGGATAGAACCGGGGTTAATAAATTTGCATTTTTGCTTGTTGGATGGGCCGTAACGGTACAGTATGCAAATGCTTGTAAAAAATATTACCAGTATAATAAGCCACCGCGAAAAAGCGATGAGCCAAAACCAAAACTTGGCTTCGCTATTGAGTTCGTCCTTTATAAACCCTATAACCCATTGCCCCGCTATCATAATAACAATGGCTATAAGTAGCGCCACGCTTATAACAATTGTTAACACAAGGGCTATAAAGCGCCTTTTAAGCCAGCTACGTGTTTCCAGTATCAGCGATGATTTATTAAAGGCCTGCATTAAATTACTTACGCCGTTGGTGGCAAAGTACAAAGCTGTTATAAAACCAATAGAAAGCAGTTTGCCGTTTTGGCGTGCAATTATATCAAAAATGGTATCATGGAAAGCATTATAAGCGTTTGAAGGCATTATCAAAGCAAAAAGGTCCAACAGGCTTTTCTGAAAACCTTTTATAGGTATGTAAGCTATCAGGGTAAACAAAAATATAATGGCCGGGAAAAGCGCCAGCATAAAATTATAAGCCAAAGCCGCCGCACGGTTAGCCAGCGATGTTTTCTGGATCTCCAGTATAAAAAATACAACAACCGTGTAAAGGGGCAGGGGCCTAAAGCCGGGGATGTAAACCGTTTTGGCCCAGTCGGTAATAAACTGGTAAAACTTAAAATGCAGTAAAAATCGATGAGCCCATTTCATTATGGCTAAAATTACTCAAAAAAAGGCTTTAGTTTTTCAATAAAATCGGTAGGGGGCAGGCAGGGGCGGTTGCTCTTCATGTTAATAAAGGCCAGCAGCGTTTCGCCAATATGTATCAGTTCCTGCTTCTCGTTAAACAACTCGTAACGGAAATGGATCTTAACCCCCGGCATTTTATCCATAATTACGTTGATGGTAATTTCCTCGTCGTATCGGGCGGGTTTAAGGTATTTGCATTTCAACTCCAGCACAGGCATCATAATACCCGATGCTTCCATCCCGCTGTATGTTAAGCCCAGGCTGCGCAGCATCTCTACACGGCCTACTTCAAAAAACTCGGCATAGTTGCCATAGTACATGTAGCCCATCTGGTCGGTTTCGCCGTAGCGCACCCTTAGTTTGGTAGCATTCTCAAACATTAGCGTTTAATATTCCTGTCGTTAAGGGCCTGCTGAAATGCCTTGGCATTAACTCTATGCTCGGCCTCGTTAGTAGCAAAAGCGTGATTACCGCTAAAATCCGCTTTGGCGCACATGTAAAGGTAATCAGTCTTCTGGTAATCAAGTACAGCGTTAATGGCATTTACCGACGGCATCATGATAGGGCCGGGGGGCAAGCCTTTATACATATAAGTATTGTACGGCGAATTGGTAATTAAGTCGCGGTTAAGCACGCGTTTAATTGTAAAATCATTTACCGCAAATATCACGGTAGGGTCGGATTGCAGCTTCATGCCTTTGTTAAGGCGGTTTAGGTAAAGGCCGGCAATGGTTGGCATCTCATCATCATGCAAAGCCTCGGCATCAACTATGGATGCTAATACCGATACCTCTTGTGGGGTTAATTTCAGCTCGGCAGCTTTTTGTTTACGCCCGGGCGTCCAAAACTTCTCATAGTTGGCATACATGCGCTTAAAGAATTTCTCGGGCGATGTGTTCCAGTAAAGCTGATACGAGTTGGGGATAAATACCGTGTAAATATTATCAGTAGTAAAGCCGTACTGCTCTGCAAACTTTGCAGAATCAAGCAAGCGCACTATCGAAACCGAATCAGCCTCTATCTTTTTAGATACAAACCCGGCAAACTGGTCTTTTAGCCTGATATTATGAAACGCAAGGGTTACCGGTTCCTGGTTGCCCGATTTTAGCATGTTGATGAAGTTGCGGTTGCTCATGCCGCTTTTGAGGCGGTACTTGCCCGGTTTAACCTTCACATATTTCATGCTTTGTGCCGATTGCAGAAATGATGTAGTATCCTTTACTATACCTTGTTCATTTATAGTTTTAAATACATCGTTAAGGGTCGATCCTGTTTTGATGTACAGGTATTCCTGCTTATCGGTAACATTTGGGCCAAAAAAGCGCAGGTAATAAAATATGCCGGTGCCGGCTAATGATAATACGATGATGACCACCAGCGCTATCCAAAATTTTTTCATATAAGGTTATGAGGGATGTTATTTTTATCTGTTTAGTTTTTGCAGGGCTTTCAGTCCGCCTTTAAAATTTACCACGTGGGTAAAGCCGGCTTCTGCTAAAATGACCATTGCGGTTTCGCTGCGGATACCTGCACTGCAAATAACGATTATCTCGTCGGTTTTGTTGTAAAAAATGCTGTTAATATTCTGTTTAAGCTTACCAACCGGCATGTTTTGCCCGCCAATATTAAAGGTATGGTATTCAATTACCTCCCTAACATCAAGCAGGTTTAAAGTTTCGCCGTTAGTGATCCGCTGCTGCAGTGTTGCCGCATCAATTTGGAACATTACTTGGTTTGCCTTGTGATACCGTAAGGTTAATACGCGTGCCAATGCTGGTTTTACTTAACGAATCGCTCCGCATAGGCGATTGCGAAACCACTACTACGTTGGTAGAATCGGTTATTGCACCCTCATAAGTTATAGTACCAACGGTTAAACCCGCGCCTTTAATAGAGAACCTTGCTGCGTCAAGGTCCAGGTTTAGCAACTCGGGGATATCCACCTCGCTTGCGCCTTCGCCATTACCCAGCACTAGGTCGAGCTTTGAACCTTTTGGTATTTTGGTGCCCGGTTTTATAACCTGGCCGCCAAACCGAACTTCCAGCACGCGGTCGCGGGCAATGTCCGACCGGTACGTGGTATCGCCAACTTTAAGGCCGTAGTTTGATAGTGTAGCCACCGCTTCGCGATAAATACTTTGGTCGGTTATCAGATCGGGCAGCGAAACATTGGGTGCAAGCTGCGTAACCATGGTTAAATATATGGTACGGTTTTCTTTAACATTTGTACCGGCATCCGGGTCTTGCTCCACAATAGTGCCGGGTGCCTGGTCGGGCACGTAAACCGAATCAATTTTATAGCTAAATCCCTGCTCTTTTAGCAGTTCCATTGCTTTGTCAACGTTGAGGCCCTTTAACTTTGGTACAGGTATACCCTGGCCATGGCGCGTATACGAGCTAAGGCTGAAAAAGGCTATTAAAACAATGCCGATAATGGTAGCTATCACCAACAGGATGGTGTTTCTGAATTGCCTGGTTTTTAAATAAGCCCAAAAATTACTCATGCGTTTTTATAAGGAAATTTAGTTTCAAACATAGCGAATTGATTTCGAATGTCGAATTTTCAATTTCGGATTGCTTAGTATTTGGATAGAGAAACAGGCGATTATTTCACGCCAAGACGCTAAGACGCAAAAAGTTAAAATAAATTGCGTCTTAGCGTCTTTGACCACCCGTGTTTTTAACAATTATCTCAATCAGTAAAATCGAACACCCGCTGTAACGTTTCCGTACGGTAACTTACAAATAATTCAATTTAAAGCATTTGTTATCAAGTGTTTAACTTGTTGGCACGAGTTTTAAACCTAATAAGTTATATTTTGATATAACAGCGACTCCCCAAAAATACTACCATGTTAAAAACATACTTTAAACTGGCTTACAGAAATATAACAAAGGATAAAGCCTACTCAACCATCAATATATTAGGGTTGGCAATAGGCCTAGCATCAAGCATCCTCATATTGCTTTGGGTACAGAATGAGTTAAGCTACGATAAGTTCCACAAAAATGCCGGCCAGATCTATCGCATATCCTGCGATTGTGGTGATTCAAAAACCGTGGGGACCCCTGCAGGTATGCCGGCAGGCTTAAAAGCGGAAATGCCGGTTATTAAAAATACGGTACGGATAAAACCAGCCAACACTACACTACTGGAAGCCGGCAACAAAAAATTTGAAGAAGAAAATTTGTTTTATGCCGATGAAAGTTTCATGGACGTATTTTCCTTCCCATTAATAAAGGGCGACCGGGCCACAGCGCTAAAACAGTTGGATGGTGCATTATTAACGCAGGCAATGGCCACAAAATATTTCGGGAATGAAGATCCTATTGGCAAACTCATACGAATAGATAACAAAGAAAACATTGTAGTAACAGGCGTTTTGGCCAATATCCCTGGTAACTCAGACCTGCAATTTGATTTCGTGCTGCCAATGGCCTCATTAGCCAGAACCAATGATGATTTGAAAAACAGCGTATGGGGCAATTTTAATTTTTATGACTATTTGCTGTTAGATAAGAGTTTTGCCCCATCTGCTACCAATTTATCAGGTCTGGAAAAACAGATGGATCAAATATATCGTAAACATGAAGTTGATAGTAAGTCCACATTCCACTTGCAACCCTTAACCAAAATACACCTGGCACCCGAACAGTTGGGCGATGAGCCGGGCCACGGGAACGCGCAATATGTAAACATCTTTTTTATCATCGCTATTCTGATCCTGGTAGTGGCCTGTATAAACTTTATGAACCTGGCCACCGCGCGCTCGGCCCGCAGGGCCAAAGAAATTGGCTTACGTAAGGTGGCAGGTGCCGTACGCGGGCAATTGATCCTTCAGTTTTTAAGCGAATCGGTATTTATTTCCTTCCTGTCCTTATTGCTTGCATTTGGTATGGTTATTTTATTCCTGCCGGTATTTAATGAGCTGGCTAGCAGAAAACTCACTATCAATGTAATTGATGTAAAACTTTGGTTAAGCCTTTTTGGTATTGCCTTGTTAACCGGGCTTATCTCCGGCAGCTACCCGGCCTTGTTCCTGTCGGGTTTTAACCCTGTTAAAGTGCTTAAGGGGAATGTGAAATCAATGGGCGGTAATTTGCTCTTCCGCAATACTTTGGTTGTAACCCAATTCATGGTCTCTATTGTATTACTGGTAGGCACCGTAGTGATTTACAATCAACTTAAATTTATAAAAGAACGTAACCCCGGCTTTGAGAAAGCTAACCTTTTGTATGTACCCATGACAGGGGATATGTGGGGCAAGCAGCAAACCTTAAAAGATGAGTTAAAACAAAACCCGCTTACCAGCGACTTTACCCTGATTACCGATCTGCCTACCAACCTGGGTGGCTGGACGATTAGCGTTGAGTGGGATGGTAAAGATCCCCACTCGCAGTTAGCCATTCCGGTGATGGGTGTAAATGAAGATTTTACCCATACATTCAGGATGAAATTAGTAGCCGGCCGGAGTTTTTCAAGAGCGTTCAAAACAGATTCGGGCAGTTACATGATCAACGAGAAAATGGCGCGCCTTATGGGTTTAAGTGCCAATACGGCAATAGGTAAACCGTTAACCCTTTGGGGTAACCAAGGCACTATTGTAGGTGTAGTAAAAGATTTTAATTTTAAACCTGTACAGCAAGCTATTGAGCCATTGGTTATGCCTTTTAATAAAATCGGCGGTTTTACAGTGATAAGAACGCTACCCGGCAAAACCAGCTCTACCATACAGGCTTTAGCAAAAATAAGTAAGGATATTAACCCCGCTCATCCCTTTAAATTTGAGTTTCTTGACCAGGATCTGGCCAAGCTTTATAAAGGCGAACAACAAATGGGTAACATTTTTAACCTTTTTGCCGCCCTGGGTATTTTTGTATCCTGCCTTGGGTTATACGGCTTGTCGGCATTTATGGCCGAGCAGCGCACCAAAGAAATTGGCGTCCGAAAGGTGTTAGGCGCACCGGTTTTAAACCTGGTTTATCTATTGTCTGCCGGCATTACCAAACTCATCCTGATAGCCATTTGTATAGCTGTGCCGCTATCGTGGTACGCCGTAAACAGCTGGCTGGCCGGTTTTGCTTATCATATACAGGTTGGCTGGCTGGTGTTCTTCATCGCATCCGTAGCAGCTTTGGGTATTGCATGGCTTACGGTTAGCTATGAGTCTATAAAAGCAGCCACGGTTAACCCTATTAAGAGTTTGAGAACGGAGTAAATATATCCTCCGCGCGTCATTGCGAGGTACGAAGCAATGACGGTCTTATTGAATTATTACACGTGCTTTCTCATTTCGGCTACAAAATCCCTCAATTAGGCTACAAGCCGGCAATTACATCTGCCCACCTTTGTTGTGTTATTTAAAACATATACCATCATGACACAACAAAAAGAAAATTCAAATAAGGTTTGGTTCATTACAGGTACTTCACGTGGTTTTGGCCGCGTTTGGGCCGATGCTGCGTTAAAACGTGGCGACAAAGTTGCAGCAACCGCACGTAATTTGGCAAGCATTGCCGACCTGCAAGATAAATACGGCGAAAACGTGCTGACGCTTGAGCTGGATGTAACCAACCCGGAGCAGGTTAAAACAACAGTGGAGCAGGCTTATGCACACTTCGGCAGGTTAGATGTCGTTCTTAATAATGCCGGGTACTCTTTAGTGGGTACCATTGAAGAAGCCGGTGCAGACGAGATCAGGGCGATGTATGAAACCAATGTGTTAGGGCCGGTTGCCGTTATACAGGCGGCTTTGCCGCTATTGCGTAAACAGGGCTGGGGCCACATTTTGGGTACATCAAGTAACCTTGGCCATGTAGTACTGCCGGTAATTGGCTACTACTGCTCATCAAAATGGGCGTTCGAGGCTATACACGAAAGCCTGGCTGCAGAGGTTAAAGACTTTGGCATCAAAGTAACGATTATTGAGCCCGGTGCCTATGCTACCGAATTTGGCAGCCAGGAATCATTGAAATTTGCGCCCGGTATGGATATTTATGTCGATTACAAAGAGCAGTTTTTTGGAAGTTTAAGGAATTTAGAAAGGGGCGACCCCGAGGCCACTCCGCAAGCGCTCTTCCAGGTTGTTGATGCCGAAAACCCGCCGCTTCGGTTCAATCTGGGCAGCCATAACCTGGCATGGACCCGTGGCGCTTATGAAGAACGTTTGGCCCTGTGGGAGCAGTGGGATGCCGTTTCCAGTTCGGCCCAGGCCGTAGCTAAATAAAGACCCCGTCATAACCGG
>NZ_JBAZRC010000058.1:0-26409 GCF_041663085.1 Mucilaginibacter sp.
TACCCGGAATTGGTGCAAGTCTTCCTGATCCCCCTTTTTTAAATAGGACTTCAGACGGGTATTCATAACCTTCCATTGTTTATTAAAATATTTTACCGCTGTGTGCCTATTCATAAATTATTGTTTTATACTTAACGGTGAACAATGAATACCGGCAGGTTATTCGTTATTCATCAGCCATTCAACCGTGCCCTAATTAAGTAAGCAGGATGGCCATAAGCTAAAGGTAAGGATTCGTGAAGCCACAAAAAATGACGCAGATCAGCGGGGGACCGTCCGGTTTCGCAATATTCACCCTTATCAGTTATCAACCCTGTTCATTCAAAAAAAGAAGGCTATCTATATGGTACCAATGAGCCTGATGACGGTTTTTGCTGATCATCATTATGCCCTACTGATAACATAATGATTGCGATCATGTCGGGAAATGATAGCGATCATACACGGGACGAAAAAAACGCACTTCCTTTGATCATTAAAAGAAAAGAACTTTAAAAATCATATCATGTTAGGAGAACTTGACAATAACACCATGGAGGAACTACTCAAGACAGAGTTACTCGGTCGGATTGGTTGCCACAACAACGGCATAACTTATATTGTACCAGTACATTATGCTTACGAGTCACCTTATATCTATGCACATTCGGCCAGCGGTATGAAAATAGACCTGATGCGCAGAAACCCGGAAGTTTGCTTTGAAGTAGACCATGTCGAAAATTTCTTTAACTGGAAGAGCGCCATTTGCTGGGGAACCTTCGAGGAACTCACAAGTGTTGAAGAATCTGAACAAGCGATGCAGAAGCTCATCAGGCGGATAGAACCCTATTTAGCTAAAGCCGAAGACGCGCATCCTTCACACGGCATAGCAGATATGGCCCACGAGATTGGCAGCTCAAAAGAGCTTGTTCTTTACCGGATCAAACTAAGCAAAAAGACCGGCAGGTTCGAGCAAAGAAATACGCCTCCCGACCGCACACAGGAAATTTAAAAAAAACTACAATTTACTTACACCGGTTTACCTAATTGAAAGAAAAGTATACGTATGTTCCGGCTGTATATCAACGCCTATATAGTTATCTGCACCAGGTCTCAATTGAAAACTTGTTACTTTAAGTACTGGTTCTGATCAACGCAAATCCATCCCAGCCGGAATTATCATCACCGGAATTTTTTGTTTCTCGAGCAATGATTTTGCATTTGTACCATTGAACAAACGGTGCAATAAACTGTGATGATCATGTACCAACACAAGCACATCCGAACCATTACTTTCGCACAAATCATTCAGCCGGTTAACCAGATCCTTACCTCCGATATTTTGATAGTTGATACCAGGAAAGTTGAATTTGGCGATATGTTTTTCAAATGATGTTTGTTGTGTCTGATCAATACTTTCTTTACCCCATAGTTTTACATATACAATTTCAATTGTAAAACCAAACAATCGCCCAAGCCTGGTGAGGTAATGTATGGCATTCAGATCAGCTTCGTCAAAATCAGTAGCTATGGTTAGCTTCTTGAGCTGCCTTAGCGGATGCCCGACAGGTACTATCATTACCGGTCTGTTAGTATGATTAACCACCGATACAGTATCACTTCCAACAAGGATATGATCCCAGGTACTGCCGCTACGGGCTCCCATAACTATCATTTCAACATGCTCTTCTTCAAGCAATTCTTTAACCTGGAGCCCCAGGCTGCCCATACTCTTACGACAATCGATGCTTGCGTGATGGTCTGCAGCCGGTAAGGCCGCAATCAGCAGATCCATATCTTCTTTTAAAAATTTCAGTTTCTTTTTACTATCTTCTATCCACATTAGTTCCTCTAACACCCAGGGATCGCTACCATTTTCTGACAACATTGCCGGCTGGCTGATAAATGTATTAAACAGGATGAGGTTAGCATGCAGTTTGGCGCTTAGCATAACGGCCGTTTCTTTTACCTGGCTGCATTGGTCGGTAAAATCGGTGAGCACAAGGATCTTTTTCATTTTTAATTATCTAAATTATTGAACAGCGTATATAAAAGGCCTCATTGTCAATCTTTAATGCATTAGTTTTCTTTGATAACCAGTAATGGCACCGGCATTTTATCGGAGGCTTTTTGCGTGTGACTACCATTGAACATCTGGTTTAAAAACCCATGTTCACGATGCGCAAAAGCAATCACATCGACATGCGCATGCCGTACCAGCCAATCCAGTCCGTTTTCTACATGGTTACTTTTTACTACTTCATAACTAACTTTTTGATGATTATTTTTAGCGATCAGCTCCATCAATAATTTTTTAACAATGGCTGTATATTCCGGATTGTCATGTCCCTGGTCTATATGGGCAAGGATCAGCTCCGCGCCAAGGGCCTTGGCAAAACCCACCAATTTATTAATCACATCTATCTCTTTTGCGGGTTGTTTAAAATCACTGCCGAAAGCAATTCTTTTTATCGGTTTCGCGGTAACGCCGGCCGGGACAAGTAACAAAGGTCGTGAAGTGGCTTCAATCATTTTCCTGCTATGATTACCAATCATCAGAGTTGTAAGCGCATCATTTCCGTGTGTACCAATCAGGATGATATCGGCCTGGTTAGCTTGTGCTTCTGCATTTACAACATCTGTTACAAAGCCCCCATCATGTATGCAAATTATCTCCGGCTGGTAACCTATAACATCACCTTCTGCCATCATCCTGTTTTTGAGTTTAGCCAGTTCTTTATCGCTATCGTGTAACATATCATCATAAATATCTACAGGCCATGCTACCATGCCATTTTGCGGAATCTCTGCCGGGATATTCATTACGTGGCAAAGCAATACCCTGGCCCTAAGCTGCTGGGCAAGCCGGTAACCATAAGTAGCAACGTGCCGCGCGTTTTCAGAAAGGTCAGTGGCTATCAATAGTGTTTTCATCTTTAACTTTTTCGTAAAGTTCATTTATCCGCAATAAAACAAAGCTGACATATGACAGACCACAGTATGATCCTGGTCATTTTATATAGCCGTACATATGAGCAATTTTGCAGGATATTCGGAAACTATGTTTAAAACGGGATTGGTTTTGTCTGGGGGTGGCGCACGCAGCATCGCCCACCTCGGTGTTTTACAAGGACTGGAAGATTTGGGCATCCGGCCGAAGGCGATCGCGGGGGCAAGTGCGGGCGCCGTAATAGGCGCACTTTATGCCGCCGGAAATTCACCTAAAGATATCCTGGAATCTATTAGAGAGACCGCTTCGCATGGTTTCATCAATAAATTATTATCAGGATCCGGTTTATTTACCGTAGCCGGATTAACGCAGCTTTTTAAAGACACGAATCTCCCTCATCATTTTGAAGAGTTAACCATACCATTGTGGGTATCTGCTACCAACCTGCTTACCTCGCAGACAGTTACATTTTCAAGTGGGCCGCTGCACAAGGCCCTCATTGGCTCGTGTGCCGTACCCGGGGTATTTATGCCTGTACGTTTTAGCGGTGGCTATTTGGCAGATGGCGGTATTCTGGATAATATGCCTGTGAAAGATATCCGTAAGGTGTGTGAAGTACTTATCGGATCGAACGTTAACAAGATGCATGGAACGTTACCTAAAAAAATAAGCCGGTTACAGGTAATAGACAGATGTTTCCATTTAATGCTAGCACATCAGGTAGCTGCCAGCGCCGTATTTTGTGACCACTACCTTGAACCGAAATTGTATCATTACCCGATGTTTGAGTTAAAAAATCCGGACAGGATGTTCAACGCCGGTTACAGGGCCGTAATGGCGCAGAAAGATGAGTTTTTGCGCATGCGGTGATGCCGTAATAAAATACTTAAATCAGTTCTGTTCTTCAAATCAGGATGCGTTGAAGTATGGCAAGCCTGGTTAAAAAACTATTGAAAAGGTGTGCAAATTATTGATGAATAAATACTGCATGTCCCAACCACATACGTTGCATATATTTTTTACAATAGTTAAGCCAAGGCCTGCACCGTCTGAAGTACTTCCCTTTTGGAAACGATCAAAAATTGCCTCGCCATCAAGCGGAACGGCTGAACCTGAATTCTGGATAACAAGCCTGTCCTCTGTTAAATAAATATTAATGTTGCCTTTAACCTGGTTGTGCCTTATGGCATTACTAAGTAGGTTATTAAGTAAAATATCTACCAGATACTTACTAACTACAACCTCTTTGTCTTCCAATTCGGCATATATCTGTATTTCTTTTGATGTTAATAATTCCTGAAACTGTCTAAGCTTATCGTTTATTAATTGTTGCAGGTTTAAGGTATCATTATCAGCGATCAGATTGTTTTCTATCTTAACCAACAATAATAATGATTGGTTAAGCCTGGATAATTTACCGGCGGCGGCGTAAATATCCTGGATCTGATCAAAGTGTTCTTTTTTTAAGGTTTCATCCTGTATTAATGTATCTAATTTGGATGTGATTACAGCAAGGGGGGTAAGCATTTCATGCGAGGCATTCTCGGTAAAATGTTTAAGGTTCTGAAAATCACTTTTAACACGTGATGACATTACCCCGATAGCGTTATCCAGATCATTAAACTCATCAACTTTATTGTTTGTTAATTTAAATGTGCTGCTCTCAGATACATTAAAGGCTTTCATGTGCGCCAGTAAGCCAAAAAAGGGTTTCCACAGGTCGTTTAGCAAATACCTGTTGGCTAAAGATAGTATTGTTAATACCACCAGCATAAGTATTAATGTAATAGCAGTAATTATCTGTTTAAGATAAACCGTACTCTCGCTTGATATGATTATCCTAAATCTATAATTATCACCTTTAAAACTAAGTCCGCCTTCAAATGCGCGGCCGCTTTTATCGCCACTTTTGCGGGGGTTAACATAAGTAGTATCAAAATACCTGGGCTTGCTATTCAGCAAATTGGTTTTTATAAATTCAACCTGGTTCTCATCAATATCAAATTGTTTAGGAAGCTGCTTATGTTGTTGTATATAGGTAATTACCTCTGATACCTCTTCACCAAGTTCTTCATCAAGGCGGTTATCTGTTATTGTATTAATGGCAAAAAAATAAATAACAGCACCAATTACCAGTACCGATAGTGTAACTATGATATTTACTTTATTGTAATGCGCAGCCAGTTTCATTTATCAGTAAATTTATAACCAATGCCATAAACCGATTTCAAATAGTCATTTGTAGTAACGTCGAGTATCTTTTTCCGCAGGTTTTTGATGTGCGAGTATATAAAGTCGAAATTATCATGCATGTCCATTTCATCGCCCCATAAATGTTCGGCAAGTGCGGTTTTAGCAATTACTTTTCCTTTATTGGCTATAAAATACAAAAGCATATCATATTCTTTACGTGTTAAAAGTATTTCAACATCATTTATAAAAACTGTACGGCCAATAAGGTTTATAACAATCTCGTTAAAAACAAGGTTGTTATTGCTGTTGGCAGCTTTACGGCGAAAAACAGCAACTATCCTGGCCTTTAATTCGGCCAGGTGAAAGGGTTTAACCAAATAGTCATCTGCTCCTATATTGAGGCCTTTTATCCGGTCGTCTAAAGAATTCCTGGCTGAGATGATAATAACAGCCTCGTTTCTCATCTCGTTTTTTAGGTAGTTCAATATTTCAAACCCTTCCCCATCGGGCAGCCCAATATCCAGTAATACAAAATCGTATTGATAGCCCGCCAGTTTGGCGATCGCAGTTGCAAGATCTGCACAGCTTTCGCATATGTTATTATCCTCACTTAGATAAGTAAGCATGTTTTCCCGAAGGCCTTGTTCGTCTTCAACGATAAGTATTTTCACGAGTTTTAAGTTACAACAATTGATGCAATGTAGCGGGTATTATTGCTATTTAACAAAACAATCTGAATACAATCTGTATTAGAAGAATGCAAATCAACCACATTAACTTTAATTCAGTTTTTCTCCAGTTTTACCGTCTATCTTTAAAATTGTCAACATTATAATTCATATGGCTATAATAGAACCAACCCGTCATGACCTACAACACTCAACAAAAATCAAACGATATTCTTTTTCGTTGCGTCTTTGGCATTGGGTAAATTTAATTGTGATAAGTGGATCGTTAGCCACCGTATTAATCAATGCAACAATTACAGATGGCCATTCTACATCGGCATTGATGAAAGATGAATTACAAAAAGCGGGCTCAACAGTAACAAACGAGCAGGCACGAGCAGCCGCGCATGCCCTAAGCGATAGCGTATGGGGGATACACATCTATTTTGGTTATGTGCTGGCAGGCCTGCTTGCCTTTAGGTTGATATTGGAATTTTTTCAACTGGCCGATCAAAAGTTTATCCGCAAAATAAAAAGTGCTTATCATCGGTTTAACACTGTCAAAAAAAATCGTGAGGTGGCCAGGCACGAACTTACCGTTAAAACTATCTATGCCATATTTTATGCATTACTTATTATTATGGTCATCACAGGTTTGTTTCTTGCTTTTGAGGATGCTTTATCGGCTTACAAACCCATCAGGCATTCGGTTAAAGAGGTGCATAGCTTTTGCATGTACCTGATACTGGCGTTTATTTTGGTGCATATCGTTGGTGTTTTATTGGCCGAACGCAAAAACGAGAACGGTATCGTGTCTGACATGATAAACGGCGGTGCCGAACACAATTGATTTACCAAATGAATTATCCGGCACAAATATACAGGGCGTCCAAATCACGCTTAACCGAAAAACAAAAAGAATATAATCGGGTAAACGACTTGATTGTTGAATATATAAATACACTCAAAGAAACAAATGATGCTGAATTTTTGTGGTTAGAAATAACAAAAAAAGGCTATAAAATGAGTATAACATCATTTTATAGCCGCCTTAAAAAACTTGTTGAAGCAGGCTTGATCATAAAAATACATGTTGCCAACAACAAGTTTGTTTATAAATCTATCCTTTACTAATTACTTAAACTTCAAAGCGAGCGTTACAATATTTGAGTTAAGCCCTGTGGAGCGCATATAATGCCCGGCCCTTAACTCCAAAGAGGTAAAATGCGCATTGCCAAACACACCGTTAGGCGGCGACAACCTGATATTAGCACCTACAAAATTGCTATGCAGGCTGGATAGGTCATAATCGCTGGTGTAAAACTCTTCTGTAGGGTTATGCTGGCCGTAGGGTTTAAAGTAACGGGTACCAACCTGCGTGTTATATCGGTAAAACGGACTAACTGAAACAAACGAGGTTAGCTTTACCGGAATCTCTACTTCGGCGGTGTGGGCCCTTATGCCCCAATTATCCATGTAGTACCTGTAAAAGGTGCGGATGATAAAATGATCATCTAAAAAGTAATTAAATCTTACACCAATCGGAAGTTTGTAGCGGTTATCCGGCAGGTTCTCTACGCGCTCAGATCCATCGGTAAAGTAATCGCGCTGATATTTTGTTGCCAGTAAGCCATGTTGGTAAGATGGTTCTACTATAAGTGCAACCTGTAATCTTTGTGTAAGTACCTGCGAAAGTGAAAACGACGTGCTAAATGAATTTCGCGGTTTGGAATCAACCGGGCGGTTATCCTCACGATCGGACCCTGAACCGTACCCCGGCGGGCGCAATTCTACCGGTAGTATCACCTTCCATTTATCTAAAAATACTTGGGCCTTAAAATCAAATTGGGTGTTTTTGTTTTTTGATAGCCTGGTAAAATTGATGCCTGCTCCTACAGATTGATAGTCAAACTCATGCGAATATGATGCCGATAAGCCAAATGCGTTGCCTGTTTTATCGTTTGATACCGTCCAGTTTAACGATGGATAGATGCGGGTATCCTGCATAGATGCAGACGATACACTATTAGGGTCTATCTTATCTGAAGATGCGGAGGTGTAATGATCAACACCTAACTCAAACAGGAATGTATGCTTTTTACCGGTTTTGCTATACTTTGACATTTGCAGATCAAAGGTATTGGCAAAATCGGTTAGCTTTTCGGTACCAATACCGCCGGTTACGGCAGAGTTATTACCGTTTTGATGGTAATAAGCCGAAACGAAATTGATCTCATCAATTTTAAGCTTTCTTGATTCATAGTTAGTGGAATCTTTAACAGGCTGCGGTTTTGTTTGCGCGTGTGATGCCAATATGCCCATGTACATGGCAAGTACACCTAAATATATTTTTTTCATTTACTGTCTGTTAATATTAATTACACCCGCAACCACCACCACTTTTACCGCCGTTGGCCCCCGAACCGCCTTCGCGATAAAGCTGAAAGCTTTGTTCGAACTTTTGTGACTTTCGGGCCGACAGTTCCATTTCCGTATCGTTTAAGCGATTTTTTTGATATGGTTTAACTGACACACAAGAAGAAAGGCTATACATTGCACACGCGCAAATGATAGTTATTATTCGTATGGGGTATTTTATCATGCTATTTTATATTGATATTTTTAGACGTATAAACTTTACTATCATCAGTAATAATTACACAGGCCACATTTTGCAACTGGTTGATCAGATCGAGCCCAACATAAGCGCCCATTACGGTAACAGGGGTAGCCATGGCGTCGGCAAATTCAGCACTCGGGCTTATAATACTTACACTTTTTATTCCGCTTACCGGCAGGCCTGTTTTTGGATCGATGGTATGCGAGTATTTTTTGCCGCCAATAATTACATACTTGGCATAGTTGCCCGATGTAGCAATGGCCATATTACTAATGTTAAGCGTTGAAAATGGTGTAGTTTCCTGGTCAGGGTCTGCTATGGCTATAGTCCATGGCTTGCCGCCGGGTTGTGTGCCCCAGGTAACCAAATCGCCGGCAGCGTTTACAATGCCACTTTTAACCCCGTTTGCTTGTAACACAGCCTTTGACTTATCAGCAGCATAACCTTTACCAATACCGCCAAAGCCTATCCGCATGCCGGCTTCTTTTAAAAAAACGGTGACCTTTTGGCTATCCAGTATTACGTTTTCATAGTTAATTAACCTTACTGAAGCCCGGGCAGTGGCAGCATTGGGCAATGCTTTCATATTCAGGTCAAAATTCCACAAGCTTTTATCTATCGACCCATAAGTAATATCAAAAGCGCCTTGTGTTAATTCGGATATTTTTAGTGATCGTGCTATCAGATCAAATACTTCCTGATCTACTTTAACCGGGGCAATGCCAGCCATTTTATTTATCTGGTTGGTTTGGCTGTCATCGCTAAACGTTGTCAACAATTTTTCTATCCTCCTTATCTCGGCGATAGCCATCTCTATACGTTGTTGCGCCCATTCAGCATCATTGGCTACTACACTTATTTCAAAGCGATTGCCCATGAGCTTTAACACCTGCTTATGCACTATCTCACCAGTTATTGTTTCAGCGCTTTGCATTTGTAGATTCGGTTATCTGGGCAACAAATGCTTCAGGAGTTACATTCGGGAAACCTTCCCATTTTTTTAATACTTTGCCATTTTCATCAACCAGTAAAGTGAGAGGGAATTCACCATCGGGGTTATATTTATCTGCCAGCGTTTCATTACGTTTTACCTGGTCTTTAGGTAACTGATTTTTTTTCTGACGCGGAAAATCTGCCCTCACCAGCACAAGATGATCTGAAGCGTAGTTTTCAAACGTACTGGTTTCCAGTATCTCTTTGCGCGTACGTATACAAGGGCCACACCAATCGCTGCCCGAAAAGTTTATTATAATAAGTTTATGTGTTTTTTGCGCTTCCTTTTGCGCCTGGTTAAAATCGCCCGACCAGGTGATAGCAGGGCTTATCAACGCAAATAAAATAATAGCAAGTAATTGTTTCATGTTTTTAATTTTAAGAGTATATCCGTAACGATGTACCGGTTAAACTCGTGCTATAAACTGCTAATGAACGATTAGTTAGCCCACCGGTAACCACGCCTTTTTCAGTAAACGTAGCCCCATGGTTATTGCAATAAAATTGACTGCTGCCTGATTGATAAACTAATGGATAGCTTTGATGAGTGCACGACTCTTGCACGGCAATATATGCCCCTGCTGTTGTACGGGCAATTAATATGCCTTGGGATATTAAATAACCACCACTTGTGGCCAGTGCTGAATTTGCAGAAGCACTAAGATCAAGTGTAAAATCAACACCGGTAGGGGCTGATGAAGAGCCATTTGCCGAATTGGAACTTTTACTGCAGCCTAAGCAACCCATTACAGTTAAGGCCACGGCGCTTATGCCAATTGCAGAAAAAAACTCTTTCCTGTCCATCGTTTTTTTAGAATTCATTTTGTAATTAATCAGGGGTTATTAATTTCAATAATTGTATTCTCGCAATACAAGCGTTTTTTTTATAATACAAGTTTAAACGCCAATTCTGTATTTAATATGAATTTCAGGCTTCGGATAGTGATTTAACACTTTTTTAACAAAATGGCATTATTTGCCATTAATAAGCTTTGCCATGGCAAAAGCCGCCCCGGCTGCCAGCGCGCCAATTATAACAACTTTAAATGCGCCGCTTATAGCAGGCTGCCCTGTTAGCTTACTTTTAAAATAACCAAAAATAAATAGGCTTATAAGGGTTACTATGCAGGAATAGTATAGCGCTATTTGAGAGCTATCAACTAAAATATAGGGCGAAAGAGGTATTACACCACCAACTATATAAGATAAACCAATGGTAATTGCACTTTTTGTAGCGCGGTTGGCGTGGGGTTCTTCAAGGCCTAATTCATAACGCATCATAAAATCAACCCATTTGTCTTTATCTTTTACCATTTCATCGGCAATTTGTTGCTGCAAGTTTTCTGATAAGCCGAAACCGGCAAAAACCTCTTTCACCTCAGCTTTCTCTTGCTCGGGCACACGTTCAACCTCATCATATTCGCGCTTTAGCTCAGAATTATAATGATCAACCTCGGTGCGCCCCGCTAAAAAGCCCCCTAAACCCATTGCTATTGATCCGGCCACAATTTCTGCAATACCGGCAGTGACAACTATACCTGACGAACTTATGGCACCACTTAAACCAGCTGCCAGCGCAAAAGGTACTGTTAAACCATCCGACATGCCTATAACTATATCCCTGATCGTTTCAGAACCGGTAATGTGATCTTCTTTATGCATTACTTTTTGTAAATTAAATCGTGCTTAAGTGTATAAAATGCGACTTAGTTTTAAAGATACATCAGAAATCTGATTTCATTCTGGACTATGACAGATAGAATAAATACAGGTTGCCTATTAAAATTGGCAATTCATTGCTTTTTTTCGAATTAAATACTACTTACGCCTATTTTGATACACTAATAACCGCAGCCCGTTAAAAACTACAACCAAAGTTGAGCCTTCATGACCAATAACCGCCGGGCCAATACCAGAAATTCCAAAAATGGTTAGTGGGATTAAAATGGCAACCATACCCAAACTGATAACCAGGTTTTGCCTGATGATTTTGCGCGATTGACGACTAAGCCCGATAGCAAATGGCAGGTTATCTAACCTATCGGCCATTAAAGCGATATCGGCAGTTTCTAAAGCTACATCTGAACCAGCAGCGCCCATGGCAATGCCAACAGTACTTTTAGCCATTGCAGGAGCATCGTTTACACCGTCGCCAATCATTGCAACCTTCTTTTCCGCTTTTATCAGATCTTGAACGGCTTTTACCTTTTCTTCGGGAAGTAAGCCGCCTATTGCGTCAGTAATACCTATTTGTTTAGCTACAGCTTCTGCTACCTGTTGATTATCGCCGGTTAGCATGATCATGCGCTTAATACCCAGTTCTTTTAATTCTTTTAAGGTTTTCCCTGCTTCTTTCCGGGCTACATCCATCAGGGAGATCAGGCCCACAATTTCGCCATCCTGCTCTACCAGCATTGTTGTATTACCTTCTTTTTCTAACTTTTCAACCCGGGTATGTACATCGGCCGAAAGCTTTTTGAACAGGCTGCGATTCCCTATGATAATCTTCTTGTTGCCTATTGTGGCTTTAACACCATGCCCGGTGACCGCCTGAAGGTTATTAGCTGACAGAATATCCTTTTGTTTTAATTTTTCAAGACCGCCTTTTACAATTGCCACAGCTAACGGGTGGTCGCTTAATTTTTCTACAGCGATGGCTATCTCTAAAATCTCATCTTCCGAAAGCCCGGCCAACGCCACCACGCCGGTTAACTGTGGTTTACCCTCAGTAAGCGTACCTGTTTTATCAAAAGCGATAGCAGTTAAGCCACCTAATTCCTCTAAAGGCCCTCCTCCTTTTATCAGCACACCGCCCCTTGCTGCACGGGCAATTGCACTTAATACCGCGCTTGGTGTAGAGATAGCCAAAGCGCATGGGCTGGCTGCAACCAATACCGCCATTGCCCTGTAAAAGCTTTTGCTAAATGGTTCATCAATTACCAGGTAAGCAAATAATAAAATCACTACCAGGATAAGTACCGCCGGAACATATACCTTTTGCAGTTTATCGGTAAATAACTGAGTGGGCGATTTCTGCGCTTCCGTATCATTAACCAACTTAACCAATCGCGAGAGAGTAGAATCTGCCGCCAACTTGGTTACTTTCACTTCCAGAACCTGGCTTCCGTTAATAGTTCCGGCAAATACCTTATTTTCTGCTTTAAGTGTTTTATCGTCCGCATAATCCTTTTCAGTGTCTGCAACAGGCAACTTATCTACAGGTACACTTTCACCGGTTATTGGTGCCTGGTTAACACTGCTTTCTCCTTTAATAACCGCACCATCCGCAGATATCTTGCTGTTAGGTTTAATGATGATGATATCACCACGTACAAGTTCTTCAATAGGCACCTCGCTTTCTTTTCCATCTCGACGAACAATAGCTGTTTTTGGTGCAAGATCTGCTAAAGCCGCGATAGACTTGGTGGCCCTGCCCATTGCATAATGCTCTAATGAATGCCCAAAGCTGAAAAGGAACAATAATAACGCCCCTTCTGCCCATTGCCCAAGAAATGCAGCGCCAATAGCGGCAACCAACATCAAAAAATCGATCTCAAACTGTCCTTTACTGATCGCTTCATAAGCTTCTTTAGTTGTATAAAACCCACCGAAGAAATAGCCTATGCCATAAAGTATGATGCTGGTAGGCTGTGGCAGCGAATGTATAAATGATAAGCCGAAGCCTAATGCCAGGAATACACCAGAAAGTATGGCAAATATCAGTTCCGTATTTTTGCCGAATATACCACCATGCTCATGGTCATGTCCCGGCTCCTTTTCATCGTGGTGATGTTTTTCTTCCTTATGCTTTGAGGTCAGGATATCTGCACGCGATTGTTTTGCTACAATTGTATGTTGTTTTTGCTTTTTCATGCCGATGTTTTGGTTATTCCTCTTCTGCCCCGCCGGTAGCTTTTGATTGTAAGTAAAATGCCCCTTTTAGGGCTACTTTTACTGAAGCAGGCAAATCCATAAGTGGTTTGATCTGTATAAAGCCTAATTCTGTTACCCCGGTAGCTACTTCCGCTTTTTTGAATCTGACTGTATCGCCTTTACCAGCAGCGTCAGGTACAACTATAAAAATGAATTGCTTGCCTTCTGAGCGCACCACTGCATCCACGGGAACGGCTGTTGTCAACCTGCTGCCGGTGCTAATTAGTGCAGTAACGTACATCCCGGGTATCAGGTTCTTTTGTTCTTTGTTATTAATAACCGCATGTACCGTAACCCCCTTGCTTTCATTTTCAAAGGATTTATTGATCCCGTTGATGGTTCCGGTAATAAGTTGGTTTTCCTGATTAGTTAGCTGGAAGCTCACCTTCTGCCCAATTTTTACATGCATTAGGTCCTTTTCAAAAACAGTAAGGTCGCAATGTATTTTTGAATTGTCAACCACCTCCATAATAGATGTACCCGGCTGCACAAATGCGCCGGTGTTTGCTGTGATCTGTCCAACAGTACCGCCAATGGGTGATAACACCGGGAATTGGGAAACGATCTTACCATTCGCTATTTTACCAGGTGATATACCCAGCTGGCTTAACTGGCTTTCATAAGCTGTTAAACGCGACCGCTCGGCATGATAAGTTGCTTCTGCAGATTGAAACGACTTACCGGTGCCGGCACCAGCTTCCTGCAATTGTTTCTGCCTGTTATATTCAGCTTGTATGTAAGTAAAGTTATTTTTAGCAGCCAGGTAATCCTGCTGTATCTTGATCAGATCCTGATTTTTGATAGTGGCCAATAGCCGACCGCGTTTTACCTGCTGCCCCTCAATAACGTTGATATGGTTAATAATACCTCCGGAAAGGATACTGACATCCGCTTTGTTTTGAGGTGGCACGGCTAACTGCCCGTTGGCTTTGATTACCGAATCGAGGTTCTTTTGTGCAATGGGGCCGGTTACTATACCTACAGTTTGCATTTGTTCGGGCGTCAGCACCAATCCATCAGGCTTTTCTTTTTTTGCTTCTGTAGAATCTGCTTCCTTTTCGCCTGTATCACCCGAACACGATACCAAAGCTACCCCAACTAAAAAGGCAGCTATTATGAGTTTATATTTTTGAATGTTCATCTGTTATTCTCCTTTGATAAATTGTATTTGAATGGCCGACTGGTTTAAACGGCTCAGTACTTCGATATAGGCCAACTTGACCTGTACCGCGGCCGACATATTCTGGATATATTCGATATAACCGATCTCGCCCAGGTTAAACGATACTTGCGCTATTCGCAGTTGTTCGTCCGCTTGTTTTAATCCGCCTGCCAGATAAAAATCTACCGATTGACGGAACTTCAAATACTGCTGATATTCCTGGTCGTATTGCAATTTTACCTGTGTTTGCGCGAGCTGATAATTAGTTTGGGCAATTTGCGCCGAAAGGCGTTCCGATTTTACCCTCGCACGGTTTGCACCATTAAACAAGGGCAATGCAACACCAACCTGAATACCGGCTATGCGGGTGCCCTGTGAATAACCCCGATTAATGTTGGCAGGATTGAACCCTGAGATCACCAGTTGCTGGTTATAGCCTAATGTAAAGTCTGGTAATCCCTTTGATCTTTCTACAGCTACCCGGGCATTAGCCACTTCGATATTTTGCAAGTCGACATTCACCTTTGGGCTATTGGCCACATTTAGGGTATCTGAAGGCAACGCAAGCATGAGGGGTAAATTCCTTTCGGCGATTACGATCGGCTCGGAAGTATTGAGCAATTGTTGTAAACTCAATTCATTGCTCCGCAGATCTGCCTTAGCGCCAATTTTGAGCGTCACGATCTCCTGATATTTATTCTTCGCACTGATTAGTTCCAGGTTGGAAGTTTCACCGGTTTTAAACCTGATCTCCGCCTTTTTCACAAATCCGCTATAAACACTGTCCTGATAATTAAGGATGCGAAGCGTTTCCCGGTTCAGTAAATAAGCGTACCAGGCACTTCTTACCTGCCTGATGATCTCTGCCCTTGTTAAATGAACTGAGCGTTCTGCCAGCAAAGTTTGTTGGTTAAGCAGCTTGCGCTGGTTTTTATATAAGCCGGGCCAGGCAATGGTTTGTGTAATACCTATCGCATTATCCATATTACCGCCGCTGGTAGGGTCTTGCGTCACCATCAATTCTGTTTTGGGAATGTCCGTGCCCGATCTTTGCAAGGCCCTGGCCTGTTCAACAGATAACCCTGCCGAGCGGATCTGCAGGTTATTCCTGATGGCTTTATTGATGGCGCTATCTAAGGTGAGCTCCGTTCTGTTTTGCGCCTCTGCTTTGTTAGTTTGAAAAACACCTATACCAAAAATTATCAATATAGTAACCAAGCCTTTTGGCACCTTAACCTTCTCCGTTTCCTTCCGGTTAAACAGCAGGTAAAGGCATGGCAGAACAAACAGCGTTAAAAACGTAGCAGTGATTAACCCGCCAATCACCACCGTTGCCAGCGGCCTTTGAACTTCTGCACCTGCGCTGGTGGATAAAGCCATGGGCAGAAATCCTAACGAGGCAACGGAAGCGGTCATTAATACGGGCCGTAATCTTGTTTTAGTGCCTTCCAAAACGCGATCGTAAATATTGGTCATGCCTTCTTCCTTCAACTGGTTAAAGTAGCCGATAAGTACAATCCCGTTTAATACAGCTACCCCGAAAAGCGCGATAAAACCAACACCTGCTGAAATACTGAACGGCATACCCCGAAGCAGCAAAGCTGCAACCCCACCCATAGAAGCAAGCGGAACCGCTGTAAAGATCAGCAGGCTTTCTTTTACCGAACGGAAAGTCACATAAAGTAACATCAGGATGAACAGCAAAGCCGCAGGCACAGCAATCAGCAGCCTTGATTTGGCAGCCTGCAGGTTTTGGAACTGGCCACCATAAGTAAGGTAATAACCGGCCGGCAATTTTAAGGCGGTATTTAGTTTAGCCTGTATCTCTTTAACGGTTGATTCTACATCACGATCCTGCACGTTGAACCCAACATAGATACGTCTTTTACCATCTTCACGTGATACCTGTGCAGGTGCATCTTTAAAAGAAATATCGGCCACCTGACTTAATGGTACTTTATTACCTGACGGTAGCGGTACAAGCAGGTTTTCAACACCCGATATATTTTCTCGCAGGTCACGGTTTAACCGTACCACCATATCAAAGCGTTTTTCCCTCTCGAATACTACACCGGTCACACTCCCCGCAAACGCGGTTTTCAAGATCATATTCACATCGCTGATATTTAAGCCATACTGCGCCATTTTATCGCGGTTATAGGCTACCTGTATTTGCGGCAAGCCGCTAACTTTTTCTATATAGGGTTCGCTAACACCTTTTACAGGGCTGATAATCTTAGCCAGCTTTTCGGCCTGAACAGCCAGCATATCCAGGTCATCGCCATAAATTTTGATAGCTACATCCTGCCGGATGCCGGTCATGAGTTCGTTAAACCTCATTTGCATGGGCTGTGATATTTCTACATTGATACCGGGGATAGCTGATAGAGTCTCTTCCATCTTTTCTATCATTTCCTCTTTGGTTTTCGCAGACCTCCATTCGCTCTTGGGTTTCATGGCCAGCATCATATCGCCCTTTTCCATTGGCATGGGGTCGGTTGGTATTTCGGAACTGCCGATACGGGTAACGGCCTGCTTGATCTCGGGAAATTGAGCTTTTAACAGTTTTTCGGCTTTGCCGAATGTTTTCACAACCTCAGTTAGCGATGTTCCCTGCATCATAGAAACTTCTACTGTTAGGTCGCCTTCATCCAAAGTGGGGATAAACTCGCCTCCCATTCGGCTGAATGCCCATATAGATATACCAAACACGATAAATACGATAGTTACCGTAAGCACCTTTATTTTTAATACCACGATTAAAGCACGCTGATAGATCCGCTGTAAAAATTCGATGATACGATCGGATATGTTGCGTTTGTGTGAAGTTTTCTTGCTGAGGAACAGCGCACTCGCCATAGGCACATACGTTAACGATAGGATAAATGCCCCGAGGATTGCAAAGGCTACAGTTTCGGCCATAGGCCTGAACATCTTTCCTTCAATCCCTACCAGTGACAGCAGCGGCAGGTAAACGATCAATATAATAATCTGGCCAAATGCGGCAGATTTCATCAATTTACCGGCGCTGTCACGCACCTCCACATCCATTTGTTTGGAAGTAAGTTTGGGGATACCCTCTTTTTTATATTTCCCTGTGGTTATATGGTGAACTACGCTCTCAACAATAATCACCGCGCCATCAACTATCAGCCCGAAATCAATTGCACCCAAACTCATGAGATTGCCCGATACACCGAACAGCCGCATCATAGCAAATGCAAACAGCATGGCTAATGGAATAACAGATGCCACTACTAAGCCGGCCCGTAAATTTCCTAACAATAATACCAGCACGAAAACTACAATAAGTGCACCTTCTAAAAGGTTACGTTTAACCGTGCCTATTGCCCGGCCAACCAATTCTGTACGGTCAATAAACGGTTCGATGACCACACCCTCCGGTAAAGATTTTTGTATCTGTACCATCCGGTCTTTTACATTTTGGATCACTTCGCTAAAATTTTCGCCTTTTAGCATCAGGGCTACGCCGGCTACAACTTCACCTTCGCCATTGCGGGTAACAGCGCCGTAACGGGTGGCGCTGCCAAACTGCACGGTGGCAATGTCCCTTACAAGTATGGGCGAGCCTTTGGTATTGGCAACAACTATACGGCGTATATCGTCCAGGTTTTGCACCTGGCCCAGGCCACGTATAAAGTAAGCATTACGCTGCTGCTCTATATAGGAGCCGCCGGTATTTTCATTGTTTTTTTGAAGCGCTTCATAAACCTGTGGTATGGTGATGCCTAAAGAGTTTAACTTGTCGTTATCTAAAGCTACCTCATATTGCTTAACGTAACCTCCCCAGCCGCTTACTTCTGCCAAACCAACCGTACCTGCTAACTGTGTTCTAACTATCCAGTCCTGGATAGTACGCAGATCGGTGGCGGAATATCGGGTTTCATACCCTTTTTTGGTGTGAATTACGTACTGGTATATCTCGCCCAGTCCGGTGGTTATGGGTGCCAGTGTTGGTTCGCCTAATCCCTTTGGTATACTGTTTTCTGCTTCTTTTAACTGGGCGTTCACCTGCTGGCGTGCCCAATAAATGTCTACGTTGTCTTTAAATACGATGGTTATAACAGATATGCCGGAACGGGATATGGAACGTTTTTCAATGATCCCGGCAATATTAGCCATGGATAATTCTATGGGAGCGGTAATAAACTGCTCTACCTCCTGCGCGCCAAGACTGGGTGCTTGTGTTATGATCTGTACCTGGTTATTGGTAATATCGGGTTGCGCATCAACCGGCAGATTATACGCTGAATATGTGCCCACCAATACTAAAACCAGTGTCATGATCCCGATAGTTACCTTGTTCCTGATAGAGAACGCGATAATTTTATCAAACATAAAATGTAAAAATTAATACGAATACGAAAAAGCCTTGCAAAATTTATTGCAGGCAAAAAATCTAAAAAATGTCGTATTAACCTATTTGAGGGGGTTGCCAGATCTTAATTGGCTGCTCCTGAATAGCGGGGATGCTGTAATCAGGGTATTCACGGGTTATCGGTTTTATAAAAACGGGAGTAGTAACTGCCGCAGATAAAAACCTTGCGGTAGAACAGCAGGAGCAAGTACAAAAGGGCGGGCAAGCTTCCTGTGCCTGTTCTTCATTTGCAGAATGACTTTTTTGAATAGAAACTTGCATAACATCCGCTAATATATCTTCCCTGTCCTGGCATGGTAATATTGCCAAAGCGATAAAATATAAACTGAATATAAATGCGAGGTACCTCATTCGATGCAAATATAAATAAATAATTTGCCGATGAGCGCAGACTTAGCGACCAGTATATTGTCTTTATCTTATATAAGATTGGCTTTGGGCCATCACTACTGCAAGCATCACTGTTATAAGGAACAAGCATACTAACAGTAATGTATTGGCTTTATGGCTGTAATGATAATCATCTATGTTTATTTGCTTTTTCATAACCTTATTGTTTTATGATATAAAGGTCTGATATGCAGACGGATTAATTAATGATACGAGTCATCCAATAAGCTGACCTGGCACAGCAACAAAAAAGGCGCCCATAAATTATGGCACCTTAACAATTGTTACTTTGTAAAAAATATGTAAGCATCTTTAACTGCAGCCTGTATGCTGATTATTTATGCTCAAACAACCAACTAAACGGCCTGTATTTTCGTTTGGGCTTTAGTCCGAATTGCTTTATACTTTTCTCCCTTATCAATTCTGTAGCTTCATTTATATCATCAGTTACCAAATAAAATTTCTCGTCATCAGGCCCAATGGTTCCATCGCGTTTCATTACGGCTATATGTTCAATTAGTTCTTTGTGGTACTCCTTTCCAAAAATGATGATAGGGAAATTTTTTATTTTATGTGTTTGAATAAGCGTAAGCGCTTCAAAATACTCGTCAAGCGTGCCATAACCGCCGGGCATCACTACAAACGCAAATGAGTATTTTACCAACAGTACCTTCCTTAGAAAAAAGTGGGTCATGTAAACCCATTTGTCCAGGTATGGGTTGGGTTTTTGCTCTACCGGCAGTTGAATATTGCATCCTACAGAATAACCGCCTGCGTCTTTAGCGCCACGGTTAGCAGCTTCCATCAGCCCCGGCCCGCCGCCTGTTATAATGGTAAAACCCAGTTTTGCAAAAGCTGCCGCGGCATCGCGGGTAAGCTGGTAATAAGGATGATCTTCCTTAAAACGCGCCGACCCAAAAAAGGTAATACACGGCCCCACAAAATGTAATGCGCGCAGCCCATGTATCAGATCTACCATCGTTCCGATTGTAAACTTTAATTCCTTTAGCCTGGAGTGCGGCCCATCCAAAAACTGTATCTCGGTACTATTGGTCATGCTATTTTTAGATTTATACTTCTGCTATTTGCAAAACCACCCTGCCTGTAATATCGCCTTTACGCATATCATCAAAAATTTGATTAATATCCTCCAGTTTAGCGATATGGATGTCCGCCTTTACTTTACCTTCTACAGCAAATGCAATAGCTTCCTGCATATCTTTACGAGTGCCTACTATCGAGCCACGTACAGTATAGCGGTTAAGCACAGTTTCAAATATCGGCAGATCGAAACTACCTTTGGGCAAGCCATTTAAAGCAATAGTGCCTTTTCGACGCAGCATGCCTATCCCCTGCTCAAAAGCAATTGGCGAAACGGCTGTAACCAATACGCCGTGCATGCCGCCTGTAGCTTTCTTTAAAACTGCTCCCGGGTTTTCATTCAGGGCATTAACTGTTAGTTCTGCACCCAATTGTTTGGCCAGTGCTAATTTATCGTCAGCAATATCTACCGCGGCAACGTGCATACCCATGGCCTTTGCATATTGCACAGCCAAGTGGCCTAAGCCGCCAACGCCAGATATAGCCACCCATTCGCCGGGTTTAACTTCGGTTTCCTTCAAGCCCTTGTAAACGGTAACACCCGCACAAATTATTGGCGCCATCGCGGCAAAGTTTATCCCTTTCGGAAAATGGGCTATGTACCTGGAATCGGCTAATACATACTCGGCAAAACCACCGTTAATGCTATAGCCGCCATTTTTTTGCTCTTCGCAAAGAGTTTCCCATCCTGTTATACAAAACTCGCAGCAGCCGCAGGCACTGTAAAGCCAGGGCGCACCAACTACGTCGCCAATAGCTACATTTTTTACACCCGTACCTAAACTCACAACATAACCAATAGCCTCGTGCCCCGGTATTAAGGGTAACTGTGGTTTTACAGGCCAGTCGCCATTTGCGGCATGCAGGTCGGTATGGCAAACGCCACAAGCAATCACTTTTACCAATATCTGGTTATCGCCCGGGGTTGGCACCGGTACATCTTCAATCACCAGCGGTTGCCCAAATTCATGGATAACAGCTGCCTTCATTTTTGTTGGGATCATATTTATATGTTACACTTTTACAACAAAAGTGTGGTAATAAGCATTGCAAATGAGTGATGCCGTAACACTAAAAACATGACCCTGGTCACATTATTCAGCAAACACGCTAACACCTACATATTATTTAACTGCATTATTTACATTACCAATCAGCCGTTTATGATCTGCGTCATTTTTCAAACAAGTATGCCTGCTTATATTTGGGTATAAACGCTATCACCATGAAAACTATAAGTTTTAACTTTAACCACCCGGTGAAAGGTAATGCGATATTGTCGCCAGTGAATTGCCACGGCGGCTTATGCATGCGACTAAAAGTTGAGAGTTCGAAAGATAATTCACTGGAAATACCGGTTGGCAGTTGTAAGGAGGGGAAGTGGAAACTTATACTTGACTGGGAGTATGATGGCCGTATATTTTCTCACCAGGAAGATTTTGAAATAACTAAACCTGTTATTTAGCTGTTAAGCATCTGGCCGATAAACAATCCTGTAATTAACGCAACAAGGATTAGCCCCCACCATATATATTGCCGGGTTTGCATATCATTTACTTTTTTCTTAAGGCTGCTTATCTCTGTCTCGTTTGCAAGTTTAAGGTTTTGCAAACGCAGGTTCTGCTGTTGTAATTTGGCGAGTGTGCTCCCAATTTCAAGCGGCTTTTGCTGTTCTGTATGGTAGCGCCGGGTAAAGCCCCCCTGTTTAAGAAACTTTTCTCCTTTGGGTTTGAGGATAAGTTTCTCGGGCAGCTCATAATCGCCGTGCGTACCTGATTTTGTTATCAGGCCCTCCCGGGTAAGCACTTGTACCATAGCAAAGGCGGCGGCTTCATCCTGGTCAAAAAGGTTAAGTAATTGCAACCTTGTTAAACTATCCGGTATACCAAAAGCTTCCAGCACCGCATCCAACAGCTCACACTCATATTCATTCAGATCCGTCATTACGGCAAAAATAACAATATACACCTTTCATTCCATCCGCTTTTATGGGTACAATATATACTAAAATACAGGCAAAATGGGTCATTCGCGCAGCACTATCAGATTATGGCACTAATAAAGATCTAAACGTCAGGCTATCGCCCTTAAAAGCGTCAAAATCAACCACGTGGTTTACGCCATTAATATGCGCGGTTTCCGAGTGTTGCCAGAATTGCCATGGGGTATCTTCGCTAAGGTTTAATTTATCGCGGTTATAGTGGGCTACCCATAAAGTATAGCCATCAAAATAGCCTTTCAAATAGTCGTTATAAAAACTGATGCCTGTGTAGATAATTGGGCGGACCTTTGTTTTCTGCTCGACGTGTTTCAGGAATTTGGCCAGTTCTTTCCGCATTACCTGCGGGGGGAGTTTATCCAGTGTTTCTACATCCGCTACAGGGGGCAGGTCTCCTTTTTCAATCTCTACGTTCTGTAAAAAGAACCGTGCCTGCCATAACCCGTCTTTTTTGGGCCTGAAATAGTGATAAGCGCCGCAGGTAATACCCGCCTTTGGCGCCTCGCGCCAGTTGCGTTTAAAATAGGGGTCGACAGTTAGCAGCCCCTCCGTTGCTTTAATAAAGGCGAACGAAATGCGAACACTGTCCTCCTCCATAGCACTTACTTTATCCCAGTTTATTTTGCCTTGTGCGTAAGAAACATCAATACCATGTATTTTATACTGCGCGGGTATCTTTATCTGGAAACTTGTATACGTACGATAGTTAGGATTACCGCCTATATCTGTGATCCATCGCCAGGTGGTAACGGCAGTTTTTAGCACATAACCATAATAAAACGGCGAACACAAAACAGCGAGCACAAAGGCCCATAATGCTACTTTAAGATAAGGGAATTTAGCAACAGTTGCTTTTTTACGGGTTACTTTTTTCTTAGCTACGGCTCTTTTTACGGGCGATAAAGGATTTTTTTTAGCAGGCACACTGCAAAGATAAAATCAATTTTTGTGTTGCTCGTCAAAAAAAGCAAAGGAGGATTATTGTTTAGTAAGTATACTAAATAAGCCGCCTGACAATCTTTTCAACCAGAGTATTTTTAGGGGCGGCCCCAATTTGTTTGTCCACTATCTCGCCGTTTTTAAAAAACAGTAATGCGGGTATATTGCGTATCCCAAACTTTTTGCTATTTCGGGGTTTCGCCATTAATTTTCAGCGCTATAGCGCTTAATATAACAATATAGATTTACCACGGTGGAGTAGCTGAATGGTTAGGCGGAGGTCTGCAAAACCTCAAACGGCGGTTCGATTTCGCCCTAACACCTCCTATTATTTATTACCGATACGATAACCCATCTATAGCCCGATTTGCAAGAGGGGTTAATATTTGTAAACTGAATGCCATAAGCCACAAAAACAAAAAACTACTAATGCCCGGCGCTGTTAACCATATAGAATTTTATATAAATCCTTATGGAAACATCAGATCTGAAAAGAACCGCGGCGCATTTAATGGATAAAAGCAAAGGCTTACTGGCGATGGATGAAAGCACAGGTACCTGCAATAAACGCTTTGAAGCACTTGGCATCCCGCAAACAGAAGAGTACCGGAGGAAATACCGAGAATTGATTGTAACAACGCCAGGCCTGGAAGAATGCATCAGTGGCGCTATCCTCTTTGATGAAACCATCAATCAATCTGTTACGGATGGTACTTTGATGATAGATGTTTTAAAACAAAAAGGCATTATACCCGGAATTAAGGTTGATGAAGGTACTATCCCGCTTGACCGTTTCCCGGGAGAAACAATAACAGAAGGACTGGATGGGTTAGGTAAGCGCCTGTCTGACTATTACAATAAAGGCGCGCGCTTTGCCAAATGGCGTGCTGTGATCACTATTGGGGAAGACATACCAACCCCCACTGCCATTAAAACAAATGCCTATAACCTGGCCCGGTACGCGGTATTGTGCCAACAAGCGGGCCTGGTACCAATTGTTGAGCCCGAGGTTTTAATGGATGGCAACCATTCGCTGCAACAATGCTCAGAGGTTACCCACCAGGTATTACATGCCGTTTTCAACGCATTGTTTGATCAGCATGTAGAGTTTGAGGGCATGATACTGAAACCAAATATGATACTACCGGGACTGGAAAGTCCTGTTCAGGACAGTATAGAAGCGGTGGCAGATGCAACCATTGAATGTTTTTTAAGATGTGTACCGGCTGCCGTACCAGGCATAGCCTTTCTTTCGGGTGGGCAGTCTGAACAATTAGCTTCAGAACGGCTGAATGCCATGCATATCAGGTTCAAAGATAAAATGCCCTGGGAACTCACCTTCTCCTTCTCGCGTGCTATTCAGCAACCTGCTTTAGAGGCTTGGAAAGGCGATGATAAAAATGTGGCCATAGCGCAAAAGCTACTCTACCACCGGGCATGGTGTAACAGCAAAGCACGGCGCGGAGAATATACACCAGAGATGGAAAAAGAGTAAATTGCGGGATAATAGTTACCACTCCAACTTCGCTAACAATACTCACTGAAGCTACGGTATATATATTATAACCCGGTGCTTTATGGAAGCGGTTGGCATGCAGAAAAATATCGGCTGGGCCGTTCATATCAACGAGTTCGACGCCATGAAAAATCAGAACATCTATTTTCATTTGATCGAAGAAGTAATAAGGTTTAGGATTTAGGTATTTTTTGCTTCTTCGGAGCTTTAGAAATTGTTTTAGCCGGGTGGCGAAATCGCTGTTACACTGTTCTTTTAATTACAAGCCGTGTAAATGTCTTGTTGCTTTAACTTCAGGCATTCTAAAGTTAATAACATCGAAATGACAAGGGCAGCAATTGATAGAAATTAAACGTCCTGATTTCTCTGTTTAATTATACAAATTTCAGTTATTAATTGAGTATTCCTATACGTAAAACTACGTGATTTTAAAATCACGTAGTTTTACGTGGTTTAAGGGGAGCTAATAATACATTGTTAGTAACGTTTATTGATACAGTAGTATCGATATCTTTGAAAATTATGCAACATGCCTTATCTTAGGCATATATTGAGTGATAATTTTGCTCAAAGCAATTACCAATTAAGACTAAAAACCATGGAACATAAAGCCAAAGCAATCCGCCCGTTCATTGGGTCTAACAATTTTGAACTTTCACGAAGTTTCTACCGGGACCTTGGTTTCGAGGAGACTGTACTTACCCATAACATGTCTGTATTTAAAGCAAATGATATAGCATTTTATTTACAGGATGCCTACGTAAAGGATTGGATAGATAATACTATGATATTTTTAGAAGTTGATGACGTTGATCGTTACTGGAAAGAACTTTTGGCTTTAAACCTTACTGCTAAATATAAAACCGTTAAACTAACCCCTCCACGGGCCGAACATTGGGGTAAAGAGTGTTTTGTACATGATCCATCCGGCATCCTCTGGCACTTTGGGCAGTTTTTTAATTATGCCTTTCAATAAGTTTATCACCCATTATCTGCATACAGCCTTTTCTCCCGAGGCATGCATTCATTTGGGTTAGTCCATAAGCACCATTCTGCTATCCATAATCTTTATATCCCCGGCTAATTTTAGTTGGTTATGTAAAAAAATGCTTACACTTCAACTTTTATATTAAAACAATAAAAGTATATGATTTTCAAAAAAACGTATATTTATATCATTAAAGAACATAAAACACCTATCTAATCGACTTATTTTTTCAATATATACCCTTATATTACTTTAAAAAACATAAATACGAATTATCAAATCTTTAATTAATCGTAAATTATTTTGTTTAATCAAAAATTAACGCGCAGTTTTGTATCGTTAATTTAACTAACACCGTGCTGCTATCAGCCGGCAATCAATACCCAATACCCACCCTCTAATTACCTATTAATTTAAACATATTCTGTTTACAGCATACGTGCGCCTTTAAGGCTGCACGCCCGGTTTTTTTCCGGCAAAATACAAAAACGCTATTTGTTCTTTATAAGATCAGTTAATTAGGAAAGGCGTCTTCTTGAGCGTAGGAGGCGGCTTTTATTTTACAACCAAAATCAATTT
>NZ_JBAZRC010000059.1:0-26377 GCF_041663085.1 Mucilaginibacter sp.
TTTTTGCCCTGTTTCAACAGAAACCGGTAACAATTGCCTGATGGTTTCAACCGCGTGGAACGCGCCGGCAGATGTACCGGCGGTAATAATAATGTGTTTCGTTGTAATATTAAGGCGGTATGCTTCAGGGTTTTTTATAGAACCATCATAAACAAACTGTACTGCATTTGTTGGATGTGATTTTCCCTTTAGTAGTGTATGCCCGGTTCCTGCTTTTACGAGTTTATTAAGCTGTGCAGCTTCATTTACAAACCTTGAGGGAGCAATAAGGGTGGTTTGTGCATTGATCACAAAGTAACCATCGCCCGGTGTAAGGGTTGACGGATAGGGGATGATGTTTAAATTTTTATAATACTCTTGCGCGTTAGTATTTGTGCAGTAACATAAAAAAAGAACAAGTAACAATAGTTTGGAAGTGACTATTTTAGTCATGACAAAGAAGGATTAGCTTTTACAGTTTTAATTTTGGGTGATGAACAGAGCCACAGGCCGGCAAAGGTAATTAATCCGTTTACAATGATAAGTTCATTGTCGAAAACGTACCCGCCTAAAAGTACTTTGGATTCGGTGCTCAGGAAATAGCATACCGCGGGCGATATTAAACAGATAAAAGGCACCAGTTTATCTTTCACCTGCCTGTAGCTCACAAACAGGCCAAAACTGTATAAGCCCAGCAAAGGCCCGTAGGTATATGATGCTACCTTGAATATGGCGGTTACCACAGCATCGTTATTCAGGGCGTTAAACAGAATAATAGTCAGAAACATCAGCCCCGAAAAGGCTATATGCACATAATGCCTTACGTTTATCATTTTTTTGCTGTTCACGTCGCCGCGTTTGTTGAAGTTGAGGAAATCTACACAAAACGAGGTGGTAAGCGCCGTTAGTGCTGAATCGGTAGTTGCAAATGTGGCCGCTGTTAAGCCCAGCATAAACACCATGGCCGGTACAATACCCAAATATTGCAGGGCAATGGTAGGGTACAGGTAATCGGTTTTTGCTACAGAGATACCGTTGCGCTGTGCGTACATATAAAGCAGTGCGCCTACGCTTAAAAAGAAAATATTGATCACCACAAACACAGCGGTAAAACTGAACATGTTTTTCTGTGCTTCCTTGATGTTTTTAAGGCTGAGGTTTTTCTGCATCAGGTCCTGGTCAAGCCCCGTCATACCTACGGTGATGAACAAACCGCCCAAAAATTGCTTGCTCAGGTGAAAATGGCTCCCCAGGAAATCGTTAAAGAAGAAGATCTTGGAGTAGCTGCTGTTCTTGATGGCTTCGGCAGCTTCAAATATGTTGTAATTAAGGCTTCGGCAGATGAAATATATTGACAAGAACACCGATGATACCAGGAACAGGGTCTGCAGGCTATCGGTAATAATAATGGTTTTAAGGCCGCCTTTAAACGTGTACGACCATATCAACACCAAACAGATGAGCACCGTAACCGCGAAGGGTACGCCGTAGCTATCAAAGATGAACTTCTGCAATACGATCACAACCAGATAAAGCCTGAACGATGAGCCTATGGTGCGGCTAAGCAGGAAGATCCCCGCGGCTGTTTTGTAGCTCCATGTACCTAAAGCCTGTTCAATATAGCTATAAATAGAGGTAAGCTTTAACCGGTAATATAAAGGCAGCAAAACGGTTGCTATGATAATAAAACCCGCCGCGTTGCCCAATACGAATTGGAAATAGGCGAACTGATCGCCGCTTGGTGCGCCAACTTTGCCGGGTACCGAAATAAAGGTTACGCCGCTAAGCGCAGTGCCTATCATCCCGAAGGCTACCAGGTACCATTTGGAATTGCGGTTGGCCACAAAAAAGGTATCGTTATCTGATGATTTTTTGGAGGTGAGGTACGATATCACCATCAATACCAAAAAGTAACCAATGATGAAGGATAGTAATATTGCCGGCGACATAATTTAGTTTTTACAGGTGTGTTAAACGGATTGCCCTAAAGTAGAAGTTAGGATCAGCAAAAACAAAATTATTTAGTTGCATGGTGGTTATTTAACCACAGAGGGCACAATAAATACCATAAATTTTATAGTTATAATTAACCACAGAGAACACTGAGAAAAATCCACAAAGTACACAGAGATTGAATAGCTAAGTAAAGCTTAGAGCCCTCAGTGAAAAAACTCTGTGCCCTCTGTGGTAAAAACATTAATAAACAATACTTTTGCATGCAAATGGCTAATACAACTGCTCCCATGAACCGTCTGAATCAACTTTTTGCAACAAAAAAGGAAAACCTCCTTTCTATATACTTTACGGCCGGTTACCCGGAGTTAAACACCACTGTTGATATTGCCGAAGCACTTGAAAAAGCAGGGGCGGATTTTCTGGAGATTGGTTTCCCGTATTCAGACCCGGTTGCAGATGGGCCGACTATTCAGCATAGCTCTCAAACAGCGCTGGATAACGGCATGAACCTTAATCTGTTATTTGAGCAATTGAAAGATCTGCGCAGCCGGGTAAATATCCCGGTTTTGTTAATGGGCTATGTTAACCCTATTGTACAATATGGCGTAGAGCGTTTTTGCAAGGCAGCCGCAGCAGCAGGGGTGGATGGCATTATTGTGCCTGACCTGCCCATGTACGAGTACGAAATGCTGTACAGTAACCATTTTACAGATAACGGGCTGAGCAATATATTTTTGGTTACGCCGCAAACCTCAGAAGAACGCATCCGTAAGATTGATGAATTGAGCAATAGCTTTATTTACCTGCTGTCGTCATCATCCATAACCGGTGGCAGCCTGCAGCTTACCGATAGCATTGAGGGATACTACAACCGCATTAAAGCTATGCAACTGAAAAACCCAACCATAATTGGCTTTGGTATCTCAGATCACAAATCGTTCAGTAAAGCTTGCGAATACGCTAACGGCGCCATTGTAGGCAGCGCATTTGTGAAGCTGCTTGCCGAAGATGATTATATGGATAAGATCCCGGCGTTTATTGGCAGTATTAAATCTTAGTTTTTTTAATCCTTACAAGTATAGCGTAACCTGTTACCGCAGCCAATACAGATGTTACCAGTATAGTGAATTTTGCCTGGCTTTGTAACTCAGCATCGGCAAAAGAGAGCAGTGCCATAAATACCGACATGGTGAAACCAATCCCCGCCAGCTGACCAATTCCCCAAACCTGCGCCCATTTTACGCCATCGGCCAGTTTGGATAATTTTAGTTTTACCGCCAGCCAGCTAAATAAGGTAATGCCGATAGGTTTGCCTAATAACAAGCCAAACAGTATGCCCGCCGATAGCGGGGTGATGATACTACCACCCGCCAAACTTTCATGGATATTGATATTTGAATTTGCCAGCGCAAACAGGGGGATAATGATGAAATTCACCGGGTTCTCCAGCAGGTGGATCAATTTCTTTAACGGCGAGTAATCCAGTTTAACATTATGCGGAATAGCCATAGCCGTTAGCACCCCTGCCACCGTTGCATGAATGCCGCTGTGATGGATGAAATACCACATAAACACACCGGGGATAAGATACGCCAGCAGGTAACGCACATTAAAGCGGTTAAACAGCATCTGCAAAACAAACATAGCCAGTGCCAGCAGCAGGTAAGTAACATGCAAACCTGCCGAGTAGAATATGGCGATAACCAGTATGGCCCCCAGGTCATCTACAATGGCAAGTGCTTTTATAAATACCTGTAAGGATTGTGGTACGCGTTTTTTAATAATGCTGATGATAGCCACCACAAAAGCAATATCCGTAGCCATAGGGATGCCCCAGCCGCTGCTGGTTGCGGTATGCAGATTGATGATGGCATAGATGCCGGCCGGAACCAGCATGCCGCCAAGGGCTGCAAATACAGGCAGCGTGGCCGAGTGCTTATCTGATAGTTCTCCGTTTAAAACTTCGTCCTTAATCTCCAGGCCAACCAGCAGGAAAAAGATGGCCATTAAACCATCGTTTATCCAGGCCAGTGATGTGTAAGGGCCAATAGGTGTATCAAGGATATGATTGAACGAATTATGTAAACCTGTATTAGCAATTACCAGCGAAACAACTACGCAGGCAATAAGGATACCACCGCCGGTAGCGTATGATCTGATAAATTCTGCGAATTGTTTGAGGTTACTGGCCAATATGCTATTTTAAAAGGGTAAGCGTGGCAAATATAGGATTATAAATAATCTTCCAGTTCGCCTTTGCCTTCACGTATCACTTCAAACTCGCCAGATGTACAGTCAACCACGGTTGATGGGATGTTTTCGCCGTAGCCGCCATCAATTACAATATCTACCAGGTCCTGGTATTTTTCATAGATCAGTTCAGGGTCGGTAGAGTATTCGATAATATCATCCTCATCGTGGATAGAAGTTGACAGGATGGGGTTGCCCAAAACTTTTACAATTTCTCGGGCGATGTTATTGTCGGGCACACGGATACCTACCGTTTTTTTGTTTGAGCTTAACAGCTTTGGTACGGCATGGCTGGCATTAAATATAAAGGTGAACGGCCCGGGTAAAGCTTTTTTAAGCACACGGAAGGTAGTGTTATCTATCGGCTTGATATAGTCTGATATATGGCTAAGATCATAACAGATGAACGAAAAATTCGCTTTCTCGGGTTTGATATTCCTGATCTTACAAATCCGCTCAATGGCTTTTTGATTGGTTATATCACAACCTAAACCATAAACTGTATCGGTAGGGTAAATGATGATACCACCTTTGCGCAATACATCTGCCACTTGTTCAATGGCTTTTTCGTTTGGATTTTCGGGGTAGATCTTTATCAGCATAATAGTAAAGCAAATATAACCGGTAAATGGTTTTAAAAAGAAAGCCATTCGAATTATCGAATGGCTTTCTTTTATATTTATAACAGTAACTAATCTCTAATTAACTAATCACTGATAACTATTTACGCTTGTTTAGCAAACTGTATGTTCATGCTCAGTTTAATGTCTTCGCCCACTACGATAGAACCTGCTTCGGTTACGCCATCCCAGGTTAAGCCAAACTCTTTACGGTTAATTTTACCGGTAACTTCAAAGCCAGCTTTGGTATTGCCATAAAAATCGCCGGCATTGCCACCGTATTCAACTGCAAGGGTAACCGGTTTGGTTACATCTTTAATAGTAAGGTTACCTACTAATTTATAATCGTCACCATCAGCGGTAAACGAGGTTGATTTGAAAGTGATCTTCGGGTAAGTTGCCGCGTCAAAAAACTCAGCAGATTTTAAGTGCTCATCTCTTTGTGGTTGTGTGGTATCAATGCTGTTCACATCCAGTGAAAAATCGATCTCTGCACCGATAAAATCTTCGTTTTCTGTAGTCAATTCGCCTTCAAATGTTTTGAAGAAACCGCTTACTGTTGATATTACAAGGTGTTTTACCTTAAATTGTACTTCTGAGTGCATTGGGTCTAAAACCCATTTAGTTGTTGCCATGATATTTTTTTATTTAGTTGTGTTTCTGATTAATTATAGAACAAAGATAACAATAGATGTTTAAACATCTATTGTATTTTCAAAGTATTACAATCAGCAGACATTTGGCTAAATAACGATATTAATAGATATAATGTTTGTTTAAACTTATATTATTAATGCACAATTGTTAATGATAAGAAATGGACAATTTAATTGATCATGATCTCGAAGTAATCATCCTCTTTACCCGTAACTTTTTTTTGACCTACTAAAAGTTGTTTGTCTCCATTTTTAAAAACGAAATAGTATTCTTTATCAATTATTCTAAACTCCGTAAACTTGTAATTTTCATTTACAAGGGTGTCCATAAATTGCTTAAAGAAAAATGGGTTCATTATCCAATAACGGATAGCTGTTTTTTGTGCTGAAGTAATTTTAAGCAAATTAAAATCAGTGAAGTCATCCTGCCTTACCTGGAAATACCATGTGTTGGTTTTTTCTCCGTTGTTTTCTTGTAAACGCTGCATTTGATACCCTTTCTGTGTCAACATAGCATTAACACTGCTGTCATTAACTTGGTAGGCATGCAACAGTTCTGCGGGGGTTAAAAGTGCTTGGCTTTTTGCATTAAGGCTAAATAACACTACTGCAATAATGGTTGTGATGGGTTTTAATGATTTTTTCATGTTTGTTTTATTAGACAGGATGCAGGTATGCTAACTATTCCATAAAGAGATAACAACTCATAGCCTTTAATTTTAAATTTACAATCTTAAGACACCTAACGCCCAATATTAAACCCATAATGTTTTTATTATTCAGATAAGCGCGTAGATTTATTAAAATTATATTGCATGAGGAAGCTATTTATCATTTCGGCTGTAATAATACTTGTACTGGTTACCGCATGGACTATCATATGGCCACCGGCAGTATGGTCGTTTTTACTTTTAGGGCCCGTATTTATAATCGGGGTTTATGACCTGGTACAAAAGAAACATAGCATCGTCAGGAATTTCCCGGTGTTTGGTCACCTGCGGTTTTTGATGGAAGACCTTCGCCCCAAAATATACCAGTACTTTATTGAAAGCGATACCAACGGTACGCCGTTTAACAGGCAAAACAGGAGTGTAATTTACCAACGCGCTAAAAAGGTTGATGATACCCGCCCGTTTGGTACCGAACTGGATGTTTACGAAAACGGTTACGAGTGGCTTAACCACAGCATATCGGCGTTAGACCATCACGCGCTTGATCTTTCCCCACGCGTAAAAGTTGGCGGGCCCGACTGTACACAACCTTACAGTGCAAGCGTATACAATATATCGGCCATGAGCTTTGGCTCACTTAGCGAGAACGCTATCCTGGCCCTAAACGGCGGGGCAAAAATTGGTGGTTTTGCGCATAACACCGGCGAGGGGGGCTTAAGCGATTATCACTTACAACCCAATGGCGATATTATATGGCAAATAGGTACAGGCTATTTTAGCTGCCGCAATACCGACGGTACTTTTGATGAAGATGCTTTTGCTAAACGTGCGGTGTTGCCACAGGTAAAAATGATCGAGATAAAACTCTCGCAGGGGGCAAAGCCCGGTCACGGTGGCATACTGCCTGCTGCAAAGGTTACACCCGAGATTGCCCGGATACGGTTGGTGCAGATGGGGCAGGATGTGGTATCGCCACCGTATCATACAGCGTTTAACAACCCTGTCGGGTTAATGGATTTTATAAAAAAACTGCGTGAGCTATCGGGTGGTAAACCTATCGGCTTTAAACTATGCGTTGGCCATAAAAGCGAGTTCCTGGCTATTTGCAAGGCCATGATCAAAACAAATACATACCCCGATTTTATTACTGTTGATGGGGGCGAGGGCGGTACAGGTGCAGCACCGCTGGAGTTTGCCAACTCGGTTGGTATGCCCCTGCGCGAGGCTCTGGCTTTTATATATGATGCGCTAACCGGTTTTGATATTAAAAAACATATTAAACTGATCGCATCGGGTAAGGTGGCTACTGGTTTTGATTTGGTAAAGAACTTTACCCTGGGTGCCGATATGTGCAACAGCGCCCGCGGGATGATGTTTGCGCTTGGTTGTATCCAGGCTTTAGAGTGTAATATGAATACCTGCCCAACGGGTGTTGCTACACAGGATAAAGGCCTGATGCGCGGCCTGGTTGTAGATGATAAAAAAGTGCGTGTGGCAAATTTTCATAAGCAAACGGTGAGTAGCGCCATACAAATGATAGGGGCGGCAGGTATGAAAAAACCATGCGACCTGCACCGTATGTTTATATACAGACGGGTAAACGCCAGCCAGATTCAAACCTATGCAGAACTGTTACCCTATATACCCAAAGGCAGTTTGTTAAATACGCCGTACCCGCAAAGCTTTGAAATGGATATGACACTGAGCAGCGCCGATACTTTTGTGCCCGATTACAGCAAAGTATCGCAGGTAGAGCTTACCACATCGAGCGCCTACGTTCAAAACTGATCAATAAAAAAGGGAGCCGAATGGCTCCCTTATATTTTTCAGGTTAACTAATCACTAATTAACCAGTCTCTAATCTCTAAAAATTAAAGCGCTAACACTTCTTTAACCCTGTCTGCAGCTTCTTTTAAAAGGATAGCCGAGAATACTTTTAAGCCAGAGTTATCGATCAGTTCTTTTGCTTCTTTAGCATTGGTGCCTTGTAAACGCACAATAATTGGTACAGGGATGTTGCCAATTTCATGGTAAGCATCAATTACACCCTGTGCAACACGGTCGCAACGAACAATACCACCAAATATGTTGATCAGGATAGCTTTAACGTTAGGGTCTGAAAGGATGATGTTAAAACCAGCCTTAACCGTTTGCGCGTTAGCAGTACCGCCAACATCAAGGAAGTTAGCAGGCTCGCCACCGGCAATTTTAATGATATCCATGGTAGCCATAGCTAAACCGGCACCGTTAACCATACAACCAACGTTACCGTCAAGCTTTACATAGTTAAGGTTGCTTTTGCTTGCTTCAACTTCGGTAGGGTCTTCCTCGTCGGTATCGCGCATAGCGGCGTAATCCGGGTGGCGGTATAAAGCGTTATCATCAATGTTCACTTTAGCATCAACCGCTAAAATTTTATTGTCAGATGTTTTTAACACCGGGTTAATTTCAAACTGTGATGAATCGGTAGCATCATAAGCTTTATATAAAGCAGTGATGAATTTTACCATATCTTTAAAGGCATCGCCCGATAAACCCAGGTTAAAGGCAATTTTACGCGCCTGGAAACCTTGTAAGCCAACCTTAGGGTCAATCTCTTCTTTGTGTATCAGCTCTGGTGTAGAGTGTGCAACTTCTTCAATATCCATACCACCCTCGGTACTGTACATGATGATGTTGCGGCCTTTAGCACGGTCAAGCAATACGCTTATGTAATATTCTTTTACTTCGCTTTCGCCGGGGTAGTAAACATCCTGCGCAACCAAAACTTTTTTAACCAGTTTACCTTCAGGGCCGGTTTGCGGGGTTACCAGTTGCATACCGATGATCTTGCCGGCTATCTCTTTAACCTGCTCGGCATTTTTGGCCAGTTTTACACCACCGCCTTTACCGCGGCCACCTGCGTGTATCTGTGCTTTTATAACTGTCCAGTCCGACCCAAAGTCTTCCTTCATTTTCTGAGCAGCAGCAACAGCCTCTTCAGGTGTATCTGCAACTATGCCTTCCTGTACTCTTACGCCAAAGCTTTTTAGTATCGCTTTGCCCTGATATTCGTGAATGTTCATGTTATTTGAAGAATTTGCGGTAAAGCTACTATTTTCGTTTTAAAGATTACATGGTACACGTTAGAGATTTGTAATATTTGTATAACCGAGCGTTTCGCCCTGCCAATTTTGGTAACTTATCACTAATTAACTAATCTCTATTCACTAACTTCGCCCATGCTTAAAGCACAATCAATAAATAAATCATACGGTAAGCTCCATATCTTAAAAGGGGTTGATCTGGAAGTAAAGCGCGGCGAAATTGTAACCATTGTGGGCGCATCCGGTGCGGGTAAAAGTTCATTGTTAAATATCCTGGGTACATTGGATAGCCCCGATTCGGGCCAGTTGTTTATTGACAATGTGGAGGTTAGTAAACTTAATAATAAAAATTTAAGCGCGTTCCGTAATCAAAAAATAGGCTTTATATTTCAGTTTCATCATTTACTGGTAGAGTTTAACGCTATCGAGAATGTTTGTATCCCCGCATTTATAGCAGGTGTACCACGTGCCGAAGCCGAGAAAAAAGCAAAAGAATTGTTAGAAATGCTTGGTCTTGGCGACAGGACAACCCATAAACCGGCAGAGCTATCTGGCGGCGAGCAGCAACGTGTTGCTGTGGCCCGGGCATTAATAAACGATCCTGCTTTGATATTTGCCGATGAACCATCAGGTAACCTCGACTCTAAAAACGCGCTGGAGCTGCATGAATTATTCATTAAGCTCCGTAACGATTTTAACCAAACCTTTGTAATTGTTACGCATAACCAGGAACTATCTGACATGAGCGACCGGACTATACTAATGAAAGACGGATTAATTGTAAATAATTTATAGGTGAAGGTTCTTATTACATCAGCTACATCGGCACAGGCCCATAAGCTAAAAAACAGTTTAATAAATGATGAGGTTGTTTTAGGTGATTTTACCGAAATGCCCGTATTTATGGGGATCCTGAAACTCCCCAGCCCCGCAACAGATACCTATGCTCACGAAATGCTTACCCTTGCATTAGACAACGGCATTGATGCTATCTACCTGCTTAATACGCAGGAGGCTGCTGTGCTTTTATTATCTGAACAATTATTTAAAGAATATAATATTACCCTTATAAATGGCCACAATAACTTATAGCGATATAGACCCGCGCAAAAAAGCATTTATTTTTGAGCTGGACGATGTACTTTACCCGGCTAAAGATTATTACTACCAGATATATTACCTTTTTGCGAACTTGTTGGAGTACACGGAATTAAATAGTGCCTCGCAGACAACCGATCTGATGATAGATACGTATACAAAGAAAGGAGAGGGTGAAGTGTTTGACACCATTGTATCACAGTTAAATGTAGATGAGAAATACCGCAAGAATTTAGAGATAATGCTGTTAACAGCGCGCTTGCCATTAAAATTGCTTCTATATAAAAATATGCTTACTTTTATACAGGAGGTAGTTTTAGATCGTAAAAAACTATTTATAGTAACAAATGGCAACCCGCAAATGCAGCTGAATAAAATGCGACAAACAGAATGGCATGGTTTAGAAACGTATTTAACCTGCTATTTTACGGAAGAAACCCTGCCCAAGCCCGAACCAGAAACGTTAAATCTGCTGATGAAAGAGCATAACCTTGAAAGGCGCGACCTTGTAATGATAGGTAACTCTGATACAGATAGTTTATGTGCCGAAGTTTGCGGAATTGATTATTTAGCAGCAACTGAAATAATATAACTTAAACAATATAATATATAAATACTACTATCGTTAACTCGAATATAATTGATATAAACTATGAGGAAAATATTTTACCTATCTCTGCTCGTTGTAACAGTGGCTATAGCATCTTGTTCAAAAGATAAAAAGATAACGCCAACTGATAATGGGGGTAATAACAACGGTAATAACCCAACCGTTACCGCATCAGCACTTGATTTGATAAAGGATTCGGTTTTTTTATATGCACAGCAGGTGTATTACTGGAACACCAGCCTGCCCACCTACGATGCATTTAAGCCACGCAGCTTTACCGGTTCAAACGATATTGATGCGTTGCAAACAGAAATTGATGCGATGACCCAATATAGTACCAATCCCGAAACCGGTAAACCGTATGAATATTACACACCTGCCCCCGGTTACGCTAAATACTCGTTTATAGATGATGGCAGTGTATCCGGCGAATTGAACGGCATAAAAGGTGATTTTGGTTTTGCTCCCGTTTGGATAGATGCTAATACTGATATCAGGGTTAAATATGTTTACCCGGGTTCGCCGGCAGATGTTAAGGGCCTTAAACGAGGCTACCAGATAACTGCGATAAACGGCCGTACAGGTAGTGGTTTAAAGTATGATGGTGGTGCCGGTGGAAGCGGTACAAATGTTAACTTCCTGATCAATGCTTACTCAAATTCAAGCACTATAAACCTTACGCTAAAAAAACCAGATGGCAATACGTTTGATGTAACACTGTCAACAGGTACTTATACAGTAAACCCTGTTTTAACCTCGAAGATTGTTGATGCCGGCAATAATAAAAAAGTGGGATACATTGTATTTAATAGTTTTACATCAAAGGCCAATGCCAAACCATATCTTGATGCTGCATTTAACAGTTTTTCAGCCGGTGGTATAACCGACCTTGTTGTCGATTTGCGCTACAACGGGGGGGGATTTGTGGAAACTGCCCAGTATTTGAGTAATCTTATTGCACCTGCAAGTACAAATGGTTCTACAATGTTTACCTATAATTTCACTAAAACAATGGCCGATGGCAAAGCCACTATTTTAAAGAACCAGTTACGTAAGGATGGAAACCAAATCTATTCTTATTTTGATTTTGATTACACCATTGCAGGCAATACCGTTAAATTCTCAAAAACGGATGTGCCGGTAACGCTTAACTTAAACCATGTATTTTTTATTGTTACAGGTTCTACTGCATCTGCAAGCGAACTAACCATAAATAATTTAATACCTGTAATGGATGTTCAACTGATAGGTACGACAACTTATGGTAAACCGGTTGGTTTCTTTGATATAGATATTAATAAATACCAGATGTATATCCCACAGTTTGAAACAAAAAATTCTGCAGGTAATGGTGGTTATTATGCCGGAATGACCCCAGAAAAAGGCTTATACAGAGGGAAACTTTACGGTGATGATGCCAGCAAAGATTTTGGCGACCCAACAGAGTCGTTATTTTCATACGCCCTTAATTACGTTAAAAACGGTAATTTCTCTTTACCGCAGCAACAGATACAAAGCCTTTCAAGACTCCAAAAGTTAAGCGTTGATCAATCCCGCGAGGTTGGTTTGCAAGTTGAAGGGAAGAAGTATTTTAGAGGTATGATATACAATAACACAAAGGCTAAGAAATAAATTAGCCTGCAAACAAAAAAGAGGCCGGGAGTTTAACTCCCGGCCTCTTTTTTGTTTTATGAGGTTTTTTAATCTGCCAGTTCGCGCAGGTCTACAGGTACCACCCTGGATATACCTTGCTCAACCATGGTTACGCCGTAAATAATATCGGTGCAGGCAATAGTGCGCTTGTTGTGCGATATGATGATGAACTGCGATTCCTTCGAGAACTTACGGATAATGTTATTAAACTTATCAATATTGGTATCATCAAGCGGGGCATCAACTTCATCAAAAATACAGAATGGGGCAGGTTTTAACAGGTATAGCGAGAACAGGATGGCCGTAGCCGTCAGTGTTTTCTCGCCACCCGAAAGCTGGTTGATAGACAGCGGGCGTTTACCTTTCGGCCTTGCAATGATGTCGATATCCGATTCCAGCGGCTGATCAGGGTTACTCAGGATCAGGTCGCATGAATCCTCTTCGTTAAATAAAGATCGGAATACCTTGATGAAGTTTTCGCGCACCATAATAAAGGCTGCCATAAACTTCTCTTTGGCGGTATCGTCAATCTCTTGTATGGTGGCCAGGAGGGATGCTTTTGCTTCGGCCAGATCTTTCTTTTGGCCTTGTATAAAGGCGTGTCGTTCGCTCATCTCGTTATAAGCTTCAACGGCCATGGGGTTTATAGCGCCAAAATCATCCAACTGGCGTTTCATCTTCTCCGTTTTGTCGCGGATCTCGTCTTCGTTCTCGGCCTCGTTAACTTCCAGGTCAAGCAGGTCGTTAATATCTACGTTAAACTCAACAGAAAGGCGCTCGCGCAGGGCATTCAGTTCCAGCTTAAGGTTATTGCGCTCGTCCTTCAGTTCATTCTCTATGGCCTCGGCCTGGTCTTTCTTTTGCCTTAGTTTCGATACCTCGTTCTCGCTTTCGGTAATGGCGGCGCGCCATGCATAGTATTCCTGTTCGGCTTCGGCGGTGCCTTTTTCAAGGGCTTCCTTTTGCTCGTACATTTCCAGCAGGCTCTCGTCGCTGTCGCCGGTTTGCTGCAGGTTCTCCATGATCTGGGCCTTCACCTTTTCCAGTTCGGCGCTGTTTTGTTTGATGCGGATATCAAGGTGCTCCAGCTGCGTTTCGCGGTAATCAAGGTCTTTAACCAGGCCCGATACCTTGTTTTGCTGCTGATGGAAGCGGATGTTTTCCTGGTTATAGGTGTTTGACTGCACCGATACCATTTCGTTCAGCTCGTTAAACGCCTGTTGCTTATCCAGCATCAGGTCGGCCTGGGCCTGCTTTTGTTCTTTCAGTTCTATCAGCAGTGGGCCAAGCGTTAGTATCTCATTTTTGATGCCCGCCACCTTGTTGGCAATATCCTGCTTGCGGTTTAGGCTGTTCTCAATAAAGGCCTGGTATTGTTCCTGTTTTGTTTTAACGGTAACCAGTTCGGTATTCAACTGGTTAAGCTCGTACTGCTTTTGCCTAACTTCATTAGCCTTACCCGATTGCTTTAAGGCCGATAAACGGCTCTGCAATTCTTCACTATTGTTCCTGAAGTTTTGGATGCGGGTTTCGGCTTGTTTTATCTCCTTTAACAGGTTATCCAGGTTTTTTGCCCGGCCAATACGTTTCCCCTCAAACAACCCAACAGACCCACCGGCCATGGTATGTTTTGATTTGTTGAACTTGCCGCTTTTGCCAATCAGTACCACACCATCCGGTAGTTGGATGCCATTGATATCCTGCTCGGTAGCATCGTTAACCAAATAAACGTTCTTTAACAAATGATTACATAGTGGTTTGTAACGCTCCTCAACCTCCACAACAGATAGGGCAGGGATAGCAGCATCGTCCACCAGGGTTTTATCTGCCGGCTTCGTGGCTTCGTAATTATCAAGAATGAAAAACTGCGCCCGCCCTTTTGATGAATTACTTAACAGGTTGATAGCTGCAATAGCTTCATCATAAGTATTCACCACGTAGTGGTTCATTAAAGGCTCCAGGTAGTTTTCAATTGCTACACGGTACTCTTCCTTACAAAACAATATATCGCTAAACAGGGTGACTGTTTTGGCCCAATTGGTGTTCTTTTTCAGGAACCTGATCGACTCCGGGAAGCCCTCCAAATTATCAACCAAACTTTTGGTAAGATTATATTCGTTTTGTTTGGCATCCAGTTTACGGCCGTCGGCAGCTATGCTATCGTTTACAGTTTTTAACCCGGTTTCGGTTTCTGTTATTTGCTCCTGTAGTTTATTTTCGGCCTCAACCGCCAATTCGTATTCGCTTTTTAAGGTTTCAACCCTGCTGTCCAACTCGGCTACCACCTTATTAAAATGCGAAAGTTCTGCCTCTTTGTTGGTCGTATCCTCCATATTGCGCTGGCTTTCCTGCTCAAGCGCCTGCTGCTGTATGTTCAGGATATCAATATCCTTTTCGGCCTTGTAAAGTTGATTTTGCAACCTGCCGTTTATGCTGTTCAGCTCGTTTAGGTGGTTACGGGCCTCGGCCTGTTCGGCACGTAGTTCGTCAACGGCTTCTTTTAACTCAGCAACGCGCTGGGTTATGGTTTGCAGGTTTTCGTCCTCCTGCAGTTTTTCCTCATTTAAGCGCTTAATGTTGTATTGTACGTGCTTAAATTGGTTGTTATCGCGTTCAAGTTCCTCTTTTAAACGGGTTTCTTTATCCTGCGCGTTCTTTAATTGTTCGTTTTTTACCCGTTTCTCGCTTTCGTAGGCGCGGATCTTTGCCGTGTATTCATTGCTGGCCTTTTGCTGCGCGGCAAGGTTTTTTTCTTTGGTGAGGCTGTCCAGCTTGTTTTGCTGTAGCGTAGCTTCCAAAGTATCTATCTGTGTGGCAATGCCCGATCTTTGCTCGCGCTGTATTTGTTCTTTCTCTTCAATTGCAGCCAGCGCCTTACTAAAGTTGGCTATCCTGAACGATGCGAGCGAGATGCTCAATGTTTTATACTGATCGCGCAGCTTATAATAACGCTCGGTTTTTTTTGCCTGGTTCTCCAGCGTTTTTAAGTTTTTCTCAATCTCAAATAGCAGGTCTTCCACACGTTCCAGGTCGGCTTCGGTATCCTTTAACTTGCTAAAGGTTTGCTTTTTACGGAGCTTATATTTAGAAATACCCGATGCTTCTTCAAACAAATTACGGCGCGATCCTTCCTTGTTGTTGATGATCTCGTCTATCATCTTCAGTTCGATGATGGCGTATGAATCGGCACCTATACCGGTATCTAAAAACAGGTCTGTAATATCTTTTAAACGGCACTGTACGTCGTTTAAGCGATATTCGCTCTCGCCGGTACGGTAAAGCCTGCGTGTAAGGGTAACCTGCGAAAAATCGGTAGGGAGAACGTTTTTGGTATTATCAAAAGTTAATGATACTTCTGCAAGATTGGCCGCCTTGCGGCTTTTGGTACCGTTAAAGATAATGTTATCCATCTTCTCCGACCGCAGGGCGCGGGTGCTTTGCTCCCCCAAAACCCAACGGATAGAATCGACTACATTGCTTTTACCACAGCCATTAGGGCCCACAATAGCAGTAACACCCTCATTAAAATTAATGGTGATCTTATCGCCAAAGCTCTTGAAGCCCTTGATTTCTAACTTGGTAAGTTGCATTTGTTATCCTTGAATTGTTAATGGTATATGGTTTGAAAAATTAATAAACCCCCACTGCAATTGAACCCGAAAGATACATTTTGTGAGCAAATTTTAAAGGGCGATTTATTATTTAAATATGGAAAAGATTTGAATGCCATATATAAGGGTATGTAAAGCAAATGAAGTGCTGCTATCTGTGTTTGTACCTGCTTTTCGTTACAAGTCCTCGCTTGCCTGCGCTCATTCCCATCGCGCTGCTGCGGGCTTTTCACTGCAATCAGGTTTATTTTTAACGGTAGCAGATAAGTAAAATCTGATCATCACCAAACGTTCCTATGGAACGTGCTTGCCTGTTATTTCTGTTCTACCAATCAAACATCCCTACGGGATGATAGTACAAAGCGGTATCATCCCATAATAACACCTATCGTTAATGGTTTAACGATATTCATCTTTCGTTCCATAGTTCCACAACCAAACATCCCTACGGAATGACAGTACAAAGCGGTATCATCCCATAATAACACCTATCGTTAATGGTTTAACGATATTCATCTTTCGTTCCATAGGGACGTTTCATTGGTAGGATTATAGGATTCGTTTCTTTTCGTTCCGTAAGAACGTCTGATAACAAGTTATTATTAAACTGTAACGTATATCTCTCCCTTAAGATAAGTAACAGCTTTACCAGCCATCACAACTCTGTCGCCTTTTAATTCGCACCAAAGTTCGCCTTTGCGGGCGCTTACCTGGTATGCGTGCAACGTGTTTTTGCCCAATTTACCAGCCCAGTAGGGTATCAGGTTGCAATGTGCGGATCCTGTAACCGGGTCTTCAGGCACACCCGCCGCAGGGGCGAAAAAGCGTGATACAAAATCAACATCCTTGCCGGGTGCGGTTACAATAACACCAAGGGTATCTATCTTAGCCAAAGCGGAATGGTCGGGTTTCATATCCAGAATATCTTCCTCGGTATCGTAAACCAAAAAGTAATCGCGGCTGCGCAATATCTCTTTTGGCTTTTTACCGCCAAGCGCTTCAATCAGGCCTTCTGGTTTATCAGCAGCAAATGGCGGGCGCGATGGGAAATCCATTGAATATTTATCGCCGTCACGCTTTACTACCAGCGTTCCGGCTTTTACGGTGTCAAAATAAATGGTATCCTTATCATACCCCAATTCGGTAAATAATATATGTGCCGATGCCAGGGTAGCGTGGCCGCAAAGGTCTATCTCCAGTTCGGGCGTAAACCAGCGCAGTAAATAACCGTTCTCATTCTTTACAAAAAAAGCGGTTTCGGCAAGGTTGTTTTCCAATGCTATCTTTTGCATGGTAGCATCGGGCAGCCAATTGGTTAGCGGACAAACAGCGGCAGGGTTGCCACCAAACAACTTGTCGGTAAAAGCATCGGCCTGATAAATTGGGATAGTCATGTTGTTTATCAATTATATACCGCTAATATAACCGTAAGTAATTAATTCCTCGTTATTGGTGATGTGTTTTGTGCAGCCATCTTTTAACAGGATCACCTTATCGCTTACCTCTAATATGTTGTAATACTGGTGGTCGGTTACAATAATACCCTTGCGTTTGGCACAAGCGCGTATCACTGGTTTAAACTCATCGGCCTGGATGGGAGAGATGTGGGTGAACGGTTCATCCAGCAAAATAAAATCGGCCCTGCTGTGGATGATCATCATCGTTTCCAACTGGCGCAGTTCGCCGCCCGATACCTGCCCGGCATTCTTATTAAAGTAACGCTGATAGATGGGCAACCCTGCAAAATCATCCCACGAAAGCGGGTCAACCAGCAGCCTGGCCAGTTTATCTATCCGGATATTAGTAGGTAAATAGTTATGCTGTGGTAAATAAGCTATGCGGTTGTTATGGTATCCCTTATGTATAAATTGATCATCAATCCCCACATATCTATGGGCGGCATTCAGCGTACCGAAGATGATTTTCAGCAAGGATGATTTACCGCAACCGTTACGGCCCAGCAGGCCAATCACTTCGCCCTGTTTGCATGATAGATGAACATCCTGCAGTATCTTCCGGCCATCAAAAGCCAGTTCAATACTATCGGCCCTTAGTGTATACATAATGTGGGGCAAAAAAGTGGAGAGCGGTGAATAAAATAAGCAGCATCAGGATAAAAATGGCCATATCAACAGCCAGGGCATAGGTGTACATGCGTTTTATGCTATAACCCGCATTACGGTAATACATATACACGTTTTTTGCGCTGTAACTTTGCAGAAATATGGTTGATGCATAACCAATGGCTTTCCAAAAAAACATAAAGCCGGTTACCCTTGGCCCATACGTTAAAATGTAGAAAATGGCAGAAATGCTGAAACCGGTGTTCCATGCCAATATGGGTTTGTAAAAATACCACGTTAAGGTGCGGATGTTTGCCATGTATGGTTTAAGCTCAATCGAACAACCCCAACTGCTTAGTTTTATCTTCTCCGTTCTCTATCCTTATTTTGTTCACTAAGAGGTGCGCCTGCCTTGTAGGTTCAGGTATGCGGTAGCCACGAATGCATTTTTTTATCACATCAACGCTTTGTTGCATACTGATATTGTGGCCCGGCGAAATGTAAATTGGGTTGCAATGTTCTTTACTGCGCAGGGCGATGCCTATCAGCTCGCCTTTGTCGTACATGGGGCTTTCGGCAAATATTTTATCAGCTGGTTCTTCATACCTGCCATACAGCCTGCTTTTGGCGCTGCCTATGGTAGGCGCGCCGGTTAATAAGCCAAAGTGTGTGGCAATACCCATGCGGCGTTCGTGAGCAATACCCTGCCCGTCTAACACCAGCACATCGGGTTTTGTATACAGGTTATTCCAGGCACTAAATAAGGCCGGTACTTCCCTAAAGGCAAGCAAACCTGATATGTATGGAAAGGATGTGTGTGATATAGCGGTAGAGGTAGCGATCACCTGCATTTCGGGGTATTTAAACATCACGATACCCGCATACAATAGTTCTGAATTTTTGTTAAACGATATATCGGCCCCGGCTATGGTTTTAATGGTTTTTTGCAGTTCGCGTATTTGTATCCTGCTACGCAGTTCGTTCTGGTAGTCAATTGCTTCGGCAGGGCTAAGATGTTCGTAGCCGGATGGATCCATACCTTTATAACAAAAAAAAGCCCCCGCTTGTTTAAACGGAGGCTTGTATTTTTTAACTATTAGTTATCCTAAATATGATTTCAGGATCTTGCTTCTTGATGTATGGCGTAACCTCTGCAGCGCCTTATCTTTTATCTGGCGTACACGCTCGCGGGTTAAATTGAATTTTTCGCCAATTTCTTCCAGTGATAACGGGTGGTTACTGCCCAAACCGAAGAACAGAACGATTATCTCGCGCTCGCGCTCGGTAAGGGTTGATAAAGAGCGTTTGATCTCTTCAGATAACGACTCGTTAATCAGGATAGAATCGGTGTTTGGTTCCTGGTTTTCCAGTACATCCAATAGTGTATTTTCTTCACCCTGTACAAACGGTGCATCCATTGATACATGGCGGCCGCTGTTGCTCAGCGTATCTGATATTTTATCTACTGTGGTTTCCAGTATGTCGGCAAGTTCTTCCGGAGATGGCTCACGCTCAAATTCCTGCTCAAGTTTTGAGAAGGCCTTGCTTATTTTACTTAACGAGCCAACCTGGTTCAGCGGCAAGCGAACAATACGGCTTTGCTCGGCAATGGCCTGTAATATTGATTGACGGATCCACCAAACGGCGTATGATATGAATTTGAAACCTTTGGTCTCATCAAAGCGTTTTGCAGCTTTAATAAGGCCCAGGTTACCTTCGTTTATAAGGTCGCCAAGGGTAAGTCCCTGGTTTTGATATTGTTTGGCTACCGATACCACAAAACGTAGGTTCGTTTTTGTTAAGCGTTCTAAGGCAGCCTGGTCGCCTTCTCTAATTTTCTGTGCTAAGATTACTTCTTCTTCGGCAGTTATTAGGTCAACTTTACCAATTTCGTGAAGATATTTGTCGAGGGACTGCGACTCACGGTTGGTAATGGATTGAGTTATTTTGAGTTGTCTCATTTATTTTATTAACCTCGATTCTTTAATTTAGAATTGAACGTGCAAAGCTACAAATTTGTTTCTAAAAATAATACTTTCTACCTAACAAAGCCAGTATTTTACTATAAAATGAACAATATAAATGATTGGTTGATTTAGGGTTAATATTTATTGTAATTCAATAAATATATTTTGATTTGTGATGAATATTAATTTTATTTGCATCCATCAATTTAGCAATAATGAAAAAAATACGCACGTTGCAAATTCTTGTTTACATCACTTTTGCATTGTTTTTTCTGCAAAATTACGCACCAAGCCTTTACAGAGGGTTTGCCGATGGCTGGGCCGACTCATTTAACAGCACAAATGATGAGTTAAATGCCCATACACCATCCGGCCCGGCCTTAGATGCTGTGCTACAGGGTAATATCATCCCGGGCACAAAAAATGATACGCTGCGCATAGGTAAAGATTATCTTTTGAGGGATATAAACGTAACTGCCGACATACGTGTGGTAGACGCGAGTGGTAAAACGCCCGAATGGTTAAAAGTTTGCCGTGTATTACTTGCGTTCCTGATGATACGCGTGTTGTTATACATGGCAACGTTTTGTAATAGAGTGATAGTAGATATTTATAACGGGAAGATGTTTGAACCGCAATGCATTAAACTGATCAGGAAAATAGGGATAAGATTGATTATTTATGCCATTGCCGATTTTGCCTACCAATGGACTGATTATATCAAACAAACCATATTAATACATGCGCCTTTAAAGGTGATCAATACCGTAACGTTTAATTTTGGTTTGCTGCTTGGCGCTATGCTGATATTTATCCTTGCCGAAGCTTTTAAACAAGGTGGTAAATTAAAGGAAGAACAGGAGTTAACCATATAGCCATGCCCATAATAATTAACCTTGATGTAATGATGGCCCGGCGCAAAATGTCGCTAAATGAATTGAGTGACAAGGTGGGTATCACCATCTCCAACCTGTCTATTTTAAAAACCGGGAAAGCCAAAGCCATCCGTATAGAAACTTTAGAAGCTATTTGCACCGCTTTGGATTGCCAGCCGGGAGATATATTAGAATATAAATCCTAAACTCTAAAACCCTAAGTTTTTTAGCAGTACCGCTATAATTTAGAATTTAGCGTTTTAGAATTTAGAGCTTCACCTATAGCTCGTCTAACCTAAATGTTTCCTTCACCTTAATGCCTTTCTCGGTTTGTTGTAGTGTGCAGCACTCGTTTATTGGGTCGTGCTCCAGGTAAAGGATGTATTCTTTTTCTACAGCCTCGTTCCAGTAGGCTTTTCTTTCGGTCAAAGTTTTCAATGGGAACATATCATAAGCCATCACATAGGGCAGGGGCAGGTGCCCGATAGACGGCAGCAGATCGGCCATGTATAAAACCTGTTTGCCTTTATAACTGATCAGTGGCAGCATCATGGCATCCGTGTGGCCATAAGCAAACCGTATGCTGATATCGTCGGTAAAAGTTACGCCATCTACAGCATCAATAAACTTAAGCTGCCCACTTTGCTGTATCGGCAAAATATTATCTTTTAAAAATGATGCTTTCTCGCGGTCGTTAGGGTTTACAGCCCAATCCCAATGCTGGGGGTTGCTCCAATAAGTGGCATTTTTAAAGGCAGGTAGCAGCTTTTCGCCGTTACGTACAACCGCGCCGCCAACATGGTCAAAATGCAGGTGGGTTAAAAATACATCGGTTACATCATCACGGTGGAAGCCTTTGGCAGCTAATGAGCTATCCATCGTAGCATCGCCATGCAGGTAATAATGACTAAAAAACTTCTCATCCTGTTTGTTGCCTATGCCGGTATCAACCAGTATCAGGCGTTTGCCGTCCTCAATCAGCAGGCAACGCATGGCCCAGGTACAAAGGTTGTTAGCATCAGCAGGGTTAGTTTTATTCCACAGCGATTTTGGTACAACGCCAAACATTGCGCCGCCATCGAGTTTAAAAAAGCCGGTATCAATAGTGTGTAGCTTCATAGTATTTCAGCATATAATTGGGCGTGAAGTTAAGGGTTTAACCAAATCATTCGCATCGTTTTTTTTATATGAGGTATGCTCATGTTAATTACACCTTTATAATGCGGTTATTACTAATTTTTAATTGCGTTAAATACTAATTTGCAAGAAATTTAACTACTGTAAAACAATATTTTATTTCTTAAAACTATAATTTAATTATTGGTGTTGTATGCATAACTAACAAAACTTGTAAAATAAAAACTCATGAAAGCAGCAGTATTTCACAAACCAGGCGACATTAGCTACGACACCGTTGATGACCCGCGTATTGAAGACCCGAGGGATGTTATTCTGAAAGTAACCTCAACAGCCATTTGCGGATCCGATCTGCATATCTTAAGCGGGGGCGTACCGCAAACCAGTGATATGATCATGGGGCATGAGTTTATGGGCATTGTAGAAGAGGTAGGCGCGGCCATTACCAACCTTAAAAAAGGCGACCGCGTAGTAGTACCATTCCCGATAGCCTGCGGGCATTGTTTTTTTTGTAACCACGGCGCTTCGCCAAGCTGCGAAAACTCCAACTATAAACATTACGGCCCCAATGGGGATATGATGGATCAAAAAGGCGCTGCCTTATTTGGTTACACCGACCTGTATGGCGGTTACAGTGGTGGCCAGGCCGAATATGTACGCGTGCCCTATGCGGATATCAGCCCAAGGATAGTACCCGACAATATGACCGATGAGCAAGTGCTTTTCCTGACGGATATATTCCCGACGGGATGGTCGGCTATTGATTGGGCGCAACTAAAGGGCGGAGAGGTAGTGGCCATTTTTGGATCGGGTCCGGTTGGACTGATGGCGCAAAAGGCCGCCTGGATAAACGGTGCAAGCCGGGTTATCGCCATCGACCCATTAAATTATCGCTTAGAAAAAGCACGCGCGGTGAACAAGGTAGATACGCTTAATCCCGATGAGGTTGATGTGGTAGAAGCCATCCGTGAAATGACAGGGGGGCGCGGGGCTGATGTTTGTGTTGATGCCGTAGGCTTTGAGCCCGAACGCACCCTTCTTGATAAAGCCAAAGCACTAGTGAATTTTGAAGTAGGCAGCATGAAAGTATTGGATATGGCCTTTAAAGCCGTGCGCAGAAGTGGTACGGTGACCATTATGGGTGTTTATGGTTCTACTTACGACAACTTCCCGATGCACCGCATGTTTGATAAGGGGTTAACCATCAGACAGGGGCAGGCGCCGGTACTAAATTATATAGACCACCTTATTGACCTTGTTAAAGAAGAAAAGGTTGTGCTGGATGATATTATCAGTCACACCTTACCGCTAAGCGAGGTAGCCAAAGGTTATGAAATGTTTGACAAAAAAGAAGACGACTGCGTAAAGGTTGTTTTAAAACCATGGGAGTAATCAATATGGAAAATAAAGAAGGAATACAGGTACCTGAAAAGCAGGACCATCAGCCAGGCATAGAAGCCGAAATGGACCCGCGACCCGAGTATATCAAATCAAACTACAAAGCTGCCGGGAAACTCCATGAAAAAGTTGCCCTGATAACAGGTGGCGACAGCGGCATTGGCCGGGCCGTTGCGGTGCATTACGCCCGCGAAGGGGCTGATGTGGCTATTGTATATTTGGAAGAGAACCAAGATGCTGAAGAAACACAAGGCCTGGTGCAAGCCGAAGGAAGGCAGTGCCTGCTGATACAAGGCGATGTGAAAGACCGGGATTTTTGCCGTAGCGCGGTAGAAAAAACGGTGGCTGGGTTAGGCAAGCTGAATATTTTGGTGAACAACGCCGGTGTACAAATGCCCCAAAAGGAATTTAAAGATATTACCGAAGAGCAGCTGGAAACTACATTCAAAACCAACATCTTCGCATATTTTCATTTCGCCACGGCGGCATTGGATTACCTGAAAGCCGGAGACACCATTATCAATACTACCTCGGTTACGGCTTATCGCTCATCACCAAATCTCATAGATTATTCATCAACAAAAGGTGCTATTACCACATTTACACGATCTTTGGCAACAAACCTGGTAAAAAAGAACATTCGTGTAAACGCGGTTGCCCCCGGCCCGGTATGGACGCCACTCATCGTATCAACCTTTGATGAAGAAAAAATAAAAGAGTTTGGTAGCGAAACGGCCATGAAACGTGCCGGGCAACCATCAGAACTGGCGCCGGCTTATGTGTTTCTCGCTTCAGATGATGCCTCATTTATAACAGGGCAGGTGATCCACATCAACGGCGGCGAAGTAGTAAACGGGTAATAAACCACTATAACCAGGTAAAAAGGATCATGTTTATATAAACCCGTTGGGTTTTACCAATAGTAAATTTTTTTCATGTTAATATGTGAGGCCCGCCCTAACGTTGTTAGGAGGGCCTTTTCAAGTTCTAACACAAAATATGTTGACATGGCGTAACTTACATTGTCATCTACATTGCTTTACTCATCCTTGGGCTCCCAAAGTTCAATAATATTCCCCTCGGGGTCCAGCACATGAACAAATTTACCGTAATCATATTCCGCAATTTCATCAATGATGGTTACATTCCCGCTTCTTAGTTCATCTACCAGCGCAACTATATTTTCTACCCGGTAATTTATCATAAATGGCTTAGCCGACGGGTTGAAATATTTGGTATCCTGCGGGAAAGTACACCAGGATGTAGATCCGGTTTTCGACGGATCGCCGGCCTGCCGCCACTCAAAGGTTGTTCCGTATTCGCTGGTGCCTAATCCAAGGTTTTTGGCGTACCATTCGTTCATTCCCTGCGGATCGTCGCATTTAAAGAATATGCCGCCCAGGCCCGTTACTTTTTTCATTTTTTTTATGTGTTTTTTACGATTGGAAACGATATGGATTTTTTAAAAATCTAATGATTACATTAATTACCGGGAATGATTTTTTATGTACATAACCCCTTAGGGCAATTTCCATCTATTTTGGGATATTACCAAATCTGTTATTACTGTTGTGGGTAAAAAGTGTTACCAACTTTAATACGCAATGCTTTTCTTTGCCCTGTAAACTATCAACCACTTGAAAGATATATTTGGTAATGCCCTGTTTGATTATTTTAAACAAAACGGTAATCATAAACTTTGGATAAACAACACCTACGGCCCAAAAGAAGAGATGCCATTGGATGTATATTTCCGTACCGAAGAAGAACTGCCCGACCTCGAAAATATGGCTTTGAGCAGGTGCTACGGGAAGGTACTGGATATAGGCGCAGGGGCAGGCAGTCACGCCTTAATATTGCAGGAATTAGGATTAGATGTAACAGCGCTGGATGTATCAGAACTGGCCGTAACCATTATGTTGCAGCGTGGTGTAAAACATGCCATAGCGAAGGATATTTTTGATTATCACACAGGGAAATACGATACCCTATTATTATTGATGAACGGGATAGGGCTTTGTGGTACTATTGCGCATCTGCGTATATTTTTGCAGCATGCCAAAACTTTGTTAAATGAGGGTGGGCGACTCATCTTCGATTCATCTGATATTGTTTATTTATATGAAGATGAATTGCCGGATAGTGATGATTACTACGGGGAGTTATCTTACCAGTACGTTTACAAAGGTCAAAAGACAGATTGGTTTAAATGGCTTTATATCGATCAGGAAACATTAACAATTGTTGCAGCTGAAGAAGGTTGGGTAACGGAGGTTTTATTTGACGATGGGTTTGATCAGTATTTAGCCAGGCTTACCCCGGTGAATTAGGGGCGGGCTAACATAGTTTACACAAGAAAAACCTGTTCCAAAACTGCAAAAAATGGAACAAAATGGGACAAGCATAAAATGTATAAGTATTTATAAATCAATATTTTATATTATTACATTTATAAATTTCCCTGCCTTTAAAAAAGATAAAAAAGCCGGATTGAGGCCGAAATGGGGCGAAAAAAGTTGCCAATTATTGTGTTTAATCTTACTTCAATCTGACTTGTCCTGAAATAGGTTGACAAAAAAGTCACCAAATGAAAAAGACAATTAATAAGTCATCGATCATCCGGGAGTATTTTAAAGGAGGGTCTGGTTTTCGTACCTTAGGTATCAAATATGGCTACGGATCAACAACCATATGGAGATAGGTAATGGCAGAGAAGAAGAAAAGAGATAGCGTTAGATCGGGTCCTG
>NZ_JBAZRC010000060.1:0-25910 GCF_041663085.1 Mucilaginibacter sp.
TGATCCGTAGCCATATTTGATACATAAGGTACGAAAACCAGACCCTCCTTTAAAATACTCCCGGATGATCGATGACTTATTAATTGTCTTTTTCATTTGGTACTTTTTTGTCAACCTATTTCAGGACAAGTCAGCATGTTCCGTCCCATTGTAAACGGAACAACCGGGACAAATGGAACATATTGATAGTGAAGGTATTGCAATTTTAATTTTAGCGCTCTATATAAAGCATTACTTCATAATTTTGGTTTAAAACCTTATTATAAATCAATTATAAAAATAAGCTTTTGTTCCACTTTTGCAAAAATGGACCAAAAAAACACCGGGCAAAACACGATATAAAAACACTTTTAATTCGTCTTTTTTCGGCCTTAGAACGCCCTTTTCCGGATATTGGAAAGCGGAAACAAACATTTTAGCATTATACATTAACCTATTGATTTTCAGATCATTATTGATATTAACTTTGTTCCGTTTGTTCCGTAAATGGAACGAAATGGGACAAGGTTTTTGGGGGTATTTGGCGACAGCAAGGAGACGCGAAGTATCACGTCTTTGACAAAATTCTCCCCAAGCCCTTATTGCGAAAAGCGTGACAACAAAGCAATTGACGCGCGTGGGGGAAAACGACAAAGCTACAATGCCCTATTGGAGAGTATAACTATCTACGCGTTAGCCAATGCCCTATCCAAATGCACATACCCGCCATCAACATAAATAATTTGCCCGGTGGTATGGCTGGAACGATCTGACAACAGGAAAACCACCGTATTGGCAATTTCCTCTGTGGTAGTCATGCGCTTGCCGAGTGGTATGGTAGCTTCTATTTCTTTACGTTTTGCAACAGGGTCTGGCAAAGTGTTTATCCAGTTCTCATAAAGCGGGGTCCAGCATTCAGCTACCACTACGGCATTTACACGGATACCATACTTCAACAGTTCAACAGCCCATTCACGCGTAAGCGCGTTGCGGGCCCCGTTTGAGGCCGCATAGCCCGATGTATTACCCTGCCCGGTATCAGCGGTTTTTGAGGTGATGTTGAGTATGGCCCCTTTTGATTCTTTTAACAGTGGCAAAGCATGGTGTGCTATCAGGTAATAATGCACCATACTTTTATGCAACGATGCCATAAAATCTGCATAATTGCCATCTTCAAGGCTAACACCGTCATTAACGCCGGCGTTGTTCACCAGGCCATCAATGCGGCCGTATTGTTTGGCTATAGCTTTTACGGCTTGCTCACATTCCTCGGGCCGGGTAAGCTCGGCAACAACCTGACCTGCCTGGCCGCCGCTGGCGGTTATATCGGCAACAACCTGTTTATTATCCTCTTCGCTTCGGCCAATAATTATAGGCATAGCGCCTTCTGCGGCAAGGGCCCTAACAATACCCTCCCCTATGCCTTTCGCCCCGCCTGTTACTATAATTATTTTATTCTTTAAATTGAGATCCATAGTTGTTTTTCATAAAAAAATGTCATTTCGAACGATAAAGAGAAATCTTGTTCGATCAGCATAGCAAACTTTCATAATGAACAAGATTTCTCCTCGTACCTCGTTCGAAATGGCAAGTGGTTATTTCATTAATGCCCTGCCACTATTTCCACATGCTTAACCCTGAGGTTCTTCAGCGCAAACCAAAGTATCGCAACAAAACAAACGCCCGGTACAATATAAGCAACCTGTATGTTTGATACATCAGAGATACGGCCCATTACCGGCGGCAATATAGCGCCACCTACAATGCCCATAATTACCAATGATGAACCCAGCTTGGTTTGTGGCCCCAGGTCTTTTATAGTTAACGAAAATATGGTTGGGAACATAATAGACATGAAGAATAATACGGCCATCAATATATAAACAACAACCTCGCCATGTAAAGTTACGGCTGCTGCAATAAGCCCAATGTTGATGATAGCATAAGTAACCAAAAGTTTAACAGGATTGATTACCGTCATTAAAGCTGTGCCCGATAGCCTGCCAAACATAAATAACAACAATGCTATACTTAATAATTTAGCCGCGTGGTGTTCACCAAAACCAGCCACGTGCTCGCTATAGCGTATAAAAAAGCTGGTTACACATGCCTGCCCGCCTACATAAAAAAACTCGGCCACCACGCCCGACATCAGGTGCTTATTTTTTGTTAAAGCTGCAATGCGGCCAAATAATGGCTTATTTTCAATTTCCCGCATTTCGGGAGATTCTTCCTTGATAACCGGGAATGCCGTACGCCACACAAATATGGCAACCAATAATACAGCTATGCTTATAATAACAAATGGTAGCTGTACTGATGAAGCTTCGTGATTTAAATAAGCATTGAGTTTTTCGGGCGACATAGCCTTTTCTTGGGCATCTGTTAAAACCGTGCCCGATAAAATAAAAGTGCCGCCTATATAGGGCGCAAATGCCGCTGCCATACCGTTGAATGATTGTGCAAAGTTTATACGCTGGGTAGCGCTCTTTGGGTCGCCAATTAAGGTGATCAGCGGGTTTGCTGCTGTTTCTAAAAATGCCATACCTGAGAAAACCACAAATAGTGCCCCCAAAAAGAAAGCATAATTACGTACCGCGGCAGCCGGGTAAAACAGCATAGCCCCTGCCGAAAAAAGCAGCAAGCCTAAAATAATACCGCCTTTATAGCCATATTTTTTCATGAACTGTGCCGCGGGGATGGGCAGCAAAAAGTAAGCGATGTATGAGGCCGAATCTATCAGTGATGATTGAAAATCTGTTAACTGGCAGGCCTTTTTAAGGTGCGGGATAAGTATCGGGTTAAGGTTAAGTGCAAATCCCCAGATAAAAAACAGGGAGGTAATAAGCGCTACGGCAGCAAAACTTTTGTCTTTTGACATTTATACAGGTTTAAATTCTCTTAAAAATTGGTCGGCTCAAGATAAATTATTTAAGCGCAGCTTGTATGCCCTTTAGTTAAATTCCCGGTAAATTAATGCTATTCGACGTTCCGGCAACATCTAGTTTCCCATTTCGCATAATTTCATAAATATCAGTTCACCTCCAGTTCATCTTTTGATGGTAGCTTGGGGAACGGGCCGTGCTGGCCTGTCTGGTACCAAAATACTACCGATGCAATATCATCCTGCAGGGGCATATACCTGCCGCCGCTGCGCCAGCCCAAAGCCTGTATGGTTACCTTTAGGTTTTTCTCAAAGCGTATCGGGTCGGTTATATGCCAGCGGTACATCCCAAAGCGCTGGGCAACATTATATAAGCCATCACCACGTATTACCTGCGGCAGGCCGGTGTAGGGGCCGCTAAATTCGGTGTATGCGCGGGTTTCACTGCCGTCGGCATTCTTTTTACGTGTTTCAAAATTGTACGATCCGCAAAAATAATCTTCAGTACCGGTGCCTATAATGGTTGGGAATTTGGTATCACCGTCCATAAAAAACTTGATCTCGCCTTCGCCCCACCAGCCGTTTTTGTTTGAGCCATAAGCCAGGTAAGTACCCACATACTGGCCCTTGCCTTTTATGCTATCCACCAAAACGTAATCCTTTTTATAGGGCAGCGGGTTTATCCTGCGGAACTGCGCGTGGAAATAACCTGCATCCTCGGGTACTTTGGTCAGCGTATAATCAACCTGGTAGTACAGCACCATATCTTCATTATCTATATTTTCCATGGTGATGCGGCACTTTTTGCGGAACGGCATCGGCCAGTAACAGTTAAAAGCACTCCCCGGGTTTACCACCACCGCCAGCGAGGTTACGGGTGCGTATTTACCCCAGCCCATACAAAAGAAATCGCCAACGGGCGCTTCAACAGATGGCGTGGCCTCATCATCCCAGTAAAAGCGGATAATGGAGTTGCGCCAGTTACCGGTTGGCGTCATCCAAATGTGTTGTATAGCACCTTCGCCGTCAATTTCGGCAACTGTAAAGGTTGTATGTTTTTTGATGATAACGCTTGGGCTAACCTTCCAGGTCTGGCCCAGATCGCGCGACGCTCCTGCACCGGTACCCGTTGTGGCCATACCGCCTTTGCCCTTTTCGCCGGTAAAGTTTTCGGGGCTGATGGAGCGGCTCACCGCATCTGATGTGCGGTAGATGTTGCCCATATTGGCATCCAGTCCATTAAACTTTTGTTGCGCATACGCGGATGAAGCCAGGATGCAAAACACCCCCGACAGCAGGAAAAGCTTTTTCATAATTGTAGGTTTAACAGCTAAAAGTAGTAAATATCTGTTTACAATACCAAGCCACAAGCTTCATAATGCTGGTTTTACGGTCAGGACTATTGAAATTTCGTAATGTGGAGATGCATCATCCTTGCTGCTTTTTAAATTTACTCACCCCGCGACACTTCGTGCGCGACCCTCTCTGTTTCGCAAAGGGTGAAGAGTTGATTGACCCTTTTTCCGCGCAGCGAAGAGAGGGTGGTCGAGCGAAGCAATGACCGGGTGAGTAAAATAACCAGCATGGCATAGCCACGATTAGAAAAGATCAGCTATGCCAGATTGCGGATAATCATCCGATAATCTTAAAAGCGGGATGGTTTTGGTATCTTTGCATTCTTTATATTTTTGAAATGGCGTGGGCAGAGAAATTTAAGCTGAATAAGCAATTAATAAAAGCAGTTACTGAAGCAGGGTTTACCAACCCTAAGGAAATACAGCTAAAAACACTTAACCGCATTATTGGCGGGCAGGATGTTATTGCCATTGGCCCCGAAGGCTGCGGTAAAACTACCGTTTTGGTTTTGGCTACCCTTAACCGTTTTAAACATAGCGCCGATGGTACGCCAAAGGCGCTGATATTAGCCCCCGACCAGGAAAAGGTATTTGAGATACTAGCGCAGTTCGACAGGCTGAACCGCAATAAAACCATCCGCATTGTTAGCCTGCACCCCGGCCAAACAACCGAGCAGAATATGGATGACCTTGCCGAAGGATCAGACATAGTGGTGGCTACCCCCGACAGGGCGCGCGCTATTTACCTGAAACTTGGGCTTAACCTGAATAAGGTTGATTTTTTTGCTGTGGATGATGCGCAGCTTATCATTAAGAAAGGCCTGCAATTACCTGTGGTTGAACTGGCTAACAGTATTGGTCGCGCCCAGCATTTAATATTTACCGAGGTAATGCACGAGCGGCTTGAAAAGATGATAGCGCCTTTTATGCAGCTACCGGCAACCGTGGAGGTAGAGGAACTGCCTGAAGAGCAATTACCCGTTCACCCGCAGATGTTGTACCACGTACCCAATTTTGGCACCAAGCTAAACCTGCTTAATCTTTTCCTGTACGATGAGGAGATGTTCACCAAAACGGTTGTTTTTGCCAATACCCGCCTTACCGCCGAAACCATTTATAAAAACCTGACCAACCGCCTGCGTAAAGCGGTTGCCATGATAAACCCGCTATCGTTCGAGTATAACAAGGTAAATGATATCAGCGAATTTAAAGCGGATAGCAGCCTGCGTGTGCTCATCATCGCTAACGAAGGGACTGAGGAAACGGAGCTTGACCTAACGGAGATCCCTTTCATCATTCATCTTGACCTGCCGGCCGACAAAGCCGTTTACATCAAACATATTGAAAACCATACCGTTGATGCGGAGGATGAAACTTTAGCTTTAACCTTTGCTACCGATCTTGAGCTTGACCAGGTGCGCCGTATTGAGCAAACAACCGGGCAAAAAATGCAAAAAGCTGAATTGCCTGAGGATCTGGTTTTAGAGAAAGACCGCAAGCAAAAAGAGGCTGATAAGGAAAAGGCTAAGAAACCCGTTAAGGCCGATCCGAACCAATACGTACCGGGCGAAGCTTTCCACGAAAAGAAACCCGAGAACTCAAAAACGTACAACTATAGTTCGGGCACCAAAGCAAAAATGAACATGAAGAAAAAGCACGGGTAGTGTTTTTTCAATTCCCTCCCTTGGGAGGGGTGCGGCTGCCTGTGTAGTGGCGGGGAGGGGTTAAACGCCTCGTGTTAAGAACCCCTCCCTGCACCCTCCCGTTGGGAGGGAATCGCACAAGCCCTCGCCTATCCGATTTACTTCTCTATTTCTTTATAAAACTCGATATACAGATCTTCTACCTTTTTACGCGCCCATGGGGTTTTGCGGAGAAACTTTAGGCTGGAGTTAATGCTGGGAGTATCCAAAAAGCAATTGATACGGATACGGTACCCCATCTCGGCCCAGCCCAGGTGTGCAACCAAAGCATTCAGGATGGCTTCTAATGTTTTACCGTGCAGCGGGTCTTTTGATTTTTGTTCCATGTGGGTGTAAAAGTAATTATTTCATTTTTACCACAGAGAACACAAAGAGAAAACCACAAAGAACACAGAGTTAATTTTATACTACCGGGTGCTTTGCGATAGCCCCTGCGGGGACATCAATAGAACTATTTGCTTAATTGAACAAGTTCAAGCGCTTTAAGTGTATCATTATATAACTGATGATAGAGCCTTTTATCCAACACATTACGGCTTATCAGTTTACTACCCATACCTACTGCACAAACACCTGATCGAAACCATTCGGCTATATTGGCTGCCTCTACCTCAACACCGCCGGTTGGTATAAATAACTGCCCCGGGAAAAGCTCCCTAATGGACGATATAAAGGCCGGACCAAGAATGTTTGCCGGGAAGATCTTGATCAGTTTAGCGTTATACTGCTGCGCGATATGGATCTCGGTAGGCGTCATACAACCGGGGATCCAAAGCATATCATAGTTATTGGTTACCAGGGCTACCTCACTGTCGATAATGGGCGATACAATAAAATCGGCACCGGCATCTACAAAGGCTTCTGCTTCCAGTCCGGTTTTAATAGTACCAATACCTAAGTACAGCTCAGGCATATCCTTCTCTGCGCTTTGTTTTATGCTATAGAAATTCCTCAGCGCTTCCGGCCCCCTATTGGTATATTCTAACACCCTAACCCCGGCATTATACATACTACGGATCACCTCCAGGCTTACCTCTGCATCTTCATAAAAAAACAATGGCAGCATCCCCTGCGATAAAATGGCATCAACAACTTTATTTTTCTTATTCATACTTTATTGCTCCAATAATTTCTTCAACGCTATTTGTTGTGGCATCGCTTGCTATAAACAATTTGGTGAACGCAGCCGCCGTTGCAAAATCTAACGTTTGCTGCGCCGGCTGGTTGTTATAAAAGCCGTAAATAAGACCGGCCATAAAACAATCGCCGGTGCCTACCTTATCTACAATTGTTGTAGTACAATATTCGTGCGAGGTATTAAAAGTTCCGTCAATAAACAATGCGGTGTAGTATTTTATATCATCAGCCTCATCAAACCTAAAGGTATTGGCTACGGCTTTGCATTTGGGAAATTGCCCGATAATTCGTTCTGATGATGATAGCGCTTCTTTCAGGTAAATGCTCTTTTGGCCCGACTCATGAATGTCGCCGAATACCTCTATCCCCAGCATTTTTTCGGCCGCCCAGATATTGCCCATTATCACATCACAGTACTTAACCAATGCAGGCATAACATCCTGTGGTTGTTTGCCATACTGCCATAATTTAGAGCGATAATTCAGATCAACAGATATGGTGATACCCTTTGCAGATGCCGCCTCAAGGGCCTCTAAACATACATCGGCCACCTGCTGACTGATGGCCGGGCAGATAGCACTGAAATGGAACCAGCTAACTCCATCAAGTACTTTATCCCAATCTATCATACCAGCCTTTAAACCTGCAAAAGCTGAATTGGCGCGATCATAGATCAAAGCATCATGTTTCAGATCTTTCCCCTTGGTAAGGAAGTAGAGGCCTATCCTATCGCCATGGTAAAATACCGAAGATGTATTGATGTTCTTTTTATTGAGATAGGCGATGATCTGCTCTGATAATCCGTTATTTGGCAATGCGGTAATGTACCGGGATGGCACATCCCAAAGGGCAAGAGCGGTTGCTACGTTTAGCTCGGCACCGCCTATGTAGGTTGGGAGCGTGTTATCATTTAACCAGTTGCCACCTGCATCGGGTGCTATCCTTAACAGCAATTCGCCAAAGGATAGTACAGCGCCGCTTTTAAAGTTCTTTAACAATGAATTGCTCATGGATACTCAGGATGTATTAGGTAGATACTATTTATTGAAATTAGGAATTATAGCTTATAACTTCCAACAAAAAAAGCCTGTAAGGTTACAGGCTTTTGAATATTTTAAACGATGTCATTTCGAACGAGGTACGAGGTACGAGGAGAAATCTTATACGCCATGCACCATGCATATCATAAACAAGCATGATGTATAAGATTTCTCCTCACTACGTTCGTTCGAAATGACAGGTGAAGAATATGTTTATTTAACCACTAAAACACCATCTGCCATAATAGAAATATCTTTCTTAGGCGTGTTTATGGCGGCTATCTCTTCTTTGCTTTTACCGGCATCGGCGGCGTAGTGTTTCAAACGCTCAACTGATGTTTCCTTTACTTTGGCTTTACCTTCTACCACTACTGTTTTGCCAACAATATTTTGCGGCATAAAGTAAGCGTAATCGGTAAACTGCACCATAATTGGGGCGCCATTGGCTTGCGAGATCTTCATGAAACAACCTTTCTTTTTGCAAACCTCAACTACGGTACCGGTAATTTTACCATTGTAAACGCTATCGGTACTCAGGGTTTTGCTTAGGGCTTCGGTGTTTAAAGCGTTATCGGCAGTAACCTCTTTGCCGTAGGTAACACCTGCATCAGCAGGTTTAATGGTGCTTTGTGCAAAGGTAATGGCACTAAAGCCAAGGCAAATTGCCAGCAGGACTAATTTCTTCATATCAGGTTTTTAAGATGATGGTATCAACAAAATTAACATTTTATTTTAATTTATTCCCGTTGTCTTTATGTAAACAAAATATTCATATAAACAACATAATAATTTGATTATTAAATATATTTTCTTTAAAGTTAACTCAACTTATCACCCTAAAAGTTAAATTTATCCGTTCGTTTAAGGCTTTGGTTGATTTGGGCACCTGGTGTTCCCAATGGTGCTGCAGGTCGCCTTTCATGATAAGCAGCGAACCATTCTCCAGCTCTACCGAGTACTTCTGTTTATGATCTTGTTTGTGCCTTACATCAAAGCGCCGGACCTGCCCAAAGCTTACCGAGGCTATTACGGGGTTTATACCAAGCTCTGGCTCATCATCGGCATGCCAGGCTACAGAATCATTGCCATTACGGTAATCGTTCAGCAGAACGCTGTTAAACGCCATTCCGGCGGCTTGTTCAACGCGTTGTTTAATGAACAGCAACTCCGGCGTCCATGGGTACGGGTCGTATTTTTTGCCGCTAAAGGCGTAGGTCTTGCTGTTTTCGCCATACCAGGCAGTAAGGCGGGGCGTGTTTAGCAGCTTACCATACATCTGGATGGTCTCTTGTTTCCACTGTATGGTTGCTTTTAGCTTCTGCATCAGGTCTGCACTTTCCTGGCGGGTAAAAGTATTGGGCAGGTAATCCATTAATTCAGTTGGGAGTTTAAGGCCCTGTGCATTATCAAAAAAGCTTAATTGTTCCATCATGTAAATAACAATGAACAAATTTAAATGTGTTAACCTGTTTATGAAAGCACGTGTTTTTCGGCACGGAAAATGTTATAAGTACCTAAATATTAAAGTTATGAGTTCGGCATTTGTAAAAGAAAGTGAAAGCCAGTGGCTGCATGAGATAGGCCCGTCGATGAACGCTTTATTAGTATTTTTGCAGCGCGAAAACGGCGGCATACGTATATACGAACGTAAAAATTACTACAACGACAAAGAAGGCCGCGATGTTCACCAGATGAGCGATGGCCTTAGCTATGCCAAAAATGATGAAGGAACCTGGTATATAGTGTGGGATTAAACCCGTTAAAATTAGTTAAATCGTCTCTAATGGCTATGCCTGCATTACATAAAGCAGTAATATTGTAAAACTTAGATCACCACATCTCATGAAACTATTTCACTATACTGCGGCTTTTGGTTTGTGCCTGACTGTGTTTGCCTGCAATAACCCGCAGCCAAAAAACACCAATGCTGTAAATGATGATAAGGCCATCACCACAAACGTGGCAAGCAACAATGTGCGGATAGATTATACCGATACAGGCACCGGCGATACCACCCTCCTATTTGTACATGGCTGGTGCATCAATAAAACCTACTGGGAAAAACAGGTGGCCTATTTCGGCAAAAGATACAGGGTGGTTACTATAGACCTGCCCGGCTTTGGCAAATCGGGTAAGAACCGTAAGGATTGGAGCACTGCGGCGTATGGGCAGGATATTAAAAACGTGGTTGCCCAGTTGAAGCTGAAGAATGTAATACTGGTTGGCCACTCTATGGCGGGCGACATTATTTTACAAGGGGCTGTTGACGCACCCGAAAACGTATTGGCACTGGTTGGGGTAGATAACTTTAAATCGGTTGGTATAGCCTCTAAGGATAGCGTTAAGGACAAGAAGGAGTATGAAGAAGCCATAGGCGCCATGAAGAAGAATTTTAAAGCCGTAGCCTTTGATTGGTTTAATAAACAATTGTTTTATAAAACTACGCCTAAAAGCATCAGGGATAGAATTTTAAACGATGTGGCCCACGCTGATTCTACCATTGCTATTGCCGCCCTGGCATGGGATAGTAACTTTAGCGAAAGCAACGAACTGCTGAGACTTAAAAAGAAACTTTACCTCATCAATAGTGATTATGTGCCCAATGATACCGCCGGGCTGGTAAAAAAGAGGATCCCTTATAAATTATTTATAGTGCATGATACGGGCCATTTCCCGATGATAGAAAAGCCCGAAGATTTTAACAGGCAATTGGATAACGTAATTGCTGATATTAAGCGGCAGTAGCACCTTCGGCAGGCAATTGTATGTTCTTTTTTACAGAGAATATAAACACGGTTCCCTCGCCAATATTTGATTCGGCGTGGATAGAACCCTGTAATTTCTCAACCAGGAGCTTTACGGTGTGTAAACCTATGCCGTTACCCTTTTTATTAAATCGGTCTAATGCGTTTAAAGTAACCGCTTTCTCAAATATCTTATGCAGATCTTTTTCGGCGATACCCATGCCGTTGTCTGATATTTTAAACTTATAGTAGCTGCCTTCTTCCCTGAATTGGATATTAACCATACCCTCCTGCTTGTCGTTATAACGCACTGCATTGGTAAGCAGGTTCAGAAATATCTGCTCTAACGCTACCGACGAGCAGGTGAGTGTATGCTCAACCTTCGGAAAATTAACTTTAACACTGTGTGGCACATCAATCAATTCCACTACGCTTTTAAGCAACTTGTTCAACTGCAAACAGCGCTGATCTGAAAGTAACAAGGCGGGTTCGTTAGAGTAATTAAGCATCTCATCAACCAGTGTAAGCAAGCGCTTAGAGGCGCTGATGGTTAACCCCACTAGGCTACGGCTTTTTTGGTCACCGGTATTGGTTAGCCGCATTTGCAGCGCCTGCGATGTAAGCAGTATGCTGCTTAACGGGTTTTTAATATCGTGGGCCGCAGTTATGGCAAATTTCTGTATAAATGTGTTTGTTTCCAGTAGTTTGGTATTGGATGCTTCCAGCTCGGTTACTTTTTTACGCAACTCTATCTGCGTTAAAACCTGCCGGGCCAGTATTTTAAGGGATTTTACCTGCTCAGTAGTTAGCTGTTTGGGTTCTGTATCTAAAACACATAACGATCCTAACGCATAACCATCCTGGTTAATAAGTGGCACACCCGCATAAAACACAATATTGGGGTTGCCCGTAACCAATGGGTTTGCAGCAAACCTTGCATCCTCACGTGCATCGCTAACAATCATGATATCTTCTGTAGCTACAATAGTATGCGCGCAAAAAGCATGTTCTTTTGGGGTTTCCCTAACATCGGCGCCAATAATAGATTTAAACCATTGGCGCTTATCGTCTAACAGGCTTATTAATGCTACGGGGGTTTGGCAAATTTGTGAAGCAAGTAAGGTTAGCTCCTCAAAATCTACTTCGGGCAGTGTATCTAAAATATGATAAGATTCAAGCGCTTCTAAACGCTCTTTTTCGTTAACGGGGATCGGAAAAGGGGAATTCAATACTTTAAATTAACAAATTAAATATACAGTTTATTTAATTATAAAATGATATTTAAATTACGGTGGAAAATCAATTTTGGTTTTAAAAGGTGTTAATGTGTAACCAGCCTAAAATTGCTTTGTGCTGCCAAATATTAAAGCTGTTACGTGAACCGGCCAAAACATTGGTAACCTCGCAAATACTTCAACAAACTCAGGATCACAATTCATCAAGATCAAAATTTATAATGGCAGGGTAAACCAAAAAGTACTGCCTTTTCCTAATTCGCTGTCAACCCCTATTTCGCCGCCATGCTTGCGTATGATCTCGGCACTGATATATAAACCCAGCCCTAAACCCGAATTTTGATAGCCTGATGCATCGGTACGATAATAACGTTCAAAAAGGTGGGCCAATTTATCGGGGGCAATGCCCGGACCGGTATCCCTTACAGATATCCTTGCCATATTATCTATCTTTTCTACATTAAAAAATATCTGTTTTGAATTTGGCGCATACTTAACAGCGTTGTTTACCATATTAACTATAACCTGGTCTACACGGTGTTCATCAGCCATTACCTCCAGTTGTTCATCGCCCTGCAAAATTAGTTCGTGTTTACCAGCCACCCTTACATGGTTGCAGCACTGGTTTAGCATATCCGCAATGGTAAACTTTGTTTTATCCAGCTTCAGCTGCCCTTCGTTCATCCGGCTCAGGTTAAGCAGGTCTTCTATCAGGGTGCTTATCTTATCCATGCTGCGGTTGCTCTGCTCTATCAGTTTTGGCAATACCTGAGGCGATGGGTTGGCCTTCATCCTATCCAGCAACTGTAATGCTGCCTTTAAACTTGTTACGGGCGTTTTTAACTCATGGCTGGCTATACTTATAAAATCATCTTTTTGCTGATCATAGGCCTTGCTTTCGGTAATATCTATCATAGTGCCTGATACGCTTACCGGCTTATCCTGATCATCGTAATATGCTTTACCGGTAGCCTTTAACCATCGCGGCTTTGAACCATCCAGTGGGTTTATAATATATTCTGTCTCAAAGCTGTTTTTGGTTTTTATGGCCTGTTCAATGGCATTGCCCACTTTCTCTACATGCTCTGGCGCTATTAAATTTAACGCAGCTGTAAATGTCATGGCTGCACCGTGTGCAACACCATGTATTTTTTCGGCCTGTTCAGAAATGGTTAGCTTATCGGTTGCAAGGTCTACCATCCAGGTGCCCATATTTGCCGAATCTATAGCCAAACGCAGCATTTCTTCTGCGGCTTCTATTTGCCTGCGGGCCTCAACCTGTTCGGTAACATCTACGGCTACAACCATAATAGCTTTTACACTGTTATCGTCAAACCTTACAGGCTCGTACACAAAGTTCACAAAAACAGATTGTATTACGCCATTACGCACCAACTGAAGTTCATGCTCTGTTGCAGAAAATGATACCCCAGTGTTGATCACTTTATTCATTATTGGCGCGTATGCCGCGGCGGCTTCGGGTACAGCCTGCCAAATGGTACGGTTGTGCATAGCGGCGCGCTCCTTGCCAACAACTTTAAGGTACGCATCGTTCACATCCTGTATCATCAGATCATGCGCCCTGATGATACAAACACCTACCGGGGCCTGTGTTACCACAGCCCTAAAACGCGCTTCGCTTTCGGCAAGGTTGTAGTTTAGTGTTTGCAGTATCTCCTGCGATTCGGCCAGTTCCTCGTTGGTTACGGTTAACTCTTCCAGGGTCGAGGCCAGTTCCTCATTCGATGAGCTCATCTCTTCATTTGCTGCTGCCAGCTCTTCGTTTGCCGCTGCCAGTTCCTCGTTGGTTGCCGCAAGCTCTTCATTAGCGGCCTGTAATTCAGATTCCAGCTCTATTTCGCGGCGCCGGCTTAAATATCGCGCTGTAACATCGGTAGCAGTATGTAACACGCATATCACCTCACCTGCATCATTTTTTATAGCGCGGTATTCAAAATCAAAATAAAAGGGTTTTAGTTCACCATCAACCATTAACTCGGCCATGGTATCGGTGCCTGCAATGGTTTGGCCGGTGTGCAGTACACTTTGCAGTAAACCTAAAAATGGCTGTCCCTTCAATTCGGGCAGGGCTTCTTCAATGGGTTTACCTATTACGCTTTTATCTTTTCCCCACACAGCAATCATAGCGTCATTGGCTGTTTCGATGATCATATCATCCGTGCTGTGAATAGCGGTAGCGGTTTTTGCCTGTGATAATATTGTCAGTAACAAATCGCTGCTAAAGTGACTTGGATAGTTGCTCATTAAGGTGATTAATGGGTTTATTTAATTAAAAATTATTAATACTCTTTTAATATGATAATGTTTTAATAACGGGCCTAAAAATATAAGTTTAAACAATCAGTTTCAAATCTGCATTTCAATCATTCCAGTCACTATATTTATAATGGCAGGGTAAACCAAAATGTGCTGCCTTTGCCCAGTTCGCTTATTGCGCCAATTTTTCCACCATGTTTGCGTACAATTTCCGAACTGATATATAAACCCAGGCCCAGGCCCGAGTACTGGATGCCCGAATAATCTGCCCGGTAGTAACGGGTAAATAAATGCGGCAGCTTATCGGGTGTTATACCGGGGCCGTTATCTTTTACAGATATTTTGGCCATATTGCCTTCCTTCTCAACAATAAGGTAGATCTCGCGCGAGTTTGGCGCGTACTTCACCGCGTTGTTCACCAGGTTTATCACTACCTGGTCTATCCTATGTTCATCCGCAAAAACCTGCAAACCTGTATCTCCCTGAAAAATAAGATCGTGCTTGCCGGCAACCCTAACATGGTTACAGCACTGGTTAAGCATATCTGCAATAGTAAATTTTGATTTGCTGAGATGAAGCTGCCCCTCGTTCATACGGCTTACGTTAAGCAAGTCTTCAATTAAAGTGCTAATTTTTTCCATGCTGCGATTGCTTTGTTCTATTAGTTTGGGCAGCATTGTGGGCGATGGCGCATCTTTCATGCGATTGAGCAATTGCAAGGATGATTTGAGCGAAGTAATGGGCGTTTTAAGTTCGTGGCTGGCAATGGTTATAAAATCGTCCTTACGGCGCTCGTTTGTTTTGCTTTCGGTAATATCATAGGTAACACCTACCATTCTGGTGGCCCTACCCTCTTTGTTGTAGCGTGGCTTTGCGGCAGCGCTAATCCAGCGTTCGGTACCATCGGGTAGTACTATCTCATATTCGGCATTATAAACCGTGTTATGGTCTATCGCATTTTTCCGTTGTTTATCAACATGCTTACGGTATTCGGGTTTAATGATCTCTGTTACATCAGCAAGGCTTAGGGGCTTACTTAAAGGCCAGCCCAAATTAAGCTTATACTGATCGGTAGTCACCATCTTGCCGGTTTCCAGGTCAAGCTCATATGAGCCAAGGTTACCAGCATCCAGCGCTATCTCCAAACGCTGATTCATTTCTATCAATGCTTCACTTGCGCGGCGCTCTTCGGTAATATCCTGCAACGTACCGCTAAATCTAATCGCCTGGTTATCAATATTAAAAAGCGCTTTACCTTTAGCCTTAACAACGCGCGGCATAGGGTTTTCGGGGTTAACAATAGTATATTCAATATCGTAACCTCCGCCCGATGTGTATTGCATGGCCTGTTGTATGGCGGCAATCACCCTCATTCTGTCGGTTTCTAAAATTACATCTGTAGCGCTTGATAGTGGTATTTCCTGTTCGGGCCTTAGGCCAAACCACGATTTCAGCCTGTCGTTACCCGAAAATTTATTTGTTTTGGGGTCAAGGTCCCAGGTACCCAGGCTGGCGGCATCAATAGCAAACTGCAATTGTGTTTCGCTTTCTGTTAGATTATTGTTCAGTTGTATCAGCGTTTCCTGCGATTCGGCCAGATCATGATTCGATATGGTTAATTGCCGGTTAGCGTCAGATAATTCTTTATTGATGGATGCAACCTGCTCGTTCATCTCGGCAATGCGTTTCTGGCTTAAAAACCTATCGGTAACATCTGTAGCGGTATGTAAAATGCAGCGGGTAGTACCATCGGGGTTTAAAATAGCCCTGTATAAAAAATCGAAGTAAGATGTTCTTATTTCTCCGTCTATATCTAATTCTGCTGGTGCATCAATACCTTCTACCGTATTGCCTGTACGCCATACGTTTTGCAGCATGGCTATAAATGGCTGGCCTTTTAACACGGGCACAGCTTCTTCAAGCGGCATACCAATGATGCTTTTATTCTTGCCCCAAAACTGCAGCATAGCTTCGTTTGCGTTTTCAATGATCACATCTTCGCCGGTATATATAGCCGTGGCGTTTTCTGACAGAAACAAAATATCCAGTAAATCATTGTTGCTTAAACGGGTAGAAGTGTGGTTCATTTAAAATTCATTATTACGGCTAAAACAATGTAAACTCAATAAGTTTAAACATTGTTTTTAGCCACGCAAACTAAAGTTTAAGCTTTACCCGGGTATTACGCAAAGCTATTTGTAAAAACTCCGGATGCGCCGACAAGATTAACCGGCACAAAATAACGGCATAGATAAACGGGGCATTTTGTTACTGTAAGCCCCATTCATACCATTCGCACCAGGATTCAAAATTTTAAGACTGTTGTGTTACCCCCAATAATAGACTCATAATTAATTGAAATTAAGCTTATTTAAACTTATTCTAAATAAAGTTTGGAATTATAGATCATCTATCTATTTTTGCGCTTAATTGGAATTAATCTAAATAAAATGTCGAAACATATCCTTAACCTTACCAAACTGTTTTTTTCGCTATTGCTTACGCTATTTTTCACAACTGCTGTAAAAGCCAATGATGATGATATTAAAAATGGCAAAATTACCGGGCATGTAAAAACAAGCGACGGTAAACCCGCAGCATTTGTAAACATTGGGATAGTAGGTACAAGCAAAGGAACTATAACTAACGATAATGGGGCTTTTACCATCAACAGCGTAAAGCCCGGTACTTACACTATAAAAGCATCGTATACAGGCACAAAAAGTGAAGAAAAAACGGTAACCGTTGCCGAAGGCCAAACTGTTAACATTGAATTTGTACTTTCAGAAACTTCTACCGCCTTAAATGAGGTTGTAATATCATCTACCAAAACCATCAACCGCAAAAACCTAAGCATTGGCAAAATGAGCGTTGCCCCTATCGACCTGCCGCAAAGTGTGTCGGTTATTGGCCGTGATGTGCTTGATCAGCAGCAATCCCTGCGCCTTAGTGATGTTATTAAAAATGTAAATGGCGTTTACCTATACAGCGCCCGCGGCAATACGCAGGAAACTTTTGCTGCACGTGGCTACAATTTTTCAAGTACCAACATGTTCAAAAACGGCTTTAGGGTTAATTCGGGCGTAATGCCAGAGATAAGTTCATTAGAACGTGTTGAAATTTTAAAGGGAAGCGCAGCCATGCTTTATGGTAACGTTGCACCAGGTGGTATATTAAACCTGGTTACTAAAAAACCTAAGTTTGAGCAGGGGGGCCAGGTATCTATGACCTATGGCAGCTATGACCTGTATAAACCTGCGTTTGATGTTTACGGCCCTATATCATCCAAATTAGCCTACCGCTTAAATGGCACCTATGAAAAAGCAAACAGCTACCGCGACAACGTAAAATCTGAAAGGTTTTATATTAACCCATCGTTACTTTATAAGATAAGCGATAAAACAAACATTATTGTTGAAGGCGATTACCTGAATTATGACTTCACGCCCGATTTTGGTACCGGGCAGGTTAATAACATAATAGCCAATGTTCCGCGCAACAGGTACTTAGGCGCATTATGGTCAACCGGTAATACAAAGCAAACTACTGCTACAGCTACCATTAACCACCAGATAAATAACCTGTGGAAACTGAGCGGAGGTTTCTCTTACCAGCATTTTGACCGCCAGTACCAAACTACAGAACGCATACAGCCCGATGCCGTTGGCGACTGGAAACGTAACCTTAACCGCACTAAAACACTTGAGGATTATTTTACAGGCCAGTTTAACATTAACGGAGAGTTTAACACCGGCGCTATTAAACATAATATTTTAGCAGGCGTTGATGCCGACTGGTACCGCAATACCAACTATACTTACGTGGCTACTGTAGGCGGTGCTTCAAGTTACCTTGATCAAAACGGCGCATTGCAATCGGGTATATATGATACCATCAACATATTTGACCTGGACAAATACACGCAACGCACAGATAAGCCTAACATGAACCCATTTTACAATGTGCTTACCCCAACCAATCGTTTTGGTGCGTACTTTAATGATCTGATCAGCTTATCAGAAAAAGTAAAGGTGCTTGCGGGCATACGCTGGTCATACCAATACATATCGCCTACTACCGTTACCAATTACTATAGCCCTGCTTTAACTGCACAGGCAAAAGGTAAAGAAGATAAGGCATTTTCGCCACGGGTGGGTATTGTTTACAAACCGCTTGCCAACACCGCTTTATTTGCCAGCTACTCAAACTCGTTTGTTGTGAATACAGGTACCGATGTTAACAACAACCCGCTCGATCCCTCAATAATTGACCAGTTTGAAGCAGGCGTAAAAAATGATTTCCTGAATGGCAACCTGTCTGTAAACGTTACCGCTTACCGTATCATTAACAACAACCTTGCGCAAACAGCCCCTTTTGGCCCCGATGGTGTAACACCTAATACCAATACTAATATAAAGGCGCTGGTAGGCCAAACAAAAAGCGATGGTGTTGAGCTTGATATTGCCGGCCACCCTATTAAAGGGCTTGACTTGTTAGCGGGGTACAGCTATACCAACGCGCGTTTTGCAAAAACGCCAGGCACACCGGGCAGCAACGTAGCCGGCGACCCATTACTAAATGTGCCAAAACATACAGCCAATGCAAGTGCCTTCTATAATTTTTATGATGGCAGCCTTAAAGGCTTTAAAGTTGGGGTATCTGCTTATTACCTGGGCACCCGAAACGCCGGCTTTAATAATGTGTATCCTGCTGTCGGCCAACCACAACCTGCATCACGGTTAGTACCTGTACCTAAGTTCACCACTGTAGATGCATCATTAGGTTATACCTATAAAAAGCTATCTATCATTGGTAAAGTCTCAAACATAGGCAACGTACTTAACTGGAACGTGCACGAAAACTATAGTGTGAACCCTATACCGCCAAGGCAGTTTTTAACCACCTTAAGCTACAAGCTTTAATACGCTATACTCAAAAAATAAACCGGGCTTGTTTGGCAAGCCCGGTTTTATCATTAAAACGCATGAAAATATTCTTCCGCAACATTCACCTCTATTTAAGCCTTGCCGCTGGCATAGTAATACTATGCTCATGCATTACAGGCACTATACTGGTTTTTGAAAAAGAAATAAACCACAAGCTTCATCCCGAACGTTATTATGTAACGGCAAAGGGCCAAAGGCTACCATTACAGCAATTGGTTAAAGATGCTTTAAAGCAGTTACCCAAAGCAAAGCTGGCATCGGTAATGGTATATCATGATGCGGAACGCTCGGTTGAAATTGGCGCCATAATACCCGAGAAAAAGAAAAAAGAAGATAAAGACAAAGACAAAAAAGAAACACCTGCCGAAAAAGGCAAAAACAGCCAAAACCTTAAAGACAAAAAGCCGAAAGAAAACGCCCGTGCCAATACTACCCTATTTGTAAACCCTTACACCGGCGAGCTTTTAGGCCAGTACAGCAAAAGGCAATCTTTTTTATTTACGGTAGAAATGCTGCACCGCTTTTTATTGGCTGGTAAAGATAGCGTTGGCGATATGGCAGTAGGCATCTCTACCCTGCTGTTTCTGTTCATATTAATTACAGGGGTAATTTTGTGGTGGCCAAAAACCAGGAATATTATGCGCCAGCGCCTTAAAATAAAGTTTGACGGCAGCGGCAAACGCCTAACACACGACCTGCATATTGTTACAGGCTTTTATACCTCGCTGTTCCTCATCGTAATTGTATTAACCGGGTTGGTTATGTCGTTTAAATGGGCTAACAATGCGTTATATGCCATAACAGGTTCCAAACAGCAAAAAGAAGAAGCAAAAGCCCCCGAATCAAAATACGAGGCCGGGTTACAACCTTTAACGTTTGAGCAGGCGCTGGCAGGCATCAGCGATAAAATAACAACCGCCGAGTTTTATAATATCCGCGCCCCCCGCGATTCTGCAGGAACGTATAGCATCAACATTTTAGAACAGGGCAAAACAGAGAACGCTTCTGACAGCTACATAATTGACCAATACAGCGGTAAAATTATAGTCTCCGGGTTATTTGCCGATAAAAGCCTGGGGCAGCGGGTGCGCTCATACATAAAACCCGTACACACCGGCTCAGTTTATGGGCTGCCCACCAAGATAATCAGTTTTATTATTTGCCTGCTGGCGTGCATCTTTCCGGTTACTGGCGTAATGCTGTGGTTAAACCGCATTAAAAAGAAAAAACCGGCCCGGAAAAGGTTAATACGGCATCCTCACCCGGCTGCGGTTTAGTTAATACCCGTTAACTTATTAACCAAAAACTTAAGTTATAACGCTATGGTTTTTGCCTGCTGCTGCATTTCGGTATAGGTAAAGAATTTACGTACCGGCAAACTGGTATTATAACGAATGCGCACGCGCAGGGCCTTTAAGCCCGACACCCCCTGTAAGTCTTCTACGTCAAGCATTTCAATCTCGTCTTCAAGCATTTTTTGGGTTTGCAGGAAACGGATATAGTTTTTGTATTCTACCTCTTCATCGTGGTTGGAATACACTATGGTTAGTTTACCAATGGCGGTTAAACGCTCGGTAGTGTTTTTAATAACGGCTTTATCAATTCGTTTTTTTACGATCTCGAACCGGGCGTTATACGTACCATCTACATCAAACCTTTTCTCATCCATCCTAAAGCGGATAGACATAGGCAGGCTAAACGCCAATATCAGCGAGGTAACATCAAGCGGGTATGGCAGGTATGGCTTCAGGTAATGGTGTTCAAGCTCCATCTCGCACAACACCTGTAACTGCCAAAGGCGCAGGTTATGTAAATAAGATATATCAAAGTTTTTTGCCGGGGCTATATTTGCACCTATATACAGGTTATGTTCTATTCCATCAGTTTTGAAACGCTCATAATAATGAGGGAACACCTCCTGCGCCTGGACCTGTGCCCTATCAAGCAGCAGGGCCATTTTTTCGTTGATCATGGCAACCGTGGTTTCATACTTACGGCGGTTTTGATGAAAATCGCCCTCTTTACCGGCCTGTGTAAGATATTTTTCTATAGCGGTTTTGGTTTTTACCGGCAAATCATCCGTTTCTTTTAATAGTGGATGGATATGCAGTTCTAAATAGTTTTGGATCTGCTGCTCGGTATCGGCCCGCAACGCGCTTTGTACATCCATTACATACTCCTGCAGGTTACGTACATGCTGTTCGGCATCACTGTCCTTATTACTGAGGTGTAATTGTTCAATAATGGGTATAAGTGCTGTTAATTGTTCCTGCAAATCGAGTTGCACACTCTTATTCCGTGTATCTGATGAACCTTTTATATCAATTTGCCCGTAAAGCGGGAATACATCATGAAAGGTTACCTCTTTTAAAGCATAATCTTTCTTTAACCCGCGATACTGGAGGAATTTTATCGCCTCTTTTTTAAACTTCCAGTAAACGCTTGGGTGTATGGTTGTGTATTCGTTTTGAATAATAGCCTGTATCTGGTTTTGGATGTTACTGTACTGCTTATCAATGGTATCGGTAATATAGGGTAATACGTTTTCCAATTGGTTTGCATTAATACTGTTCAGTTCGCCTACGTTGTTTGATACCAGCTCAATAATGCCCAGCAAATGGCCGTTCTTTACAACGGGTGCCAGTATCATACTTTTTATACCCTGTTCTAAAAAGCGCTGTGCCATTACATTATCAGGTTCGGCCTGCAAATATTTGGCTACGTCTGATATAGCGAAATAAGTTTTTTCCTGAACCAATTTGCTTAATGATCGTGTACAAAGCGTATCGAAACATTCTTCTTCCACATGATCGGGCAACAGGTAACTTTTAAGGTTAGGGTTAAATGTGGCTATAGAAAAGGTGTTCTCGGCGTCGTTAAACGATGTAAACCCTATATTCAGGTTAGGAAGCTTATATATAGAGCGAAAAACATCTAAAAATTTACCTTCTAAATTATTGCCGTATGTAGCGCCAAGCAAAGTTCCTTTTAATGCCGATACCGCATTCTCAACAGTAGCATCAAACAGGGTTAATATGGCAAACCCTTTTAGTATCCAGCTATCCTTAGGGAAATATTTTTTCCACAGGCTAAGGTCATCATAATTATCGCGCAGCAGTTCAATATCTTCCGCAGTAAGTAAGGGTGCACCGGGTGTTGGCATCAGATCCATAAAATCCGCATTATATAAAATACGGTAATGCTTTATCACACCTTTGGCATCGGGTATATCATAGAACCAGGGCCTCGAAAAATTAAAATCGGTGCCATAAAACTCGTTCATAATAATACAGCAACTGCTCACATATACCTGGTGCTCGGTAAAATCCCTGATGTTAATATCAAATACCGACCCGGCAGCGGCTATAATATTTTGCAGGCGCCGGGTTTGGTTAAACAGTACATCCTGAAAAGGCACCGATATAGCTTTGATCTCGTTAAGAGTAAGTGCTTCGGGAAAGATATCCCCGGTTAAGCGTTTAATAATGCCAGCATGTTTTATAAGTACTTCGGTATCGGTAATACCTTCTCTTAATTCGGGGTAAGGCTCAATTTCATCCAGTATTTCCTGTGCCATTGCAGCTTGCAGTCCATTTTTCAAAGCAGCCTGCTCTTCTAAACGCTGTATCAACATATGGAATGAGATGCGTATCTGGAAAGGGCTATCTGCAAATGGTTTAAGATTCATAAGCTGTTTAAAAGGCGCTTTATTATAGCGCTATCAAATTCATCACAAATTTAAATATTATATCAACCTAATCGTAGGTTTATATATTGTTTATGACTCTTGTGTAAAAAGAGTCAGTTAAGTTTACTTTTAAATGGCGTTCAGCGTTTTATGGGTTGTAATAATAAAGCCGTCCCGGTGCCCAAAGCTATACCTGCTGCAACATCGCTTGGGTAATGTACGCCAAGGTACATGCGCGAATAACTTGTAGCACCCGCCCATAAAAATGCAGGCGCTATTACATACCATTTTGGGTACGCACTTGATAATGCTGTTGCCGTTGAAAAAGTGGTAGACGAATGCCCTGAAGGGAATGATGTACTCCCCGCCCGGTAAACGGGTATTATATTAATATTTTGCACAAATGGGCGCGGGCGTTTAACCAGGTGCTTTATTAATAAGGTAAGGCCGTAAGTAATAGCGGTACTGCTGGCTACGTAAAGCGAGTTTTCGCGCATTTGCCTGTCGTTACGGATAATGCCCCCTACAAGCAGGGCGGCAGGTACACCTATATCTCCATACATGTAATTACGAGATAAAAAAAGGGCTACCTCTGTTTGGGCCGGGGTACGGTTCTCTGCCAGATTGATCATCACTCTGTCATCAAACTGTTGAATTTGAGATTGAGCTTTTATACACTGCACAGGTGTAATAAACTGGATAACAGCAAAAAACAACAAGAAGTATTTATTGCATACGAACTTCATAAGGTGCAGCTAATTATTAATTTTTATATTTATACCAAAGTAAATAATTTTTACGGTTGATAGGGTCAAACACGGGTAATAAAAAAGTGTTGGGCTTAACATCTGCTTATCTAAATACGCATCATGAATTACCCCGAATTACTTCGCCATATAAGGGAATACGCATTGGCATATTATAAAACGCACGCTAATGACAAGCTAATATACCACGACAAGGGGCATACCGAAGATATGGTTGCCGCTGCCATGCAAATTGGCAACCATTACCAGCTTAATGACCGCGACTTTTTTATTGTACAAGCTGCTGCGTGGTTTCATGACCTGGGTTATATGGTTGATATTGCACACCACGAAGCCCAAAGCGCTGTACTGGCCCTAAACTTTTTGCAAAAACACAATGCAAATGATGAAGATATTGATGCAATAAAAGGCTCTATCCTGGCTACCCAAATGCCGCAAAAACCAGTTACCCTGCTGGATAAGATAATTTGTGATGCAGATCTTTTTCATTTAGGTACCGATGACTTTTTTAAAAAGGACAAACAGCTTTTAAAAGAAATTAACGCCCTGTACCATAAAGACCTGAGCAAACTGGAGTGGCGCCGCAAAAGCATCCACTTTTTAGAGGAGCACCACTATCATACCGATTACTGCCAGTTGCTTTTAAACAGCGGAAAAGAAGCCAATATCCAAACCTTAAAAAACAAAGTAGCCGCTGCCGAAAAAAAGGCGGAAGATAAAGCGGAAGAAAAACATACCGAGACAATGCAAGAAACAGCAGTAACCACCGTTGACGACGATTCTGAAAAACCGGAAAAGGACGGTAAAAAAAAGAAGGCCGACCGCCCTGATAAAGGTATCGAAACCATGTTCAGGATCAGCAGCAGCAACCACCAGCGCCTGAGCGACATGGCCGATAATAAGGCTCATATTATGATAACGGTTAACTCCATTATCCTATCGGCGGTTATTAGTTTGTTGTTACGCAAACTAACCGATTACGAATATTTAACCATCCCAACGTTCATCCTGCTGTCTATCAGCCTGCTGGCTATGACATTTTCTATATTGGCTACCCGCCCTTCTATTCCGACCGGGATCTTTAAACGGGCAGATGTGGACGAGCGCCGGGTTAACCTCCTGTTCTTTGGTAATTTTTATAAAATGCCGCTTGAGGATTACACCTACGGTATGGTAAAAATGATGGAAGACAAAGAGTTTTTGTACGGCAGTTTAATAAAGGATGTGTACGCACAGGGCGTTGTACTGGGTAAAAAATATCGTTTGCTGCGCATTGCTTATAACATATTTATGTTTGGGCTTATTGCCGCTGTGCTGGCATTTATTATTGCTTCGGCATTGTACAGTAAAGGCCATAAATAAATTATGCTGAACGCTATATATTTTAACCGGGATATTAGCTGGCTGAGCTTTAATGGCCGTGTGCTGGAAGAAGCAGCCTCTGTATCCGTACCTTTAATAGAACGCATCAGGTTCCTGTCTATCTACTCATCCAATCTTGATGAGTTTTACCGGGTACGCATCCCGGTACTCAAAGCATTAAAAAACATCGGCAAAAAAAGCGATGAGATTGATGCCGATGAGCAGGAGAACATTTTGCAGCAGGCCACCACAACAGTCTTACAGCAACAAAAGCGCTTCGGCGAGATCCTGACAAAAGAACTTATCCCCGAATTAAAGGCCAATAAAATAACGCTGCTTTACAACGGCGACCTGCCCCCTGCTTTAGAAAAAGAACTCACCGATTATTTCCTGGCAGAGGTACTTGCTTTTTTGCAGCCCGTTGTTTTGAATGAGGATACCACTTTCTTCCCCGAAAACAATAAGCTGTACTTCATTATACAGCTGCGCGATGCAGATGAAGAGAAGCTGCTGTTACTGAACATCCCGTCGGACGAGTTACCGCGGTTTTACTGTACAAAGTGCGAGGGCGAGCAGTTCATTTGTTTTTTGGATGATATTATCCGCTTTAACCTGGATAAGCTTTTTAAAACATCCACCATTGAAGGCTGCTACAGTATCAAGATAACCCGCGATGCCGAACTTGATTTGAAGGACGAATACCCCGGCGAATTATCTGAGCAAATAGAAAAGCAACTGCAAAAACGCGATAACGGCCTGGCCACGCGCTTATTGCACCAGGCCGATTTGCCTT
>NZ_JBAZRC010000061.1:0-23989 GCF_041663085.1 Mucilaginibacter sp.
AATGTTTTGGCTGTGGCGCCGAAGGTGGGCCAATGGAGTTTTTGATGAGGATTGAAAATAAAAACCGCACTAAAGTAATTGCCGATATAGCCGAAAAGACCTTCCCGATGTAAGTATTGGATGGATTTTCTTTAGTGTTTATTTTTCAAACTCTCTGCTCTTAATAACCCATGCAACTCTGTCAATTTCAAATTGAGCTTCAAAAGCTTTTATCATCGATAAATATCCGTCTTTCGAAAACTCATACGGCGGTATTTTTTCAAACCACTTCACTTCCGAACCAATACTTTCGGCTTGCCAATCTTTTGTTATATCCAAACCCATCCGGCGCCATTTCACTGTATCATTAAGACACTCTACTTCGGCTACGATAATTGTGCATGAAAAGTCCCGATCGTCCGGACACATTAAAATAGGGCAAACGTTTACGGTATTCAAAACAGTCGAAATGCGTTTCCAAACTATTTTGCTTTCGGCATCAATTTCCATTGCAAAAAGCAAAGTTGGAATAGTGCCCCTATACATTTCTCCGGGATATTGCTGTTCTAATTTTTCATCCAGCCACTCACCATCAATTTTAATATTGAGGAAATCGCCGTAAACTTCATAATCGCTTTTGTCTGTATGTGCCTCAATGGTGTTCATAAGATGCAATTTAGAAAACAATTAACAAAAAAAGCCGCTAACTTATTCAGTTAACGGCTTTTAAACTTAGTGCGGAAGAAGGGACTCGAACCCCCACGCCTCGCGGCGCCAGATCCTAAGTCTGGTGCGGCTACCAATTACGCCACTTCCGCGTTTGGTTTTTTTCAGAGAGTGCAAAGATAGCTTTTAATAGCAAACTTTAAAACGGAATTTTACTTTTTTGTTTATCTGCCTCATTACTTTGCTGTTAATTTATTAATAAGTTTATTAAAGTACCCCGGTGAGTGTAATAACCTGCTCCCGTACCACGAAAACAGCTCGCCATCTACTAATTCAATCTTTGCACCAGGCAGTATCTGTTTAAACTCATCAATATGTTTTTGAGCGAATGGATAAGGTTCTGACGAGAGCAACAGCACATCGGGGCTTACGGCAATTATTTCATCGGCACTCAGTTCAGGGTAGCGACCTGTCTGTATTACATTTTCAAAACCGCATAACTGCAACATACTATCTATAAAGGTATCGTTACCAGCTACCATATAGGGTTTACGCCATATCAGGTACATCACCCGCGGTTTAGACCGTGCCGGTAATAACGATTGGAAATTATTAGCAATTTTATCTACAAACTCTCCTGCTTTACTTTCCGCACCTGTTATCTCCCCTACTTTAGCTATCATATCAAGCGCGGTTGGCAGGTTGTGGATATCGCTTATCCAAACCGGGTAATGCTTCATCAGCTCTTCTATTTGGCTTTGCTCGTTCTCTTCTTTATTAGCGATGATCAGATCGGGCTGCAGGTTGTGTATAGCTTCGATATTTAGCTGTTTGGTGCCCCCTGTTTTGGCTATGCGCTTTACCTTGTCTGCCGGGTGGATGCAAAATTTGGTTACGCCTACCACACGTTCGTCCAAACCAAGGTCAAACAGCAGTTCGGTTTGGGAGGGCACAACGGATATGATCCTTTTTGGCGTTTGCTGCACATGCACAGCCTTGTTCATCTGATCGTAAAATACCGGCATACTTTTATGGTTAGGCTAAGGTAAAGTAAATTTCGGCCACCAAAAATTCGTATTTTTGTGCCGATGAATTATTTTGAATTTTACGGGATAGCCGAAACATTTAAGCCGGATGCCGCGCTGCTTAAAAAGCAATTCTACGCTTTCAGCAAGCAATATCATCCCGATTTTTTCGCCAATGAGGATGATGCGAAACAGCAGGAAATACTGGAGCTATCTACCCTGAACAATAAGGCTTACCAAACGCTTAGCGACCCAAATAAACTGCTCGATTATATTTTAAGGCTGCATAACCTGGTTAGCGAAGGTGCAAAACCACAGCTTCCGGCAGATTTTTTAATGGAGATGATGGACATTAACGAACGCCTGATGGACATTGAAACTGCCGAACAGTTTGGCCACATAGGCGCGGAAGTAGCTGCCATTGAGGGCGATATGGCCGAAGAGCTGAGCGCACTTACAAAAGATTACGAAAGCCTTAAGGATACCGCTAAAGAAAGCAGGCTAAATGATATTGCAAATATTTATTACAGGCAAAAATATCTGTTGCGAATTAAAGAGAGTTTAGATACATTTGCAGCCCGCTTCTAAGCAATTGTCGCTTAAATAGCATGCCCAGCTGGCGGAATTGGTAGACGCGCTGGTCTCAAACACCTGTGGGAAACCGTGCCGGTTCGACTCCGGCGCTGGGTACAAAGCCTGATACGAAAGTATCGGGCTTTGTTGTTTGTATGCGGTTCGGGTCCTTTCCTCCACAATACAATTATACTTCATACTTCTTATGGGTTAATTTCAAGCTTATATCCTTTGCCGCGTATAACAACGATGTTGATTTTGGGATCAAATTCCAGTTTTTTTCTAAGCTTTGATATAAACATATCCAGGCTGCGCCCTACAATAACACCTTCATCTTCCCATATCTCTTTTTGCAGCCGGCTTCTCTCTATAATCTGGTTAGGAGATAACGCGAAAATGAGCAGCAGACGGGTTTCAGTTCCCGTCAGGTCTATTGTCGTTCCATTGATTATCAGTTTCCGATTTTTCGCATCAAACAAAACTGAGCCCAAAGTAATCATGCCCGTATCCTGACCGTCCTCAGGTAAGGCTCTCCGCGGTTTACCCGATCTAAAAAAAAGAAAACCAACAAATGCTAAAAATGGCAAACTGCCCAGCAGATATTCATTCTTTACGGTATTTATACCCGCCGGTTTAAATTTAATGTTGATCATGTAAGATGCTTTGGGTTGCTGTCTTCCTATACAAGCTACAATATCATCTTTTTTATTTTTGGATATAGCGTATCCAAAGGCAACACTGGAGTTGCCACTGTTCAGAACGTTGACAACATAATCACCTGCGAGCGGGTCTTTGGCCAATAAGCGCCGGGTAGTATTCACCAGTGAGTCTGGCTGAAAAGTAAGCTCATTCTCAAACCTAATCTGGTACTCATTTTCAGCGATCTTTTTTACGGGAAGAACCCTTGATTTACCATCGCCCGATTGTAAGAGCAGTTCATGTCCTATCCTGCGGAGCAACACTTCTCTTCTGGCGATATCAAAGTCGCCACTGCCGGTCATACCAAAAGCTGCGCATATCACAGAGGCACACAAAAGCAGCATTAATCCAAAGAGGTACTTGCCTTTCCCGGACAGGAGATTTTGGCTATCAAGCATAGTGTCAAGTATTTATTTACAAAGGTTACATTTTTATTTACAATCCAAATTCCCCGCGCCGAAATATATCAAAGTAAGTTTGCTGCATCAATTCTGATAGGATCAAAAAATAGATTATGAAGCATATGCTTTACTTAAAATTTAAAAAAATGAAAAGATTATTTGTATTTGTTCCGGCTATCTTCCTGGTATTATTTCTACTAAATTCTTTTGTGCTAAAAGAAAAGGAAGCAAAAAAGAAACCAATAAAAGAAGGCAAATCATCGGCGATTGCCAACATCATTTTTAAATCTGCTGATGGCGGACAAACATGGCAGAACATTAGCGAAGGACTGCCTGCAAAATTGCAGAAAGAAGGTGTGTGGAGAGATGGTTTATTTGCAAATGACCGTGGGCTATATTTACGTACCGGAAATGGGATTTATCACAGTGAACCAAATTCCACAACTCCTTTTTGGACAAAAGAAATTTTCCCTGGTACACAACGTAACATTGCCCCTGACAAGAATGGGATGCTTGCATATAATTTCAGGGGGCAATTTTTACAAAAAATAAACGGAACGAATAATTGGTTGCCCGTATACACAAATTTTCAAGAACAAGCCGTACGCATAGACAGAACGATAGATTGGATGTACAAGAATTATAAAGAGAGAGAAGTACGCACCGTTTTTGAAACTGCCGGAGGCACGGTTTTCATTGGCTCCAACAACAGCCTTTTTAGATCCACTAACAGTGGAAAAACCTGGAAACAAGTGCATGTTGGAGACGGTAGAGCAAAATTGGTAGAGTCAAACAGTGTACTCCTGACTACCAGCAAAGATGGAATATTAAGATCGACCGATGATGTCCAAAACTGGGATCGTGTGATTAGTGAAGGGGGTGTTGGCATCACTGTGGAACGTATAGATGGAGGATTTGCGGCTATAGTCTACAACACAAAAACCCAAACAAACAGCATACATATTTCACTGGATAGTGGAAAAACCTGGAATTCCATAGGCGAAGAACTTCAACCTTCCTGGGGTAGTTTATTCATGAAAAAAATAGGCTTACTTAAATCTTCATCGGATATTTTATCAATTAAACAAATGGGTGAATATTTAATATGTGGCCGCTCAGATGCTATATTCCGGTCATCTGACATGGGCAAAACATGGAAAAAACTGTTACTTCCTGCTATAGAAAATTATGGCTTCAATTTATCTGTTTCAGGCAATATAATTTATGTGATACCAAATAAAGGATGTTAAAAAAATCCAAAACTCAGCAACAATGTATTGCTGAGTTTAAATCATTTGTCAATTATTATTAATCAATATCATTTCTGCAGTATGAGCAACAAGCTATCAGTCACTTACTTAATTTTAATTATCGCCCCTTTGGTCTTCGGTTGCCGTGAACCTATAATAAACAAAAATAATGCATCAGCAAGTTCCTTATCCTTACATGTTGGGAATGAAAAATATATTATAGTAGATACAAAGGAAAGTGTTGTAACATGGAAGGGTTCTAGTCTAAATGGTTTAAACACTCAAACAGGGTACGTAAATATATCAAAAGGAGAATTGATGATTGAAAACGGCCAACTTATGGGTGGTACAGTTGAAATCGACATGAATACAATTGAAGACAAAAAGCATGGGCGTGATAATAAACTTGTTAATCATTTAAAGGATGCTGATTTTTTTGAAGTTGAAAAATTCCCTTTTTCAACAATCGTAATTACCCGGGCCGAATCAATAAGTGGTGAGAATAAAAAAGTTACAGGTAACTTAACCATCAAAGGTATCACACACCCGGTTACTTTTCCGGCCAAAATGGAAGTTAAGGGCGGAATTGTCAAAGCAAATGGCAAACTGGTCATTGATCGAACAAAATGGGATGTCCGATATAAATCAGCAAAGTTCTACGATAATCTAGCCAACCAAACCATGTCGGATTCCGTTGAATTCAATATCAAGATCTTAGCAAAAAAATAAACACCTGAATTTAGGTTTTTGAAATTCTTATTAATTAAAGAGATTATGAAATGCGCACAAGTATATGCCTTGCTCCTGATGTTTGCTTTTTTCACCTCCTGTGGACAAAACCGAAAAGAAGGAAAAAAAATCATGATCAACTCCGAAACCATAGGAGTAATTACCGCCCACGGACCTAAAAGGATAACTCGAAATGTAATACAAGATAGAAAGGGCAACATTTGGATTGCTGCATTTGATGATATTTTCCGGTACGATGGAAAGTCTTTCACCAATATTACAAGTAAAGTGAGTTCGGCCCGCTTCTTTTCTGTTTTAGAAGATAGAAAAGGCAACTTGTGGTTCGGCTCTATTGGCGCAGGTGCTTATTATTACGATGGGAAATCCTTTACAAATTTCACAACCAGGGAGGGGCTTCTTGATAATGCAGTTGGCAGTATTTATGAAGATAAAAAAGGTAACATCTGGTTCGGTGGTTCCGGAGGAGCAAGCCGTTACGACGGGAAGTCCTTTCGAAATTATATCTTAGATGGGAATGCCATGTATGAGGATAAGAACGGGGAAACTATTCCGAAAAGACAACTTTATGGCGTCGGTCCTATCATTGAAGATAAAAACGGAGGATTTTGGTTCGGCGCAGGTGGCGTGTTTCGATACGATGGAAAATCCTTTACAAATTTCACCCATAACGGCAAACCTTTTAAGAATGTTCGTTCGATAATCGAAGATAAAAAGGGCAATATTTGGCTGGGTGGAGCTGATGGCCTTTGGCGTTATAACGGCAGTACATTTACCAATTTTACACAAGATTTTGTTGGGCATATATACGAAGATAGAAAAGGCAATATTTGGACTAGTTCACAAAAAGCTAATGAAGGCAGGTGTGTACTTTCCCGCTATGATGAAAAGTCATTAACCGATAAAAAGCCAACTGTAACCGAAATAATGTCAAAACATGAAGGTAATAAAGGAATGATATTTGGAATTTTAGAAGCTAATGATGGAAGTATTTGGTTTGGCACTATGGTGGATGGGGTGTGCCGTTATGATGGAAAGACCATCGCCTGCTTTAAAGGGAAACAGGATCAGAAGTAATGTGTATAGCCAATATTTTACTTTTTGGCAAAACTCCCGGCAAGCGTATTGAGTTGCGCTACACTAATAGTTTTACTACCGTTGTTAATCACAATCTGATACCTGAAAGTTACCGATTCACCCTTTTTCAGGGTCAGCATTTTCTCTGATTTGCCGTTGGTAAAAATCTTTTCGCCAAGCGGGTTAGCGGCAAACAAACCATACCCCCGGGCATGCCAAAACGTTGGATAATTGGGGTTTTTAGGATGATCTATGATAGCAATGCTTACCGAATCGGCCCCCATTTTACCAAAAACTTTGCACCATATTCCTCTGCTGCTCCAGGCATCGTTGCCTGTTTTACCGGCACTGGTTATATAATTACCATTAGCCACCTTATCTGTACCTCCTTTCACTACGGTTACATTGCCTTTATCATCAGTAAAATTCTGATCTTCCGTAGTCGGCATTTGTAATTCATGAGCTAAGCGAAGCCCAAGCATTCCATCTTTCGCATCTTTAAAAAAAGCATCCTTATCTGCTTTTAAAGTGGTGAAACGATCAATTACCCGCTGGTTTTCGTTGCCGCTAAATTCATAACGGGTTGTTTCTTCCAGTATAATGTTTTTTTGTTGGTCGGTCCAGTTAGCGTGATAAATTAACACACCGGTATCGCCGCTTTTTGTCTCCAGGATGCGGTCGGTGCGCACCCAGCCATAAAGCTTCTTCTTATTTGCAGGGATAGCGTAAGAATTATTCCAGAAATCTAATCCGTTTAAACTTTCAAAGTTAAACCAAAGGCCTATATGATGTGGATGATCGGTAGGATCGCCTGCCCGTGATTGAAGCGGGAAACTTCGGGTAACAACAGTTCCGTTAGCGGCATGCAGTGGATATAACACCGGTTTCTCTAATGTATCGGGATACAGGAAACTGGTAAACGGTCTGCCGCCAATAGCAACATCCACCTTATTTTCATTTGCAGATTTTAGCACCGTAACCTGTTGCGCTTTTTGGGCAAATACCACCGGGCTTAAGCTTACCATAGCTATAACAAAACCTAACCTTTTAAACCTGATTATCATAATTAGTATTTAAATATTTTGCCGTTTGCCATTACTTCCTGTGTTTTTTCATCAAAGGTGGCCTTGTAACCTGTATGCACTGCGGCATTGGTCATGATATTGGCTATAGAGTGGCTATACCCTGCTTCTACCGGTGCATTGGGCTCTTTACGGCTGCGTACACATTCCATCCAGTTACGTACATGGTTTGATGTTAATACATCGCCGCCTGTATTAGCCGAGGCTACTACTTTTTCGGTATTTGCCAAACTTATTTCCGGTAATAAATTAGCTTGCATGTTCATGGCAGCAGCCATCTTTTCTGTTAAACCACCTTCCGGTGTAACTTTATTGGTATTTAGGTTTAACTCGCCGCCATTTGAGTAATAGATCTCTGCCGGGTGTTCATCCCCATTATGCATGCGCGAGCCAAAGGTAACCTGGAAGCCCGTTGACAGATCATCCAGCGGACCATAATCAAATGCGGCTAAAATGGTGTCCCAGTTCCGGCGGCCATCTTTCCATTTATAAATACCGCCATTAGCCACTACGCTACGTGGATGTTTTAAACCGGTAAACCAGTGTACGGTATCAATCTGATGGCTCATCCACTGGCCAGGCAAACCCGATGAATATGGCCAGAACAGCCTATATTCTAAATATATACGAGGGTCAAAAGCTTCATAAGGGCGGTTCATAATAAAGCGCTTCCAATCGGTATCCTCTTCTTTTAACTGGCTTAACAGTTCAGGCCTGCGCCAACGCCCCGGCTGGTTAACATTCCAGGTTAACTCAACCATCGTAATAGGGCCAAATTTACCCGATCGGATAAAATCGTTAGCAGCATGGTAGTTGGCTCCGCTCCTGCGCTGTGAACCTATCTGCACAATTTTACCCGATTCCTTAATGGCCTTAAGGGCAGCACGGTTATCTTCCATGGTTTCGGCAAAGGGTTTTTCTACATAGGCATCACATCCTGCTTTTACCGCCTCAATGGCATGGCGAGCGTGCTGAAAATCGGCAGTGCTGATAAATACCGCGTCAATAGTTTTGCTGTCATACAATTCCTCATTGTTCCGATAGGCCTTTACGTCATTCTGCATTTTTTCTTTCCAAACAGCAGCACCTTCTTCCCTGCGTTTTTTCCAGATATCTGATACACCCACCACCTCAAAATTAAGTTCCTTATAGTGGTTCATAAAACTTGGTATATGAGAACTTTTGTGCCTGTCTGAAAAACCTATAACACCAACCCGTACACGGTCGTTGGCACCAATAATGCGTTTATAACTCTTAGCGTTAGTCCAACTGGTTTTGGTAAGCAATACACCGGCGCTGGCCACTGCAGTTTGCCTGATAAAGTTACGGCGCGATTTTTCCATGCTGCTTTAAAGAATTTTAATTTAGGTTATATGAAACTATAGTGCTGACCATCCGGCAGGCAGGTTTCATCATTAAATTTTTTAAAAATAGGTATCTGGTTGTCACTGGTTAGCAACTAAACCAAATATCGATGAAATTACACAAAAAGCAATATTATTTTTTCAGGATTAAATGTAACAATAATGCGTTTGGCCCTAATTTTCAGCCGCATTTATATTCCATTAGCTGCTGTTAAAATTATTGGTTTGCCTGCTGTTATCAATATCGTGTGTTCATGCTGGGCTACAAATCCGCCTTTGCTGCCTGTTAAGCCCCAATTATCTGCCGCCGTTTCAATAAATTCAGATTTGGTGGAAATAAACGTTTCAATAGCAACAACCGAATCCTTTCTAAACCGCCTGGTTTTATCATAATGGTCGTAATAATTCATTATCGCCTCTGGCTCTTCATGTAAACTTCGGCCAACACCATGGCCGCCCAGGTCTTTAATAACCGTATATCCCGCTTTTTTAGCTTTGGTTTCTATCAGTTTACCAATATCACAGATCCTTATGCCCCCGCTAATTTCAGAAATGGCATCAAGTAATATTTCTTTTGAAGTATCTATCAGGTGTTGTAAACCCTGAATGTCTTCCCCAACAATAAACGAGCACCCATTATCAGCCCAAAAGCCACCAAGTTCTGCTGATACATCAATGTTAATGATGTCCCCATTTTTCAGTACTACTTTGTCTGAAGGAACGCCATGAGCAAACTCCTTGTTAACGCTAATACAGCTATAACCCGGGAAACCATAGGTTTCAAACGGGGCCGACTTTGCACCAAGGGTTTCTAGTAGCTGCCTTCCGTATTCATCTATATCTTTTGTGGACATGCCTATCTTGGTATATGCCCTCATTTTTTGTAAGGTAAGCGCAACAGCCTCACTCACCTTTTTCATCCCCTGCAACTCTTCTTCCGTTTTTACAATCATAATTCGCAAAGCTATGGGTATCTAAATTGCGCCCATAGTAAATATTAGACATCTTAATATTCTCCGGCATTAACATTTCCCGTAAATTTGCAGCATGCCAATAAATTATCTGAAAAAGATACAATTAGGTGAATTTAATGCGGACGGATACAGAATAGGCCCTTCAAAAGAGCTTGAATCTGTTATTGAGGGATTTTATGTTTTCTCCCGAGACCCAAAGGATACTACACACCTTATTTTTAATGATGGGTTCCCGGTGCTTATATTTTTGCAAAATTGCCAGGATACAGTAACTGTTACAGCAGAAAATGACACCTTCGAAATTAAAGCCGCATGGGCAAGTGCCGGCACCATTAAGAATGTTTATGTAAATTATAATACCCATACCAACCCGATTTTTATAGTCCGTTTCTACCCTGGCGCTTTCTATCAGTTGTTTGGTTTAAACGCTCAGCATTTTAGATATAACCCGGTTACCCCGTTTGAATATATTGCTAATAACAACAACTTTAGTTTAGAAGAATTTTTCGGATACAATTCAATTGAAGAAAAGATAGCATTTGTCAGCACCTATGTTCAGAATTCCTCTACAGCGATAAGCCGCCCTGAAAGCTTACATAAAACACTGGATTACATACATAAAATAAAAGGGAACAGCACTGTACGAAATGTAACCAATGATGCCGGCGTAAACTATAAGTGGCTGGAAAGGAGTTTTTTGCAACACATCGGGCTTTTACCAAAAGAGTACATTCAACTGCAAAGGTTTATGCATGCTTACCTTGAGTTGGTTGGAAGCAAGGATGTTGATTTGATGCAAATTGCAATATCAAACGGATACTACGATGCTAACCACTTTTTGAAAGATTTTAAGGCCTATACCGGTAAAACACCTCTGGAATATATCAGGTTTCAATCACAGCCCGATCGCTGTCAAATAAGTTAAAAAACGCAGGCTTTCAGGCTTTCACTTTTAAATTATACCGCCAAAAACGCAATAAGAATTGTAAATTCGTTTTAAAACAATTACTTATGCCATTTTTATCAGGCGTACTGCTCCCCACTTTGCAGGATAACAGTTACCTGCAGCATATCCCGAGCCTTAATAAGGGTTTACAACTCACCTTAAAAAGTAATGTAACATTTTTTGTTGGCGAGAATGGATCAGGCAAATCTACTTTGTTGGAAGGAATTGCTGAACAGTGCGGCTTTAGCCTTCGCGGAGGTAACCGCAACCATAACCTTAACACGGGGTACAAGTTTAATGGCTATGAATCTGCATTGGCATCACATATACAGCTATCATGGACACCAAGAAGAGGAAACGAAGGTTTTTTTATGCGGGCCGAAAGTTTTTTCAACTTCGCTTCTTATATTGATGAACTGGCTACAGAGGATAGCCGCATTTTAAAAGCATACGGCGGCCGCTCTCTTCATGAGCAATCGCACGGGGAATCGTTTCTCGCATTATTCAATAATCAGTTTGAATCGGGCATTTATATTCTTGATGAGCCCGAAGCCGCACTTTCACCTGCCCGCATACTGGCATTTATATCGGTTATACACCAGCTCGAACAAAGCGGCAGGGCCCAGTTCCTGATAGCCACCCACTCGCCTATGCTGATCTGTTATCCCGGTGCTACTATTTACCAGTTTGATGAAGATGGCGTGCGCGAAACCGGTTATGATGATACCGAACATTTCCAGCTTACCAAATCATTTCTGGATAACCCTGCATTATATCTTCACCATTTGATGAGAGGCTAACAAAAAGCCCCTGAAAATTCAGAGGCTTCCTGTTAAATCATTTATATTAGTTCAGCGGATGAGGAATGCCGCAATCTGCAGCGGTACCACCCGGAGGAAGAGAGTCTACACCAGGGATAGCACCATCAGGACAAAAAGTACTACACGAGTGGCTGGACTTAATAGCACCAATAACACAAAAGCAACTACAACCCGCGGGTGGTATTTTTGTTCCGCCTTTAATGTTTTTCAAATCTTGCCTTGATAGCTTTTGAAAACTTTTCATAAATATTTGTTTTTAGGTTAATAATTTAGCTCATGTATTTAACATACACTTAAATCAAATATATCAAAAACAAATAATTATAAATAACCAATTATAAATTAATCTACGGTTAATTTATCCAACACAAACTATAACTGTTTTGTAAATGCAAAACCAACGGTACCGTTGCCAAAACTTGGCATCAGCGAGGTAGTTTTATTTGATTTTTTATCGTGGAAAAGCTTATTCCTGAATAAGGGATAGATAAGATAAGCCGCCTTTGTTGACAAAATACCGAACCCCGCCCCTGCTATAATATCGCTAAACCAGTGGTCGCGGTTATACACACGCAATATAGCTGTTGCTGTTGCAAACGAATAACCGGCAATACCATACCAGGGCGATTTTTCGCTGTACTCCTGTGCCATAAACTCGGCCGCCGCAAAAGCATTACCCGTATGGCCTGATGGGAAAGAGTAACGATTAGAGCCATCGGGCCTGAGCCTGTGGGTTACCTTTTTAAGCGAGAAAGTGGTTAACGCCATTATCCCTTCAGACATGCCGTACAATATCGTCCTGTCTATAAACGTATTTTTACCGTGTACTCCCGCTAAATTCAACCCATACACCATTACCGCCGGGGCGTACTGAAGGTAATTTTCGATGTGGTAATTAAAGTTAGGGTGATCTTCCATCATGTCCTCATATACATGGATATCAATATTGCGAATAGCTTTAACCTTTAGCGATAGCAACCCATAAGTAACAAATACGGCCGGGGCAATGTACGATGCGGCCTTACTTTCCAGGTGGCGAACGGTATCGGGCAAGGCCAATATACCGGATGAATCTATTTTTGCAGTGTATTTTTTAGCAGTATCAGCATTTTGTGCATGAGTTGTAACCCAGGAAATACAAAAAAGCAGGGCGAGTAATTTCTTCAATTGATCTTATTAAATATTAAGTTACTGTAACGTTTATATTTAAATAAAGTTATTTTAATATTAAAACCATTTTTCGGCTGTTAACCCGTAAGTGAATAAAAGGTTTTCGCTATTGGTTCGGTTTACACGATTGTAATTGAGTGATGTAGTAAGGCTAAGCCATTTTTGCACTTTAAAAGACAGGTTGGTAACCGAGCGGATAATAAAATCGCTTTGCCGTTGCATGGAGTTTTGAAGAAAATTAGATCCATCTATCACTATCCTATCTTTTATATTAAACCTAAAAGAGAGGCGTAACGAGTTGCGATAAGTTTCATATTTATCGCGTACGTTATTGGCCAGCATCAGGTCGCTGGAATCGAAAAGTATACCATCGCTTATATTCAGATAGGTATTGGGGCTGTCAAAAAAACTATAGGCAACGCCAGCTCCTGCCAGTAACTGGTTATTTATTTTTAACGAATAGCTGGTGTTGTAATTAGCCAAGCCCCAGTAAAAAAAGTGAGGAAAGGTTTTATAGAGGTTAAAATCAAGCGAGGTAGAAAAATCGTTATTGCTTACGTTACCGTTCTGCTTACCATAGATCCAGTTATTGTTAAAATTTAGGGATACATCCTTCTTTTTAACATTAAACCTGAAGGCATTATTCAGCAGGTAAGCAGTACCATCATTGGTTTTATTGATAGATCCTGACGACTGAAAGGCAGTATGAAAAAACGTAGTATCATTAAACTGCGAATACGCGCTACCCCATACACCCGTAAGTATTGCTGCTAATAGTAAACTTTTAATATAGGTTTGTATTTTCTTCATAGGCATTAAAAATTCAACAAACTTTGTAGTCCCTGGTTTTAACAAACCATTTATCTCATCGCGCAGGCACGTTCGCTAGCTCAAACACACCGCTCACTCAGTATGGCAAAACGGCACCTCTAAAGTCATCATATTGTGATCACTATCAAACAAAAACACTATGAAAGCTTTAAAACTATTTACAAAACCGTTACTGTTATTGGTAATAACAGGCGTAATGTTTGGCTCATGCTCAAAAGAAGCAGGCCCAAAAGGTGATACAGGTACACAGGGCGAACAGGGCAAACAAGGTATTGCCGGCCCTAACGGGAGCACCATATTGAACGGCACGGTTGAACCCGCCAATTCCCTGGGTAAAAACGGCGATTTTTATATCAACACCGCCACCAGTACCATTTACGGGCCAAAAACTGCTACAGGCTGGGGCGCCGGTAAATCTATATTGGGCGCTAAAGGTACTGCCGGTAGTAAAATATTAAGCGGTACGGTTACCCCTGCCGCCACTGTTGGCGCAGTAGGCGATTACTACCTTGATAAAACCAGTTATTCACTCTATGGCCCTAAAATAAGCACGGGCTGGGGTACAGCCATATCGTTAAAAGGCACGGCAAATGTGATCTATTCAGGCTGGAATTATGCGGTAAACTTTAGGGATACCACGGCAGATAATTCGGCAGTGAAGGCCGCCGACCTCCTTGCCCCGGCCCTTAGCTCAGATATTTTAAACAAAGGTATGGTGCAGGTATATTTCGATTTTGGGGGTGGTGTGTACGCCTTGCCATATACCAGCAATGCCGGTGGTAAATTAAACACTATGGCTTACTGGCCAAGGCTTAAACATTTTATTATTACCCGCTTTACTGCCGATAATTCAAACTCTGTATCATTATCAAGCCTTCTGCAATACCGTTATGTAATTATACCGGGCGGCACCGCAGTATCTGTTGCAAAAAAGGTTGACATCAATAATTATGAAGCGGTAAAAAAAGCCTACAATATTCCTGACTGATAGACCGGTTTGTGAGTTAATTAGAAAGCCCGGCGCTGTAATGGCGTCCGGGCTTTTCTTATTGTTGATTTTTGGAGGATTTGCTTTTTACTTCTTCAGCCATTGCTGCTCAAGCACTTTCATAAAGTAACCACCAACCACGCTGCGTGCCTGGAAACCAACCTGCTTGCCGTTGGTAGTTTCGTGCCAGTCGCTGATTGGTACCCGCGACGAGGTTTCGGTAGCATATTTGTAAATCGGGTCGGTAAGGGCTTTAAAATCGTTAGCATTGTCGGCTAAGGTAGCTGTCCATATTATCCAGTCGGATTTTGTGTATGTTTTACGGCTATCCAACGGTAAACCAAATTCGTTTTGTTTGGTCAGGTAGTATTTAATCTCCTTCTCATAAACCGATTTAGGGAACAGGTTAAGGCCTAATAATTTATCCCAAACCAGGTTATATTTCTGGCTCCAGGTATCCGGTTTTTCAAATACTAATGAGTAGTGGTCGCCGGCATCAGCCATTTGCATCCATTTGGCAACAAAATCTTTTGCTACGGTGTGATATTTTGTTGCGGTTGCTTTGTCGCCCAACACATCTGCCAGCATAGCGTATGCACCAATGCCATTTATAGCCTTTAAAGATAAGTTTGCATTACGCGCCAGGTGGCCCGCAAAATCATCTGTACAAAGCTGGTTGGCCGGGTCAAGGCCTTCTTTTATCAGGTAGTTTGTCCAGGTTGTTAAGGTTTCCCAATGCTTTTTAGCAAAGTTTGCGTTACCCTCTGCTTTAGCAATTGCGGCGACAAGTAACAGCATGTTGCCCGATTCTTCTACCGGCATACCTTCGCCATACGTTTGGCCATTGGCAAACGGATAGGTTCCCAGATCATGCGCGGCAAACGGGTGTTTGAACTTACCGCTTTCGCTAAACTCGAAAATACCATTCAGCATACCTTCGGCAAGTTTTGGGTTATAAATTAAAAACAATGGTGCCGATGGGTAAGTAACGTCAACCGTGTTGATGAAGCCACCGCTAAAGTTCTCTTTTGATAACCACAGGATCTCGCCTTTAGGGCTCTGTGCCAAAATATGTGCCGCAATGGCCTGGCGATAAGCAATAGCGCAAAGCTTTGCATATTCCAAACCACCTGCTGCTGATGTTTTAACATTCATGGCATCATCAAACGCCTTACATTTAGCAATGATGGTTTTGTAATCGGTAGCGGCTTGTTTTAATTCGCCAACAATGGTTTTTTTACCATCTTTATTCCACCAGGGCCTTAAGTTTTTACCAAAATACTGTACCGAATAGCCTTCATCGTATCCTATCTCGATAAATTTTTCGACAACGGCATTACCAACCTTACCAAAAGGGATAACAGTATTTAAAAACGCAGCCTCGCCACCGGCTGTAGTAGCCGGTGTTGGTGCGCCAGTAAATGAACCCACCGCCTGGCTGTTATTGCTTATAAATTGTGTCGCTTTTGCAGATGCCGGTGCAGCTACATACAGGTAACCCCAATCTATCCGCAGGTCATCACCCTTCTTTTGTAATAAGGGTTGCTCTTTGGTACCAACCTTTAAAATAGATAGCTGGTTCTGGATATATTTTTGAGCGATAACCGGCTGGTTTGATTTGTTACGTGCCAAATCTGCCGATGCGCCAAAGTATACCTTTACATCGTGCATTTTACTATCGTTCGCTTTTACGCTGTAACTGATATAAGTAACCGGCCTTGATAACAGGTTAAGATCATCCATCAATAATGGAGATGTAAATGTTACCTGCAGATCGGTTTTACCTGCGGTAAAATTATAGATGGTTTGCGTAGCATTAATGGTAACTCCGGTTTGTTTGGCCAGTTTAAGGCCTTTGTTTGTTACAGGTTTTAGTTCATCGGCAAAGCCTGCATCCAGCCAGGCGCCACCGCCTGTATTTACGCAATGCATAGCCAGTACGTTCTCGCCATCTTTTAGCTTATCTGCAACATCTCCTTTTATTTCAATAGGCAGTAAGTCGCCGTTAGCACCAGAACTAACATTTATTTTTTCGCCGTTCAGGTAAACTTCCGCGTCATCATCATGGTGAAGTTTCAGGATCAGTTTATTTACAGGTGTTGATTTTTTGTAAATGAAAGTGCGGCGCACCCAAAGGTCGCGGCTTTTCCAAACTGTTTTAACCATTTTGGGGTCATCGCCAAACGGTGCGATACCGGTTTTCCAGCCTTTATCATTAAAGTTGGCTGCTTCCCAACCATCGGCAGGTTTGGTTTCGCTATATTTTACGGTATAAGGTTTGGTTTCACCATCGGCCACTACAGTGCGGTAGGTAACGGGCTCTTTACCCATAAAGCGGTATATTTCGCCGTCTACTTTTATCAATCCTAACAAGGATTGGTTTTTGCCTGTCCAGTGGCGGGTGGTAGACTCATTCAGATCATCAGAAAACGACCATACGCTAAAATAGGTATTATGCGTAATCAGCGGGTAAGCAGGTGCCTTGGTAGCCTGGGCATTAGCCAGGCTATTAGCAAACACCCCTGCCAGCAGGCAAGCTGTTTTTAAAATGTTTTTCATGGATAGATGTTAAAATTACAGTTATAAAAATTCAGGTAAATATACAAACTAAACCAATTTAGCTTTACAAATTAGCTTAGCAATTTTGGTTTTTGTGTGTATGTTTCCCAAAGCAATTCGCCAAACAAGGTATTGGCCCAGGCAAACCACTTACGGGTGAATTTTGTAGGATCGTTTTTATGGAACGACTCGTGCATAAAGCCCGTACCGCCATGTGTTTTTCTAAGTGTTTCTATACATTCTTTTATCTCGGCATCGTCATTACTGGTGATGGCACGAATAATAATACTGATTGGCCATATCATATCCTTACCAATATGCGGGCCACCTATACCCTCGCCTGCCGTACCTTTAAAAAAGAACGGATTATTTAACGATAAAAGCATTTTGCGGGTGTTTATGTAAACCGGGTCGGTATTTTTTACGGCATCCAGGTAAGGCATACCTAACAGGCTGGGTACGTTGGCATCGTCCATCAGGTTAAAACTACCAAAACCGTTCACCTCGTAAGCGTAAACCTTGCCATAATCAGCATGATCTATCACCGCATGTTTTTGCAGGGCTGCTTCAACCTCATTGGCCAATGCAAGCAATTCGGCAGCTAAAGCATCATCCTTGGCAATTGTTTTTACCATTTCTGATACCTGCTTTAAGCTGGTTACCGCAAAAAAGTTAGACGGGATGAGGTACGAATAGATAGTAGCGTCATCACTCGGGCGGAAGGCCGAGCAGATCAACCCTACCGGTTTTACAGGATAGCCAAAACCGTTCATCGGTACACCATCGGTAGCCCAGGCGGTTTTGCGCTGGAATGAGTACGGCCCGTCGTTTTCTTTACGTTGTTGCTCTTTAAATGTTTTAAGGATGTTTTGTACGGCTGCTTTCCATTGTGCATCAAACGGTGATGTATCGCCGGTAAGTTTCCAGTATTTATAAGCCAAACGGATAGGGTAACAAAGCGAATCTATCTCCCATTTGCGTTCGTGCAGGCCGGGTTTCATATCGGTAACATCGTCCTTCCACTCTCCTACTTTGTTTGGGTCGTCATAAAATGCGTTGGCGTATGGGTCGCGCAGGATGCAAACCACCTGGCGGTTAATAACACCGGCAACCAGTTTTTTCAGATCAGCATCTTTATTAATAAAGGCAATGTACGGCCAAACCTGCGCACTGCTATCGCGCAGCCACATGGCGTCTATATCGCCGGTTATAACGTAAGTATCGGGCTTGTTATTGGTTAGCTTATAGGTAACGGTGGTATCAAGCGTGTTTGGGAAACAGTTCTCGAAAAGCCAGCCCAGTTCAGGGTTCTTTACTTTCGATTTAAATTCGGCTATCGCTTTCTCAACCGATACACTTTTAAACTTCCGCTCCGCTAAAGGTACCCTTACTACAGGAAAAGCGGGTTTAGCCGCTAACGAAAATTTACTCATCAAAACTCCTGCACCTAATAGCGTGGTGCTGCCAATAAATTGCCTTCTCTTCATACTCTTAAATAGGTAAATAAAAAAAAATCTTCCGGGCAAATATAAACCGGAAGATCCATCTCTCAAATGTTTAAAATTTGCCGGCTGCTTTTAACGTGGCTGCGGCTTCCAGCGTAGTTAACCCGCTTATTTGCGTGGTTAGGTCGGTGCCGTTGTTTGCTTTGGGCATTGTTTTCCAATCCGGTCCAACAACAAAGTCGGGCCTGAGGATACCTTTAGCGAACAAAGTTTCGGCGTTATATTTTAAGAACTTAGCGTAAGCGTCGCGATCTGTTGATGATACATCTTCTTTTAGGGTTAAAAGCGTTAGGTACCTAACCAAAATCCCTTTAAACAAGCCACCATCACCATCGCCTTCGCTTTTAAGCAAGCCGCCCGGCGATATATCCAGATCTTTTATGGTAGCTGATGCTGTGCGTACTGCATCGGCCAGGTAACCGGCATCACCCGTAGCATTATAAAGCTCAAGCGCGGCGCCAATAAATGTGCCCTGGTTGTAGGTGAATTTATTGTAGCTTATTTTACCATCACCATCGCCGTTTATACCATCATAAACAATCCCGCTTGATGGGTCAACAAGTTTACCTTTTAACCATGTATATAATTCTTTCGCCAATGTCAGATCGGCTTCGTTTTTTTGCAGGATATAAAGGCGCGCAGCAAAAATTATTGCAGGTGCGTTTGCAGGTGTGTTCTTATAATCCAGCTGCGATTTACGCCAGGCTATACCACCACCCTGGTTGCTGTTTACGCCTGTTTTGATATCCGTCCAAAGCGTATTGGCTGCTGAAAGGTAATCGGCATCGTTTGTTGCCTCGTATGCGCGCAAAGTAGCTAAAGCCAGCCACTCCATATCATCATAGTACTCGTTTTGCAATTTATTGCCGTTTGATATGCGGGTACCATTTAATAACGATTTCATCCGTTGTTTGTAGATATCGTTTTTAGTGCGCAGGTAAGCATCTATAAATGCATCCATGGTATGCGCCTGCGGCCAATAATTGTAGTTGGTACTGCCGGTGTTGTTTTGTTTAAAATAGTTGCCGTTGGCAGATATAAACGCGGCGTAGGTTTTATCCTGCATTGTATCGGCCGTGGCAGCAAAAGTGTAATTTATTACTGCAGATGGTTTGTTACCATAAAGCGGGAAAGGGTTATCCTTAAAGCATGCGGTAAGCATAACAGGGATGAGCCCCGCCAATGCCACCTTTTTTATATGTTGGGTTATGCTGTTCATAAACTAAAGTTTGATGATTTAAAGTTTGCAAAGCCTTAAAAGGCTTTGCAAACCAATGTTAACGCAGGTTAGTTAGCTGTTACAGTGTGCGTATATTCAGGCACAACTGAATTAAACATCACTTTTATGTTAGCCGATTTGTTATCGAAATCGTGGTTGAACTTAAAGCTAAAGTCGTACTGTGAATCATTCTGCGGATACATATAAAAATACGACGGATCGGTACTTCCGTTAGCAGCATTATTATCTGAGTTTTTGCTACCGTAAAATTGAACAGTTGTTTTACCTGCTGCATCCTTAAACGTAAATTTAAATTTGTAACGCTCGTCGCGTCCCCATGATTCCTGGTGGAATACAATAGGTTTAACACCTGATTCCCATGTACCGTTGCTTGTGTAAGGCAGATCAAACCAGATCTTGTTATCTGCCGCAAACCATAAACCTACCGATGTAACCTCAGTTGTTTTGAATAAGGCATCAGCAAAGCTTACATTTATCTTTATCACCTTTTTATCGCCGGTAACAGTGGTTTCGCCACCTTCAACCAGTTTGGTACCATCGTAAGAAAAAACTAAAGGGTTACCGGTTGTCCCATCAACAAGGTGGTACGTACCAGCTTTTAACGAAGTGAATATCTCAAATTTACCATCTGGTGTTTTTTTGAACTTAACCGCTTTGGTTATATCATCGCCGCCTTCGGTTGCGCTGCCTGTAAGGTAAACCGCATCCGGCACTTCAAAACCGGCGGGGCGCTCAACTTCAAATACGCGTACCAGGTCGGTATTTTGCACGTTAATGCCTTTTGATGACCTTACTGTCCATTTAATTTTACCCGATTCCTGGGCTTTGATGCCGTTAAGGGTAGCAATTTTATTCAGATCGCTGTATGACAGGGTAAGTTTGTTATACAAACCGTTACCATCTGATGGTACCGAATAAAGAGGCTTTGAAAAATCGCCGCTCTCTTTATCAAATACCACTTCATATAAAACCAACCCATTATCCTCGGCGCGCGCCTGTTCCCATTCAAAAGAAAGAGAACCTGATGCACCCGAAGGGATCTTCACGTACTTGCCATCCTCAGGCAAAAACAAATTAGTTACAGGCGACACTTTTGTGCTACCTAATGTTTTATCCTTTTTGCAGCCTGTTATTACAACCAGTGCTACGATACCTGCAAGCAGGCTATAAAAAATATTTTTCATGATCTTAATTGATTATAATTTTTTTATAAATAATTAGTGCTTTTACCAACCGGGGTTTTGTGAAAGGTTAGGGTTAATAGCCCTCTCATCCCTTGGTATTGGCCATAAATAATTTTTGCTTTTATCAAACGTGCGCAGGTTGGCGCGTATGTAACCACCATCAACACTGGCATCGGCAAATTTGGCGCCGTGTGCCCAGCCGCTTAATACTGTTTCGGCAGTTTTCCAACGGCGGATATCAAATATGCGTAAACCTTCCATAGCAAATTCGGCGCGGCGTTCGTTACGCACTATTTCGCGCATTTCACTTACCCCAACTGCCGGGAAGTTAAGCGCAGCTGCATCAGTAAAACCTGCGCGGCTGCGTATTGGCCTGATTGTTTGGCCCCATACAGTAGCATCCATCTGGCCTAATTCCATTTTGGCTTCAGCATACATCAATAACACATCCGCATAACGTATCAGTATCAGGTTTAAGCCCGAACCAAAATCTGCAACGTTAGAAGTAGGATCGAAATATTTACGTGTGTAATACCCTGTTGGCGATGAAGTAGCGCCAGGTGCATACTCATCAAAACGAGAGTCGTTAGGGTCAGTACCCGGTTTGGTGTAAATAACTTTGATGCTATTATCCCGCTGTTTCCAATTGTACAAATGGTAAACCACGGTATTAGTTAAACGTGGATCGCGATTAACATATGGGTCATTCTCATCATAGCCAGATCCGGTATCACCGGGTTTTTTACCATTCAACATCAGATAACTGTCAACAAGCTCTTGTGTTGGGGCAATAGCGTTAAGCCTGCCACCTACAGATATTGGAGCCATGTCCCTAAAGTCAGAGTACGACCTGCTGCCGGCTGCCGGCGGTATGTATTCAAGATCAAGCATTACCTCACTGTTGTACTCGTTTTGCGGTAAAAACAGCCCCTCGTACGAATTAAAAAGTGCATAGGTGCCATAGTCTGTTTTACCAATGAGTTTTTCACATTCGGTAACCACATCGCCCCATCTGTTATCATTAAGTAATACCCTTGCCTTTAATGCGATAGCGGTACCTTTGGTAATACGCCCACGGTCGGCATCAGTTAAAGCAGTGTTTACCGGTAAAGCTGCTGCAGCTTCATCAAGCTCACTTAAAATAAAAGCCACTACTTCGGCCTTGGGGCTACGTGCTATTACCTTAGCTTCATCAATCGTCAGGTCTTTTTTCACTAATGGCACATCGCCCCACCAGGTTTCTAACAAATAATAATGCCACGCACGTATAAACTTCGCTTCGGCCTTCATTCGGGCCTTTAATGTGGCATCCATAGAAGTAACCTTGTCAACATTCTCTAAAAAGATGTTACAAGTTTTTATACCCGAATAATGATCGCGCCACTCTTGCTTAAAACGGCCTAAAGATGGATCATAAGTACCGGCTGCAATTGACGCTGCACCGTTGTTATCGCCACGGCCATTATAAGCGTTATCTGAAAGCGCTTCCTGCGAAAAGAAGTAACCGCTATTTGATATCTGCTGGTATGCCCTGTTTAAAACCGTATTTGCTTTTTCAGTTGTTGTCCAATAGTTGCCATCAGTAAAAGCATCAGTTGGATATAGGTCGAGCTTTTTACAGGCCGATAACGCCAGGAGCATTACCAGTGCAAAAGCCGATTTTTTGATATTATTTTTTTTCATGTCCGTGTAGATTAAAGTGATATATCAATACCAAAACCATAGTAAACCGGCAGCGGGTATGACCTTGCGCTGTTTGCACCGCCACCGTTCGGGATGTTTGAACTACCGTTTAGCTCGGATGATTCAGGATCGATAAACTTCATGGGTGAAAAAGTAAGTATGTTTTGCCCTGTGAGATAAACCCTTACTTTGCGCATACCTGCCTTTTTGGAAATTTCTGTAGGTATTGTATAGCCTATCTGTAAGTTTTTTACCCTTAGATATTTGCCATCGAAAATATACATATCAGACCCCTTACGGAAGTTGTTTGTGTTAGACTGGCTACCACTTGCTGCAAGGCGGGGGAAACGGGCATCGGGGTTTTGCGGTGTCCAGTAATCTAACTGGTGCTGGTATATAACCTGCGAATAGTTTACGTGGAAGGGTTCAACCTGCTCGCCGCGTACATACATATCGCGTTTACCTACACCCTGTAAAAACAAGCTCAGGTCAAAGTTTTTTACATTAAGGTTATAGTTGAAACCAAAGGTTAAACGTGGGAAACCATTGCCAAAAACAAACAGGTCGTTGTCATCAATGATACCGTCTTTGTTAACGTCAACATAACGGTTATCACCGGGCTGTACATTTATACCTGCCGGTTTAGGCCCGTTGGTTACATCATCCAAATTTTGGAAATAGCCATCGCGTTTTAAACCAACATACGAACCAATTGGCAACCCAACTTTATTTAAAAGCTGCATCTCGTCAAATGATCTTAGCTGATCGCCACCCTCAAGTTTAAGTACCTTGTTTTTGGTATCGCCAACGTTAAAACCGAATGTATGATTAAACGCACCTGTTCTTAAACGATAATTAACGTTTAACTCCCAACCGCGGTTTTGTACTTCGCCCGCGTTATAATCTGATGCTGATGCACCATAAACACCGGGTACTACAGGTGGCAATAATATATCCCTGGTTATTTTGTTAAAGTAATCTAAACTAACAGTTAAAGCGCTCTTGAAGAAATTAAGATCGGCACCAACGTTAAAGGTAGATGCACGTTCCCAACGGATATCGGGGTTGGCAAACTGTATATCAATTACGCTGACTTGCTGGTTGTTAAAACCATAATAATCATTTTGAGAAACCCTGTAGTTGTTGAGAAACTGGTAGTTACCAACGTTTTGGTTAACCAAAATACCGTATGAAGCACGCAGTTTTACATCGCCCACCTTGTCGC
>NZ_JBAZRC010000062.1:0-23919 GCF_041663085.1 Mucilaginibacter sp.
AAGGCACAAGCGCCTCAGGTATTTTTATCCCTTTCTCCGTTTGGTTATTCTCCAATAAAGTAGCTACAATACGCGGCAAGGCTAATGCACTACCATTTAAGGTATGCGCCAATTGTGTTTTACCCTCTGCATTACGGAAACGCAGTTTCAGGCGGTTGCTCTGAAAGGTTTCAAAATTCGATACGGATGATACCTCCAGCCAGCGTTGCTGCGCTGCGCTCCAGGTCTCCATATCGTAGGTTAAGGCACTGGTAAAACCCATATCGCCGCCGCAAAGGCGCAATACACGGTATGGCAAGCCAAGCTTTTGCAGCAAGCCCTGTACATGGGCGCTCATATCTTCCAGTACATCGTATGAATTATCGGGGTGTACTATCTGTACTATCTCTACCTTATCAAACTGGTGCAGGCGGTTCAGGCCGCGCACGTGGGCACCATAAGAACCGGCCTCGCGGCGGAAACATGGTGTATGCCCGCAGTTCTTTACCGGCAGTTCTTCGCCTTTTAAAATAACATCGCGGTACAGGTTGGTTACAGGCACTTCAGCAGTAGGGATCAGGTATAGATCGTCGACACCTACGTGATACATTTGGCCTTCTTTATCAGGTAGCTGCCCTGTTCCAAAACCAGATGCCGCGTTTACCATTAACGGCACGCTTACCTCGCTGTAACCCGCTTTTTCGGCTTCATCAATAAAAAAGTTGATGAGCGCGCGTTGCAGTTTTGCACCCTTATTCTTATACACAGGAAAACCGGCACCGGTTATTTTAACCCCCAGTTCAAAGTCTATTAAATTATATTTTGCTGCCAGCTCCCAGTGCGGTAAGGCATTGGCAGGCAGTTCGGGTTTGTTACCATTCTCCAGTACTACTTCGTTTTCCTCGGGGGTTATTCCTTTAGGAACTGATGAATGTGGCAGGTTGGGTAATAACACCAGTTTATCCTGTAGCTCAGTTTCCAGCGCGGCCAATTGTTCGCCAAGCTGTTTGCCTTCTTCTTTCCATTTACCGGTATTGGCTTTTATAGCTTCGGCTTCGTCCTTTTTACCGTTGCGCATCAATTCGCCAATTTGCTTGGCAGCCGCGTTAGATTGCGACGATACGGTATCCAGTTGGTTCTGTGTTTGGCGACGTTTCTCGTCGAGGCCAATCACTTCATCTACCAATTCGGGCTGTTTAAAATTTTTTACAGCCAAACGTTCTAAAACCTGTTCCCTGTTATCGCGGATATAACTAACTTGCAGCATTGATTTTATTTTAAAAGGCAAAGATATAAATTAGTTGATGGTTTGTGGTTCATGGTTCATAGCCGAATTACAATTTTTGACCATCACTATGAACCATCAACTATGAACCAAACCACCGGCAAACTATACTTAGTACCCACACCCATTGGCAACCTTGAGGATATGACCTTTAGGGCTATCCGCGTTTTAAAAGAAGCCGACCTGATACTGGCCGAGGATACCCGTACATCGGCACCAATGCTGAAGCATTTCGAGATCCAGAATAAGGTATTCGCGCATCATCAGCATAACGAACACCAATCCAGTAACGAGATCATTAAGTTTTTGCTGATGGGGCAAAACATCGCGCTGATATCTGATGCCGGTACTCCCGCCATATCCGATCCCGGATTTTTCCTGGTACGTGAGGCCCTGAAATTCAACATCCCGGTAGAGTGCCTGCCCGGTGCAACAGCTTTTGTGCCCGCGCTGGTTAACTCGGGCTTCCCTACCGATAAGTTTTGCTTTGAAGGATTTTTGCCACTAAAAAAAGGCCGCCAAACCCGCTATAAATTCCTGGCGACAGAAGAGCGGACCATTATACTTTACGAGTCGCCGCACCGTTTATTGAAAACATTGGATGAAATGGCCACCTTTTTTGGTGCCGACAGGCAGATTTCCGTATCGCGCGAGCTCACCAAAATGTTCGAAGAAACGGTAAGGGGAACAGTTACTGAAGTAAAAACATATTTTGAAACCCACCCGTTAAAAGGCGAATTTGTAATGTGCGTTGCAGGTGCAGCACCTGCAGAAGGTGATAAAAAGAAAAAGAAGTATGCGGACGATGAGGAGGAGGATTAGCCTCACTTCGTACCACGCGTCATTGCGAGGAACGAAGCAATCTTCGATAGAAATGTCGCCAATAAGTTTATTGTGTAATTTATTTATGCCGTAATTAATTGCTGTAAATATCTTAAATTACATGCATAATCCTTAGTTATGTTCCGGCCAGCTTACCTTGTTATTTTTGTCTTTTTTTTGTTAAACGGCTCTTGCAAAGATGTTAAAGACAAAGAGCATATTGATAAAACCTGGAAGAAGATACCCGATAGTTGGATAAAAAAAGCAACAGATTTTACTTACAAAAAGTCGGATACCAGCCTACTAAGCGAGTTTGCTAAACTAATTAAGCCAGATTCGTTAGTCAATCCCCATACTGAACACGTCAATCCGGATTATGGGTTTGTTTTCAGTTCCATCCACACAGATCTGGATGGGGATGGGATTGCAGAACTTCTTTGTCTGCAAGGATGGGATATTGAGAGCCCCTCTCTTTGTGTATTTAAACAGCTGAACGGCAACTGGTATTTAATTTACAAGGAGGTAATTAATACCTTTTACGGCTCTCCTACGCTTTATGTAGCTAACAATTACTCTAAAAACAAAACCTTTTATTTACGCCGCGTTTACGACCATGGCTCAGGCGTTTATATTGATGGATATAGCTTTTATAAACTGGTAGATAACCATGTTTACAATTGTCTTGACATATTAAATGATGCCCATATATATGGTTGGGGCCTTTATATCAATCAGTCGGTAAAATCCGGTTTTGAATTTAGCGGGGATTCTAATGATGAGCTATCAGTAAGTTATTCTTATAATTTTTTCCCGGGAAGTATTTATAAAAGCGACTGTTCCTGGTGTGCACATGATGATATCTCGCTAATTAAGGGAGAAGATAATGTTGAATATATTTATAACGATAAAGAGCACAAGTATAAACTCGATATTCCAAAGTATAAGAATGAAACCACGGATCTAACTGCTGAAAAAATTGCCTGTTTTGGCGATTTTGGGAATGATAGCCTGTTTATAAAAGCCTTTAAAAGACATATTGATACTACACTTAAGATAGGCTCTCTTCTGCAAAAGAAAATATTGCGTAAATACCTTTTATTAGCCGATAAAAATAAAACGGTTATAACTCAGCAACTCGAAATAAAAACGAAAACTGACGGTACTGTGTTTTACGGACCAAAAAAATAATTAATCTCACCTAAAATATTCGGTATTGAAATATCCCCGGGATAGCGTTATCTCCATAAACCGATGCTTGGATTGTAATCTAATAATCGCAATTTTACCTGAGTTAAGCAGTTTAGTTAAGAACCCTGCGTTATACATAAATGAAAAGAAACCTACTACTCTCCATATTCTCCGGATTGCTGCTTTGGATAGCATGGCCGCCTACACCGTACACCACATTTTTTCTATTCGTAGGTTTTGTGCCGATGCTGATGGCGATGGAGAACATTATCCAATCTACCGTTACCGGTAAGGGGAAAAAGATATTTAATACTACGTTCATCGGGTTCTTCATCTGGAACACGCTTTGTGTTTACTGGGTGTATAACTCGCTTAAAATAATTGGCCCTGTTGTGGCAGCTCCCCTATCGCTTATCCCCTATGCGCTTGGGCCATTGCTAATGGCTGCCGCCTGCTGGCTTTATTACCGGGTTAGGCTTATTGCCGGTCGCACGCTATCGTTAATTGCGCTGGTTTCCTTTTGGATAGGCTATGAATACCTGCACCAAAGTTGGGACCTTAACTTCCCGTGGATGACCCTGGGCAACGGCTTCGCCGTATCGCATAAATGGATACAATGGTATGAATATACCGGGGTTTATGGCGGCAGCATCTGGGTTTGGGCTATTAACATTCTGCTGTTCTTACTTTATGTTGGTTTACGTGAGGAGCAAACAAAGCAAACCCGTTTAAAACTCATTACCGGGTTTGCATTGGTATTGATACTCCCTTTAGGTTTGTCGTTTTATAAATATTATAGTTATAAAGAACAGGTAAACCCATCAAACATCGTGGTGGCGCAGCCAAACATCGACCCATATGAAAAAGAAGGCACTATACCTGTGCATGAACAGATAGCAGTACTTACACATATCTCAGATTCTATCGGCCAAAAAAACACCGAATATTTCATCTGGCCGGAAACCGCCATCTCGCAGGATATGGATGAAGACCGTATTTACACCGATAATTATTATTTACAGGTAAAAGGGTTTTTAAATAAGTACAAAAATGCCAACGTACTTACCGGCGGCGAAACACACAAATTTTACACAAAACGCGCTACCAAAACCGCCAATCCGCTGCCGGACCAGCCCGGTATGTTTTACGACAGGTTCAGCGCGGCCATTAATATCGAAAACTCATCCAAGGTTCAGTTCTACCATAAATCGAGGCTGGTGCCCGGTGCGGAATCTATGCCGTTTGGCAATGCCTTATCGTTCCTGAAACCTGCTTTTGAACATTTGGGCGGCGCAACAGGTGCGTACGGCATACAAACTGAGCCTACTGTATTTTATTCGCAAAGCGGGATAGGCGCAGCCCCCGTTATTTGTTTCGAATCTATATGGGGCGAGTGGGTATCTAAATATGTAAAGCAAGGCGCACAGTTCATCGCTATTATTACCAACGATGGCTGGTGGGAAAACACATCCGGTAAAGACCAGCACCTCGATTATGCCAAACTACGCGCTATTGAAACCCGTCGCTGGGTGTGCCGGTCGGCCAATACAGGCATTTCGGCCTTTATCAATCAACGCGGCGATATCGTACAGCAAAGCAAATGGTGGGTACGTACGGCGTTGAAACAGGATATCAACCTAAACTCGGATATTACATTTTATGTGGAGCATGGCGATTACCTGCCAAAAGCTGCCAGTATTTTAGCGGTGCTGGGGATATTTTTTATCGGGATAAAAAGAGGGTTTAATCATTAATTAGTTACGAGGGTCTAAGCAATGCCGGTCTAAGTTTTCAACTTAGACCTAAAACTAAGCAAGCTTCAGCTTGCGGGCGATGCCTGGGAGACAATACCTTTTAGCCGTTGTTGGTGTTGTCACCAAAACATTTAGGACGGCTAACTCGCAAGTTTGGATTCATGGCGGCTTGTTGGTGACAACACCAACAAGGGCGGAATAGAAAAACATCCTATAAACAAGATTAAGACCTACCCCCTTTTCAAGATAAACTCTAACAGGTCAACTATCGGCTGGCGGATGATCTTGCCTACATGTACCCCATTTTGTTCGCAAACCGCTTTTAGCTCATCGGCAAAAACGTAGGCAATAGAGCCTACAAAATGGCATTTAAATTTATCGTACTGCGGGTATGATGCTTTTATATTGGTATCAACAAACTCCTGGAAACCCCGTTGCAATAAATTTTGTGTGTAATCGGTATCTCTAATTTCCGACAGGAATTTGGAAAATGAAGCCAGGTAAGAGTTTGCCCGGGCTTTTTGGTAAACGTTTATTATAACGTCCTCTTTGGTGAGATTATAATTCTTTTTAAATTTTGTATTGATATCATCGGGCATAACGCCGTACAGGTAATCTGTTACCAGCGCCTTGCCAAACCATGTGCCCGAGCCCTCATCGCCAAGGGCATAACCAAGGCCATGCTGCCCATCGTGAATATCCTCACCATCAAAAAAAGAGATGTTTGAACCTGTTCCCAATACGCAACAAATGCCTTTCTCGTGCCCGCAGGTGGCGTATGCCGATGCCAGCAAATCGCTGTCGACACTTACATAGGCGGCAGGGATAACCGTGCTGATGGCGTTTGATACGATCTCGTGCCTGTCAGGACTGGAACAGCCTGCACCAAAAAAGTAAATTTCGGTGATCTCATCACCTAAAGCTATCATATCAGGAACCTGTTCCTGCAATATCTTTACAATTTCTTTTTCTGTTAAAAAGTATGGGTTTAATCCGGCTGATTTAAATGCCTTGTTTTCCTGCCCCGGCGCTGATAGCAGCCAGTCTGTTTTTGATGATCCGCTGTCGGCTACTAATATCATGTACAAAGTTCCTCAAGCACCTGGTGGGTTAGTGGCTTATGCACAAACTGGGCAACATATTTATTACTTTTTGAATTGTTCATGTCGGTAGGGTCCAACGATGACGAAAGCATAAATATTTTTGTAAGTTCTTTATTGTCCAGCTCCAGCGTTTCATATTCCTGCAAAAACTCAAAACCACTCATCTGCGGCATGCGTATGTCCAGAAAAATAACATCGGGCTTAACACTCCCATCGCGCAAAGCAGCTATAGCCTCATGTGGCGATTGTATTACAATTATGTTATCTGCAAAGTTGCCGCTCTCTAAAATTTTACGCGTAACGAAGTTGTCAATATAATTGTCATCTATCAGCAGGCATGTATTAAAGTGAACAGGCATCGTTCAAAAATAATCCTTTTACTACAATTAAATATAGTTTATTGAATATTTATGGTGTTAGTTATCTGTTGCAGTGTTACTTCGGCCATTTTTGACTGGTATTGCGCCGAAAAGAATTTTGATTGAGCATCCAAATAATTGCGTTGCGCCTCGCGGATCTCTAACTGGGTGATGTTGCCTATCTTATACTTTTCGAGTGAGATCTCCAGATTTTTCTTAGCCAGTTCAACGCTCGATTGCCCTATTTTGATCAGATCGAGACCGGAAAGGTAGGCTACATAAAAATTGCTTATCTGCGCTTCAACATCTAAACGGGTTTGCTTGGCACTGATATCGGCATTAGCTATCTGTAGTTTTGCGTTACGTTCGCGGCGCCATTGGTTAAGGCCATCAAAAATATTAATTGATGCTGTTAACCCATAGGCAAGGCCGTGCGCATTTTGGCTTAAGGTGAAACCCGCAGGTGTTTTGCTGTTGCTAAATGTATAGCCAGAGTTTACCCCAATAACCGGGTAACGGGTAGATTTTACCTGCCTAAGGTTAATTTCGGCAAGGCGCTTATTTATTTGCGCTGCCAGTATTGCCGGGTTTTGGGCCTGTGCTTTGGTGATAATATCGCCCAATACCAGGGTGTTGTTAACCACAATGGTATCACCAACAGAAAAATCGGTTTGCAGGTCGCGCACCAGCAATTGGTTCAATTGTATTTTGGTGGTTCTAAACTGCTGTAGTTGTATCACCAGGTTTGAGGTATCTGTATTCAGGTTAACCTGTGCATTATATACATCAAGTTTTGATACCCGGCCAACGCTAAACTTATCGTTAGAGTAGCGCAGTTGCGTACGCGAGATATCAATAGCGCCACGCAATGCTTTGATCTGCTCGTTCTGGCTTATCAGGTTATAATACGTATTGATTACGTTGGCCACGGTGCTTTGTATGGTATCCTGCAAACGGATGGCTCCAAGTTTATCCTGCTGTTTCAACATGTCGTAATTGGCAAACATGTTAAAGCCGTCAAAAATTGTCCAGTTAAGGTTTACACCGTAGTTGTTGTTACTGTTATTGGCGGTAAGGTTGTTAACGGTACCATCGTTACGGGTTTGTTTTATTTTTTGATTGCTGGCGTTTAGGGCGGCATCGCCGGTTACCACCGGTAAAAACCCCGCGTTGCCTAATGTTACATTATTGGCAGCTATAGTTGAGTTGTTTTGTGATAGCTGTATATTATAATTATTTTTTAATGCTATTTGAACGGCATCCTTCAGCGTAAGCAAAGGTGCATCCTGGGCCTTTGCAGCAATGCAGATGGCAACACAAAAAACCAAGCAAATTATTTTTTTTAAAGTCATATATGTTGCTTACTGTTTTTCAATTAATAATGGTGTTTTTAACTCTGCTTCCTCTTCAGGCTCATGATCGGGGTCGCGGCGTGTTTTTGAAGCGAACACCATATACATGGTTGGGATAACATATAACGTTAACACCAATGAGAACAACATCCCGCCAATAATTACAATACCTAATGATACACGGCTTTTTGCACCTGCGCCTAAAGCAAGGGCAATAGGTACAGAACCCAGCACAACGGCCAAACTGGTCATCAGGATAGGGCGTAAACGTGATGTGGCGGCTTCAACCACGGCCTCGTATTTACTAAGGCCATGCTCCATACGCTGGTTGGCAAACTCTACAATCAAAATACCGTTTTTGGTTACCAGCCCCACAAGGGTGATGATACCGATCTGGCTAAAGATGTTGAAAGTTTGATCAAACAGCCAAAGCGACAGGAACGCGCCCGATATAGCCAATGGAACAGTCAACATTACAATGAACGGATCCATAAAACTCTCGAATTGCGCGGCAAGCACCAGGTATATCAGCAATAAGGCAAAGCCAAACGCGAATAGTATGTTCGATGAGCCTTCGGCGTAATCCCTTGACGGGCCGCTTAAAGCTGTACTAAATGTATCATCTAATAGCTTAGCCTTTATACGCTCCATTTCGGCAATACCATCGCCTACAGTTTGGCCGGGCGCCAAACCTGCCTGTACCGTTGCCGATTTATACCTGTTAAAGTGATAGATAGATGGCGGGCTGGCACTTTCGGCAACCGTAACTACGTTATCCAGCTGCACAAGGCCGCCCCGGGTACTGCGTACGTAAACAGATTTCAGATCGAGCGGCTGATCGCGGTTGGCGCGGTCAACCTGGGCAATTACCTGGTATTGTTTCCCGTTTATCAGGAAATAATCGAGCCTGCCTGCGCTATAATACAATTGCAGGGTTTGCGCTATATCATCAACAGAAACCCCAAGGTCGCGGGCGCGGTCACGATCGGTAGTTACCCTAAGCTCGGGCTTGGTAAATTTAAGGTTTACGTCTGCACCCTGGAACACCGGGCTTTTTGATACTTCTGCAAAAAACTCGGGCAGCACTTTACGGATCTTTTCAAAATCCTGGTTTTGTATAACATACTGCACCGGTAATGAGGTACGCGCACCGCTACCGCCACCGCTTATGGTTTGCTCCTGCACCACAATTGCTCGGGCATCAGGCATTTTTGTTAATTTTTTATTGAGCCAGTCGGCAAGCTCTTGCTGGGTACGCCCACGCTGGTCCGGCGCTACCAAACCCACCCGGCCAAAGCCAGAGTTGGCAGAGCCTCCCCCTCCAAATGATGGAGATACGATCTCCAGGTTTACATTAGCCTCGGGGATAGAATCGGCTACAAGGTTAGCTACCTTATCCATGTAACGGGTCATGTATTCGTAAGTAGCACCCTCAGAACCGGTTACCGAGTAACGCAGCAGGCTACGGTCATCCAGGGGCGCTAACTCTGATGGCGTTATTTTAAACAATACACCTGTTAATAATAATGAGCCCCCTAATATCACAAACGATACCCATTTCTTTTTCATGAAATTAACCAGAGTTTCGGTGTAGCCGTTGGTCATGGCCTCAAAGAAAGGTTCGGTTTTTTCGTAAAATTTTGATTTTTTCTGGTTCTTGCGGATCAGCTTTACGTTAAGCATCGGTGTTAACGAAAGCGACACGAAGGCCGAGATCAATACCGCCCCCGCGACGACGACTGCAAACTCGCGGAACAGCCTGCCCGTAAAGCCCTGCAAAAACACAATGGGTAAAAACACCGCTGCCAACGTTACCGATGTAGATACTACCGCGAAGAAGATCTCGGCAGAGCCTTCAAAGGCAGCCTTGCGGATAGCCATACCGGCTTCTACTTTTTTGTAGATGTTCTCCGTCACCACAATACCATCATCAACCACCAGGCCCGTGGCCAGTACTATACCAAGCAGGGTAAGGATATTAATAGAGAACCCAAACACATACATGATAAAGAATGCACCGATCAATGATACCGGGATATCTATCAACGGGCGGAAAGCGATGAGCCAATCCCTGAAAAACAGGTAGATGATAATTACTACCAGTATAAACGATATCAGCAAGGTTTCTTTTACCTCGGTAATAGAGTTATTGATGAATTTGGTATTATCCAAAGCCACCTTTACAGTAATATCAGGCGGAAGATCTTTTTTTATCTGATCTAAACGTTTGTAAAAATCTTCGGCAATTTGTACGTAGTTTGCACCCGGTTGCGGCACAATCGCCAAACCAACCATAGGCACACCCGATTCCTTTAACGATGTTTCTTCGTTAGCAGAACCTAATACGGCATAGCCAATATCATTAAGCCTGATAACACGGTTACTATCCGCGCGGATAATGAGGTTATTAAAATCTTTCTCGGTAGTTAGCTTACCCAGGGCGCGTATGGTGATCTCGGTATTGTTACCCTCAATTTTACCCGCTGGCAGCTCTACGTTCTCACGGGCAAGGGCGGCACCAATATCGGTAGCGGTAAGGCCTAATGATGATAGTTTATTAGGGTCTATCCATAAGCGCATGGCGTACTGCCGCTGGCCCTGTACGTTAATAGTACTTACACCGGGTATGGTTTGTAAACCTTCCAGCAACACGTTCTCCGCGTAATCATCTACCTGGGTAATGTTACGGGTGGTGCTGCTTACTGTAAGTGTAATGATGTTATCGGCGCTTGCATCTGCTTTAGTAACAACCGGCGGCGCGTTAATATCCTGTGGTAACTGGCGCTGGGCTTGCGATACTTTATCGCGCACATCATTTGCGGCGGTTTCCAGATCGGCATCCAGGTCAAACTCAACCGTGATATTACTTGAACCCACCGAACTTGTTGACGATATATTACGGATACCGGGAACACCGTTTATAGCTTTCTCTAAAGGCTCGGTTATCTGCGATTCGATAACATCCGAGTTGGCACCCGAGTAACTGGTAGATACCGAAATAATAGGCGGATCGACCGAAGGGAAATCGCGTACACCCAGGAATTTGTAGCCAATAACCCCAAATACAACTATCACAACAGACATTACTGTTGCCAATACGGGCCTTTTTATACTTACCGAAGATAAACTCATACTCGTTACTTAATAACTTTAAGGATCTTCAATGGCGATTTAGGGCGTATTTGTATCAAACCAGATACTACTACGCTGTCGCCGGCTTTTAACCCGTCAATAATTTGAATTTTGGTATCGGTACGCAGATCTGTTTTTACATCTTTTGCTACGGCTATACCGTTCTTGTAAATATAAACCTTGCTGCTTTTCAGATCTGGGATCACGCACTCGGTAGGCACCATAATGGTTTTAGGGATCTGATCGAGCGTTAGGTTGATCTTGGCAAAGGCGCCCGCTGTAAGGATGTTTTTGGGGTTTGGCGCCTTGGCACGTACCGTAATGGTGCGCGAGTTGGCATCAAGCGCGGGCTCAATAGCATAAACCGTAGCGTTAAAATTATCCCTTGAGCTCTCTACCGTAAAAGTCACTTTACTACCCTTGCCAATAATAGGCAGGTAACGCTCAGGTACCGAAAACGTAACCTTCGCCGGGTCGATATTAACCAATGTAGCAATTGATGTAGCAGGCGACAGGTAACCGCCGGGGCTAACATTCCTTAACCCAATAACACCTGAAAATGGTGCGCGGATCTCGGTACGGCTTATCTGTGCCCTTACCACATCGGCCTGCGCCTTTAAGGAATTTAAGGATGAAAGAGATGTTTCGTATTCCTCTTTACTAACGGCTTCCTTCTGTAATAATATTTTGTTGCGGTTATTAATATCTCGGGCAAGTATCATTTGCGCTTCATATTGCTGCAGCGAGGCTTGCAGGTCCTGGTTGTAAACCTTAACCAGCAACTGGCCCTTTTGTACTTTAGTACCCTCATTAAAATAGATACCGGTAATATTTCCGGCTGTCTGGCTTATCAGGTTTACCCTTTCGTTGGCATCAATTGTACCGGTAATATCTATCTGGTTACGTACGGCGGTATCCTTAACCACCATAATATTAACCGATACGGGGCCATTCTTCTTTTTGCCTTTACCTGCAGTTGCGGCGCTGGTTTGCTTAGCCCTTTTACTAAAAAACTTATTATAAATTAAAAATGCAACAAGCAATGCAAGTAAGGTGTATATAATATATTTTGTTTTCATATGTGCTTGTTGCTGTTAGTAGCTGTCTTGGTATTCATTTATAATTATTAAATATGTACGTAAATATAATATAGCTGCATGTTTACCCGCAATATTATATTTGCACACGCCTATTTATATTACCATTTGCAATATTAACGGCTTAGTATTCAAAATGGTTGCATGTATCAACCATTTTACAACCCGGCTGCTTTTGGGCGGTTTAATTAAAAACATAAATTTTATAACTTGCCGCATGAAAAAACTGAAACTACCTGCACTGGTTTATTTAATATTCTTTTTTATGAACACTACCACCAGCAGCGCGGCTGGCCTTGCTAAAATATCGTACACGGTTAGCTTCCCGGAGGCGCAGGCCCACTACGTAGACGTTGAAATGAACATTACCGGTTTGGCGCAACCTTCCCTTGAAGTAAAAATGCCTGTTTGGGCACCCGGCTCGTACCTGGTAAGGGAGTTTGCAAAAAACATCGAATCGCTTAGTGCCAATACAAAAGGCAAAGAGATCACAGCCCTTAAGATCAATAAAAATACCTGGAAAATCAATACCGCCGGTTTAACATCGGTAACCATTAAATATAAAGTTTACGCTTTCGAGTTATCGGTTCGTACTAGCTTTATTGATGTATCGCACGCGTTCCTGTCAAGCACCGGCATCTTTTTATTCCCTAAAGGGATGCTTGCCCAACCATCTACCATCACTATAAAACCTTATAAAGACTGGAACAAAGTTTCAACCAGCCTTGAAATGGTTAACGGCGATGTATTTACCCGCACCGCGCCTAACTATGACATTCTGTATGATTCGCCGCTTGAGATTGGCACTCAGGATGTTTTTGACTTTGATGTAGACGGCACACACTACGAAGTAGCCATGTATGGCGGCGGCAATTATGATAAAGAACGCCTTAAAGTTGATATGGCCAAAATTATCCGCGAAGAAGCTGCTGTTTATGCAGAAAATCCCAATAAGCACTACACCTTTATAGTACATAACAAACAACGCAATGGCGGTGGTTTAGAACACCTGAGCTCTACCGTATTAGGTGCCTCGCGCGACCAATATGGTAACGAGCGTGGGTACCATGGCTTTTTAGGTCTGGTAGCACACGAGCATTTTCACTTGTGGAATGTTAAACGCCTGCGCCCCATTGCGTTAGGCCCGTTTGATTATGATAACGAGAACTACACCACCAACCTTTGGATAGCAGAAGGCTTTACGGCTTACTATCAGAATATGATATTACGCTATGCTGGCCTGTCAACACCAGAAGGTTATTTAGGTGATATGGCCAGCGATATTAACACAGTTGAAAACCAGCCCGGCACAAAGGTACAGCCATTGTCAGAATCGAGCTTTGATGCCTGGATAAAGAGCTACCGCCCTAACGAAAACTCGTACAACACCGGTATATCTTACTATGATAAAGGTGCGGTTATAGGTATGTTGTTAGATCTGGAGATCATCAACAATAGCAACGGCAAATACAGCCTTAACGATGTAATGAAGTATATGTACAATACTTACTACAAAACCAAAAAACGTGGCTATACCGATGCCGAGTTTAAAGCTGGTTTTGAAAAATTCGCAGGTAAAAACCTGGATGATTTTTATGCTAAATACATCAACGGTTTAGCGGCTATTAAGTACGATAAATATTTAGGCTACGCCGGTTATAAACTAACAGACGACCTGGCAGCAAGCAACGACCCTACCCTGGGTGTATTTTTTAACCAGCGTAATATTATAACCACCGTAGTGCGTGGCGGCGCAGGCTGGGTTGACGGCCTTAACGTAAACGACCAGATAACTAACATAGACGACACCCCGGTTACCGACCTTAACGCCGTTATAAAAGGCAAAAAAGTGGGCGATAAAATTGTGGTTACAGTTAGTCGTGATGGGCAGTCGTTTAAAATACCGGTTACCTTAAAACGTAATGATAACGTTAATTACAAAATTACCGAAGTGCCAAACGCTACGCCACAGCAATTAGCGGTGCGTAAAAAATGGCTAAGGTTGTAATTCAGTCTTAAAAGTATTAAGCCCTTCTGTTTAAATGACAGAGGGGCTTTTTGTTGGCTTTTTAACCACAGAGTGCACAGAGTTTTTCACAGAGGACACGAAGAATTGCTTTTCATCTCTGTGTTCTTTGTGGTTTTTTCTTTGTGTTCTCTGTGGTTAAACCTGCCTGTCAATAATTTTCTTTTAGGTCAAAACATTTTTACAGGTATTTAACTTATATACTATAACCCTAAAAACCATTAAGTACATCAAACCATGAACTCATTACTTTATGTAATTGCTTTAATACTCGTTATAGGTTGGGCAATCGCGTTTTTCTTTACCGCTGTTGGCAGCCTTATACATATATTATTAGTAATTGCTGTAATAGCTTTCTTATTCGGGATTATACGCAGGCCAACCGCTATATAAATATAAAGGCCTGTCGTTTTACCAGCAGGCCTTGTTTTTAAACTATAAAAACTGATTACTTTGCGCTTTTAGTTTCTATTAAAATTACACCACCGGTTGCCTCTTTACCATAAAGTGCTATTGATGCTTGTCTTTAAGCACTGATATAGTCTGTATACTTTTCACATCTAATAACGCCATTGCTTCCTGCTTTATAACCTTTCCGTTAAGTACGTAAAGCGGGCTTGTTCCATACCCATTCCTTATTTTTATTAACGGCGTTACGTGGCTGGTATCCGTCAGGTTATTTACCGGCTTACTTACAGGCATATAGCCGGTTTTAGTAGGTTTATCATCTTCGGTAGAAAGCGCAAAGCCGATAGGCACCGAGTACGCAACCCTTACCGGTTTACCATTCTGTGTGCCGGGTTTCCACTTTGGCGAGTTTTCGATCGCCTTTAAAGCTTCTTCATCTGCACCGTAGCCTATACCACGTACAACTTTAATATCTGTTAATGAGCCGTCCTTTTCAACTATAAAGCTGACTATTACCCGTCCCTGTATATTTGCTTCCCGTGCTGCTTTAGGGTACTTTATAGTATTTCCTAAAAATTTATTGAAGCCTGCTTCTCCACCAGGGAAAGTAGGCACCTGCTCTACAGCGCTAAATACCAGCTGATTACCTGGCTGCTCTTTTGATATTACAGCTGCCGATTTGTTATTTTTATCGAGCACGAAGCTTACAGGCACGCTATATTGTACCCTAACAGTATGCCCATTTTGTTTACCGGGTTTCCACTTAGGTGATGTTTTCAAAGCCCTTATGGCCTCTTCATCTGTACCACTGCCCAAAGAACGGACTACTTTTAAACTCGATAAAGAACCATCTTCCTCTACAATGAATGTTACAACTGAGCGGCCCTGTACTTTATTCTTTACCGCTTCTGCAGGGTATTTGATAGTTGCTGCTAAAAACTTTTCAAAACCCTTTTCCCCACCGGGAAATGTTGGCACCTGTTCTACCTGTGTAAAAACCGCCTTATCTTTAGATGGTACTGTATCTGTTACAGGTAGTTTATCTTTTTTAGGGTCATAAGTAATTACCGTAGTACGGTAGGTGGTGTCGGCAATGGTATTGGCCGGTCTTTCTAAAATCATTTCGGCCTTATCATGAATAGCATTTACCGCTTTACTATTACCAATTGTTGCCGATGATAAAACCAGCATTAATATAAATAGCGGTGCAGATAAGCCATATTTGATCAGCTTTATGCGTTGCGACCTATTTTTTTGCAACATCATAATACGTTGTTTTAAAAGGCTATGATTAAAAAACGGATTAACTAAACTGTGTGCAGGTGTATCAAACGTTTGGCTTAAAAGCAGCATGGCATAATCTGCCTTATTGGAGCCTGCATTTAAGGTGTGCCTGTCGGCTATGTATTCGTGTACATGTTTTATTGCAAATCGATAAAGGTAAACTATGGGGTTAAACCAGTTAATGATCATTACCGCCTCGATGATCAGCACATCTGCCGAATGGAACTGACGGGCATGTACCAACTCGTGGTTTTCTATCACCTCCCTGCCATCAATTCCATCACTTACCTTAACCTTATTAAAAAACGAGTAAGATACTTTTGGCGATGGATCTTTAATGATACGCCTTAACAACACCAGTTGCAGCATTAGTTTTACTGCTAAAAATATTACCCCGGCAGCATACAATACTATTAGCACCTGCCCTATAGTTATCGGGTTATTTGTTATGGGCGCTATATCTGTAATAGATATCGCGTTAGCGCCATATATGGTGTATTGTACCTGCTGCGTTATAAACAGGCCTTTAACCCACTCGCTTTGTATAAGCGGTATAAAAAACGACAGGATAGCCGTGCCTACCAGGTAAACCCGGTTAAGCTGAAAAAATGTTTCCCGGCGCAATAACAAAGAATAAAATCCGAAAAACAGGGTGAGGTAAATATTTACCAGCAATAAATAATGCCACCAGTTCATAACTATTTATCTTTAAGTTTCTCAATCAGTTTCATGATCTCATCAGCCTCTTTCAGGTTAATTTTTTCCTTATTCACAAAAAAGGAAAGTATGCGGTTTACCGAATTATCAAAGTAGCCGGTAAGCAATTTATCGGCAGCAAAGTTTTTATAATCCTCTTTGCTTACTACAGGGTAGTACTCGTGGCTTTTGCCAAACGCGTTATGGTCAACAAAGCCCTTGGTTTCCAGTATCCTTATAATGGTCGATACGGTATTATAGGCGGGCTTCGGCTCGGGTAAAACATCTAAAACATCTTTTACAAAGCCTTTTTCCAGTTGCCATAACACCTGCATTATTTGCTCTTCGGCACGGGTTAAATCTTTTATTTCCATTTAATTAAGATGATTATTGTTACGTTAGTACTAAGGTATATGATAAAAAGCAAAATAACAACTAAATTTTTAGTTTATTTTTTATAAACTTTTATTTGTCTATTTGGTTGTCTAACACAATCAATTTATAAATGGATATTACTTTTCACGGCGCCGCCCGTAATGTAACCGGCAGCAAGCATTTATTGCGTTTACAGGATGACACAAGCGTGTTATTAGATTGTGGCATGTTCCAGGGGCTTGGCGAACAAACTGAAGAAATGAATGAGCATTTTGGCTTCAACCCAAAAAAGATCGACTACCTGATCCTATCGCACGCGCACATAGATCATTGCGGATTGATTCCCCGCCTGGTTTCCGAAGGTTTTGAAGGACAAATATTTTGCACAGCTGCCACAATGGATTTAGCACGGATCCTTTTAATGGACTCGGCCAAGATACAGATGCAGGATGTTGAATACAGCAACAAACACCGGGCCCGTAATGGGCAGCCCCTGCTTGATGCGCTTTATACCGAAGAAGATGCCATGGCTGCCATGCGCCTGTTTAAAATTGTAGATTACCACGAAGAATATCAAATCAACCAAAACCTTAAATTCAAATTTACCGATGCAGGCCACGTATTGGGCAGCGCGGCAGTACACATAGCCGTTACCGAAAATGGTAAAAAAACCTATATCACCTTTAGCGGCGATGTTGGCCGTTACGGCGATCTGCTTTTAAAGAACCCGCAAACCTTCCCGCAGGCCGATTATATTTTACTGGAATCGACCTATGGCGATAGCTTGCATAAAGATATTGGACCGATAGAAGATGCCCTGCTGGAAATTATTAAACAAACCTGCGAGGTAAAAAAAGGCAAGGTAATTATCCCCGCGTTTAGCGTTGGCCGTACACAGGAATTACTATATGCCCTTAACGCGCTGGAGCTGAAGGGCGAGTTGCCCGATGTGCCCTACTATGTTGACAGCCCGCTATCTGAAAAAGCCACGCAGGTTTTAAAGGACCATCCCGAGGTATATAATAACGGCGTAAAAGAAGTGATGAAGATAGATGCCGATCCGTTTGGTTTTAAAGGGTTAAAGTTTATCCAGTCGACCGAAGAATCTATTGCCTTGAATGACGATGTGAGGCCATGTGTTATCATATCATCATCGGGCATGGCCGAGGCCGGGCGCGTAAAGCATCACATCAAAAACAACATCAGCAATCAAAAAAACACCATTTTGATGGTAGGCTATGCCGAGCCAAACTCGTTAGGCGGCAGGCTTGCCCGCGGCGAAAAAGAGGTGCATATTTTTGGTGAGCAATACCAGGTAAATGCCGAGGTACAATCTATCAAAAGCATGAGCGCCCACGGCGACTACGAAGATCTGCTGCATTTCCTTTCCTGCCAGGACCCTAAGCTGGTTAAAAAAGTATTTCTTGTACACGGCGAATACGAAGTACAACAACACTTTGCCGAAAAACTTAAGGACAAAGGATTTAAAAATATTGAGATCCCATACCAACACGAGAAGATAGTGCTGGAATAAGATATAACAAACAATCAGAGAGGTGTGAGGACGGATTCGAACCGTCGTGAGAGGTTTTGCAGACCTCCGCCTAACCACTCGGCCACTCCACCTAAATAAGGCCATGTATTGATAAAATACATGGCCTTTATCATTTTACTTAATTCACATCAAACCAAAGTTTGGTGGTCAGTACATCTGCACCCTGGCTTGCAACCGCTGCTTTATAATTAACGCCGTTTAAAGATTGCTCGGTACCCGGGTAAAGGAACCTTACCGGTATTTTGCCTCCCAGTGTACCTGCAACTGCCGGTGTTAACTGCGGATAATCTAACCTCCGCCATTCTGCAAAGGCTTCCAGCCCCTGCCCAAACAATGCTAACCATTTCTGGTCTCCAATGGATTTCTTATAGTTTGAAGCATCATACTGCGCGAGGTAGTTATTAACAACTAAGGACAGGAAAGTTAAGGGCAACAAAAAAACCCCTTAGATTATCTCTAAGAGGCTTTTAAATAGTGGGAGTTACTGGGTTCGAACCAGTGACCCTCTGCTTGTAAGGCAGATGCTCTGAACCAGCTGAGCTAAACTCCCTTCGTTTTGGGACTGCAAATATAGAAATTGCGTTCAATTCTTCAAAAAATAATTTAAATTATTTTTAACAGATAGATAAACAGCCAATTACAATTCAGCAAATAGCTTGTCGTTACGTTACATCCCTCTTTTCGATCAAAAACAATCGCATTTAACATATAAAATAAGGGTACTTGCTTAAATGTTGCCATTGTACCGAACCGTATATTTTACAATAATGTAAGCCCGATTAAAATCAAACCACGCAATCCGTTAAAAAGAGACATTAAATATAGATTATTACTACCTCTTTGAAACCACGTATAATTACGTGATTTTAAAATACCTTTAGGTTTATTGCCCCAAGGGGCATATATTTAACTACTGCAACAATAACCTATGTTTATCTTTTTTAAATAGCCTGATGGGATTCCCTTATTATAAACAACCCGATCAAATGGACTGCGGCCCCACATGCCTGCGCATGGTGGCTAAACATTTTGGCCGTAACTTTAAAGTACAAACGTTAAGGCAACTTTGCGAGATCAACCGCGAAGGGGTGTCTTTATTGGGTATTAGCGATGCATCCGAAAAAATAGGCTTCAGGTCGCTGGGTGCTAAGCTTACTATAGAGAACTTAAAAGAGGCCGAGCTACCCTGTATTTTACACTGGCGCCAAAATCACTTTGTGGTGCTTTACAAAATAAAGAAAGGCAAATACTACATTGCCGACCCCGGCAGTGGGTTGGTAACTTTAACCGAGGCCGAATTTGCCAAGAATTGGCTGGCCGACACCACCAACGGCGAGGGCATTGCTTTACTGTTAAGCCCTACCCCTTATTTTTACGAACAGGAGGATGAGAAAGGGACCGAAATAAGCTGGAGTTTTTTACTGCGCTACCTGGTTACCTACCGGCAACTGGTAATACAATTGCTTTTCGGTTTAGGCATAGGTACCCTATTGCAATTGGTTGCCCCCTTTTTAACACAATCAGTAGTTGATATTGGTATAAACACCCGCAACCTAAACTTTGTATATATTGTAATTATAGCACAGGCCGCGCTTATTATTGGCAGGGTAAGTGTCGAGTTTATCCGCTCGTGGATCCTGCTGCACATCAGTACCCGCGTAAACATCTCCATCCTTACCGATTTTTTGATCAAGCTGATGAAACTGCCCATGAGCTTTTTCGACACCAAAATGACGGGCGATATTATGCAACGCATGAGCGATCAGCGCCGTATAGAAACTTTTTTAACAGGCTCAACCCTAAGTACCCTGTTCTCGATGTTCAACCTCCTTGTGTTCTCTGTAGTATTGGCTTACTATAATATCGCTATATTTTTTGTGTATGTTGTAAGCAGCGTGCTATACATGGGGTGGATCTTCGCCTTTTTAAAACGCCGGCGCGATCTTAATTATAAAAGCTTCGAGATTTCCTCCAAAAACCAAAGCAGCATTGTGCAGCTGGTAAGTGGCATGCAGGAGATAAAACTGAATAACTGCGAGCAGCAAAAACGCTGGGAGTGGGAACACCTGCAAGCCCGGCTGTTTAAATTCAATGTTAAAAACCTGGCGTTAAGCCAATACCAGCAAGGTGGCTCAACATTTATCAACGAGTCTACCAACCTGCTTATAACCTTTTTAAGTGCTAAAGCCGTTATAGACGGGCAGCTTAGCCTTGGCGGGATGATAGCGGTACAATATATCATTGGGCAGCTAAATGGGCCTATACAACAATTCCTTGGCTTTATACAGGGGTTCCAGGATGCCAAGATCAGCCTGGAACGTCTTAACGAGATCCATGAAATGGCCGATGAAGAACCTATAGATAAAGAATATAACCATACCCTGCCCCAAAACCGTGGTTTAAGTTTAAATAACCTCACCTTCCGTTACCCGGGTGCTGGGAATGACCCGGTGCTGGAAAACATCAACCTCGAAATTCCGCAGGGAAAAACCACTGCTATAGTAGGTATGAGCGGCAGCGGCAAAACTACTATACTAAAACTATTGCTCAGGTTTTACGAGCCCGAGAAAGGTGATATAAAGATAGGCGGCCAATCGCTTGGTAACATCGGGTTTAAAACCTGGCGCAGCCACTGCGGTGTTGTTATGCAGGATGGTTTTATCTTTTCAGATTCGATAGAGCGTAATATATCTGTAGGTGATGATTATCCCGACAAGGATAAACTGAACCATGCTATACATGTAGCCAACATTCAGGATTTTATTGATGGGCTGCCACTGGGCTTAAAAACCAAGATAGGGGCCGAAGGCAACGGCATAAGCCAGGGGCAGCGACAGCGCCTTTTAATAGCCCGGGCCGTTTATAAAAACCCCGAGTATATTTTGTTTGATGAGGCCACCAACGCGCTTGATGCCAATAACGAGCGGGTGATAATGGATAACATGAAAGAATTTTTTACAGGCCGCACAGTGGTTATTGTTGCTCACCGGTTAAGCACTGTAAGCCATGCCGATAATATTATTTTACTTGACAGGGGCCGCATTGTTGAGCAAGGCACCCACCTGGAACTTACCGCGTTAAAAGGCGATTATTACAAACTGGTAAAAAACCAACTGGAACTAGGGGCTTAATGCCGGAACAAAACTTTATTACTTACAAACTTTTACACCCAAAAAATGCCACATACTATAACAGAATTAAACCAGCAAGCCAGGCATAGTGATGATATGCAGGATATTATTACTGCGGTACCGTCATGGCTGCTGCGCTGGGGTATTACACTGTTTTTTAGCATATTGGTGTTGCTGTTAAGCTTATCAGCATTTATAAAATACCCTGATATTGTAAAATCGCAGTTAAAAATATCTTCGCCAAACGTAGCTAAACCAATTGTACCTAAAGTAAACGGCAGGTTAGATAAGCTGCTGGTTACCAACAACCAAACCGTTGTGGCAGGGCAACCTTTAGCTTATATAGAAAGCACAGCAAATCATGCTGAAGTGCTATCGCTATTAACAGGGCTAAAAAAACTGCATGACCAGATGCTGGCAGGCAATTTACTTGATAAAGCATTTTTCAATAAAGCGAATGATAATGAACTTGGCGAGTTGCAGGCAGCATACCAAACATTCATCCAGTCGTATATTAATTACAGTGCCTCTGTCGAGAACGGTTTCCTGGTAAAAAAACGGGCCTATTTATTGCAGGATGTTGACGGGCTTAGTAAACAAACCAACCAGCTACAGGCCGAAAAAAAACTACAGCAAAGGGATGCCGACCTTGCCGAAGAAGAGTATAACATGCATAAAAAGCTCGAAAAGCAAAAAGTAGAAACCCCTGCCGAGTTAAGGCAGCAGGAAAGTAAATATATTGCCCGCAAAGCGCCATTATTGCAAACCGATGCATCGTTAATTTCTGCCCATACTAATTTGCTGGCAAAGCAAAAAGAGATTCTTGAGCTTGATAACCAGGTTACCGAAGAAAAAGCTAAGTTTTCGCAGGCACTTAACAGCCTGATAAGCCAGGCCGAAGACTGGAAAAATAAATATGTATTAATTGCATCAGAAGCAGGCAGAGTAACTTTTGCAGGTAATGTGCAGGAAAACCAGGTTGTATCACCAAATCAGGATGTGTTTTATATCAACACCGGTAATGAAAAGTTTTTTGGGGAGATGAACATCCCACAGGATAATTTGGGCAAAGTAAAGCAAGGGCAGCAGGTACTGGTAAAACTCAGGAGCTATCGTTTTGAAGAATTTGGTATGATGAAAGGAACTATCTCATACATATCTGATGTACCACTTAAGGATAGCATTTTTACGTCGAGAGTAGTGTTTACCTCAAAAACATCCGACATGAAGAAACCTGTAAACCTAAAACAGGGAATGATAGCGGATGCCGAAATAATAACCGAAGATGCAACCATTTTGCAACGGTTAACACGCAATATTATAAAGGCTATAAATACCAACTAACAACTTTTATAGCCTACTCTAAAATCGGTTGCTATTATTATTACATGGCTATATTCTGGCTTCCGCGCGGGTCTTCGGGTAAAATTTCCATCTCCGGGAATTCTATATACTCGGCATACCACTGTATTGCACCCACTACATCAAGGGCATCATCTGCCGTAATATTAATGGTTTCAAAAACGTACAGCTTATCATGTGCATATCCATATAGTTGTATTTCACTGTCGCTTGGGCTAAAGCGGTCTTCGCTTAAGCAAAAAACCCTGATCTTTAAATCAGTATCCCTGGAGTGTATTACATCCCTGCAGGGGTTGTTAGGGTCGGTAGCCAATAAATACACATTGTAATCCATAATACTGTAACATTGTTATTTATAATAAGTTTCTAAAAATTACATAGTTAGTTAACAAAGGGTATTTGTAAACCAAGCTTTTATATAAGGGGATTTTTTTTTCTACAGTGTGAGAACCTATTTCTACACAATAAAAACAGCGGATTACATAAATACGCATTTTGAACGCGCAATGGAAGTTTCTAAAACAGGCATTGCATTTGTATACATGTTAATAACCCTTCTCAAAGGGAGTTTTTCATAGGTAGATGTAGGGCCGAAATACTGCGAGAGTTTTTCGGCCTTTTTTGTGCAATAAACTTTCTCACTCCAATTTGCTATAAAGGATAATTTTTAAAATCTGAGTTAAAACATTGTGCGTAAGTGCATGTAATAGATTGTATAAATTATCTACTAAAACCAAACTAACTATGAAAACAGAAATTAACCCCATCACAGGCGGGGCAAATATGGCCAGAAGGTCGTTCTTGCGCTATGCCGGTGCAAGTGCGGCTGCTGTAGCGGTAATGGGTACTGCGGCTTCATGCTCAAAAAACGATCCCATTTTCATAACCCCAGGCGGCGGAACGGATATAGGCTCCGGCGATCCGGGCATATTGAATTTTGCCTACGCCCTTGAGCAATTAGAGGCAGCCTTTTATTTACAGGTTGTGGCTACCCCTTACAGCGGCATAAGC
>NZ_JBAZRC010000063.1:0-23844 GCF_041663085.1 Mucilaginibacter sp.
AAGGACGGTGCTTTCGACTTTAATTACACACTTGAACTTAAGGGGAGCCAATCATTAAACTTTTTACACTTAGGTAAAACTACCGATGTGGAAGTTAGTGGCAAGTGGCAAAGTCCAAGTTTTCAGGGCCGTAATTTGCCTGATGAAAGCAAGATAGATGAAAATGGTTTTTTGGGGAAATGGCGCATGCTGTATTATAACAGGCCTTATCCGCAGCAATGGGTTGCTGATAACAGCATGTTCCGCATAGAAAAAAAGCAGGACGACGCATCAGTTGGCGTAAAGCTCATATTGCCGGTAGACCAGTACCAAAAAATCACCCGTACCAGCAAATATGCCATCCTGATAGTATTGTTAACCTTTGTATCGTTGTTCCTTACCGAGGTTATTCGCAAACAGCGCGTCCATCCATTCAATTATGTGCTGATAGGTGCCGCTATGATCATCTATTATATCTTGTTGCTGTCGTTCTCTGAGCAGGTTGGCTACAACGCTGCTTACATCATTGCATCGGCGGCAACCATAGGGCTGGTGTCTGTATTTATTGCTTCCCTGCTCAAAAACAAGGGTGCTGCGGCCTTATTCGCTCTTATCCTCTCCGTTATCTACATTTTTATTTTCGTTATCATTCAACTGGAAGACCTGGCGCTGATGATAGGTAGTATCGCCCTGTTCATCATCACCGGTATGCTTATGTATTTTTCGCGCAAAATAAATTGGGATAAACCTGAATAACACACACCGTAGAGACGCGATACTTCGCGTCTCTCTTTAAACCATGTTATATTATTAATTAAGACGCGAAGTATCGCGTCTCTACATAAAACATCAAAAACTATGCATACAAGCAATTATTGGATAGGGTATTTCCAGGCAAATGCCCGCCACAAAAGGGTTAACTGGGCCTTAGCGCCAACCATTACGCAGGATGAAATAGCTGCCATACTGCCATCGTTACAGGCCTGGCAACTGGGCGAAACATCCGAGGGCGAACACCTCATAGCGGCATCAACCAAATACGCCTACCGCCTTGGCGACCCGGATTATGTGGATGCGGTAAAGCTTTTTATCAAAGAAGAACAAAAGCATGGCAATAACCTGGGCCGCTACATTGATAAGATAGGGCAAAAACGGGTAAAGAAGGATTGGGGCGATACACTGTTCCGCCAGGTGCGCTACTTTAACACCAGTATGGAATTATGGACGCTGGCCGTTATTGTGGTAGAGAGCACCGCGCAGATCTTTTACCAGGCGCTAAAGGATGCTACCCAATGCCGCCTGCTTAAGGAGATCTGTAACGATATTTTGATAGACGAAGCGCCGCACATCGTTTTCCAAACCGAGCGGCTGGCCATCATCTTTGAAGGGAAATCAAATTTTTCAAAAGCATGGCGCAAAGTGGCGTACAAGCATTTCTTCCATGCAACATCATTGCTGGTATGGTATGGGCACAAAAAGCTTTTTATGGCAGGCGGCGTAACGTTTGATATTTATGTAAAGAAGATGCAGTATAAGTATAAGAAAACTATTGCTGCTATTACAACCGCGCAGGTAAATCACTTGCCTTTATATATGTAGCCTTATCACTATGAATACAAATTCAATTTTATATAGTTTAAAAGTGTGGATTACGAGTGTTGTTTTAGCTCCCGTTTTATATCTAACCGTTAATGTATGCTTAAGTAAAAGGAATCGAACAGATTTTTGGGATTTTATCTTAGAGCAAATATCGATTTATGGAGGGTGCGAAATATTCGGCATTATATTTTCCTTTTTTACCTGGGTCCTTTTTATTTTAATAATTAAGGGCATTATCACCTGCTTTTCCGTTTTTTCCAAACTCAAATTTGTTATCGCTTCAGTGGGTTTGGTATTAACAATCGGCACGTTTTGGGCATTTTCTTCCGCTTCAAGATTTGTTGAGGGGTATTATTATTTGATGGTGGCGAATTGTATATGTATAACAGGCGGATCCTTATTCTACAATTTAATGGTTGATGGCAAATCGGTCACCGTCTATAAAGAATAATAAATCAAAATACCGTTTCGGTTTCTCGCCATTGTTGGTGTTGTCACCAACAACTTTTAGGACGGTAAACAGATGCACAGTATGAATGAATGGCGGCTTGTTGGTGACAACACCAACAAGGGCAAAATAAGAATCCCAGTGTGTCGAAGCAATAAAAACGTATAAAGTAATGCCCCGTAGGCGCTACCGCTTTGTAGAATAAAATAATAACCGGGTTATTGCCTCGTAGAGGCTACCCAACAACCAGATATATATTCAAATTATCGCGTTGCATAATGGCTATGAGGGTAGACTCTGCGATGCATTGAAAATAGACCTTTTGAAAATGTATTCACACAGACGGTTCCGCCCGTTGTTGGTGTTGTCACCAACAACCTTTAGGACGGTAAACAGATGCAAAGTTTGAATGAATGGCGGCTTGTTGGAGGCAACACCAACAAGGGCAAAAACCATGGTCGCTATAACAACTGCGCAGGTGAATACTCTGCCCTCATGTATGTAATCATTGAAAGAATGCAATCAAACTCATTTTCTTACAGTTTAAAAGTTTGGCTAACAAGTGTTTTTGTGGCGCCAGTAGTGTTTTTTCTAATTGATTTGTGTATTAATAAACACACTCTAAGTCTTGGGATGTACATGAACGATGCACCTTATTATTTACTTTATGTGATATTTGGAGGCATACTTTCATTTTTTACTTGGTTAACTTTTCTTTTTATAATTAAGGGACTTATAGCCACTTTCCCATCATCGGGGCAAATTAAACATTTGATTGCTGTAGCAGGAACGCTGTTAACCGTTGGCACATTTGCTTTTTTTGGGCGGAGAGTATTTGATGTTCATAATGATTTTTTTTATATGATGCTGTCGTATGCCATCTGTATTGCAGGCGGATCGTATTTCTATAACCTGGAAAGTACCCAGAAGCCGGACATCATTTCAAACTAAAAAATAATTCAAAATACCGTTTTGGTTTTTGGTATAGATTTTACTATGTTTGCATAGTAAAACTTTTTGCCATGAGTAGGGAACTAACAGAATTTTCAGACCTGATAGACGAGCAGTTTGACCTGGAAGATACCGAACCGGATACCTTCTGGAACGATATCCTGCACCTGTTTATCTGAGAGCCGCCGCGTTGCTCGGCATCTGCCACAATAGTAGGCGGGATGGAAATTTATGTGCCTTATTGTTAGAAAACCACCTATAGCTAAAGCGGGATATAATCTATCCGCGATGAAAACTACAGATAATTCGATAACGTTTGTGCTGATTAGCATTGTATGCTACGGCATAGCATTGACACAAGATGCATTCTGCACACAAAGTAGCTGTGTATTAGCCGGGGGCACATTAATAGTTGGTTGGGCCGGCTTATATATGGGCGGCATTATGCTTACATGGATGGCCAATCCGCTAATATTTCTGGCGTGGTTAACAGTCCGCCGATTTCCTAAAATATCTAATATTTGCAGTTTAGCTGCAACTGCGTTAATGCTTTCTTTCTTATGTTATAAACAGATTTACAACCATCAGGACGAATGGACAAGTGATATAACCCATTATGGTTTAGGGTACTATTTATGGGTAGCAAGTGGTATATCCATAGTTATTGGCAATGCTTGTTTGCCAAAGCTAAAAAATTATAAACTACTTTAACTTTATAGGCTATTAAGTGCTAAAACCTCTGTGTTCTCTGTGTAATTCTTTGTGCCCTCTGTGGTTAAATTCAACAACCCACTAAGTGTATGGTTAAACTCAATGCCCCCATTCTAAAAATTAATAAATACGTTTAACTTTGCAGCCTGATGAGTAGATCTGCAAAAAAACCTAAGTTCTTTGAGAACGTAACCGTAATTGATATTGCCGAAGAAGGCAAAGGGGTAGGCAAAGCCGAAGATTTTGTGCTGTTTATTGAAAAGGCCGTACCCGGCGATATTGCAGACGTAGAAGTTTACCGCAGCAAAAAAAGCTTCGGTGAAGCCAAGATCACCAAACTCATCACCCCGTCAGAATACCGTGTGCCTGCGTTTTGCGAACACTTTGGTACCTGTGGCGGCTGCAAGTGGCAACACATGACCTACGAAGCGCAGCTAAAATTCAAACAAAAAGCCGTACATGATGCCTTAACCCGCATCGCTAAAATAGATGTGGAACACATGGATGCCATTGTTCCCTCGCCTGCCGATAGGTACTACCGCAACAAACTGGAGTACACTTTCTCAAACAAGCGCTGGCTGTACGACGGCGAAAACCGCGAAGACGAAACGCTGGACATGAACGCCCTGGGTTTCCATATCCCCGGCAGGTTCGATAAGATATTGAACATTAACCATTGCTACCTGCAGGCCGAACCATCAAACGATCTTCGGAATAGCATCAACGCTTTTGCCAAACAAAACGGCATCAGCTACTATGATGTGCGCCAGCATACCGGCGCGTTGCGTAATTTGATCATCCGTACCTCGTCTACAGGCGAGATCATGGTGATCGTAGTTTTTGCTCACGCGGATGAAGAGCAGGTGAACCTGCTGATGAACTATGTAGATGCCGCCTTCCCGCAGATCACATCCCTGCTGTACATCCTCAACCAAAAGATGAACGATACCATCTTCGACCAGGAGGTTGTAGCCTGGCGCGGCCCGGAGTATATCCACGAGGAAATGCCCGCTGCCAATGGCAATGTGGTGCGCTTTAGGGTTGGCCCAAAATCATTTTATCAAACAAACTCTATCCAGGCCCTGCGCCTGTACGAAATAACCCGCGACTTTGCAGGCTTTACCGGCGACGAGCTGGTTTATGACCTTTACACCGGCGCCGGTACCATTGCCAACTTTATTGCAGGCCATGTACGCGAAGTTGTTGGGGTAGAGTATGTGCCATCGGCCATTGAGGATGCCAGGGTAAACTCGCAGATCAATAACATTACCAATACCAAGTTCTACGCCGGCGACATGAAAGATGTGCTGGTGCACGATTTTGTGGCCGAGCATGGCAAACCCGATGTGATCATCACCGACCCGCCACGAGCCGGCATGCACGCCGATGTGGTTGCGCGCCTGATGGAGATTGAAGCTGATAAAATTGTTTACGTAAGTTGCAATGCCGCCACCCAGGCCCGCGATCTGCTCACCCTGAAAGAAAAATACGATACCGTTAAAATACAACCTGTAGATATGTTCCCGCACACCCAGCATGTGGAAAATGTGGTGTTGTTAAAGTTGAAAAAATAGGCTTTTAGTCAAAAATATCCCGTCGGGATTATTGGCGCTGAAAAAAGTCGTTTCAAGGCCGGTTAAAGGCGTTTTAAGGTCGAAAAAAGCCGGAAAAAGTCGCTGTTTTCTTCCAAAAGTATCTGCGATCTTTAACCCCGCAGAGCCGAACACACTTCCTTTATCGTGTCGCTCACCGGCCTAAACTCAAACCCGATAGCTTGTTTAATTTTGCTGTTATCAAACTCGCGGGTAACTGATGCTGCCCGGGCGCTGGTTTTATCAAGGGCGGGTGCTTTGCCCGTTATGGCTCCAATTAACGATGCGCCGCGCCAGGCCAGTTCCATCATCCAGGGCTTGGCTAATGTTTTTGGGGCAGGTACGTTTAGGTAACCGGCAATTTCCTCAAAAAGCTGTTTATATGCCCTGTTTTCGGCATTGATGATGTAGCGCTCGCCACTGATATTACTCTCCATCAGGGCTATCATGCATTTGGATACATCCTGCACATCTACAAAGCCAATAGTGCCCCTGGTGTAAAACTTAAGGCCTTTACGTACGGTTTCAAAGATCTGCCCGCTGCCGGTGGTGCCTGCACTTGCGCCAATAATAATAGTTGGGTTTACAATAACGGCGTCCAGTCCTTCGGCAATGCCGCGCCACACCTCCATTTCGCTTTCCAGTTTTGATATGGCGTAACCATCTGTTTCTGTAGATGAATCGAGGTGATGGTTTTCGGTGATCATCTCACCGGGCTTGGCCTCGCCCACGGCAGCAACCGAGCTGGTATGCACCATGCGGATATTGCGGTCGTTACACAGGTCTACCAAATTAGCCGTGCCGCGCACATTGGTACGGATCATCGGTTCTTTATCGGCCTGTTTTAGTGATACAAAGGCAGCGCAGTTATAAACCTGTGTTATACCATCCAGCGCATCTTCAAGAGCGGCAGCATCCATCAGGTCGGCATTTACCCATTCAATTTTTGCAGCATAGGGCTCAAGTATTTGGGGAATGGTTGACGACGCACGTTTAGTGCAACGGATACGGTTTCCGCGCAGGATAAGTTCCTTCGCTAATTCGGCCCCTAAAAACCCTGTTGCACCGGTTACAAGAATCATATATGCAAATGTGCAGATTTTTTAGGTGTGCAGGCGCAGTTAGATATGTAAAGATTTTTCACGCAAAGACGCAAATATAGGAATGATGGTTTTGCGTCTTAGTCTTTGCGTGAGATAAAAATCATGGTTCATTCTAAATTTCATCTCATCAACCTGATTAATCCAAAAAATCCGCACATTTGCACATCAGCATATCCGCACATCAAAAAACATGTCTTTAGCCGATTTTTTCACCCCCATCGATCTGAAAAAGATCACACCAAAGAATGGATATTTTACCAGCCAGCTTGGCGATAAGATTGAACATTACTCGGTTGATTTCCCCGACCTGGAACAAAAAACGGATATCGCTATTATTGGGGTACTTGATGACCGAAACGCCATAAACAACCCCGGTTGCGCTTTAGGCCCCGATTACGTGCGCGAAAAACTTTACCAGTTAAACGAAGGCGGTTACACCACAAAAATTGTCGATTTGGGTAACATTGCCCGTGGCGAAACGGTTGTTGACACCTATTACGCGCTTAAAACCGTGGTTGAAGAGTTGATCAAAAAGGATATTATCCCGGTCATCATCGGTGGCGGGCAGGACCTTACCTACGCCCAATACCTCGGTTACGAAACCCTGGAGCAAAAGGTAGATATGCTGGTGATCGATTCACAGCTTGACCTGAATGACGATGACTTTAGCGAAACTATCGAAACTACCTCGGCATCGTACATGAATAAAGTAATTTTGCACGAGCCTAATTATCTTTTCAATTACAGCAATATGGGTTACCAAACCTATTTTGTAAATCAAGATAGTTTACGGGTGATGGAAAAGCTTTACTTTGATGTACACCGCCTTGGCGAGCTTACTCAAAACATAGCCGTAGCCGAGCCTATTATCCGAAATGCCAATATGGTAAGCTTTGATATGGGTGCCATTCGCTCGTCGGACGCGGTTGGTAACGCCAACGCTAAGCCAAACGGTTTTTATGGCGAAGAAGCCTGCCAGATTTGCCGCTATGCCGGTTTTAACGATAAGCTAAGCTCGATAGGTTTTTACGAATTTAACCCGGCTTATGATAATAATGGCCAGACTGCCATGCTGCTATCGCAGATGATATGGTACTTTATAGATGGTTTTTATAACCGTAAACGCGATTATCCGCTTAACCCAAAATCGCAATACCTTATTTACAAAACCAGCCTTAAGCACGATGAACATGAGCTTGTGTTTGTAAAAAGCAAAAAAAGCGACCGTTGGTGGATGCAGGTACCTTACCCAACAGGTGGTTCCAAGAACGAACGTTTCCATTTAGTGCCTTGCCGTTATGAGGACTATAAAACCGCAGTATCAGGCGAAATGCCCGACCTTTGGTGGCGCACCTATCAAAAATTGAACTAAACGGCAATTGATTAGGCGTTTACCCGTTATAGATACTTTACTGATAAATTTAAATGAAAAGATTTTTTTTCGCGATAGCGGCATTTTTGCCTGCAATTGCATTCGCGCAGAACGCGCAGCCCTTTACTGTAAAAGCCAGGCTAACTAATATTAAAGGCCCTGCTACAGCATACCTGGTTTATTATTTAGGCGCAAACAGCGTAACCGATTCATCAACCGTTAGTAATGGCGAGTTTAAGTTTGATGGGGTGGTAATGGATCCGGTGAGCGCATCCTTATTCATCGATCATAAAAACCTGGGCTTTGATAAATATGTTGCCCAGAATTTCTCGGATGGGGGGCCATCTAAAACTGCCGATGGGTTAAGCTTTTTCCTGGAAAAAGGCAACATGGTAGTTACCGGTAAAGATTCTATCGCCACTGCCGATATTACCGGATCAGCTATAAATAATGATAATAAGACCCTTAAAGCCCAACTAAAAATAATTTTAGATAAGGCACAGCAAATAACCCTTGAAGGGAAAAAAGCCACTGCTGAGCAGCAACGGTCCGCCTCGTTCCAAAACGCCATGCAAGCCAAATATAAAGTACTGCAGGGCGAGCAAAAAACGGTGCTTAAAAACTTTATTACCACACACCCGGCAAGCTATATCAGTTTATTGGCGCTATCAAGCGTTAGCGGCCCAACTCCTGACGTAGCCGAAGTTGGCCCGTTATATGACCTGCTTTCTGATGACCTTAAAAAAACGGAGGGGGGCAAGCAATTAAAATTATCTATTGATGCATTAAGATTAACCGCAATTGGTGCCATGGCGCCTGATTTTACGCAAAACGACGTAAACGGAGTGCCGGTACAGTTATCATCTTTACGTGGTAAATATGTACTGATAGATTTTTGGGCATCATGGTGCGGCCCCTGCAGGCAGGAAAACCCTAACGTGGTAAAAATTTATAACAAGTACAGGGGCAAAGGTTTTACTGTACTTGGGGTATCATTGGACAGGCCCGATGGTAAAGCCGCATGGCTGGCTGCCATAAAAAACGACGGACTTACCTGGACACAGGTATCCGACCTGAAATATTGGAATAACCTTGCCGCCACTTTATACGGGGTACAATCTATCCCTCAAAACTTTTTGATAGACCCACAAGGAAAAATTGTTGCAAAAGGCCTGCGTGGTGATGATTTGGATAGCACGTTAGAAAAGTTACTCGGAAAAATTTGATTTCCTGATAATTAATTTGATATTGGTGCTTCAAAACAACTGACTATCATTATGAAAAGAATATTATTAAGCGCCGTTGCGCTTTTACCGGTATTGGCATTTGCACAAGATGGCCAATTTACCGTTCAGGGTAAGGTGGGTGTATATAGCGCCCCTGCCAAAGTATACCTTCAATACAGAAATGCAGGTAAAACCATTGTAGATTCGGCCGTTCTAAATAACGGGGAGTTTAAATTTACCGGCACTGCTGCTGCAGCTCCTGCACAAGGATATTTATTGCTGAATGATAAAGGCACCGGTTTAAATAGTTCACGCGATTACAAATCTATTTACATTGAACCGGGCACAGTAACTGTGAAAGGTGCAGACGTATTGGAAAAGGCTACCGTTACCGGTACAAAAACCAATATAGAGAACGAGCAATACCAGGCAGCTTTAAAGCCTGTGAAAGATGGTTACGCAGCCATGGAAGCTAAAGAAAAAGCAGCTACAGACGAGCAAAAGCAATCGGCAGCATTTATTAAACAAAGCAAAGCCGATGAAAAAGCCATTGATGCGCAAGAAAAAGTTATAACTAAAAAGTTTTTACAAGAACACCCCGACTCTTACGTTAGCTTAAATTCATTACAGGGCTTTGCATACAGTGCTGATTATGCCGAGATAGAGCCATTATACAATGGCCTTTCTGCATCGATAAAAGAATCGGAAGGCGGTAAGGCATTTGGTGTGATGATGCCTAAACTTAAAGCTGTAGCTTTGGGGGCAACAGCCCCTGAATTTGCCGAGGCTGATACAGCAGGCAAAATGGTTAGCCTGTCATCTTTCCGCGGTAAATATGTGCTGATTGATTTTTGGGCATCATGGTGTGGCCCTTGCCGCCGCGAAAACCCAAATGTGGTAAAAGCATACAATGCGTATAAAAACAAAAACTTCACCATTTTAGGTGTATCGTTAGACAGGCCAAATGCTAAAGAGGCATGGTTAAAAGCTATCCATAAAGATGGGCTAACCTGGACACAGGTATCTGATCTGCAATTTTGGAAAAGCAAAGCTGCCGATCTTTACGGAGTACGTGCCATACCTCAAAACTTTTTGCTAGATCCTAATGGCAAGATTATCGGTAAAAACCTGCGGGGCGATGATCTGGACGCCAAGCTTGCCGAACTGTTTGGTAAGATATAAAATCTAAAGCCCGGTGTAACTAACCGGGCTTTTTTGCTAATACGACTATTTAGATACCTGTATCTCTTAATGCCGCCAACTTACAGCCCCTGTTCGTCCCGCCAAATTTTTCGGGTTAAACACGTGGATGCTTCTGTTTAAACAAAGGGGGTGTAACAAAAATACATCTATAAAAACACAACCGCTTTTTTAGCATTTGTACTAGTATAAGTATGAAAGCTAAAAACAATGCCTCTATTTACAGCGCGCTTGCGGCCAACCTGCTTATTGCGGTAACTAAATTTATTGCGGGTGGGCTTACAAACAGCTCGTCTATGATATCCGAAGGCATCCACTCCATGGTTGACACTATAAACCAGGTACTATTGCTGTATGGCTTAAAACGCAGCCACAAACCTCCTGATAGCTCACGGCCCTTTGGTTATGGTAAGGAGCTTTATTTCTGGTCGTTTATTGTATCTATATTGATATTTGGCCTGGGTGGTGGTATCTCTATCTACCAGGGCATTCAGCACATTATAAAACCCGAGCCTGTAACCAACCCGCTGTGGAACTATATTGTATTGGCTTCATCAGCTTTGTTTGAGGGAATCTCGCTGGTTATTGCCATAAAGGAATTTGATAAATTGCGTAACGGCCAAAGCTGGTGGGCTGCAATAGTAAAAAGTAAGGATCCATCCAGCTTTTTAGTACTATTTGAAGATGGCGCTGCAGTGCTTGGCCTGTTCATCGTATTTGTATTTATGTACATAGGTCATAATTACGATATGCATTATATGGATGGGGTAGCGTCTTTATTGGTAGGCCTGCTGCTTGTTGGGGTATCTGCCATTCTGGCAAGGGAAAGCCGCAGCCTGCTGATGGGCGAAGGCATAGCACCTATAACTCAGCATAAAATAAGGTTACTTGCCGAGAAGGATGAAGCCGTAATACGCGTGGTGAATGTATTATCTACCTACCAGGCGCCAGATGATGTAGTATTGATGCTAATAGTAGCGTTTGAGCCCGATATTGATACAGAAGATATTACAGCATCCATAGAGCGGATCAGAACAGCCATTAAAACGGCGTTCCCGCTTATTAAGCTTGTTTTTGTACAACCCCAAACCTATACACGCATCCCCAACAATTTATTCGACGTAAAAAAGCCCTAAACAATTAAGTTCAAGGCTTTTGTATTAAGTTTATAGTTGGTTGGTTAATCTTTCGCTTGCGAAATAACGGCTTCGTTCAGGCGCACATACTCGTCGTCGTTACTGTCTTTAGCCAATTTTACACCCTGCTGGGCGGTAGCAATAGCAGCACCTTTGTTACCCATTTTTAGCTGGATACGAGCTTTCCATAATTTATACCATGGGCCGTTAGGTTCAAGTTTTTCGGCCTCTAATGCCCATTGCATGGCCTTTTTAAGGTCTTTGTCGTTCTCATAATAATACTGAATAGCATTAAAGTAAGGGCGCTTTTTAATATCGCCTTGCATTAGTTTTTCAATATTGGCGGTTATCTGTGCATCATCATCTGTTTGCATGTGTATAGGCACTGCGGTGTGGTCCCAAATAATGTACAGATCGGTATTTTTTGTAGTAGAGTTGGCAAAAGCCATCGTAAAGGTTTCGCGTTTCTCTTTAACAGTTATAGGTTTTACAGTAAAACGTAAAAAGTCGTCTTCTTTTTTATAGCTATAGGCACCCCACTGTTTAACCGTTTTGTTTAGTATAATAGTCCAGGTGTTTTGCCCGGGTATACTAAACAAAGAGTAGGTGCCGGCTGGCACTTTATTACCCTCAATCAATACATTTTCGCTAAAATTGATAGTGGTGGCAGCATTTGCACCTGTACGCCAAACCTCGCCATAAGGGTTTATACCACCAAATATTTTACGCCCCTTAACATTTGGGCGGGAGTAGGTAATAGTTATTTTGCCCAGGCCAAAGTCTTGTATAATGGTTTGTGTTGAGCTGGCCTCAGGTATACGGGGCTGCTCCTGTGCGTAGGTATTTAAAGTTACACATGCCAATAGCATGGTAAATGCATATATAATTACTTTTTTCATTAGTATAATTTAGCACTAAGATACTAATTGTAAGATGAATTTTTGGTGAAAAGGTTTACGCGGGAGGTATGCAATTGCCGTAAAAAAATAAAAGCCTCCCAACCTTGCGTCGGGAGACTTTCAACCTAAACCTTATCACAATTAACCGGCAAGTTTGCCGGTATGCATAGGCTAACACAAATACTGTACCAAATATTGTTAAATGTTTAAGCTAGCTTTAAATGTGTCGCTATAACGCAATGAAGGGCGATTTAATATTAAATTAACATGTCATAAATATCCGTCAAGCTGTCGGTTGTGGTCATTTTATATACAAAAAGTCCATTTATTGTCCTTTTGTGGCCGTTTTGCGGCGCAAATAATGATCAAGCAGGAAAAGCCCCATCACCAAATCAAAAAACAGGAAGGCTTTTACAACCGGGCCCGTGAAAAATGTATTTACATGCGGCATCTGTATGTTTAACTGTTCAGGAATTTGAACACCATTGCCTGCCGACCAGTTCACCGCACTAAACATATAAACAACTAACGCCGAAAGGGTAAGCACAAAAAACGATGCTATCCCCAATATAATACGCTTATCAACAGCGGCCTTTAGGGGTTGCTTTGCTTTTTCGGCACGGATGGTTTCCATTACATTGTAGCTAAATGCCATCGATGGCTCATCAAGCTCCATAGCAGCAAACTCATTGTTAAGATGTAACAACTCATTGTACTTTTTACGATATACTTCGTCCTGTTCAATGAGCATGGCAATGGCCTTATGCTCGTCGGGCGGGCAGTTACCATCAATGTAGTTCCAAAGTTTTTCTTCTATACTGTTCATATCAGTTCGTTAACTTCGTGTTTTAAATTACGCTCCAGCCTTTCTTTTAAACGCTGTCGCGCCCTAAATAGTTTTACCTTAACGGTATTGGCTTCTATCCCCATTACCTGCGCAATTTCTTCAAGGGATTGTTCGCCTTTATAAAACATGGTTATAATAGTGGCATCATCAGGCAATAGTTGTTCTATAGCCTGGTTTATATAATACGATCGCGATTTATTCTCAACGTTATATTCATCATAGCCGCTGGGTTTGTTTTCTATCTGTATATAGCTTTCGTCGTCATCAATAGAAGAGGTATCCAGCTTTCTCTTACGCAAAAATGTCATAGCAGTAGTATAAACAATACTATACAGCCACGTACTAAACTTTGATTGCTGCTGAAAAGAGCTTAATGAACGGTATGCCTTTATAAAGCAATCCTGGGCAATCTCTTCAGCATCCTCGCGCCCCTTTGAAAAGCGTAAAGCCAGTGTAAATACAAACCGCTGGTGGCGCTTCACCAGGTCGGCATAGGCCGATTGGTTGCCCCCAAGGGTTTGTTCTATCAACTCAATATCTGAAAGCTTGCTTTGCATATTATACAATCTCTCTGACTACACCACTTGTGGTTAGGTTACACCTCATTTACGATTCCTGGGCTTACCGAATAAATTTAAGCATTAATACATATCTAATACTATAAATACGATATCTAAAATCGCGATTCATAAATCTAAAATATTTTACCTAAGGGTGTAACCTCATTAAAAAACGTGTGGTCATAGCTTACAAATACACCATTATGGTGGCTTAGCAAACAAAAATTATTAATTTATTTAAACTTATATTATCATGGACGCAGAATTTTTAATCCCAATCTCAATTTCACTGGGGCTTTTCGCAATGATCTTCGGGATCTTTTATATCCGCAATCGCGAACGTATGGCAATGATAGAACGTGGCATGGACCCACGCAGCTATAAAGCACAACCCGCACCTTACCAAAACCTTAAATGGGGGTTGTTACTGATTGGAGCAGGCTTGGGTTTATTTTTAGCTTACCTGCTTGACCGCACCGTTTTTGAAAGCACCCGCGATGAGAATGAAGCAATATACTTTGGTTTAATAGCCATATTTGGTGGCCTTGGCCTGGTACTTTCTTACCGTATCGAAAAGAAAGAACTTTATGATAACAGCCATAAAAAAGAAGCCTAATAATCAGCCTGATACAATTTTAGAGGGAGCCCCGCAAGGCTCCTTTTTTTATTTGCGATAATATTAAAAAACATATTATCTTTATACTTAAATCTAATTATCATGAGAAATAAAATATTTTTAATGTTGCTGATGGCGGCAGGCCTTTCAGCAAGTGCTCAAACCACAGAGAAAAAAACAAAAATAGATAACGTTTCTCTGGCGGTTTATAATGTAGATGCCAGAAACAATGAGAAAGAAGGCATCTATGCCGTTAAAAACCTGAGTAATGATGGTTTATGGTTACAGGGTATTTACAAAGATGACCAGCGAGCAGGTACCTGGAATTTTTTTAATAAAGATTTCAAACTGGCCATGCGCTATAATTATGACCAGAAGAAGCTTGCTTTTGTTGACGCCAACACGCTGAAGAATGTATCTGTTACTGTATTAAGTGACGATAACAAGATAAAAAATGGCGCTTCGGCCCCATTGCCATTATGCTCTGTTGATTATTATTTACAATTATTGGCAAATAATATATATGGCTTTAGCGACAGCAAGAATTGGGGGGCAGATGCTGAAATAACCGCACACATTGGCACCGATGGCAAAGCAACATATAGCGTAATATTCCTGGTTGATGGCAAGAAATCAGCAAAACAAAATGTTAAGCTATCAAACGATAAGTTTGCTATTGAATGGATCCCGAGTATGTATAACAATAAGCCGGTAGAAGCAGAGTTTACCGCTTATGTTAAAATTGCGGCCGACGAGTCTGTTCCTGATCAAACCAAAAGGGTTAGATGGGATAATTAATCTAACTAATTAGTATAAACAAAACGGCCTGCCAAAATATTTTGGCAGGCCGTTTTGTTTATAGGTATCGTTCCTTTATAATATTAAGATGATAAAGCTCATGCCCGGCGGTAATATACACCAGCGCGGCAACTTTAACCAGTGCCCCGCTGGCTACGCCGCTGCAGGCCAGTTGCCCGGGGCTGAATGACCGGTACAAAAACAAGGTAGCCTCACGTACTGCCCTAAATTCATCGGCAAGGCTTTGTATGCTGCGGCTGTTAAAATCGGTGCTGTTTACGTAGGTATCTTGGTCAAAGCCGGGCAATGATATATCCTCGCGAGAGAATACAAATGCGCGGAATGAAAACACCCGTTCGGTATCTATCATGTGCCCAAGTACTTCCTTTAGCGTCCATTTACCTTCAGCATATGCATGCATGGCTTGTTCTTCAGTTAGGCCATGAAATAATTTATATGTTGATGCCTGGTTATCGGCTAACACCTGCAATACATCCGCGCCATCGGGCACCAAATTTACATAGCCTGCAGCATAAGGGGCGTAATCGTCAGACTTTGGCTTGCTTATCATATCTAATGGTTTTTAATACAATCCTAAATGTTGTTCCTTTGCCTACTTCACTGTCTTTCACAAAAATTTGCCCATTATGGTAATTCTCTACCATACGTTTGGTCAGCGAAAGGCCTAACCCCCAGCCACGTTGCCTGGTGGTATATCCCGGCTGAAACACGGTGTCAAATTTTGACCGCGGGATGCCTTTCCCGGTATCAGTAATATCAATAAATATTTGTTTTTTTTGCTTACTGCCGTGTATCTGCACTTTAATAACCCCCGTTTCATCGATAGCATTAACGGCATTTTTTAAAAGGTTTTCAAGCACCCAATCAAACAGAGGGATATTTAACCCCGCAGTTAAACGGCGGTTGCCCGTCATTTCGAAGGTTATTTTATTACTTACCCGCACTTTGAAGTAGTCTACAAACTCTTTTACCACTTCATAAACCATATGCTCTTCCAGTTTTGGTTTCGAGCCGATTTTTGAGAAACGATCGGCCACTATTTCCAGTCGCTTAACATCATTCTCCATTTCGGCCATTAGCGGGTCATCTTCTGCATTAAACTTATCTTTTATCAGTTCTATCCATGCCATTAATGATGATATTGGCGTACCTAACTGGTGCGCAGTCTCCTTGGCCAGGCCCACCCAAACCTGGTTCTGTTCAGATTTGCGCGATGAGCTGAAAGCGGTATAAGCAACCATTAAAAATATAGCTATAACTGAAAGCTGGATGTAAGGAAACATCTTTAGCTGGGTAAGCAAGGCCGAATCTTTATAGTAAACAAACTGCGGTTCATTCAACATAATAAACTTTATTGGCGCATGCTGTTTTTTCATGTAAGCAAGCTCGTCCTTAAAATACCCGGGGTCGAACTGCAGTTTACGCTGCTTAAGTTCGGCCTTATCAAGATTGTTATTAGTTTTAGTAATATCGAGTCCGCGCCAGTTAACAATTTCGCCTTTCGAATTTGTTATGATAGCGGGCACTACCAGGCTGTCCCTTACTGCAATTACATAACTCAGAAAATCATTATCGTAGGTGTTTACCAGCTGTTTCATGCTTAAGGCCCAAACTTGTGCCCGGGTACGTTCAGATACGGAGATCTTCCTCACCAAATAGCTGGTGTAAAACAACGATCCGCTGGCAATAACCACGGCAAAGGCAAGCAAAAAATATTTCCAGCGGCGTTTTTGTTGGTACGGGTTCATAACAGATACATCAAATAACGGGATTTTTTTTAGAACCCGTGCCTGGCAATCCAGATCATTTCAAGCCTTTTTCTACCTGTTCTATCACACTTGATAGTTCTTCGGCACGTTTATCCCAGGTATTATTTTCGGCAGTTTTTAAACGTGCAGTACGTTTTTCGGGCGTATCGCCTGCTATTTCAGATAAAACGTATTGCAAAAACGTCTCTTTATCGTCGGTTATTTTAATGAGGCCGGCAAAATCGGCAATGTCGCCAAAAGCCGTACTTACCACCGGCAACCCCGCCGCCAGGTACTCGTTTATTTTCATGGGGTAAATGCCTTTCGTAAAATCATCCTTTACAAATGGTATTATCCCTACCGAAAAAGTTTGCAGGTAAGGGGGAAGTTGCTCGGGCATTTTTGGCCCTTCTATTTTTACGTTGGGGTATTTACTTAATATGTCCTTCGCGCGTTCACTTAATATACGGCCTACAAATACAAATTCGGCATCGGGCATATTGGTGAACAGATGGTGCAGCAAATCATAATCGCTGCGGTCATCAACCGTACCTACATAACCAACCACCTTTTTGCCTGGGTTAGGGCTATGGTTAAACCCTTTTTTAAAAAGATCAACTTTTACTGCGTTCTTTACAATAAAACACTGCTTACAAAAGTCTTTTTTGCTATCATACAACCCTTGCGAGGTAACAATAACGGCATCAACCATTTTCATAAAGCCGGCCTCAAGGCGCAATCCGTGTTTGCTTAACCAATAAGGTGCACCTTTTATCTCATCATAACAATGGTATATCAGGGTTTTCTCGTTAAAGGTACGGCCTGTCATTAAACCCATGCCGGGGTTAAACGAGGTAAAATTGATCAGCTCGTTTTGCATGTTCAACTTTTTCAAAGCTTTTTTCACACTTCGGCGCAGCAGCCATGCATTAAAGGTAAGCAGGCTTTTATAAAGCGCCCCATTTGGTAAAAAATTAACCGGAAAAACCAGTGGAGGGAAAAGAATGTTTACCGTACCGCCATTATCAGTAGTGATAGTGCGAAGCCGGCTTTTAAGACCAAAAGCTTTGGCAAAATCTATTTTATCCTTATCGCTTACACCGGCAATGGCATCTTTGTAGGTGTAGGCATTTTCTACAAAAAGGATGGTATTTTTGGCTGACAGCACCTTCATCAGCTCAACTACCGCTTTTATATAATTACCGTTCCACTCGGTACCGCTAATGCATAATATATTACGGTTATTTAACATGCAGGGTGTTATTTATTGCTAAACTAATAATAAAACACGTTTATACTAAACATTTGTATAGCTAAAAGATCTATTTGTGCTGAATTATATGCTTTTAACGCGTTTAAATATTCATCAAAATAAATTACCTTTAAAACGGTAAGTAAAACTACCTTTTTTATTAAAACCCTTTTATAAAATGTCTGATAATAAACTGTACGTTCATTATGGTTGCGGCCAAACAGCTCCTGCGGAATGGAAAAATTTTGATGTATCGCCAACACTTGTTATTCAAAAAACACCTGTTGTTGGGTTTCTGCTTAAAAAAAGCCTTGGGCAGGTATTTGATAAAAATGTACAATATGGCGATATTACCAAAGGGTTACCAGGCATAAAAGACAACACTGCCGACGGGGTTTACTGCTCGCACGTATTGGAGCACATGTCACTTGAGCATTTCAGGATAGCGTTACGCAATACCTATAAAATGTTAAAACCCGGTGGTATATTCAGGATGATAATGCCGGATCTTGAAGTACTGGTACGCGATTATATTACCGATAAAGATGTAAAGCACGACCCGGAAGCATCTATTACCTTAATAAAAAGAATGATGATGGGGGTTGAAGTACGGCCGCGCAGCTTTAAAGCGGTTACAAAACATTTATTTGGCTACCTGGAACACCTTTGGCTTTGGGATTGGGAATCGACAGAAAAAGAATTGCGCGACGCCGGTTTTACAAATATCCGCCGCTGCGAGTATAATGACTCGGCCGACCCATTGTTTAAACTGGTTGAAAACCCAAAACGCTGGGAACTGGTTGTAAAGTTCGAATGTATTAAATAACGAATACACAATATAAACAAAAGGCTGTATTTACCAGGGTAGATATAGCCTTTTTGTTTTAATAGGCAAATTTTAACCATCTTAGCTTAATAAATAATTGATAATTAATTAATTTAGCGGGTATTATGCCCCTGGTTAAATACTATTGCCTTTTAAAAAGATTGGTTTTAAGCATTGCTTTATGTACGCTGATCTTGAATATTGCCTGCGCCCAAAAGCAGTATGACCAACCACAGCTCAAAAAAATAACACAATTTAATAATATCGATTCGGCCAGGCGATACAGCGATTCGCTTTTGACTGTAGCCCGGCAGCAAAACAATAAGGTTTTTGAAGCCCAGGTACTCTACCTTACTTCGTTTAAATATTACCAGGTTGGCGAAGAGATAAAAGCCCTTGACTATGCCCGCCGCGCGGTTGCCAACAGCAGCCCCGAAAGCGATTCTTCTACCTATGCAAAGTCGCGCATGATGATAGCCTACATGCTTAGCCGCAGCGGGAAAAACGAGGCTGCGCTTAAAGAGGCTTTTGATGTTTTAAAGTTAACCGATAAACATGGCTGGCGAAAACTGCGAATAGAATGCCGCATCTGTATAGCCGACCTGTATCGCCCCCTGCGCGACCGTAACAGCGCGTTGCCCATTGCCTTACAAGCTGTGAACGAGGCCCAGGCCATAAAAGACACTTCGCTATACATCGCTGCAGCAAGCATGCTCTCCAATGTATATTCTAACCCGGTAAAGCACGGCACTATACCACCAAAAGACGTTGAGAAGGCTGTTTTTTACCTGGGGCAGGTATTGAGCGGGCCTTATTTGCAAAAGCTATCGGCATTTAAAAAGGTTAATTACATGGGCAACCTGGGCCGTTTGTATGAGATGCAGGGCCGTTATGATAAGGCGGAAGATGTGTTAAACAGTTCGTTAGGGGTTGCCCTTAAAAACAACTACCCCTCGCTTGCTAAACATAACCTAAACGAGTTGATGACTCTGAGCATCGACCATAAAAATTATAGTAAGGCTGTTGCATACGGGCAAAGGGCGCTTGCCATACAATCGGGCGTAAACAGCAACACCACCCTGCAACGCAATATTTATAATAAGCTAAGCGTAGCTTATGAAGGATTAAAGGATTATAAGCAGGCCTTTAATTTCGCCGTGAGAGAAAATCAATTAAATGATACCATCCTCACCGCCGAACAAACTCGCGCTGCCGCCGAGCTTGATAAAAAATATCAGAATGATAAACGGTTATTACAAGCTGCAAACCGTAATAGCTTACTGCAACAGCAGCGCAACTTTACTATTATTATAGCCATTTTTATATTGATTGCTATCATCGCCGTATACCGCTGGTTTGTTTACAAAAAGAAAAAAGAGGCTGCTGCCTTAGCACTTGAGCATAAACAACTTGCCAAAATGGACGCGATGAAATCAAAGTTCTTCGCCAATATAAGTCATGAGTTAAAAACACCGCTAACTTTAATAATTGGCCCCACGCAACAGTTGCTTAGTAACAGCGCAGCCACAGGTTCTGAAAAAGATAACCTGCAAACCATAGCCCGTAACAGTAAAAAGTTGCTCAATATGGTTAACGAACTGCTTGACCTCGGCAAGATAGAATCTGGTACGTTGGCTGTAAAACCACAACCCGTGCAGCTGGCATCGTTCATCAAACTTATTTACCAAAGCTTTGCCTCGGCTGCCGAATACAAGGATATCGTCTATACACTCATCTGTAAAATTGATGAGCGACTGTATGTATCGTTAGACCGCGATAAGTTTGAACGGGTAGCCAATAACTTTATCAGCAATGCCATCAAATTTACCCCGGCAACACGATCGGTAAATATTATGGCAGGAATAGATGGCGACATGATTTGCTTTAGCGTGCAGGACAATGGCCCCGGGATACACCCGCAAGACCTTTCCCAAATATTTGACCGCTATTACCAGGGCAACCAAAACCGTATAAATGCCGAAGGCGGTACCGGCATTGGCCTATCCATTGCCAAAGAATTTACAGAATTGATGGGCGGCCGCGTTGAAGTTGAAAACACCTATGGAGAAGGCGCTACATTTAAGGCTTATATCCCATTAGTACCGGTTACAGTACAAAACAGCCGGGTTACTTTACAAGATGATGATGTACAAATACAGCCCGCCAATGCAACAACAGGCAATAAGTTTATTTTATTAGTTGAAGACCACGATGAGATGGTAAAATATATTGCCTCTATACTTTCGCCATATTACAGGATCAAAACTGCCAATAATGGTGTTAAAGCGCTGGAAGTTTTGCAATCGGCAGATGTGCTGCCCGATCTGATCATATCAGATGTAATGATGCCCGAAATGGATGGGTTTGCCCTGCTTGGCAAGTTAAAAGAGCAGTCAACTTATTGCCACATCCCCGTAATAATGCTTACGGCACTAGCAGATAACCGGAACAAGCTGCATGCCTTAAGCATAGGGGTAGATGATTACCTTACCAAACCCTTTGTAAGCGCAGAACTACTGGCCCGGGCCAATAACTTATTAAACAATGCCTCGGGCAGGTTTTATGACGATGATAACGAAACCGAAGGGCAAATAATTGTTGAAGCGGCAGTAGAGCAAAAAGCCGTACAACCATCGCCAGCCGATTTGGTTTGGCTAAACGATCTGGAAAAAACAGTAAGGACATATATTGGTAAAACCAATATTAACCTGCTTATGGTGAGCGATGAAATGGCCATCAGTGAGCGGCAGTTGTTTCGCCGTATTAAAGGCATTACCGGTTTAACACCTAATAAATACATCCGCATTATACGCCTGCAGGTGGCGCGGGAGGCTATAGAGAGTGGCAGATACCGTACAATTGCCGAAATTTCATATATGGCCGGCTTTGAAACACCAACCTATTTCAGCAAGCTTTTTAAAGAGCATTACGGGCGCGATGTAAACGAGCTTTTATAGTATAAAGCAACCGGCATTTAACTTTTATTAAAAAATGGAGGTTTTATGCGCTTAAATGGCAGTTTTGTTAATATGAGTGGCAGTTTTGTTTAATGTAAACATCTCACTTTTGGGGAAACCCTTAATGAAATGGAACTTATATTTAACGAGCAAAAGGCTAAGCCCCAAATTGATGCAACGGCTAAACAAAAAGTATCGTGCCCGCGTTGCGGCCGGAGTGGCTGCGAACGTGTAAAGCGCGGATCCATTGTAAAAATATTTTTACCCTGGTTAAAGCTAAAGCGCTATCAATGCCATGGTTGCCTGCGTTATTTTTATAGGTTAAAAAATCTGTAACCGAACTACCCTTACCCTACATCTGCAATTAAATTATAAAACATGGTAGTTTGTTGCTAATATTACGGCGGATAGCGGCGATAAAAAGCCGCATCCGTCTTAAAATTGCCGGCAATGAAACATTATGGCCTAATTGGGTTCCCGCTTTCGCACTCATTCTCTAAAAGGTATTTCACCGAGAAATTTGAAAAAGAAAATATAACGGATTGCACTTACGAGCTATATCCGCTGGAAAATATTGCAGACCTTTCAAAACTCCTTCACGAAAACCCCGACTTGTGTGGTTTAAATGTTACCATCCCGCATAAAGTAAAAGTTTTAAAACAGCTTGACTGGATTGAGCACGACGCAAAAGGCGCCGGCGCGGTTAACTGTATCCGCATTACATCAGAAAGCCCGGTGCAGGCCGCATTCTCGGGTGAGCTTGGCATAAAAGGACACGATTTTAGGCTGGAAGGTTATAACACCGATATTTATGGTTTTGACATGTCGTTATCACCGTTGTTGAAAACCCATCATGATACGGCTCTTATATTAGGCGATGGAGGCGCGGCAAGGGCCGTTAAATGTGTGCTTGATAATAAAGGCATTACCTATAAATGCGTAACCCGTAAACCGGCCGAAGGGAACATACTTTTCAGCGACCTTAGGCCAAAAGATGTTAGAAATAATAAGCTCATCATCAACACCACCCCCGTAGGCACATACCCTAATGTAGATGAATGCCCGCCAATACCGTACGAGGCCATAACCGATGATCACCTGCTGTTTGACCTGATATATAACCCCGAAGAAACACTATTTTTGAAAAAAGGGGCCGAAAAGGGCGCCGCTACAAAAAACGGATACGAAATGTTAGTATTGCAGGCAGAAAAGGCCTGGGAGATATGGAACTCAAAAGAAAAGCACCCGTGAGATATTTAGCACTCATCTTATTTGTTTTATTGTTTGCTGCCTGCGGCGGCAGTGCCGATTTTTCGCCAAAGCCCCGGGGGTATTACCGTATCGAGTTTCCTAAAAAGGATTATCAATCGTATAACGAGGGCTGCCCTTTTACGTTTGATTACCCCCGTTACAGCAAAGTAGAACCCGACAGGGCTGCCAATGCAAAACCCTGCTGGCAAAATATTCAGTTCCCGCAATTTAATGCTACACTGCACTTAAGCTACGAAACCATAAAATCGAAAAAAGAGTTCAATGAATTGGTAGAGGACGCGCATAAACTCAGCTTTAAACATACCGTAAAAGCAACTTCTATTGATGAAGGGGTTATTTCATATCCAGACCGTAAGGTTTACGGCATTTACTACACCATTGATGGTAACGCAGCATCATCTGCACAGTTTTTCCTGACGGATAGCACCAAACATTACCTGCGAGGTGCGCTGTATTTTAACTCTGAACCACGGCTGGACTCTATACAACCCGTACTTAATTTTATTAAAAAGGATGTGGATGTAATGATTAAGAGTTTTAAGTGGAAATAACCCCCGGTTGTCATTTCGAACGAGGTACGAGGAGAAATCTTGTTAATTATGCAAAGTTCGCCGCCTGTCAATTGAACAGGATTTCTCACTATCGTTTCGAAATGACATATTGTTTATTGGCTATGCCCTGCTAATAACCTACTTTTGCAACCATGGCTACCGTTCACTCCTTTGTAAATA
>NZ_JBAZRC010000064.1:0-23820 GCF_041663085.1 Mucilaginibacter sp.
TCGTAAAACTTGGTAACCGTTTCTTGCACAATAAGGCCGAAGATGCCTTGCTTATCGGCTACAAACTCCTTGTAATCATCTGCGTTAAAGCTGATGATAAATTCGTGGTAGAAAACCACGCGGTCGGCAAACGAAAGATCTTTGATCGAATCACGGAATTTATCGACAATATAACTGTAAACCGTATCGGGCGTAAGGGCTTTAGCCTTTGCCTTCTCGGTACTCTCGTTGGTTAAAAACCAATCCTGTATGCCTATGCGTTGCCAAAAATTTGGGGTTGATGCCATTTATATATCTTAGAAAACTGCTTACAGCAGATGTTTATCGTTTAAATTATTATTGTGAATTACTTGTGGTATCCGGTTCTGTTTTAGTAGTATCGGGTGCCGGTTTTTGCGGTATCACTACCGGCTTCTTCACCACGGTATCTTGCTTTAATGGGCTTGAATCCTGCGCAGCATTATCAGCCGGGAACCTCGATCCATAATCAGGTACACTTGTACTGGTATCCGCTTTAGTACGTAACGAATCTTGTTTTACCTGGTTTGGATTACCTTCTTTTTTGAGGAATGTGGCATAAACCGAGAAGCCCATAAATACAACCAGCAACACCATTACCGTATAATAATATGGTTTTGATAATGATACCCGAGACTCATCCTCAACGGGCTCTGCTGCCACCTGCTGTTTAACGATTGGCGCGCCCGATTGCTGGTATTGCAGCAATTGATTATGCAGGCGTTCGTTCTCACTGCGCAGAGCGGCGTTACTGAGCCCTCCGGCAATATCAAAGCTATCCGACCCGCTGAGGCTGCCGGTTACAATAGCATCATGCAGTTGCGTACCGTTGCTAAACCTTTTTGCCGGATCCTTTTCCAGGCATTTCTCTACCAGTTTAAGCAGCCATTGCGGCAGTTGCATTTCGCGGCCTTTCTTTTCCTGATCCCAGGTATCTGGCAACGAGTTTCTGCGGGCGTTGAGCAAGTCGGGCACCCGCGATTCGATATGCGCCAGCATCACCGCGTTACGGCCGGCATCGCCACCACCATGCAGCGGGAAGGGAACCTCGCCTGTTAGTAATTCATACAGGATTATGCCGTAGCTATAAATATCGGTTTCCAGCAGCATCTTGCCCTCATGCTGCTCGGGTGCCATAAATTCAATTGCCCCCGCATGGCGGATACTGGTACGGCGCTGCTCCTCGCTCATGATGGCCAGGCCAAAATCAAGCAATACATAGTTGCCTGTATGGATATTATACTTTACATTATTACTTTTTACATCGCCATGCTTTACCCCCACCTTATGGCAATGCGCCAGGGCGCTGGCCAACTGGTCGGCCACACGGATAACCTCGGTAAGCATAAAGATCTTTTCATGGGGCGGTTTCAGCAGCTCGCAAAGATCGGGACCTTCAATATATTCCATCTCGATGTAGGGGAACGAGCCGCTATCAGTAATGCCCGAACTCAGGATCTTCACCACATTTGGGTTTGGCTGCTCGTTAACTTTCTGAAGCTTGGTTACCTCGTTACGAAAGTTACGAAAGTTCTTATCGTCCTCGCTTTCGGTATGGATAGGTGTTGGCAGCAGTTTGATGGCCGTTAATACAGGCCCCATGCGGCGACCTTTATAAACCGAGCCCTGCCCGCCGGTGCTCATCGCCCCTAAGTTTTCAAGTCCCTCTGTTATTGTAAATACTTTACTCATTTATTGTTTAAAAACATTGCCCGTATTGCAGGCAAAAGGTATGATGTTAAATACAGTGTAAATTACATTTAATATGCCTGTTTGTTGTATGCAATTTGCAAATTTTATACATACAACATTAAAACGCAATACTTATTAATCAAGTACGGTTGGTAGATTTTAACATTTTTATATGTTTTTGGCTCCCACAATAAGAGCACCTTCAAAAAAGCTGTTTACACCCTTTCGGGAGAACCTTACCATGGCGTATATTTATAACACCTAATCTTAATCACATCACAATGAACAAACCACTAAAATGGGTAGCTGTTTTATTTGTTGCAACCCTGAGCGCCTGCGGCGGAAATCAAAACGGCAATACTGAAAAAGCACTACAGAGCACACAACAAGTACGTCATCTACGCAAAAGCCTTTACTCTTTAAAAGCTGAAAAAGACATGGCCGACCTGAAGAAGGCGCTGGGCGTTATGCGCGCTATGGATTGCGACAGCACCAGCAGCTGGTATTACCAGGGAGCTATCCATTGGGTGCCTGACACTATCCCCAACAACCCTTTTTGCGCCAGCTATAATTACCCAAAAGACCTGAAAGAGGCCTGGGATAACTGTACGCATACCAAATCGAAAAAGGAAGTGATCCACTTTTTAGTATGGCACAGGCTGTACATTTATCATTTTGAAAAAATCGTACGCAAGCTATCCGGCGACCCAAATTTCAGCCTGCCTTACTGGGGATATACCGATACCGTGAACGCACAGCAAAGCCGTACGATGCCGGCTATTTACCGGGACACAAAATCGAGCCTTTACGAAAAAGCACGTTTGGACAGCCTGAACAACGGCGCACCCTTACACGGCGAAATATTGGAATTTATTGACCTGAAAAACCTGTTTGATAACACCACCTACGCGGGTTTTAACAAAAATATGAATGCGGCACCTCACGGGGCCATGCACGATTATATTGGCTATGGTAATAGCGGGGCCGGCAAAGGCATGTTTAACCCCATTAAGCAAAAATTTGACAAAGGCGGTGGCTTGATGCAGGATGTAAAAACCGCTGCTTACGACCCTATCTTTTGGGTGCACCACGCTAACATCGACCGGGTTTGGCAAAAATGGACCAACACCAATAATGGACAGGAAGTTACCCTTGCGGAGTTAAAATCGGTACCGTGGCCTTATATTTTCTTTGATGAGAACGGCAAAAAGGTGCAATACACCATGGAGGAGGTTATGAAGATATTGTACACTATGGATTATGATTATGACGACACACCTGTGCAAGGCAAACCTGCCAACGTGCTAAAAGCAGCTCCGCTACAGCTACAGGCTAAAAACGCGCTGACATCACAGTCACCAAATGTAGTAGTGAATAAGGGGGTTACCAATTTTACGGTAGCCAACAATGCAGCTAAAACCAATTTGTTAAAAAGCAATGCTAACCAAAAGGTATTTATGAACGTTACAGTATCATACACCAAAGCGCCAAAAGGTGGTTACGAGGTATTTTTGAACCTGCCAAAAGGCGCTGTGGCTAATTCAAAAAGCGATTACTTCAGCGGTTTTATGACCTTTTTCGGTGCCGACCACCACTCGGGCATGGACGATATGAAAATGGACGGCATGCCGGCTAAAATGCAGGAAACATTCACTTTTGAGATATCAAAGGAGTTTAACCTCTCTAAGGCGGGTGGACAACCCAACTTTAACATCTCCATCAAAAAATATGGTGGTGCACCGCAGGAAGAGTTGAAAGTAGAGAACGTATCTGTTATTGTTCAATAAAGGCATATCATAAAACAAGAAAGGCCGCGATATCACTATCGCAGCCTTTCTTTCTTAAAAACACAAAAATATTTTATAGTTCGATATTAAGCGGGGCATAGTTGGTATTGCGGATCACATCTGCAAATACCTTGTACGAGTACATACGCGATTGATGGTCAAAGATATGCGAGGTTGCCATTACTTCGTCAATACCGGTTTCATCCACAAATGAAGTTAACTCCGCCCTGATCTTCTCCGGCCCGCCGATGAACGAATAAGCCAGCATTTGCATTACGGCTTCTTCCTCAAACACGTTCCATACGCTGTCCATACTTTTAACCGGGGGTGGCAGCAATTGCCTTTTACCGGTTACCACACCCATAAAAAATTGTTTTACAGATGTGGCCAGGTACTCCGCTTCGCCGTCGGTATCTGCAGCAACCACATTTACACAGGCCATAACGTATGGCTTTTGCAGGTATTCGGAAGGCTTAAAATTGTCGCGGTAAATTTTAACGGCCTCCATAAAATACGTTGGTGCAAAATGGCTGGCAAAAGCATACGGTAAACCCATAGCCGCTGCAACCTTGGCGCTATCGGTACTTGAACCCAGCACCCATATCGGGATATCCAGCCCTTCGCCGGGGATAGCCCTTACTTTGCTGCCAGCGTTATCTGCAGAAAAATAGGTTTGCAGCCGTACAATATCCCTCGGGAAGTTATGCACCGCGTTAAAATTTTCGCCACGGATGGCAAGGGCGGTCATCTGGTCGGTACCCGGCGCACGGCCAAGGCCAAGGTCTATCCTGCCCGGGTAAAGCGATGCCAGCGTGCCAAACTGCTCGGCCACAATAAGCGGCGCATGATTAGGCAGCATAATACCACCCGATCCTACCCTTATTTTTGAAGTACCACCGGCAATATAACCTATCAATACTGATGTTGCAGAACTTGCCACATTCATCATATTATGATGCTCGGCAAACCAATAACGGGTGTAGCCAATTTTTTCGGCAAGTTGCGCCACTTCCATGCTTTTTTTGAAGCTGTCGGCCGGGTTGCTACCCTCTACAACGGTGGCAAGGTCTAATACGGAATATTTTATATCTGATAATTTCTTTGCGCTCATAGTCTTCTTCTGTCAGATGGTTTAACACCTTATTTTAGCAGATGTTATTCAAAATTAGTGCTAAATAGCACCTGTTGCAGCTACAACTATATTATATGACGTTGCGGTCACATTAATCAGGGAACGGTGACAAAACCATGGTTCCGTCCCTTGAAAGGGATGGCAATGAATTGATATACGCCAACCTATTGGTTATTTAACTCACCCCGCGGCACTACGTGCGCGCCCCTCTCTGCTTCTCAAAGAGGGTGAAGAGAAAGACACAGCCCTCTTTCCGCGCAGCGAAGAGAGGGTGGTCGAGCGAAGCAACGACCGGGTGAGTAAAATTGCGAAGAGGAAAGTATCCCAACTATCCCCTCAAATTAATATCTTAGCGCAACAGAATTGGTTTAGGATTATGGTAGATAGCCCCGAGGGTAAATATATATTAAACAGGTTGCGTACTGAACTGCCCACGCAGTTTCATTACCATAATGCCGACCATACCCTTGATGTTTATCATTCGGCAGCAGCCATTGCTAAGCAAGAGAACTTAAACGAAGAGGATACCAAACTGCTGCTTCTTGCTGCTCTTTACCATGATTGCGGTTACTTGTCAGGCAATCACGATCATGAACGGTTATCATGCCAAATAACACGCGAGGCTTTATCGCAATTTGGTTATGATGAGGCGTATATTGAAAAGGTGTGTATGCTGATCATGGCCACGCAATTGCCGCAGCAACCGGCCAATCTGCTTCAGCAAATTATTTGCGATGCCGACCTGGATTACCTGGGCCGTACCGATTTTTTAACTACCGGCAATAAACTCTACCGCGAAATGCTGGCCTTTGGTACCATCAGCAACATAGAGGAATGGGACCGGCTGCAAACCGCTTTTCTGCAAAACCACCGGTACTTTACTGCCTCATCTTTAAAAAACAGGCAGCCAAAACAACAAGAAAATTTAAGAACTTTACAGACTAAAACTTCTATTGCCGAAATGAGTACAGCGCCTACTGCAAGATCTATAATAACAGACACTATTTATACCATCGTGGGAATTTTGTTCTGCGGGTTTGCCTTAAAAAGTTTCCTGATACCCAACGGCTTTTTTGATGGTGGGGTAACGGGCATTTCCCTGCTGATACATGAGCTTTATCACTTCAATATAGCTTACGTAATTATAATTGCCAATATCCCGTTTATCATTATGGGGGCTTTACAGGTGAACAAAACCTTTGCATTACGTACAATGCTGGCTATAATCGGATTGGCCCTTTGCCTGCTTTACCTGCCGTATCCGGATAAAATAACATCCGATAAGCTGCTTGTATGCATATTTGGCGGCGTGTTCATGGGTACGGGTATTGGTTTAGCGATACGCGGTGGCTGCGCACTTGATGGTATAGAGGTGCTGGCGCTATACACGGGTAAACGCATCAGTTTTACCATAAGCGAGATCATACTGGGTATTAACGTTGTCATTTTCCTGATAGCTGCTTTAGAGGTAAGTTTTGTTACATCCCTTTACTCCATCATTACTTATTACACCGCATCGCGGATGATCAACTTTGTAATTGAAGGCCTGGAAGAATATACGGGCGTTACCATTATATCCGGCCAAAACGTTGCGATAAAAGAAATGCTGGTAAAACAGCTTGGCCGTGGTATTACCGTTTATAAAGGCGAACGCGGCTTTTTAAAAGAGAGTTTTGATGTACATCACCCGGTTGATATTGTATTTACTGTAGTTACCCGTTTAGAGCTTAGGCGCCTGAAAAATATGGTACATGAGATAGACCCAAAGGCATTCATCTTCACCAGTATTATTAAGGAAGCCGCAGGTGGGGTGTTGAAGCGCAGGGCAAGGCACTAATAGGGAATAAATCTAATGTAGAGATGCGATACCTCGCGTCTTATCGAACTATAATAGAACTTACACCAATTCAAGCGTCTAAGCTTGAATTAATATTTTGGTAGCGTCCGCGCTACTGGGTTCTCGTGAGCGTAGACGCTCACAATTACCTTCGCTCAAGCGTAGACTCTTGAACGGGCGGAGGACCTTGCATAAGTGAGACGCGAAGTACCGCGTCTCTACGGTTTTTTCTATTATCTTAAATCCGAAACCCCTACTCTATAACCTCGTAAGTATTAACCGGCTTAAGCTTATTCTTTAAGCTAAATTCGCCGTTAGGCTTACATTTGAACGATTCTTTGGCTTTGTGGAACACATCCTCGGTAATAATGATCTGCCCGGCGGTGGCTATGCCCTGCAGGCGCTGTGCCAGGTTTACCGAATCGCCTATAACAGTATAATCCAAACGTTTTAGGGATGCTGAGCCTATATTACCCGAAACCATTTCGCCGGAGTTAATTCCTACCGAAATATTGGGTTTAAATTTTTTGCCGTTGCCTGCGTCAATTTCTGGCTCGTCGCTCAGGTGTGCTTTTACGGCCAGGGCTGCATCTATCGCCCTATCCAAATGGAACTCGCCACGGAAAACCGCCATGATGGCATCGCCCATAAACTTATCAACGTGGCCGCCCTGGGCTATAATTTCTTTTACAATTTTATCAAAAAGGCCGTTAAGCAGGTTAACCACAGTATTAGCCGGGATATGCTCTGTAATGGCTGTAAAGCCGCAAACATCAACAAACATCACGGTGGCTTCCAGCAGTTCGTTCTTCATCAGGCTGCCTTCAAACTCCTTGTGCGTCATAAAATTCAGCACATTCTCGTCCACGTACATTTTAAGGATATTGTTCTCTTTAATAGCCTTTAGGGTTTCCTGCAATTGCCTTACGTAGGTAATGGTACGCTGCATGGTGATGTCAAGATCATCAAAGTCAACCGGTTTCATCACAAAATCAAACGCGCCGCGGTTCATAGCGGTACGGATGTTTTGCATATCGCCATAAGCCGATACTACTACCGCTTTTAGCGTAGGGTTAGCCTCGGGTAAATGGGTAAGCAGGGTAAGGCCATCCATTACGGGCATGTTTATGTCTGACAGGATGATATCCAGATCAGGGTTTTCTTTGATGCGCTGTAAAGCTTCTTCCCCGTTCTGCGCGAAAATAAACTCGTACTCGTTCTCCCGGATCTTGCGGCGGAACTTTTGTTTTACCAGTATCTCCAGATCAGCTTCGTCATCCACTACCAGTATCTTAGCCATTTTGTGTGTGCTATAAAGTTTTAAGTTTTTCTTTCAGTAAGTTAAAATCAAGCGGTTTGGTCAAAAAGTCATCGGCACCTTTATCCATAGCCTGCTTGTAGTTCTCTTCGTCGCCATAGGCGGTTATCATCATTACCACGGGCGGCGGCGGGGTTGGAAAATCCTCTCGGATATGTGTAAGCAACTCAATCCCGCTCATGCCGGGCATGTTAATGTCCGACAGGATCAGCACCACTTCCGAATGCTTGTCTTTCAGATAATTCAATGCTTCCTCACCCGATTGCGCAAAGTCGAACTCTACTTCGTGGCTCTTGATCTCTTTGCGAAACCGCTGCAAAAATAGCGGCTGAACGTCTTCTTCGTCGTCTACGACTAGTATTTTCATATAGGGCTTAAAGATATATAATTCAAATTTACGCGTTGCAATAATTTATAAACAGGGTAAACCAGCTTATCAGGCAACGGGCAGGGTAACAATAAACTCAGAGCCTTCGCCTTCTTTACTATTGATATTGATATGGCCTTTATGTGCTTTCACAATAATATCATAGCTAAGCGATAAGCCAAGGCCGGTACCCTCGCCTGCGGGCTTGGTGGTGAAGAACGGCTGCATAATTTTATCCTTAATAGCATCAGGGATACCGCTGCCATTGTCTTTTACAATGATCTCTACATCGCTGCCTTTTGGCGTTTTTATAGTACGGGTTGATACTTCTACTTTGGGTTTAAAATCGCCTCCAATTGTTTTTTGCTTTTGATGTACCGCGTAAAACGCATTGGTAAACATGTTGAGCAACACCCGGCCAACATCCTGCGATACGATATTGATAGAGGGCAAATCCGGATCAAAATTGGTTACCAGGTCAGCATTGAATGATTTATCCTTTGCGCGCAAACCGTGGTAAGCCAGGCGGAAATACTCATCGGCAATGGTGTTAAGGTTTGTTGGTTCCTTTACATTACTGCTGGCGCGGCTATGCTGTAGCATACCTTTTACAATACCATCGGCACGTTTGCCGTGGTGGCGTATCTTCTCCAGGTTTTGTTTAATATCGTTAGCAATAGCGGTAGCCTCTTCCAAATCGCCTTTGGCCATCTCTTCTTCCATCTCCTCAATCAGCTCCATGCTCACCTCAGAGAAATTGTTTACAAAGTTCAAAGGGTTCTGAATTTCATGTGCAATACCGGCAGTAAGCTCCCCTAACGATGCCAGTTTTTCCTGCTGGATCAGCTGGGCCTGCGTAGCCTGTAGTTCTTTTACAGTTTCCTGTAATTCGTTACGCTGCTTGGTTATTTCGGTGGTACGCTGGGCAACCAGCAGTTCCAGTTCGTCCTTACGCTCACGTACCTTTAAAAGTTCTGCTTGTTGCTTTTTAGATGCCGATAATCGTATGAAGATAAAAGCAAACGCCCCAAAATAGGCCGATTGAAAAAAGTCGTCGTACTTGTCATAAAAATTATCGCTTATCAGATAAGTCAGCTCAACAATTATAGCTACTATAACCAGGGGGATGTGTGCCTTTAGCAGTATGCTGAATGGTTTAAAATCAGGCTCTTTGTATAAATAATATAAAACGCCGGCTAAACATAGGGCCCCTATAACGCCCCTTACCTCTTCGCTGCTAATTGTATTGCTTATTAGTATAAGTAAGGCACAAGCGCCCCAACCTATAATATTGAGCTGCTGGCTCCATTTTGGGTATATTGCTGTAGGCTTTAACGACTTGCGGAGCCGCAATGCCAATAGAAAAATTGCGAGATAGGTAAAAAAATACATGCTTATGCTTTAAATAAAAAACCTAAGATAATTATTATGTAGCGCCCATTCAAATGCTCAAATCAATTGAAGCATTTCCATAAAACTTAACAACAAAATACACAATAACCTGCAACACAATGTTGCCATAAACACCGGCCAGTACATCATCCATCATTACACCTGTACCGCCGGGTAAGGCCTCCATTTTACGGATGCCAAGCGGTTTTACAATGTCAAAAAAGCGGAACAGCACCAGGCCTATCAGCAGGTAATACAAATTGGGCGGGATGAACAGCATGGTTACCAGCATCCCGGCAACCTCATCTATCACTACGCGGTAACTATCCTTGCCCCAAAACGGCTCTACCTTGTCGCCAACGTAAATGCCAAGCAGGGTTATGATAACCGTAACTCCTGCCAAATACCAGGGACTTTGCAAAGACGGCTGCTGCCACATAAGCCATATAAACGGACAGGTAACTATAGCAGCCAGTGTGCCGCCGCCTTTTACGTACCCTATACCGAAAATTGATGCGATAAGTTTATTCATTATGGCTTAGGTTTTATCCAAAACGCCTTCGGCATCTTCTGCTACTTCGGGCTTAATGATATTCTTTTTAGGGAAGTTAAAGAAGATAGAAGTAAGCACCGGGATAATGAACACCGATACCGTAAATACCGATACGACAATATCCGCGGTTTCGCCTTCTAAAAATTTTGATATAGGAGATTCCTTATCAAAATGGACAAATAACGATGCGGTTAGCTTAATACCCAATACGCCGATAACCGTAAAGGCAACCGTTTCAAGGAAGGTGAATTTTTCCATCAGTTTTACAAAAGCCTGCGCTACAAAACGCATAGCCAAAATACCGATGAATACACCTGTATAGATCAGGAACACGTGATCGGTAAAGGCCACGGCTGCAAATACGTTATCTATAGAAAAGGCCAGGTCCATCAGTTCAACCAGGGCAACGGTTGCCCAAAATGTACCAATAAGCCCTACTGTTGATTTGTATAGCCAATTTTTGCTTTTATCAACCGAATCTGCTTCGCCATCCTCGGCATTTTTAGCAGCAAGTTTTTTTCTAAAATAGTCAAAAGCGAGGTATAACAGATACAAGCCGCCCAATGGTTTTAACCACCATATTTTAACAAGCCACGCTGCCAGAAACAAACATACCCCACGCAGTACATAGGCACCAATAATACCGTAGCGCAATGCACGTGCACGCTGATGTTTTGGCAGATCGAGCACCATAGTGGCCAGTACAGCCGCATTATCTACTGATAAAAGGCTTTCGATAACAATAAGGTTGAGCACAATCAACAGGCCCGCTTTTATATCAGGGCCAAGCAACGTGTGTAAAAAATCCATACGTGAGTTTAAATTATATCGGTGTTTAGCATTGTTTTTAAAATATTAGCCTGCACGTCAAACGCGTTCATGTGTGCCAAAAAGTTCACATCGGCTATTTTCTTATAGTCTTCGGCCAGCAGTGCCGTAATATTTTCGGGCAGGTTGGTTTTCATTAAACCGGCCTTGCCTGTTAGCTGTACGTTTTTATCGCGCAGTTCGCGCATCATGCGCTCGCGTTTGCTTATCGTATTTTTCAAGTCAATATCGCCAAGTTTGGTCACATCGCAAAACAAAAGCAAATTGTTAAGTGGCGAAAACAGGAAATACCTGTTCACATCCGTAAAGCGGTAAACTTCCAGCACAATATCATTGGCGCGCAATCCGCAGTAAAAATCAATCTTAAAATCATACTTACATAAAGCGCCCATCAGTTTGCGCTGGATGGTTGCATACTCGTTAGTATAAACATCGGCAGGGTTATATTGCAGCAAGTCGTAAACCAACTCGGTTGAGATGCTGAAAAAGTAATCGCCCGAAAAATGCGCGCTGAACTTGTTGATATTACCCGTAAACGGATACTCCGACGAGTTATCCGACAGCACCTGGAACAGTTTACGCAGCGATTGGCTCATTTTTAAAGCCTGCCGCTGTTTACCGTTACTAAAGTTGTGTTCTGTATAAACCGAATCGTCCATTTGGTCTATCAGCTGGTTATTCAGGGCCACCTCATCCAAAAGCAGGTCGGCCTGAGCCTCGTTGTTCCTTTTGATCTTTTTAAGCAGATCAATAAGGGTTTGAGTAAACTGGAGATGAAACATCTCCAGCTGGTTAATATCAAGCTCGGGATTGGTTTGAAAAAGCTGGTGCAGTACTTGGGTACGCAGGTAAATTTTATAAATTACATCGTTATTAAAAAACACGGATAACAGCTGTAGTTTGCTGATAACCCTTGTTGATGCATTTAATATATTTAGCCTGTTTTCATCCATATGCCGGTTAACGTGTATTGGTCACATTCTTTTTGAGCTCTGTCTCTAAAGTTTGTAACTCCGTATTAAGCGTTTTCCTGTTTTGTGTACCCTCGTCATGAATCCTCTTCACCTCGGTTAAAGTCTCAATTAACGATTGCGTGGTACGTTTTAAAGTATCCAAAGATACCACAGTTTTCTCATTTTCGCGGGCTACATCAATACTGTTTTGCTTAAGCAGTTCGGCATTTTTCTGTAAAATGGTGTTTGTAGTGTCTGATATCTTCTTCTGCATCTCCACATTGGCCTTTTGCCTGTTCAGCGCTACGGCAATGGTGAGCTGATTTTTCCAAACCGGGATGGTGGTTGATACTATCGATTGCGCCTTCTCGGCAATGGTAGTATTGTTGTTTTGCACCACGCGGATCTGCGCCAGCGATTGCAGCATAATAAAGCGCACCACCTTCAAATCGGCAAGGCGTTTATCAAGGCGGTTCACATAGTCGCGCAGGTCGGCTATTTCATAATCCTGGTAAGCCGATGGGTTACCATCCATCACCGCTAACTGCTCGTTCAGTTCCTTATACTTTAACTGGCCTGCAATGATCAGCTCTTCCATTTGATGAATGTAATCTACATTGCTATCAAACATGGTTTGCAGCGATGCATTATCCTTAATAGAATTTACACGGCCTGCTTTTATTTTATTGGTGATCTTATCTACATTATTAACCACCAGATCGTACTTAGCAAACATCTTTTTGGTATCCATAACCAGGGTACGCAAAATAGGGATACGCGATATGATCCTTACAAACGCGTTTTGCTCCAGCTCGTCTACATCAATATAATTCAGTTCGTGCAGCAGGTCGGTAATTAAGGTACCTACCTCGCCCGAATCAAATGTACGTACTGATGACAGGAAGGTATTGCTGTACCGCTCCATAGAGGCCTGCACATCGGTGCCATAGTTCAAAATAGAGTTTACATCGGCAGGGTTTAAGTCCTTACCTTTTTCGCTGTATTTTTTCACCTCATCCGGGGTTATGTTGGTTAGGTCAACATTACCGTCTTTATCAAGTTTAACCGGGGTGTTGGTGCTTGCTGCTGCGGGTGTTGCATTAAAATCCGGCAGCCCGGCGCCATCGTTGGTTAGGTTGGTTTCCATATTTTTTAATTATACTATGTTAAAATCAACCGTCATTGCGAGGTACGAAGCAATCTCCTAACTATGCTTCTCCGCCTTGTATATCGGCGCTATTCTATCAGGAGATTGCTTCGTACCTCGCAATGACGGGTTTACAAGGCTTGTGTTTACAAAAAATTCCTCATTACCGTATTTACGGTTTCTTCCAGTTTACGGTCTGTGGTGGGCTCGCCAATAGCGTTGAATTTCCATTCATCGTTTTTAACATAGAAAATGCCCATTACCATTGATACGTGGCCCCTGAAACTTGCATCGTGCGCAATATCATACGTCGCGAAGATCTCGTTCACCCGTTTCGGTGTACCCTCGTATATGCGGATAGATGCGAACGGAATGGTGCCAAAATCCTGGCCCCTAAAGCTGTTCAGCACAAAGGCCACATGTTTTACAGCCGGGTTAAGGCTGCCAAAATCAAGCGTGATAACTTCGTTATCCAAACCGTCATCACCACCCATATCGCCGGTAAGGTCATCACCACTGTGGCGTACGGCCTGGTCTTTTGATTTTAGGTTACCAAAGTAAACTACATCAACCAGTTTTTTATTCTCGTCGAACAAAGCGCAGCTGGCATCCAGGTCAACCGCTTCTTTAGATGAGCCGAAACCAAAAATGCCTTTCTTTTCTATAGCGCCCCAGTTTATACCTACGCAAACGCTTTGCAGTTTGCTGCCGTTGCTTTTCTCAAGGCTTATGCGTTGCCCTTTTTGAAGATTTATTGCCATTTCTTTTTTTGTTTTAGCTATGAGCTAAAAGCAGAAAGTCTAAAGCTAAAGCACATGAGCGGCTTTCTGCTCTAAGCTTTCTGCTTTCAGCTTAATTATATTTATTTAAATAATCCTGCAAGCCGCCTTTCATACCGGCGCCTACAGCTTCAAATTTCCATTTATTATCGCGTTTGTAAATACGGCCGAACTCTACCGCTGTTTCTATCGAGAAATCCTCTTCCAGCTCATACTTAAGGATATCGGTATTGGTGGCTGCATCAAAAATACGTACAAACGAGTTGCGCACCTGGCCAAAATTCTGGCGGCGGCTCTCGGCTTCGTGGATGGTTACCACAATGCAGATCTCGGTTACACGCGGGTCTATTTTAGTCAGATCAATCTTAATCTGCTCATCATCGCCATCACCTGCGCCGGTCAGGTTATCGCCGGTATGTTCAACAGCTTCATCAGGTGTTTTCAGGTTGTTGTAAAACACAAAATGTTCGTCGCTCAGGATCTTTTTATTATCGCCCATCACAAATACAGACGCATCCAGGTCAAAGCTTGCTCCTGTTGATGATGTATTGGTATCCCAGCCTAAGCCTATTGTAAATTTAGGGGCATCAATAGCTTCACGCTGCCCTTTTTGAAGGTTAATTGCCATATTGTATTAGTTTATAATTATCTAAAAGTAAAAGTTTTTTAATAAAGTTAAGGTTACGTTCGTACGCTTCAATGGTATGGTAACCGTTGCCCAAAGCCATGTTGTAAAGCTGCTCCACAAAATCGGCCTGCTGGTTTTCAATAAACATGCAAAAGCTGTCAAAACTATAGTTTAATATGTATTTTACAATACGCGTGTTGATGCAAAAATTGCCGCTTTTGATGATGCCATCCAGGTCGAAAATGGTTTTAACCTGGTAGTAATTCAGGTAATTCTCTACATTAGGGTGAATATCTGTATTGATCAATTGGGCGAAGTACAGCATGTGTATATTGTTATCCAAGCCGTAGGCATCCACCATTTTCATGATCATGCGCTCGTGGCTGCCGGTAATACGTATATCATCTAAAAACAGCAGCGTTTTGCCTTGCAAAAAGTCTTTATCAATGTGGAATTGGTCGTTACCTATCAGGTTCATTCGCTGCTCGGCATTTAGCTCACCATAATCTTCTTTATAGGTGATGGTACGGTGAACTTTGGCTTCCTGTACAACCGGTAAGCCCTGTTCTGCCAGCCAATGGTTAAGGCGGTACACAAACCAGTTTTTCATGGCGAAGGTTGCCGTTGGGATGAACGAATACGGACTGGATATAACTACTATTTGTTGGGATATGGGGTTCTCTGCCAGGTATTCGCTAATAAAGCCATCTGCCAGCGCAATGCCAAAATCTTTTGATACCGCCCCATCGCCAAACTTAAACCTGCTGTAATCGCCGGCGTCAAAGCCAAAGGTGCTATGGTGGTGTATATGGTGTAACGAATATGTGGTAGATGTCATGATTGTTTTTACTATACGAATCAAGAGTTAAGAGTCAAGAACCAAGATAAAAATCGCCTAACCCACACCGAGCCAATGTAAAACCGGTTTGGTATAATGTCATTTTCTGGTTCTTGATTCTTATATCTTGACTCTTAATTCTCATTTATAAGGCTTGAAATGGTATTTTGGTTTGAATTAATGAGCAATGAACTGATACCCATTGCATCTGCGGCCTGTGCATCATTTTTGGGGTTATCACCAATATGGATGATGTTTTTCAGCGAGATACCCTTACCTGCATTACATATATCAATGTTATTCAGCATGGTTTTAAAAAATTCGGGGTTTGGTTTTGACATGCCCGCCTCGTCAGAGTAAAGCTGAAAATCGAAATAGTTATCCAACCCGTAAAGTGCTAATACCTTTCGTAATGATTTCCCGGTGATGTATCCTGTGTTGCTCAACAAACTAAAAGTTGCTCCGCTTTTTTGTTTTAGATGCTCCAGCACCTCGGTTGTTACAGCCGAATAAATTTGCGGAGGGTATTTAAATAACAGATCCTCCATTTGCAGGTGCAGAGCGGTGTAATCAATATCGTCTATACTTAAGCTGTCGCCGTTGATGAGGCTTATCACCATCAGGTACATTTCGTCAGCATCGATGTTCTTGCCGGTTTTTTCGTTGATGGCGTTACACATGCCATCAACCTGCCTGAAGAGCCTGTCGATCTCCTCAACAGATTTGCCTGTATGATTAAATTTTTTCTGAAAATAGTACGCTCGCTGGAGTTTAAAATCGGGGTTTGATTTGATGAGCGTTAACCACAGATCAAAAGAGTAGTGCTGGTAGTAAGGCATGAGTAGATGTAAACAGTTTATAAAATGCCTGCCTTAATTGTAAGGGCAAGCATTATCTAATATATAACGTTTTACGCTATTACCTGAATAATTTAAGATAAACTTTACGTTAAGAAAAGGTCTCACAGTACGTCCCGAAAAAACAACAGCCAAAAACCAAAAAAGGCGATTTCACCAAACGTTCCTATGGAACGTATCGATTACCCTTATTTTTCTACTACCAACCAAATATCCCTATGGGATATATCGAGCCGTTCCATAGGAACGAATGGTTGGTAGCAAATAAAACAGAAGTTTCTTACGTTCCATCGGAACGTTTGGTGTGCCCTCTCGATCCTGAGTTATTACACCTGAAAAGAACGGCTAAACCAAACTATTGCTGCAACGTAAGCACATCGCGGTAGGCCTTTACAGAACGAACGATGCTTTGAACGATCTCATTCTGCCCTGTATCCGAATTAAGGTAGGCTTCTTCATCGGGGTTGTTGATAAAACCTGTTTCAATTAATACCCCCGGCATCCCACTGTTGGCCAGTACATAAAGGCTTTGCTCGCGCACACCAATAGACGGGCGGCCATCAGTTTCGGTAAATTCCATGTTTAAATATTCGCCGAATTTGATGCTTTGTTTACGGTATTTTTTAGCGAATGCGCTTAGGATGATGGCGTTAGCCGGATCTTCGGCGTCAAGGGCCTCGTACTGTGTCTGGTCTTTTTCTATCAGGATAGATGCATTCTCACGCATGGCTTCCAGTTGCTCACCAGCCCGTTTAATACCATAAATCAGCAGCATCACCCCACTTTGTTTATGCGCGCGATATGCCGTGCCTTCGGCGGATGAATTACAATGAATAGAGATGAACAGGTTACCCTGCGATTTATTGGCAATGTCTGACCGCCGCCTCAACTCGATAAAGGTATCATCACTACGGGTCATCACTATGGCGATATCCGGAAATTGGGATTGAATAGCTGCCTGTAGCTTTTTGGCTATAGAAAGTGTCACATTTTTCTCGAACGAAGATAAGCCCTTTGCACCGGCATCCTTGCCGCCATGGCCTGCATCAATAATAATGGTTTTAAGCTTAAAACCCGCATTTTGAATAGTATCTGCCGCAGGCGTAAAAGAACACAGCAGCATATAAAAAGAAAGGACGCCGACGGTAAACATCAGCCTGAAATATTTTTTAGTCATTTATGTTATTAGGGAACGCAAATTTAACCAACATTGTATAATTCAGTACTATAATTTCTCTTTAAAGGTCGTTTTTTGGCGTTTGAAGGCCGTTAGAGGACGTTTTTAGCCGTCTTTGGTTTAATAGCAATATTGTTGCAAAAATCAATTAATTTTTACAGCACTTTTTTTGCTGCACTTTGGGCAAAGGCCCGATGCATACAGCGTAAAGCCCTGTGCTTCGAAACCTGCCGGCAGCGTTAGCCTTGGCATATTCAATTCGTTTAGGCAGTACACGTTTTTACAAACGGTGCAGTTAAAGTGCAAGTGTTCATCGTGGTGATGGTTTTCCTGGCAGTCGGAATGGCAAACGGCGTAGTTGGCCGTACCGTTCAGATCAAATACTTTATGGATAATGCCCTTTTCTTCAAACACATTCAGGATACGGTATAGCGTAACCCTGTCAATATCGTTCATCACGCTCTCCAGATCGGGTTGCGAAGTGGCCGTATTTTTTGAGTACATCATTGACAGCACCCTTAACCGCGGCGCGGTTTTTTTAAGGTTATGCTTCTGCAGCATATCCTCAAACTGGTAGTTGTTTTTTACTTGTGCCATTTTATAGTACAAATTTAATAAAATTATGCAGCCTGTTGCTCATCATGCGGGTGCGCATGCTTAATATGGAAAAAGCTGTCGCCCGCCTTGCAGGTACCGGCATATTTATAATTTACAAAATGCGCAAGCGCGATAGTAATGCCCCCTGCGGGTACAATTATAGCCTCCAGCCAACCGGTGGTAAACAAATGTCCAACAACAATGGTAACAAACCCGGCAATCAGCAAAGCTAAAGGTAAAACGCGGTGGTGCTCTTTAAAAAACGAATTACCGATAGATGAGATACCCACCACCAGGGCAATAATGATCATGATCCACTCTACCCATGGGTTGGCTAAAAAGCCAAGGCCAAGCAAAGGCAAACTGGTAAAAAATATAGGCACAGCCGCGCAATGTATAGCGCAAAGTGTTGAGGCTGTCATACCAATATTATCCAGTTTTATGGTTTTTAACCGAGTGATCATGCTGCAAAGATAACACAAATGCAACATTATTGTATTTATAATTGTTTATAATTTGTCAGGATTTAACCCAAAATCAGGTTTTTTAACTGCGAAATAAGCGCCTTTTTTCGCCCCCAAAACGGAAAAAAACGCCAAAAAACGGCCTTTAATGGTCACAAATTATTGTATTTTTAGCCGCCAAGTAAACAAATTTATGAAGAAGTACCTCCTGCTGCTTTTATTGCTCCCGGCCTTTGCGCGGGCGCAAACCAGGCCATCAAACCAAAACCTGTTTGATACCATCCCCTTTATCCCCGACCATACCACCGAACGGTTAGAACAATTCAAGAAACAGCCGGCAACACAGGGCGGCACCATTTTTTTGGGCAACAGCATTACCGAAATGGGCAACTGGCCAAAACTGTTAAACGATACTACCGTACTTAACCGCGGCATCGGTGGCGATATTACCTATGGCGTATTAAAACGGATTGATGATGTGATCAACCGTCATCCCAAAAAACTGTTCATCCTGTTAGGTATTAATGATATCGGCAAGGATATCCCCGATTCGGTTATCGCCTATAATTACTTTAAGATTATCAGCAAGGTAAAAGCCGGGAGCCCCGCCACTAAAATCTATGTGCAAAGCATCTTGCCCATAAACCCAACTATAAAGAACTTCCCGCAACATTATGATAAGGCAGAGCATATCCCACGGGTAAACGCGATGCTTAAAGCCAATGCCGCCAAAATGGGTTATACCTATATCAACCTGCACCCGCTGTTTATTGATGCACAAAACCGGTTGGATGCCAAATACACCTACGAAGGCCTGCACCTTAAACCCGAAGCTTACGTGGTTTGGGTGGCTTACCTTAAAAAAATGAACTATCTATAATATTTATACCATGACTAAAACTAAAGTTGCCATCCTGGGAGCAGGATTCATATCAGATATCCACGTAGAATCATACCAGCGTTTTATCCCCGAGGCCGAAATTGTGGCTGTTTATGCCCGTAACCTTGATAAAGCCAAAGCCTTTGCCGAAAAGCATCACATCCCGGCTTATTTTGATGATGTAGATAAGCTGCTGGCCGAAACTGATTGCCAGGTGATAGATATTTGCGTACCCAACTACCTGCACGCTGTTAATACCATCAAAGCGGCCAATGCAGGCAAACACATCATCATAGAAAAACCGCTGGCCGTTACCTTAGAGGAAGCCGACGAAATGATAGCTGTTTGCAAAGCCAACAATGTAAAACTGATGTACGCCGAAGAGCTTTGCTTCGCGCCCAAATATGAGCGGGCAAGGCAAGTGGTAAAAGAAGGTGCCGTTGGCGAGGTTTACATGCTAAAACAAGCCGAAAAACACTCGGGCCCGCATACCGATTGGTTTTACGATATAAACCTGGCCGGTGGTGGCGTATTGATGGATATGGGCTGCCATGCTATGGGCTGGTTCCGCTGGATGCTGGGCAATGCTAAAGTTAAAAGTGTATATGCTACTATGGCTACCGTTTTACACGGTAACCGTACCAAAGGCGAGGATAACGCCGTGGTGATTGTTGAATTTGAGAATGGTGTTACCTGCGTTGCCGAAGATAGCTGGGCCAAACACGGCGGCATGGACGACCGCTGCGAGATATACGGTAAAGGCGGCGTTATTTATGCCGATCTGTTTATGGGCAGCTCGGCGTTAACGTACAGTCGCGAAGGGTATGGTTACGCCATGGAAAAGGCCGACACTTCTGCAGGCTGGAGTTTCACCATATTTGAGGAAGTGTTTAACCAGGGCTACCCGCACGAATTAAAACACTTTATTGAATGCGTACGTGAGGATAAAACCCCGCTGGTAACCGGCGAAGATGGCCGTGCCGTGCTGGAAATGCTGTACGCCGCCTATGCATCTGCCGGGCAGGGTAAAAAGATCAGCCTGCCATTCCACCCAAAAGTTGACCGCCCTATCGACCTGTGGCTTAACGCAAAACAAGATTAAATTATGAGAATATCAATATACGATACCTACGACGCCATGTCTGAAGCAGCAGCCGAACTGGTTGCGCAACAACTGGCCGAAAAACCTGCATCTATACTGTGCTTCCCCTCCGGTGATTCGCCAACCGGGATGTTAAACCATATTGTACAATGGGCAAATGAAGGCAAAATAGACCTGAGCCAAAGCCATTTTATTGCACTTGATGAATGGGTAGGCATGGACGAGAACGATGAGGGCAGTTGCAGCTATTATTTTAAACATCACTTTTTCAGCAAGCTAAATAAGTCGTTTAAAAGTATCACCCTATTTAATGCCAAGGCCGATAACCTGGATGCGGAATGTGAGCGCATCAATAGCTTCATCAGCAGCAAAGGAGGGCTGGATATTATGATGGTAGGCATTGGCATGAATGGCCACCTTGGCCTTAATGAACCCGGCACCCCTGTTGACTTATATGCTCACCACTCGGCCTTAGACCCTGTTACCGTACAGGTAGGCCAAAAATATTTCAATAAAGAAACCGCGCTAACCGGGGGCATCACCCTTGGCTTACAACACCTTGCCGAAGCTGGCAAGGCGGTCCTCATAGCGTCGGGCGCTAAAAAAGCCGGTATTATCCACGAAAGTTTACAGGGAACAGTTACTACCGAAGTACCTGCATCTATCCTGCAAACATTATCAAATGCTTTTATCCTGCTTGATCAGGATGCAGCATCCGGGTTGGAGCATGGGAGCTGAGATACACAACCCCGCATAAACAATTCATTGCCGTTGACTTTAGTCAGCGGATAAGCAGCAATAATGAATTGGCTTTAGCCAAATTAAATAGTTTGGCTAAAGCCAATTGCCCGCTTTTCTGTCCGTCCCATAAATGGGACGGCAATGATATTTGCTTTGTTATATAGCTGTATCAGTATCTGTCAACTTTCTTTTACGGATAATTTATTGCATCTTTATAATACCAATTTTTAAACTTCATGTCAGTAAATTCTCCGGATACAAACGCGGCCACTACTGCCGCTAATACATTTGATGCTATAGTTATTGGGTCGGGCATAAGCGGTGGCTGGGCAGCCAAAGAACTTTGCGAACAGGGCCTTAAAACCCTTGTTTTAGAGCGTGGCCGCGATGTTAAACACTTAAAAGATTACCCTACTGCTACTACCCCTCCATGGGAATTTCCCTATCGGGGACGCATGAGCCTTAAACATTATAAAGAGAACCCACTGATAACTAAAGCCGCCGGTTACGGCGACGATTGCGACCACTTTTTTGTTAAGGATGCCGACCATCCCTACGTGCAGGAAAAACCGTTCGACTGGATCCGCGGGTACCAGGTTGGCGGTAAATCATTAACCTGGGGCCGGGCCACCCAACGCTGGAGCGAGTTTGAATTTACCGCGCCCGAGCGTTTTGGCTATGGTATTGGCTGGCCAATTGGCTATAAAGATGTAGCACCGTGGTACTCGCATGTAGAGAAATTTATCGGCATCTGCGGCAATAAGGACGGCTTGGAGGCTATGCCTGATGGGGAGTTCCAAACCCCGTTTGAGATGAACGTTCCGCTGCAGCACATCAAACAATCTTTGAAAGATAATTATACCGACCGCCACCTGGTACATGCACGCTGGGCGCACTTAACCGACCCGCAGCAGGTTCATTTAGACCAGGGCCGCGGTAAATGCCAGGCGCGTAACATGTGTATGCGCGGCTGTCCGTTTGGGGGATATTTCAGCTCAAACTCTTCTACCCTGCCCTGGGCCGAAAAAACCGGCAACCTTACTATTCGCCCGCACTCGGTGGTGCATTCTGTTATTTATGACGAGAAACTGGGCAAAGCAAGCGGCGTACGGATCATTGACGCCAACACCAAAGAGGTAATAGAATACCATGCCAAGGTTATTTTCATGAACGCTTCGGCATTGAATACAAACCTGATACTGCTTAACTCAAAATCAAAACGCTTCCCTAATGGTTTGGGTAACGATAGCGGTGTGTTGGGTAAATATATCGCCTTCCATAATTACCGGGCTTCGGTTTCGGGTACTTTGGATGGTTATCTGGATAAATATTATTTTGGCCGCAACCCTACCGACCTGATATTGGTAAATTACCGTAACCTGCACCAGCGCGATACCAAATACTTTGGAGGCTACACTACCTTTATGAATGCCTATCGCGACCAGCATCCTAACGATAGCGGGAACGGGCAGGTTGGCGAACAATACAAAGACGACCTTTGCGAACCCGGCGGCTGGCATGTATTTGCCTACCTGCAAGGCGAAACCGTACCGGTAGAAACCAACCACGTACGCCTCAGCGATACCGAAAAAGACCAATGGGGTATCCCGCTGTTAATTACATCGGTTGAGTACCATCCTAACGATGACCTGATGACCGAAGATTTTTTGAATGAAACTGCGGCTATGCTGGAAAAAGCAGGTGTAAAAAACATCAATAAGTACAACAATAAGCAATCTCCCGGGTTAGATATACATGAAATGGGCGGCGTGCGTATGGGTAAAGACCCAAAAACATCTATGCTGAATGCCAACAATCAATTACACGCCTGCAAAAACGTGTTTGTTACCGATGGCGCCTGCATGACCAGCACCGGCAACCAAAGCCCATCCATTTTATACATGGCACTTACTGCAAGGGCCGCCACATTTGCTGTTAACGAGATAAAAAAGGGAAACCTGTAAATCTGTTTGTATGAGAAAAATAAGCTTCATTTTGTTTGCCGCCGTAGCCATAAGCGCCTGTAAATCATCCGGCCGCAAAGCTGCCAACTATCAGGATAGCATCCAAACTGCCGAACCCCAAACCGGCAAATGGGTAAATTTACTGGCAGATAGCACCATGGCCGGCTGGCATACTTACGGTAAGGGTGCAGTAGGTTCGGCATGGAAGCTTAAAGATGGGGAGTTGCACCTGGATGCCTCTAAAAAAGTCGATTGGCAAAGCGCCGGCGGCGGCGATATTGTGACCAATGATGAGTACGAAAATTTCGACCTGAAAGTGGAATGGAAAATATCGCGTGCGGGCAACAGCGGCATTATGTTTTACGTACACGAGGACACCACCAAGTATAAATACCCATGGCAAACCGGCCCCGAAACCCAGATTGCCGATAATAAAGAGAACGAGGATGGCAAACTCATCAAACATCGTGCAGGTGATCTGTACGATTTGATGTCGATAGATAAGGAGATCGTAAACCCGGCAGGTAAATGGAACAAAACAGAAGTAATTGCCGATAAGGGCAAACTTACCATTTTGGTTAACCACGAAGTTGTGTTGCAAACAACCTTATGGGATGCTAATTGGAACAAATTGATAGCCGGCAGTAAGTTTAAAGAATGGCCGGGCTTTGGCACTTACAAAAAAGGCCGCATAGCCCTGCAGGACCATGGCGCGGATGTATGGTTTAAAAAAGTGGAGATAAAAAGGTTGTAGATTCAATTGCTCGCG
>NZ_JBAZRC010000065.1:0-23498 GCF_041663085.1 Mucilaginibacter sp.
AACAGTATTTAACAGAGATGCTGAAAAAAATAAATCAGCTTACCCTCAACTATAAGCCATAAAACACACTTTTTAACGTTATGCTAATTGTTAAAAAGTGTTAAGCTGATGGTTTTGCCATATAAAACAATAAATTTGCCTTCTGAAAATAGAATGAACAGGATACTGCTGATATTATTTCTGTCTGTTATTTGTTTGTCGGCCTGCAAAAAGGGATACGATCCCGTTGCCGAAGAACGTACACAAGCAGCTATAGATGATAAAATAATACAGGATTATCTTGCCGCCAATCCGGGTTTAGATGCAAAACGGGTTGACAGTGCGGGTATTGCAACGGGTGTTTACTATGTTATAAATACACCGGGTAGCGGCAATACATTGTTCACAAATTCAACAAGGATAACAATTGATTACAAAAGCAAGAAGTTGTTAACCGGCGAGATATTTGCCGAAAGCAATAACTTTCATCCCTCTTTTACTTTAGGGGAGGTGTTAAGGGCATGGAAGCTTGGTATCCCGAAAATAAATAAAGGTGGTAAAATACGTATTATAGCGGCATCAAGATATGCTTACGGTCCGTACGATCAGCCCGAATTAAATCTGCCTAAGAACTCGGTGGTGGATTTTGAGATTGAACTTTTAGATGTAACGAACTAACTTTAGATGAAACAAAAGATTTTTACCCTTTTATTAATAGTAGCAACCGGCTTATCAGCCTGCAAAAAAACGCAGGATCAACCAGACATAAGGGTATACGACCAGGAACAGATACAAAAGTATATTGCTGACAACGGTTTAACAGGCTTTAGCGAGGACACCACCCGTGATGGAACAGGGACAACAGGTATACGGTATAAAATAATATCGCAAGGTACGGGCGATACACTTAAGTATTCCGATCAAATATCATTGGTTTATACGCTGAAGTCTTTTGATGGAAAATATATTTCTTCAGATACTATTACCAATCACATTTATGGTTTTTTGGGGTACTTCAAGAGTCAATATAACTTGCCTGAAGGTGTGCAGCTTGCTATCCATAATATTTTAAGATACAAAGGCAGCAGTATGCGATTGCTGATACCATCAAGGCTTGCGTATGGTGTAAGTGGTTATGGATCAGGAAGTATAACCAATGTTAACACCCGCATAGCCGGTAACCAATGCCTGGATTATTACGTGAATGTAATTGGCGATCAAAGTGCTTATGATGACAAGGTTATCAATAATTTTTTAACCGCACATAATTTAACTGACTATTCAAAAGACTTTGTATTAATAGACTCTTCGGGGATACAGTTAAAAAAATATTATTACTATAAAATAGTAACACCGGGTACGGGTACTGTTGGTGCTATAAGCGAGTTTTCAAAATTAACATTGACCTATGGCGGATCTTTGCTTAACACTTTCTCATTTGATTATGCGAACTATACTACTCCGGTAGTATATACACCATATGATTTAAAGTCACTATATGGGCCAGCGGTAGAACATGTGCTGGAACATCATGCTACAACTGGTACATCTTTGCAGATAATACTACCATCAGCAACTGGGATAGGTGCTTCTTCTACAACTGGTATCCCCGCAAATTCTGTGTTGAAATTTGATTTCACAGTCACCGGGATAGATCTGTAGTTTATTTGCTTAAGGCTGCTTTAAAAGCCTTTAAACACCTTTCGCGTGCAAATGCGTGGTCAACAATGGGTTTTGGATATTTGCTAAAGTCGGCATATTCCGGAACCCATTTTTTTATATACGCCAGTTTGGGGTCGAATTTTTTAAGCTGCGAATCCGGGTTAAAGATCCTGAAGTATGGCGCAGCGTCTGTACCACTGCCAGCCGCCCATTGCCAGCCGCCAACGTTACTGGCCATTTCATAATCAAGCAATTTGCGGGCAAAATAACGCTCGCCCCAGCGCCAGTCTATCAACAGATCTTTACTTAAAAAGCTGGCAACTACCATGCGCACCCGGTTGTGCATGTACCCGGTCGCATTCAGTTCGCGCATGCCGGCATCAACCAGCGGGAAACCGGTTTCGCCTTTGCACCAGGCTTCAAACTGTTCCTCGTTGTTTATCCATTTAATACGGTCATACTCGGGGCGGAAGGCATGGTTCATCGTTTGTGGGAAATGATATAGTATCATCATATAAAATTCCCGCCATATCAGTTCGTTCAGCCAGGTTTTTTCATGTGCTTTGTGTGCATCCCTTGCACAGCGGCGGATGCTTACCGTGCCAAAGCGCAAATGTATCCCAACGTGCGATGTACCGGTTATAGCCGGGAAATCGCGATTTTTGGCGTAATCGGCAATTATGTTATCATATTCCTTTTCGGGGTAATTTACCTGGCTTTTTATAAAGCCCATTTCTGATAATGCAGGTATTGCGGGTGCTTTAAACTTATGCAGGTTTTTCAGGTATTTTTCAGACGGGTAGGCCTTCAGATAGAAAGGCTTTAGTTTTTGGTACCACTTATTTTTGTAAGGTGTATAAACGGTGTAAGGCTTACCATCATCTTTTACAACCTCGGCTTTTTCAAAAATAACCTGGTCCTTATAGGTATTAAAGGCAATATTGTATTTGGCCAACAACTCTTTTATATCGCTATCACGATTTTTTGCATAGGCCGGCTCATAATCATGGTTGGTATACACTTCGGCTACGTTGTATTCTTCAAGCAGTTTTTTCCAGGCATGCTCAGGGGTATCATAAACCACCAGTAAACTGCTATGGTGTTTATGGCATTCTTTATTTACTTCCTCAATTGCGTTATAAATAAAAGTTACCCGTGCATCATCTTTGTCTTCCAGTGTATCCAGTATCTCTTTATCAAAAATAAAAAAAGGTAGTACCGGTTTGCTGCTTTTAAGGGCATGGTACAGGCCGGCATTATCTTCAACGCGTAAATCGCGCCTAAACCAAAAAACACTTACAGGGGTATTCTTATCCATAAATTTCTTTTAATGCCGAAGCAATATCAGGGTATTTAAATTTAAAGCCAGCAGCCTCTATTTTTTGTGCCGATGCTTTTGTGCTGCCCAATACCAGGCTGGCCATTTCGCCAAAAAGCAGTTTAATTAAAAATGCAGGTACATTTGGCGCCCAAAACGGGCGATGTAATTGTTTGGCAACGGCTGCGGTCATTTCTTTATTGCTTACAGGTAGTGGCGCAACCATATTGTAAACGCCGGTAAGTTGCTCATTACCCAGCCCAAACAGGTACATATCAATAGCATCCTGGTGATGGATCCAGGGCACCCATTGTTTACCGGTGCCCAATGGAGAGCCTACTGCCAGTTTTACAGGCAGGGCCAGTTGTGGTAACGCGCCGCCTTCGGTAGTTAGTACCACCCCGGTGCGGAATTTCAGGATACGCAGATCGAACTGCTTGCCTTCATCAACCGCTTTTTCCCACTCTATGCAGCAATTGCCAATAAAATCGTGCGCGGGGGCACTGTCCTCGGTAAGCAGTTGATTACCACGGTTACCATAATAATTAATCCCGGATGCCGATATAACTGTATGCACCTTGTGTGCTTTATCTGTCATTAGCCCATAAATAAGGCTTATAGATTTGGTCCGGCTTTCCACAATTTCGCGTTTTCGCTCATCTGTCCAGCGCTTATCGGCAATACCGGCGCCCGCCAAATGGATAATGGTATCTACACCATCAATGCAGTGCTCATCTATCCGGCCTTTATCAACATCCCACAAAAAGGTTTTAACATGCGGGTCCTTACCCGGGCTGCGGCTTAAGTGGTTAACTGTGTGGCCCAGGTTTAACAGCGCTTTGGTAAGTTGCCTGCCCAGTAAGCCCGAGCCGCCGGTGATGAGGATGTTTTTGTTCATTAGTTCATGGTTAATAGGTTATGGTTCATAGGAATTGTTGGTACTATCAACCATAGCCTATGATCTATTAGGCTTCTTTAAAATTAGTTATCCGTTTAGCCATACCCTTAAATATAAAAAGGTGAAAGGGCCACATTAAATACCAGTACAGGCGGCCCCACAAGCCCCTGGGCCTAAAAGTAGCAATTTGGCTCAGGAAGGTTTGGTTATGGCGTTCAATAATTTTAAACTCCAGCCAGGCTTCGCCGGGTAGTTTCATTTCGGCATACAGCAACAGGCGGTTGTTCTCCTTATCAGCCAGCAGCACCCGCCAAAAGTCTATCACATCTCCAGGCGAAACACTTATGTTACTGGTACGGCCCCGGCGCGAGCCTACGCCACCAAAAAGTTTATCTAAAAAACCGCGGATGCTCCATATCCAGTCCCAATAATACCAGCCGCGGTTGCCGCCAATGGCCATAATGTTTTTAAGCACCTCGCCGCTTTCGCGTTTAAAAGGCTGCTTAACCTTATACTCCAGTGTGCCGTTTTGTGGTACCTTTATCTGATCCATAAAGCCGGCAGTTAGGTAGCCGTTATTCAGGGCATCTTTCCAGCTGCTTACAATAGAGTTTTGTTCTATTTTATTAAAGGCCAGTTTCAGCGCTTCCTCATAAGTAAGGCATTCGCGTTTTACAATCTGATCTATATCATGGTTTTTCATGATGGTTTCGTTCTTCATGCTATCAACCAGGCTTTGTGCCAGCGAGTAGCTGGTTGATGTAACAAAGTACAGCCAGTAAGATGAAATTTTAGGCGACAGGAACGGTATAATGATGATGTATCTTTTTAGTTTACGCACCTTGGCGTAGGTTAACATCATTTGTTTAAAGGTGAGGATATCCGGCCCGCCAATGTCAAATGTTTTATGGAATGATGCCTCATGCAGCAGCACACCTTCTAAATAACCCAGTACATCACGGATGGCAATGGGCTGGCATTTGGTGTTTACCCAGCGCGGAACGGTCATGACGGGGAGTTTTTCGGTAAGGTCGCGAATGATCTCGAACGATGAACTGCCGGAGCCGATAATAATAGCCGCCCGTAATACCGTAAGCGCGGCCTTACTTTCTTTCAGTACATCTTCTACATGCCTGCGCGATAACAGGTGGCTCGATAAATTATTGTCGTTAGTGATGCCGCTTAGATAGATGACCTGTTTACAGTTAGTTTTATTAATTGCCTGCACAAAATTGTGTGCTGATAGTGCTTCGAGCGCGGCAAAATCATCGGCCTGGGCCATAGAGTGTACCAGGTAATAGGCCGCGTCGATATCATTGGGTATAGGCTCGATGTTTTTTTCTTTGAGCAGATCGCCAGTAAGCAGGGTTACGCGTTCGCTGTAATCGTTTTGTTCATGAAACCGGCGCTTATCGCGCACCAGGCATACTACGGTATGGCCTTTTTCAAGCAAAACCGGTATAAGCCGTGTACCAATATAGCCGTTAGCACCTGCAAGTAACACTTTCATGTTATGTGCAACAAAAGAAGTGCCCGGGTGTTTTGCTGATTAATGCTCATAGTTGAGGTCGCCGGTTGATTGATGGTGATGTTTCGTTAAAGTAAATTTTATCAAAAAAAAGCTTTCGCAATAAACTTTTTATCGCGGCTCTTGTTAAGATAGTGTTAATTATATAAAATTTTACACTATAAAGATATGTTTACAAAAGATTTTCAGCTGATGCTAATATTCTCTAGCATCGCAATAATTGTACTTTTGGGCGTTTACGCCATTTACTGCCGTCAAAGGGCTAAATCGTTTGTCAATACGGGGCGCGTAACAGATATTCAAATATGGGCAACGAAGTCTGCCGTAATCTGGATGGTTACATTTGTACTGGCCTTTGTTATGGTTGCGGAGTTTGTTTTGAGTGAGGTGTAATGCCGTTAAGGACATAAATTCCCCATATTGTTCAAAAAAAACCCGGTTATAAATACGGGCATAAAATGATCTGCTTGTTGGCTGTACAAAAAATATTTGCTTTAAAGGCCTGTAACCATAAACTTAACATTAACGTATTAGTGTAATAATATCTGGTGAAATTTTTGCCTGATGTGGTTATGGGTTGATGCTGCACATTAACCGGTGATAATTTAATATTATGCTCACACATACTTTTGAACAACAAATCATCTATGCTATTTGCATTTTATTTGTTTCACTCATATCGTTGGGTGTGTATTGTCGGCGCCGTTCCAGGTCATATATTGGTACAGGCCGCGTAAACGAAATTGAAGCCTGGTATACACGCGCAACACTTGCCTGGATCTGTACCCTTTGCCTTTCTATTGCATTGGTTATTAAATTTATTTAGCCTTTAAATTAGGCTATAGCTTCAACATGTGGCTTATAAGTATCTGTTTTAACGCGTGCCTGTAAATCGTGCAATATATTGTATAAGCCAAAATTTGTGCGGTTTACGTAGATGAAGTGCTTTACGCCACGTGCTTGTTTAAATTCCGGCATTTTTGCTACTTTTTCGCCAAATCCAAATAAGTCGTCAAAAAAAGCTTTTTGGCCAAAATCAAACGTATTGGTGATGTAGGGTTTTGCAAACAGGCTTATCATCTGTTTAAACATAGTGTAATAAAATTCTATCTGCGCCGGGGTGTCATTAGGCAATATCATTTCCAGCTTGCGGAAAGCTTTGATGGTTTCTTCCTTATCATCAAACAAATTTGTTGAGGTAAGTGAGAAGAACGGGTAATAAAAATCATCGGGCATCACTTTTATGCAGCCAAAATCAATCACGCCCAATTTGCCTTCGGGGGTTATCATAAAATTACCGGGGTGTGGGTCGGCATGTACAGCGCGCAGCTCATGCTGCTGGTAGTTATAAAAATCCCAAAGGGCCTGGCCAATTTTGTCGCGCAGTTCCTGTGAGGGGTTGGTGGCCAAAAATTCTTTTAAATGCAGGCCTTCCAGCCAGTCCATAGTGATGATGCGTTTGCTTGACAGGTCGGGGTAATAACCCGGGAACACCACATTGTTCAAATTTTTGCAGGCGATAGAAAACTCTATCGAGCGGCGTACCTCCAGTTCGTAATCTGTTTCTTCTAAAAGGCGCTCTTCTACCTCGCGCATGTAAATATCAAGTTCCTTTTCGCTCATGCCCAGCATCCTGAAGGCGAATGGCTTTACCAGTTTAAGGTCGGACGAGATGGAATCGCCCACGCCGGGATACTGGATCTTTACGGCCAGTTTTTTACCGTTTAGTTCGGCCTGGTGTACCTGGCCAATTGATGCCGCATTGGTTGATCGGATGTTGAACTTGTCGTAGATCTGATCGGGGTTTTTACCAAAGTATTTTTTAAACGTTTGCACAATAAGCGGGCCCGAAAGCGGCGGCGCGTTATACTGCGATTGCGTAAATTTATCTACATAGGCCTGCGGCAACAGGTTTTTATCCATACTCAGCATCTGCGCTACTTTTAACGCGCTGCCTTTTAGCTGACTAAGCGATTGGTAAATATCCGTAGCATTATCCTCATTCAGCTGGGATTTATCCATATCCGGGTTAAACAGTTTTTTGGAATAATGTTTAATATAGTTGCCGCCAATTTTAAAACCTGTGGTTACAAATTTGGCGCTGCGTTCAACTTTACTGGTGGGTATGCTGTTTTGCTCTTTAGTGGTATTCTCACTCATGGTATATCTAATCAAATAATGCAGCCAATTTTTGCGGTGTTATGTCCGCATAATCATTAATTACCAGGTTGGCCAGTTTGGTAATGTTTTGGGCAGGATGGTCGGTAGTAATACCAACAACCTTCATGCCTGCATTGTTGCCGGCCGCTAATCCCGATAGGGAATCCTCAAACACCACGCACTTTTCGGGGTGGGCGCCAAGTTGTTCGGCGGCTTTTAAAAATATTTGTGGTGATGGTTTAGGCTGGCTTACCATGGCGCCGGTGATGATGGTATCAAAGTATTTCCTTATGGCAAGGGTGCCGAAAATAAAATCCACATCATCCATGTTTGAGGATGTGGCGAGTGCTATACTAACTCCGGCCTTTTTAAGGTCGTTTAAAAACTTTTCAAGGCCGTTTACGGGCCGTAAAAAGGGCTTAAAAGCTGTCTCGTAAAGTCGTTGTTTTTCTTTTGCCAGCGCTTTTAAGTCGGCCTCGCCTAAATCTTTGCCAAAGTATTTTTTTAGCGTGTTTATTATAGATACACCGCTAATGCCGGTTAAGTAGGTGTCCCTGTTTAATTCGGGCAATCCGCGTTTTTTAAAAAGCTGCTGCCAAGCGTTAAAGTGGAACTGTGTGTTATCTATCAGGGTGCCATCCATATCAAATATGGCAGCAAAGGTTGCATGCTTAGAAACTTCCAAATCCCATTTTCTCTTTTATCCCACCATTTTTAGCCAAAAACTTGCCATACTCAAACAGGTTGTCAATCGGCGAACGCTGAAACAGGTCGAACGTTACGTTAACGCCTTTTTCAATAGCCTCGTCGGTTTTTTCAAACCCGGCCGAATCATCATTTATCCAAAAGTTAAGCACAAAACCAAACTGGATCCATAGCGCATCTTTATAACGCTTGCTGAAGAATTTGCGGTCGCTTAATTCCTGCGATTCCATGCCTTCGTTTATAATACCTTCGGCAAAATTCTCAAACAGCACTTTGGTTGGCTCCAATACCTTTGGTGTGCCCAAACTGCGGTGTTTTTTGATGCTGTACACAGCAAAGCTGCGGTTGCTTTTCAACAACTCAAAAAAACTATAGAAGAATGACAGCGCTTTTTCGCGCGAGGAATACTGTGCCCAAACTTCCTGTCTGCGTATTTCTGTTAGGGTTTTATCTGTAAGATCGGCCCAAATGCTTTGCTCAACGGCATCAAACGAGCCAAAAAAGCGATAAAACTCCTCTTCGGGCATTTTATTTTTTTTGGCGAATACATAAACCGATTTTGGCTGCTGGCCTTCGGTTAGTACATGATCAATATATGCTTTTTGGATACTTTCGACAGTTGCCATAATGTTTGGTTTTACAGTATAAAATTAAGTATAATCCTTTTTTAATTTGTCATTGCTATCTATAATTAAACGGTTGGTTTACAACCTTATTTTATAAAGGCCTTAGGTTGCCAAGCCCGCCATCTATACCAATTATTTGCCCTGTAAGCCAGCTGCTGTGATCGCTCAATAAAAACTGGGTGGCCAGCGCAATATCATCAGGGGTACCTATTTTGCTTAAAGGGTGCCTTTTAGCCGATGCTTCACGTTTTTCATCGGTGCTTAACAAGTTTTTGGCCAGCGGTGTATCGGTTAAAGATGGAGCGATAGCATTTACCCTTACCTGGTATGAGGCCAATTCAGCAGCTAATGATAAGGTTAGCCCTTCTACCGCGCCTTTTGCTGCCGCTATGCTGGCATGGAAAGGCATTCCTGCTTTTGCTGCAACCGAACTATAGAGCACTATACTTGCGCCACCGGCGTTTTTTAAAGCCTTTAGGCTAAGTTTTATTATTTCGGTAGCGCCAAGTACATTAAGTTTGTAATCGTTTAAAAAATCTCCTGCGGTTAAACGTTGAAAAGGCTTTAAGTTGATGCTGCCAACCGAGTAAACCAACCCATGGATGGTTTGCGGCAGTTTGTCCTCAAGGACACTTAAATCACCAAGTACATCCGCCTGCAGGTGTGTTACACCCGGTGGCCAGTCGGCCCGGCTTCGGGATATATTAAATATGTTTGCTTCCTGTATGGCAAGGTGCCTGATCAGGGCCAGGCCAATGCCGCTGCTGCCACCAACTACCAGAACGTTCTTATCTTTTAAACTCATAGGTATCATAACACTTAGTAATACTATTTGTTATATATATAATATGGCCAGGATACTAAAAGAAAACATACCTGAAAAAACCTGCCCGGTATGCCTACGGCCCTTTAGCTGGCGCAAAAAATGGGCTAAATGTTGGGGCGATGTCAAATATTGTAGTGAAAGGTGCAGGGCAAATAAATAATTACCATTTTTGTAACTAATCTAAATAACTTTAGATTAGTTGTTCATATGAGTGAAAAGGTTATATTGGTTTGGTTTAGGAATGACTTGCGCATACATGATAATGAAATATTATCCGAAGCCGTGCGCAGGGCCGATAAAGTTTTACCCGTATATATTTTTGATCCTTTTTACTTTAAAACCAGCCCGTTAGGTGCTTTAAAAACCGGTAGTTTCCGTGCCCGGTTCCTGTTAGAGGCTGTAGCCGATCTGAGGAAAAACCTGCATGTGTTTGGTGCCGAATTGCTTATCCGTACCGGCGACCCTGCCGACGTACTTACCCAATTGGCCGAAGAATACCAGGTAAGCGAAGTTTACCATCACCGCGAGGTTGCACCCGATGAAACTGATGTTTCTGAAAGGGTAGAGGCTGCCCTTTGGAAAATGAAACTGAACCTGAAACACTTTATTGGGCATACTATGTACCATAAAGAAGACCTGCCATTCCCCATAAAAGATATCCCAGATAGCTTTGTTACCTTTAAAAAGAAGGTTGAACGCGATAGCACGGTTAGGCCAAGTGTTGTTAGCCCGGAATATATTAATGTGCCCGAAATTACCGATGCCGGCGAACTGCCCACTCTTACAGACCTGGGGGTGCCCGAGCCTTTAGATGATATCCGCGCCGGAGAAAAAATAACAGGCGGCGAAACCGCAGCCTTAAAGCAACTGCACCAGTATCTGGAAAGTTCGATTCAGAACGGTCAAAATAAAAACGGACGTAACGCAAATTGCAATTCATCTCGCCTTGGCCCGTGGCTGGCTGTAGGCTGTATATCGCCCAGGCAGGTTTACTGGGAAGTAGTGAACTATTACCGCGAAAACCACCTGCCCAATACCGATCCCATTATGCTGGAGTTGCTTTGGCGGGATTATTTCCGTTTTATGTTTAAAAAGCACGGCCAAACGTTCTTCCGCTCGGAAGGGTTTGGTGATGCGCCTGATATGGCCGATAACCAGGACGAACTTTTTGAACAATGGAAGAACGGCCAAACCGGCGTTCCGTTTATTGATGCATCTATGCACCAGCTAAACGCAACAGGCTTTATTACTAATTACAGCAGGCAGGCCGTTGCAACCTATTTAACCAAAGACTTACAGGTTGACTGGACAAAAGGCGCGTTGTACTTTGAAGAGAAACTTATTGATTACTCGCCCGCCAGCAACTGGGGCAATTGGGCTTTTGTGGCCGGGGTAGGTAACGATACCAAAAGCAACCGTTTTTTTAACGCCGCCAAACCAACCGACCAGTTAGATGATAAAAGCGATTTTATTACCACCTGGCTGCCTTTGGCCAACGCAATTGACGAAACCCCGATTATTAGCGAGTAGGCACAACAAAAGGGTTAATTAAACGTACTTATATTATGAACCCTTTTGAACAATTTACCATCATTATAGGCCTCCTGGCCGTACTGCTTGAAGGGGTTTCCTATTTGCGCAGTTTTGCTAAAAAAATCTTCCACAGTCCTTCAAAACATACCGGTTAGTCTTTTTTGGAAAAATTTAAGTAAAGTAATTGCATATTATTTCAGCATTTGAATGTATTATGCTTAATTTTGTACCGTTTTACAACATTGGTTTCTCATGGATCGCCTAAATTATATAGATAGCGGAAACGCAGCCTACATTGACACACTTTACGAAGCTTATAAACAAGACCCCGAATCTGTTGATTACGGCTGGCAAAAGTTTTTTGAGGGCTTTGATTTTGGTAAAGATAACCAGGCAAAACCAGGGGCAGCAACTGCCACCACGCCTGATCACTTTATAAAAGAGATCAATGTGATGAACATGATAAATGGATACCGTACCCGCGGCCATTTATTCACCAAAACAAACCCTGTGCGCGAACGCCGCAAGTATTTTCCCGGTAAAGAGCTGGAAACCTTTGGTTTAAGCGAAGCTGATATGGATACTGTGTTTAACGCCGGCGTTGAAGTTGGCTTAGGCCCAGCTAAACTGCGCGATATCCGCCAGTTATTAGAACAAACTTATTGCCAGTCTATCGGCGCAGAATATACCTACATCCGCAACCCTATAAAACTAAAATGGTTTGAAGACAGGATGGAAAGCAAACGCAATACTCCAAGCTTTACCGCCGACGAGAAAAAACTGATGCTGGCCAAACTGAACGAAGCCGTTGTTTTTGAAAACTTTTTGGGAACAAAATTTCTGGGCCAAAAACGTTTCTCGTTAGAAGGTGCCGAGGCTTTGATCCCTGCGCTTAATTCGGTTATCATCAAAGGGTCTGACCTGGGTATCGAGGAATTTATCATCGGTATGGCGCACCGCGGCCGTTTAAACGTGCTTACCAACATTATGGAGAAAACCTATAAAGAGGTGTTCTCTGAGTTTGAAGGTAAAAACTTTGATTCCGAATCTCCGTTTGGCGGCGACGTAAAATATCACCTGGGTTTCTCAACCGATGTAGAAACATCACAGGGCAAAAAAGTTCACCTGAGCCTTTGCCCCAACCCATCGCACTTAGAAGCGGTTGACCCTGTTGTTGAAGGGATAACCCGTTCAAAAATTGATTTTAAACATAATGGCGACCATTCAAAGATCGCCCCTATATTAATACATGGTGACGCATCTGTAGCCGGGCAAGGAATTGTTTACGAGGTTTTACAGATGGAAAAACTTGACGGCTACCGCACAGGCGGTACCATTCACCTGGTTATAAACAACCAGATAGGTTTTACCACCAACTATAAAGACGCCCGCTCAAGTACTTATTGTACCGATGTGGCCAAAACAGTTCTTTCACCTGTGTTCCACGTAAACGGGGACGATGTTGAGGCATTGGTTTATGTAGTTAATTTAGCGATGGAATATCGCCAGGTGTTTAACGAGGATGTATTTATCGATATTCTATGCTACCGCCGCTATGGCCACAACGAGGCTGATGAGCCAAAATTCACCCAGCCGGTATTGTACAAAGCTATAGAGGCGCACCCTAACCCGTTGCAGATCTACAGCAAAAAACTGATAGCCGAAGGAACCATCGACGATAAGTATGTAAAAACTATCGAAAAAGATTTCCGTGCCGAACTACAGGGCATGCTGGATGAAGCAAAAGCTGCCGACAGGTTTACCGATACCATCCCAATGTTTGAAGGCGCCTGGAGCGGCCTGCACCTGGCCAACCACAGCGAACTGATCAGTACGGTTGATACTTCGGTTACCAAAGAAGTTATTACCGAGATAGGTAACAAACTTACTGTATTGCCAAAGGATAAAGAGTTTTTTAAGAAGATAGAGAAACTGTTCCAGGACCGTAACGCTATGGTTAACAAAACCGGCGTGTTCGACTGGGCCATGGGCGAACTGCTTGCTTACGGTACTTTATTAAAAGAAGGTTTCCCGGTAAGGTTAAGTGGTGAGGATGTTAAACGCGGTACCTTCTCGCATCGCCACGCGGTACTTACCCTGGCTGATTCTGAGGATGAGTACACCCCGCTTGAAACAATAGACACCAAAGCAAAGTTGAGTATTTTTAACTCGCTGTTATCTGAATATGGTGTTTTAGGATTTGAGTATGGTTACGCTTTGGCTAACCCTAAAGCCTTAACCATTTGGGAAGCGCAGTTTGGCGATTTCTTTAACGGTGCGCAGATCATTGTTGACCAGTACATTGCCAGCGCCGAAACAAAATGGCAGCGTGGTAACGGTTTGGTAATGTTATTGCCACATGGTTACGAAGGCCAGGGCCCCGAGCACTCATCAGCACGTGTAGAGCGTTTCTTAGAGCTTTGCGCTGATGATAACATACAGGTAGCTAACTGTACTACCCCTGCAAACTTCTTCCATATATTAAGGAGGCAAATGCACCGCAGTTTCCGTAAACCGCTGATCATATTTACACCGAAGAGCTTATTGCGCAGCCCTAACTGTGTATCGCCGCTTGAGGATTTTACCAATGGCAAGTTCCACGAGTTGATAGATGATACCTACGCTGATCCTAAAAAGGTAAAACGTGTATTGCTTTGTACCGGTAAAGTTTATTATGACCTGCTTGAAAAACAACAGGTTGATAAACGTAAGGACATAGCCATAGTACGTGTTGAACAATTATACCCAACACCGGTACAACAGATATTAAAGGTTAAAGCCAAATACGAAAAGGCTACAGAATTTTTCTGGGTACAGGAAGAGCCGGAAAACATGGGCGCATGGCCATACATTTGCCGCAAATTCCATAACGATAAATATTTAAACCTGAATGTGATATCGCGTTTAGAGGGAAGCAGCACTGCTACCGGTTTTGCCAAACAACACGCGGCACAGCAGTTATACATTGTATCAAAGGCGTTTGAAGCACCTGCAGGCAAAGCAGTTAAAGAAACGATTAAAAAAACAGCCGAGAAAATGGCTAATGCTGGTGCAGATTAGTGAGTAGTAATTGGTGAATTGTGAGTAGTTGAAAAACTTACAGGTCGCCACGCTAAAACCACTCTCTATTCACCGTTCACTAATAACTAATAAAATATGAGTTTAGAAATAAAAGTTCCGCCGGTAGGCGAATCCATTACCGAAGTAACATTATCAGCCTGGAAAAAAAAGGATGGTGACCACGTAGAAATGGACGAAGTAATAGCCGAGCTGGAATCAGACAAGGCAACTTTTGAGCTTACTGCCGAAAAGGCCGGAACTTTAAAAACAGCTGCAGCCGAAGGCGATGTATTAGCCATTGGCGCTGTTGTAGCAACTATTGACGAAACAGGCGCACCTGCCGCCGCAGCTGATAAAGCACCAGCGGCCCCTGTTGCTGCTAAAGATGAACCAGCGAAAGCTGACAGCCCTGCTGCTCCGCAAAACGCGCCTGCCCCGGCACCGGCTCAGGGTGGTTTGTCATCATTAGAAATAAAAGTACCACCGGTTGGCGAATCGATAACGGAAGTAACCCTTTCGCGCTGGATCAAAAAAGACGGCGATGCTGTTGAAATGGACGAAGCCATTGCCGAACTGGAATCAGACAAAGCAACTTTTGAATTAACCGCCGAAAAAGCCGGTACTTTAAAAACCATAGCCAAAGAAGGCGATACCCTTGCCATTGGCGCTGTAGTTTGTACCATTGAAGGTGGCGCTGGCGCCGCTGCACCTGCTGCAACACCGGTTACCCCGGCAGTTGCCGATAAGGTGAACGAATCGCCGCAGGCTGCACCATCAGCAGGAACAACTTATGCATCGGGTACACCATCGCCTGCTGCTGCAAAAATATTAGCCGAAAAAGGCATTGATACCACATCTGTAAATGGTACCGGCGTTGATGGCCGTATCACCAAAGGAGATGCTCTGAATGCACAAAATACACCTGCACCTGCCGCTAAGCCCGCCGCTGCCCCTGTAGTAGCTGCCCCGGCCGCACCTCAAGGACCACGTAGCGATCGCCGCGAAAAAATGTCGTCGTTGCGTAAAACAGTTGCAAGGCGTTTGGTAGCTGTTAAAAACGAAACCGCTATGCTAACCACTTTTAACGAAGTGGATATGCAACCGATAATGGAACTGCGTGGCAAGTACAAAGATAAATTTAAAGAGAAACACGGTGTGGGCCTTGGCTTTATGTCGTTCTTTACTAAAGCGGTTACCGAAGCTTTAAAAGAATGGCCTGCTGTTGGCGCCCGTATAGAAGGCGAAGAGGTGGTATACAGCAATTTTGCTGATATCTCTATCGCTGTATCTGCACCAAAAGGTTTGGTAGTTCCGGTTATTCGCAATGCCGAGAGCATGAGCCTGGCCGAAATTGAAAAAGCTATTGTGGTACTTGCAGGCAAAGCCCGCGAAAGCAAACTGACCATTGAAGAAATGACCGGCGGAACATTTACCATCACTAACGGTGGGGTGTTTGGCTCGATGATGTCAACACCTATCATCAACTCGCCGCAATCGGCAATATTGGGTATGCACAATATTATTGAGCGCCCGGTTGCCGTAAACGGACAGGTGGTTATCCGCCCGATGATGTACCTGGCCCTGTCATATGATCACCGTATTATTGATGGCCGCGAATCGGTAAGCTTCCTGGTACGTGTTAAACAACTGCTGGAAGACCCAACAAGATTGTTGTTAGGCGTGTAATTACAGATTTGACAACTTTTTAAAAGTTGTCAAATCTAAATGATATCAGAAAGCTCGGTGTATGCCGGGCTTTTTTGTTAACGAATTTTGCAGTCGCTCGGCTCCAGCCGAGTGATGAGTAGCGACGTGGTAATCTCGCAGCCAATGTATGAACGCTTTGCATACGACGAGATTGCCACGCTATCGCTCGCAATGACATAGGGAGAATTGTTTTTTATACCAACCTCCGCAACGCCATTACATACCCAATATGCATCCCATCGTGGAATGGTACAAAGTTTACAGCTTCATCAATATTGTTTATCTGCACGCCATAGCGGGTTGCCCATGGGGTATAATTATCAAATACATGGTTGTTGTAATCGGTTTCCAGTTGTTCAATAGTTGATATCAACAAGCCTTTAATGATGTGAACCTCTGCGCTGTCAATAAACCCGTTTGGTTTGGTGTCTGGGCGGTATGGGGTGTAATATTTACCGTCTACAATAAAAGGCACATTGGCGCGGGTATAGCAAACGCCTTGCTGGGCCGATATAACGTGCGCCACATTCCATATAATGTTGTTATTAAAACCGGCCGGCACTTTGTTCAATTGCTCGGTGGTCAGGTTTTCTATCAAATGCAATAAATGCAGGCGGGTAACGCGCAGGGTGGTTAAGGTATTGGTAATCATACATCAAATATTGAATTTTTCTGCGGAGTTTTTCCTGTGCTATTATCAATTGAATGTAATTTGATGTATCGCTAATAGTGGTATTAAGCTTACTGCTTTTATTTTACCTTTGCACCAATGCAGGCAACCACCGTAAATAGTACTACTCAATCCAATAAACCTATATGGTACTTTGTTTTGTGCTGGATGCTACTGAACGCCTTACAAGCCTATACCCTTGAGCTGCATGCCGACGAAGCCTACTATTGGATGTTTGCCCAAAAGCTGGATTGGGGGTACTTTTACCACCCGCCCATGGTGGCGCTGTTCATCAAAATTGGCGATACGCTTTTCCATAACGAGTTTGGCCTGCGGTTGCTAACGGTGCTGGGCAATAGCCTGGCTATTTACCTGCTTTGGCTTATCCTGAAAAAATACCAGGTTAGCGCCAAATGGTTTATGCTGCTGGTATCGGGGGTATTGGTTTTCCATGTATATGGCTTTACCAGCACACCAGATTCGCCTTTGTTTATTTTTGCGGTGCTGTTTTATTATTTCTATCAAAAGTATGTTGATGAGGATAGCTGGTTCACGGCGTTCATAATAGGCATAATTGTGGCCTGCCTGCTTTACAGTAAATATCATGGTGTGCTTTTAGTTGGGTTAACACTTTTATCAAACCTTAAACTATTTACCCGGAAAAGTTTTTACCTGGCTATAATAACAGGTTTACTATGCTATACGCCACATATATTATGGCAAATGCACAGGGGCTTCCCTGCGGTTAATTACCAGCTTTTTGAGCGCCCGTCGGCTTTTGGGTATAATGTTACCATGAGCATTACATTTATTGCCGGGCAACTGCTGCTGGGCGGAGCGTTGATAAGTTGGTACTTGTTTTACCGTGGCTTTACTACAAAAATAACTAATGTATTTACCCGGGGCTTAATGTTCAATGCAATCGGGACGTTCGCATTTTTCTTGCTAAATACATTTAAAGTAAATGTGCAGCCACATTATACACTAATCGCCTTTGTGCCGTTAATAAGCCTTACGTTGATCGATTTTCAAAAACAAAACTTTAATGTTAAGTGGTTTTATAACTTAGCTATTGCCAATATCGCCATCATTTTAATATTAAGGTTTACTATAATGGCTGGTTTGCCGGTGATAAAAAAGGTGGAAGCTTTGAAAAGCTATTTTGGTTTTCATGAATGGGCAAACCTGGTACATCAAAAGGCAGGTAATGCTTTTGTGGTGATGGACGAAGGTTTTCAGAACCCGTCGAAGTACAGTTACTATACCCGCAGCCTTAAGGGTTTCGCCTACGATTCGCGCTATTACGGGCGCACTATGTTTGATATGTGGCCGATGGAAGATAGTATGCAGCATCAGCGCGTTTACCTTTTGTTAAAGAATCAGGTACCCGGTACTACTACAGATAGCATTAAATGCGATGCCGGCACCTGGTATGGTGGCTGGGTTGACGACGCGCGTACCTATCAGAAAATAGCTATTGAAACCGGTAAAACTAAAATTAAAGCCAGCCCCGGGCAAAAAATCGAATTTGACCTTGCAATAACCAACCCTTACCCTTTTGCTGTTAATTTTACCAACGCAGGGTACAAGCATCCGGTATGTTTAGAGGCCTGCTTTTTTGAGTATGTTACGCCGGTAAGTGTACAACAGGCCGATAGCACTTTTAATAAAATAACATTACAAAAAGGGCAAAGCACACGCTACAGAATGACGGTAACAGCACCCATGCAAAAAGGTACTTTCGACCTGTTTTTTTCGTTACGTACTGAGCCGTTTGTGGGCAGTAAAAACAGTGGCATCATAAAATTTACAGTTGAATAATAACTACAGAGTATGATAAAAAAAATATACCTATTTCTATTAACCACTATTTTAGCAACAGGCGCAGCAAGTGCGCAGAACGTCGATTTCCATTTAAACGGAATGAGTTTTTTTGATAATCGTGAGTACAAGGAGTTTGTAACCCGGTCGCGCACTTATTCGGGCGTACGTATTACGGCTGATGTTGGCTTTAATATAGATAGCAACAACCACTTTATTTTTGGTGCCAATGCCCTGCACGAGTTTGGCGGCAATCCATTTTTTTTACGTGTAAACCCGGTTGCATATTATAGTTTTACAAGTAAAAACTGGTTGTTTAATGCTGGTGCTTTTAGTCGCGAAGGTTTACTGACCGATTACCCGCGGGCCATGCTGAACGATACCCTGCGTTATTACCGCCCCAATGTAGAAGGTTTGCTAACGCGATTTAAAAACAGCCACTTTACCGAAACTGTTTGGATTGATTGGGTAAGCCGCCAAACCGATGTGGATAGGGAGCAATTCCTGTTCGGTTTTTCGGGTAAATACCAGCCATCGTTAAGCGGGCCGTTTTATGTGTCGCATTATTTCTTTTTACTGCATGATGCAGGCCCGGCAATTGCCATCCCTAACGATCATATCCGCGATAACGGCGCAGCGCAGATCAGGCTTGGTGCCAACTTAAGCCACAAAACCTTCCTGGATTCGTTAAGTTTTGAAGCAGGCGGTATGTTGTCGTTAGAACGCAGCAGGGGGATTGACGGCTGGCAAAAACCCAAAGGTTTTGTAGCCAGTGCATATGCAAGCTATAAACGTTTTGCTTTGAATGATGAATTTTACAAAGGCGACGGCCATCATATTGCTTTTGGCGATGCCTACTATCAGTATAAAACCTACAACAGGCTTGATATTATTTACACCCCGTTTATTGCAAAAGGCTTAAAAGGGCAGTTTGTACTTAGCCTGCACAATACCCCCGGCCATTTTAGCAACCAGGAGGCTTTTAGGTTAACATATGATATCGGCAGGAAAAATTTGGTAAAGTTTAAAGATTAGAAAACATTATAAAACTTGTCATGCTGAACATAGTGAAGCATCTATTCGTCAACGTACATGTAGCCGATTAGATCCTTCGCTATCGCCCAGGGTGACAAACTTTTTTTGCAGGTAAGCATAGTTTTTTATCTTCGCATCATACCACTATCCTCTTATGAAAAAAATACTAACACTACTTTTACTCATCACCATATTAACATCCGGCAAATTATTTGCGCAGGAGAACCGTTTTTCGGGCTGGGGAGCATTATTCCATACGCAGAAATTTTCTGATAAATGGGGGATGTCATTTGATGCGCAGTTCCGCTCTGCTGATCATTACGATTATCTGCAACATCTTTTGCTGCGCCCATCGGTAAATTATTATTTCGATAAAAATAAAATGGGTGCTTTGGGTTATGCTTACATAACCACCAATGGCAGGGGAGCAGGCGGTGCAGAAACCTTTCGCCCTGAGAGCCGCATTTGGGAGCAACTCATCATTAATACAAAAATTGGAAAGACCAGTACGCTGCAACACCGCTTCAGGCTGGAGCAACGGTTTTTAGGTAATACTACCAACAGAACAGATCATTACTTTTCGCAGCGCCTGCGTTACTTTGCAAGGGCGGTTGTACCGTTTAAAAAAACAGAAACGTTTAATAAAGGTGCTTTCGTAGGTTTACAAAACGAGGTATTCGCCAATGTGCAGAATAATAACAAGGTTAATAAACACTTTTTCGATCAAAACCGTGCTTATGTAGCCCTTGGTTACCGCCTGCATAAAAAGGCCGATGTGGAGTTTGGTTACCTAAACCAGTACATCAAACAAACCGAAACCTACGTAATTAACCATGTTTTGCAGGCTGCAATTTATACCAGGTTTTAACTGTTCAAAATAAGCGGGTATCATAAACGTTAAAGTTTATATCTTGCATTATGCCCATACTTAGTAACGATCAGCATATACGGCAACTGGCCAATCTGGAACTGCTTGCCAGGCAGGTTGTTGAAGGTTTTATAACCGGCCTGCACCAAAGTCCGTTTCATGGTTTTTCGGTTGAGTTTGCCGAGCACCGGTTATACAACAATGGCGAATCTGTAAAAAATATCGATTGGAAACTGCTTGCCCGCACCGATAAGCTCTTTGTAAAACAGTTTGAAGAGGAAACCAACCTGCGCTGTTTTTTATTGCTGGATACTTCATCGTCCATGAATTTCCCGGCAGAGGGAACAAACAAGCTACAGTTCTCGGTATATGCAATCGCCTCGCTCATGTACCTGTTTAAAAAACAGCGGGATGCATTCGGGCTTTGCCTTTTTTCGGATAAGATGGACTGGATGAGTCCGGCGCGTTCAACTTCAACACATTTGTTTCGCCTGTATGCCGAATTGGAGAGGGTGTACGACCATCCTAAACAAAATACTTCAACCAATATAACCCAGGTGTTGCACCACATTGCCGGCGAGATCCACCAGCGATCAATGGTGATTATTTTTAGCGATATGCTGGAGAATAGCCTGAACCCCGAAAAAATACAGCAGCTTTTCGCGGCTATCCAACACCTTAAGTATAAAAAGCACGAGGTAATCATTTTTAACGTTACCAGCAAGCAAAAAGAGCAGGACTTTAATTTTGATAACCGCCCGCATCATTTTGTTGATATAGAAACCGGCGCCGAAGTACGCGTGCATCCAAACAAAATTCGCGATAGCTACCAAACAGCCCTGAAAGATTATCGCCACCAACTGGAGCTGAAATGCGCCCAGCACCACATTCAGTTAGTGGATGCCGATATTGAGCAAGGGTATAACGAGATCCTGAAAACCTACCTTATCAAAAGAAACAGCATGATCTGAAACCGGCTGGCATAGCGGTCTGAAATTTGCGCTTAAACTATCAACTGTTAATTAAATCAAATTTAAAACAACGTGTTTACGTATATAATGTAATATTTACAGATAATATCAAGCTTTGTGAAATTGCGCAAATCAATTTAGCGGGCATGGTGTTATTGAATAAACGCATCTATTTAGTATGAGACTTTCTGTAGAACGAAAACCAATAAGAGTAAATCCCGATCCGAAGCGTGTAATAGCAAGATTTTTCTTTAATGGAAATGACAGGGCAAAAGAGGTTCTGCAGCGCGTAATGAGTATCTCAGAAGATACCGCTTTCGGCATTGTATCGCCATTGCTCCAGGAATATTCTAAACGCCACCGTAATATAACCCGTGTGCTTAACCGCCATTGCAGTAAGCTTAAACCGCTTATTGCCGAACTGGGGATAGATTTTGATACACTTACCGTGTACCGTAAACTATTGATAGGTTCGTACTTTACGCATGAGTATTCTATCGAATCGGCAGCGTTCTTTAACCCTTCTATTGTGGAAGACCCCGACCAAACCGAAATGGAAGACGGACAGAAACGGGTTATCATTAGCTTTAGGGCAGTAGGCGAGGGGCATATCAGCTCCATCACTTTTCGCCGGGCGATGATTGATAAGGATAACCAGATAACCGTTTTACCGGCCGGCAGTTATATTGACGAGGCCGAAATTGTACGCAATGCGGTTTATAATAAAAAGCTGTTTTTAGAGAAAGCTGCTATCACCCAGATCAACATCAGTGTGTTGCATGAACTGGAGGATAAGCTTGATCATCATTTTGAATACTCTAACCTGCGCCGCATTATTCTAGACTCGCAAAAGCTGCAGGAAGATGATATGGTACGCCTGGAGTATGATAAGGTACTGTGGTTGGCCGATTCTTACTACGAGATCGTTTTCTCGCTGGATACCGATATTTCAGACAGGGTGATCTTCCCGATATCAGAGTACGAGCGTAAGGGTATTGAAGATGCCCGCTTTGTTAAGTTTGTTAATGAGGATGGTACCTACGCCTATTACGCTACTTATACCGCTTACGATGGCTCGCTGATTATGCCAAAGCTGCTGCAAACCAGCGATTTTTATAATTTTAAGATTATGCCTTTATACGGGGCTGGTGCGCAGAACAAGAACCTGGCGCTGTTCCCCCGTAAAATAAATGGTAAATACGCCATGATATCGCGTATTGATGGGTGCAATAATTACATCATGTACTCGGATAAGATCAATATCTGGGAAAAACCCGATCTGTTGCAAACACCAAAATTTACCTGGGAATTTGTACAGATAGGTAACTGCGGATCGCCGATAGAGACCAGGGACGGATGGATAGTAATAACCCATGGTGTAGGCCCAATGCGCCGTTATGTGCTGGGCGCAAGTTTGCTTAAGTTAGACGACCCTACTGTAGAGATAGGCCGCTTGAAAGAGCCCCTATTGGTACCAAACAGCGACGAGCGTGAAGGTTACGTACCAAACGTATTGTACTCTTGCGGATCTATGATCCATAATAATAAACTCATTATCCCTTACGGCATCTCCGATTCATCAACATCATTTGCTGAAGTTGACCTGGATGAACTGCTTGCTAAGTTTAAGGAAGACGGGATAGATTAGAAATAACCAATTGTTATTCTAAGCTAATGCAGTCGCTCGGCTCAAGCCGAGTGACCACTATTATTAGGCCTCCGGCCGACTTGGTCTAATGCGGCCAGAGGCCATGTAATATTTATCACTCGGCTGGAGCCGAGCGATTGCGAAAGTGTTCACGTTCACTGCCGTGAACACTCGTTTTATTTATATGTAACTGATAGCCAGTGGATATCGAAATTGACTACTGGCAAAATAGCGTCACCATTATACATGATATAATTACTATGCAGATACCAGATCAGCATAAGAGTATTAATGGCAAAGGTGCCTACCCCAATATCTGCTGATACAACTTATAATAATCCTCTGCCATTTTCTCTTTAGAGAATTGAGAATTGGCCCATTCGCGGCAATATGCGCGGTTTATGGATCTTAGCTCACCTATAGCATCAACAGCTTCATCAACCGTATTCACTAAAAAACCTGTTTTTTCATGTTGGATCAATT
>NZ_JBAZRC010000066.1:0-23434 GCF_041663085.1 Mucilaginibacter sp.
AACGGTTCAGGAAAGTCTTTATAATCACTTTTATAAGCCGTAGCAATAGTGGCTGTATTGCGGTTATCCACCAAATGCTGTATCACATCAGCATCTACTAAAGGCAGATCGCAGGCTATAACCAGCCATGCCGCATCCGGCTGTTCGCGAAAGGCGGACAGGATGGCGCCAAAGGGCCCAAGACCGGTAAAGGTATCTGGCAGACTTGAATAATCGGCGTTTATCGTCTTTTGCTGCTCCTCATCCCGGCAGGAAATATAAACCTGGTGGCAGTGCTTTTTCAGCAGATCGGCCATGTGGTAACGCTGTTCTTTACCGTACCAGTTTACCTCGCCTTTATCAAAACCCATGCGGGTACTTTTACCGCCGGCCAATACCAATCCGTTTAAAATCGGTTTGGCTTGCTGTAGTTTGGTTTGAAAGAATTCGATGATCTGCCGGGTGTCGTTATTTAAGCTCAGCACCGGGATCTGCTTCCAATTGGGTATCGCTTCCTGTATATAATCAAACATGCCCTCGGCATTGTCTGCAAAAAGGAAAAGCTGAACATTGGTCAATTGCTCAAGCCTGCGCTGCAGGGATGCTTTTTTGTTACTATCGATAATAACCACCTGCGCTTTAGCCGGCTGATGGTTGCCGTTAACCAGTACCAGATCCATCGACGAGAATAGCTCGCGCTGTGTAAATGGCGTTAGTGTCTCCTTATAATTCAGCTGACTATGGTTAAGCTGATCCGTATATTCTAACGCTGCGCCGCTGGCCAGTTTGCCGGGCATGCCAACCATATCATCATTGTGCGAAGTATCTGCATAGGCGCATTGGTATTGGGGCGATAAGGCGGTGATCACCTGATCGGCCAGGAACTTGATCACCGTACATGGCCCGCCAAGTATAGCCCATTCATTCCGGGCGAAGTTACCCATGGCAGGGCGGGCAATATTGGTGTGCTTTTTATGCTCGTTTAAAGTCACGCTTACCTCCTGTTTTTGAGATCAGTTTGGTTTCCTTTATCACTATATCATGGCTCATGGCCTTGCACATATCGTACACGGTTAGGGCCGCTATTGATGCGCCCACCAGCGCCTCCATTTCAATGCCTGTTTTGGCTGTGATACTTGCCGTACATTCAATAATTACTTCATTATTATTAGATAACTCAATAGTAACCTTACAGTTATTCATTCCAAGTGGGTGACAAAGCGGTATCAGATCGCCGGTTTTTTTGGCGGCCATAATACCGGCGATAACAGCCGTTTGAAACACCGACCCTTTTTTAGTTTGCAGATCGCCATCTACCAGATGCGCCAATACTTCATCAGGCAATACCACAATACTGCGCGCGGTGGCCGTACGGTGTGTAATTGCTTTGGCAGATACATCAACCATCGTAGGGTTATCGTTTTTATCTAAATGACTAAAGTTTGATTCCACTGATTATTTATAAATGATTGCACAGAATTATTAGATTATACTGATTTAAAGACATGCACTTTGAATACCTCTCCTGCTTTAAATTCATTTCGCTCTAAAGGCAGCTCCATAAATGCATCGGTATCAGCTAAGTTAGCAAAATCACCCGATCCGTTCCCTTCAATGGGCTGTGCCGATAAAATACCCTGTTGTGTAAAGTTAAGCTTTACCTGTAAGAAGTATTTTAATGGCGGTGTAAAAATAATATCGCGGGCTAATTGGGCGTATACAGGCGCCTTTGCAGGCAAACCAAGCACGGCATCCAACCACAATAAAAAATAACGGTGCAGGCACATAAACGTAGCCACAGGGTTACCGGGGAATGCGAATACAAGCGCACTGTTATCATACCTGCCAAACCAAAACGGTTTGCCGGGGCGCTGCTGTACCTTATGGAACAGCTTTTTTACTCGCAGATCTTCCAGCGCCTGCGGGATATAGTCAAACTTACCCATGCTGATACCGCCGCTTAGCAGTATTACATCATAACTTTGCAGGCAGTTTTGTAATTGATGCTTGGTTATTTCCGGATCATCCGGAATGTGCAGCATATCGGCATCCAGGCCGTATTGCTTTAAAACGGCTTTTATGGTATAGTTGTTCGATTTTCTTATTTGATAATCAGAGGGTGTATCTGTCACGTCTACCAATTCATCACCCGATGATATGATCATTACTTTCGGCCATTTTTTAACCAACAGATGAGCTTTCCCTACCGATGCAGCCAAACTGATAATAGCAGGTGTTACGCACTGATTTGCAGCAGCTACAACATCACCCTGCTTTTTATCTTTTCCTTTTAGGTGGATGTTTTGGCCTTTTTTGATATCGGTTATAAGCAGCCTTGCAGTGCCGTTTTCTATCTCCAGGTCTTCATATCTAACAATGGCATCAACCGATGCTGATAAAGCCGCACCGGTCATGATCTCAACACACTCATTTGCATTATCAATATCGGCTGGTTGTTCTCCGGCTGCCTGCGTAGCTTTTATTTTGAATGTGGAGATGCCCTGTTCAATAGCTTTATAGGCTATTGCGATGCCATCCATGGTTACCCTATTATACGGTGGCAGGTCGCGGTCGGCTTTGATATCTTCTGCCAAAACACGGCCAAGCGCCAGTTCAAAGGGCACGGTTTCGGTACCGTAATCTTTTAACTGGGCAAGTATAATGCGCTCGGCTTCTTCTACCGTTATCATTTTTTGATTGATTTAACCGCCAATAGTAGCCATTGATTCATGAAAGTTTGGATTTTCCAAGCGTTTGCGTTCTGCCTCCCAGCCGTCCCTCTCGCGTACATTGAAGGCTGCACGTAAAGTTTCTTCCAGTTTAACATCATACACCCCTAAGCGCATCAGATCTTTTATGTTCAACACGCCGTCATCATAAAGGCAATTTTTCAAGGTGCCCTGCGGTGTTATCCGGATACGGTTACAGGTACCGCAAAAGGTACGCGAATAAGCCGCTATAATACCCACACTGCCCTTATGACCGGGGATATTGTAATTATACGAAGTTGAAAATTGAGGGTCGGGCACTTTTTGGATATCCGGGAACGACTGTCTTATATCGTCAAAGATCCTTACATAATCCCACACTATGCCACTATAACTATGCCCCTCGCCATTAAAAGGCATCTCTTCAATAAAACGCACACTTACCGGTAACTCTTTGGTCAGTTGTACCAGCGGAATTATATCCTGTGTGTTTTTACCGGCCATTACTACGGCGTTTATCTTAACCTCAATATCGTGCTTTAAAAGCTGCTCCATGGTTTCCATTACGCTGGCAAACTCATCACGGCGGGTAATGGTAAAAAAACGGTTGGCATCCAGGGTATCTAAACTCAGGTTTACCGATCGTACGCCTATCGCTTTCAGTTCGGCCACATGCGGAGCTGTTAAAACACCATTTGTGGTGAGGCTTAACTCTTTTAGCCCATCCAGTTTAGAAAGCGCTGTAAGCAGCTGCATAATGTCCTTGCGTACAAATGGCTCGCCACCGGTAATGCGGATCTTCTCGATACCCATTTTAACCAGCAGGGTACAAACCTGCAGCATCTCCTCGTAGGTCATCAGTTCCTTGCGCGATAGCCAGTTCAATCCATCCTCGGGCATGCAATAAAAGCAGCGCAGGTTGCAGCGGTCGGTAACGGCCAGCCGCAGGTAATTGATCTTTCGTCCGTGGTTATCTAAAAGCATTGCTACTAATTAAACGCAAAAAAGACGCGATGTTTCGCGTCTCTACACTTTATTATTTTACTACCGAAAATTTATATATCGATTGTGTTTTATAGGTTTGACCGGGGTCTAACTCTGTAGAGGGGAACGTAGGCTGATTTGGTGAATCAGGGTAGTGCTGGGTTTCAAGCGCAAATGATGTACGGAACTCATCTTTTTTGCCGCCCTTCATCACATTTTGCGCCTGCATAAAGTTACCGCTGTAAAACTGCAAAGCAGGTTCTTCGGTAAATACCTCCATTTTTATGCCACTTTTATCACCAATAACGGTAGCAATTGGTGTGGTAATATCATGCTTGCTCAACACAAAATTATGGTCGTAACCTTTACCATCCTTTAGTTGGATGTTATCTGTATTGATACGCGCCCCAATTTTTGTTGGTTTTGTAAAATCAAAGGGCGTACCGGCTACGGCTTCTATTTTACCTGTCGGGATAAGCGTGCTATCTACCGGGGTGTAATTATCGGCAGCTATCTGTACGGTATGGTCTAAAATTGTACCACTGCCTTCACCATTCAGGTTAAAAAAGGCGTGGTTGGTAAGGTTTACTACAGTGGTTTTGTCTGTAGTAGCCAAGTAACTCACCTTCATGGCGTTATCATCGGTTATCTGGTAAGTAACTTTAACATTCAAATTACCGGGGAAACCGCCTTCCATATCTTTTGCAAGGTAACTTAACTCTAATGTAGCGCTGTCTATCTGTTTGGCATCCCAAACCACTTCCTGGAAACCGGGATGGCCGGCATGCAGTGTGTTTGGCCCGTTATTAGTAACAAGTGTGTATTCTTTACCGTTTATTTTGAATTTCCCTTTAGCTATACGATTGCCGTAACGGCCAATGGTTGCACCATAGTATGGTTCTTTTGAATTAATAAAACCGTCAACGCTTTCAAATCCTAAAACAACATCTGTTAACTTACCATCTTTGTTGGGCACCAGCAGGCTTACAATACGGCCACCATAATTGGTAACGGCAGCTTCTACCCCATTTTTGTTTTTTAGGATGTAAAGGTGTGTTTGTTTCCCGTTGATGGTTTTCTCGAAGGCAGATGCCGGTGGTAATTGTGGTGCGGTTGCGGTACTGTCGGTCATGGTATTAGTTTTTTTAGCTGATTGATTACAGGCAGCAACAAATATGCTTCCCGAAATTGCGATGGCTAAAATTGGTTTTTTAAATGAGTTTAGCATAATATTTTTATAATTATTGTAGTATTTTATTTGTTTTGCGATGGTATTGTTAACAAAGCACCTTCTTTAACTGGTTCGCCAAAGTTTGGTGTACCGTCTTTATTCCAACTGAACTTTTGCATACGGGGCGAACGGTAACCGCCGCAACCCTGCCCTGGTTTTGAGTTGGCATGATACAAGATCCAGTCCTCCCGCCCATCGGGAGATTTAAAGAATGAATTATGGCCTGGCGCATACACACCATTCTTAACAGATTTTTTAAAAACGGGTTTTGCCGATTTTTTCCATGAGCGCACATCAAGCAAATCGCTGTTGGCGGAGGCTGTGAGCATGCCCAATGCATAAAAATCTGTCCAGCAGCCGCTGGCCGAGTAAATAAGGAATAACTTATTGCCGTGTTTTAGTATCTCGGGGCCTTCGTTTACGTTTACATGCGGCGGCTTGCTGTCCTTTCCTAAATCACCATATTTTTCCCAATCGTAAAGCGGACTTGAGATCTTTGAACGTTTACCGGCTATTGTCCACGGATTTTTCATTTTAGCGATATAAATATCCTGCTGCCCATTCTCGTCGCCTTCCCATCCGGCCCAGATCATGTATAGCTGGCCTCTATGCTCAAAAACCGAGCCGTCTATCGCCCATTTATCAGTATCATCACCTACCTTACCTTTAAATATCCATTCGCCTTTTAGCGGATCGGGCGAAGCATTTTCCAGCACATATAAACGGTGATGGTTATTATCGCCGTCATCCGCAGCAAAATACATGTACCACTTATGATTAATGTAATGCAATTCGGGCGCCCAAAGTTCTTTGGAATAAAGGGTATTAGCAGGTGGGATCCAAATGGTTTTCTTTTCGGCGGATGCAAGTTGGGCCATGTTTTTGGTTTTCCAAATCACCAGGTTATTTTGGGTAGAATTTGTGTAGTAGTAATAACCGTTATGGTAAATCACCCATGGGTCGGCACCTGATGGCAGCAACGGGTTAGTAAATGTTTTTTGCTGCGCGAAAGAGATCTGCGTACCAATAATAAACACCAAGCAGATTAATAATCTTTTCATCATCTATAGATTTAATGCATCAGGCCCTAAAACAGCGCTATCGCAAATATAGGTTGGCACTATACCGGTGGCCGATATGCGGTTCTCATAATCAGATGCCTGCGTATTACCTGTAAGCACCAGCACAGTATCAAGGCCAAACTTGTTACCGCCAATAATATCGGTTTGCAGTGTATCGCCCACCATAACTATCTGTTTTTTGCTGATAGTACGATAATCGCGGATCAGGTCGTACGCAAACATAAACATCTGCGAATCGGGTTTACCAAAGCGTATAAACTTTTTGCCTACAATGGTTTCTATCATTTGCGCTATACCACCGATGGCAATACCCACATCACTTTTTGATACCGGGTATGCATAATCTGTATTAGCAACAATAGCCGGAATGGTGCGTTTACGCAGCAGGTTAACCGTTTTGTTCAGGTCTTCGCACCAGTCAAAGCCCTCATCATCCATAAACACCAGCACATTCACTTTATCAATATTAGTGCTGTTTATATCGCGCACAGGTAAAGTGTGCAAGCCTGCGCTCTCCAGGTAATGCGCCGAATCTTCGGTGCCCAGATAAGCTACAATACCATCGTTCACCTTCAGATCCAGGTATTCCTTGGTGAGCATACCCGATGAGATGATCCTATCGGATGTAACAGCGTAAAGCCCTTTATCGTGATACGATTGCGCTAACTGACCCGGACTGCGAGACGCATCGTTGGTTACAATATAATATTCCTTTTTCTGCGCTTCAAGGTATTCAAAAGTGCGCTCGATGCCCGGCACCAGGCCGCTATGCGTTTTTAAAACACCAAAAGCATCGAAAAAAATAATCTCGTAGCGGTCAATAATCGATTTAAAATCTTCAATGCGTTTCATATCCGGGTAAATGTTATAATCCTAAAGCTTTAATAATCACTTCGGCATCAAAGTCCCTGTCAACCGATGGCAGGTAAATCTCTAACGCTTCGGCCTGCAGTTTTTTAGCGTATTGTTCGTTAAAGAAGTACTTACCATCCTTTATCACATAATTCAATATAAAAAAGCGGTACGCTTCTTTTAAAAATCTGATCTCATCTGCCGAAATGGGGTTAACCTCGTGATACTCTTTCAGGAAGGTGATAAACCTATCTTCCATCATAGGGCCAATCACATAGCTGAATACGGTACGGTCGCCGGCATCAGATACCACGCGGCTAAAAAAGTAAAAGTCAAGCAGGCGGTAACTCATCCTAAACCAATCGTAATCCCACCTGGAGTATAATTCAAGTTCGGGCGTAACAGAGAAGTTGCCAATATTCCAATCGATAAACACGGGAATTATCTCGAACGATTTCATGTTATACCGCGACCTGTTTTTAATAAACTGCTCGCAATGGTGTTTTATCAATTCGGCATTGCCAAACTTACCCGGATTTTTTTCTAACTGGCGCTGCAGATCGTAAATATCAGTACGCAGCGTTTTTGATGATTTTGGCAATACATTTTTAACGCGCGAACAAGCTTTATGAAACTTGCCCAATTGTATGCCCAGTTTTTTTATCTGGTCGTTATCAAGGCGGCGGGGCAACCTGTCTAAAATACGGGTTGGGTTGTAAAACACCACCCAGGCATCATCTTTACCGTGTTTGTAGCGATATACGTATACCCTATTGTTTTTAAGCAGGGATTTTGAAAGCAGGTTCTCGAACGGGTAAAGCAGGTTGTTTGATAAAGACTGGATGATGCGGTGATCTTCCTTAAAATGCTCAAACTTGCCAAAAAAGGAAAGCTTGGCAATAATAATATCCTCATCATGAAAAGTGATGCGATAAACGTGATTGGTAGAAACCATCGCGCTGATATCCTCAATATCCCTGATGGTTTTAGAACTATCGTAGCCTTCCCAGGCTGATTTTATAATGAGATGAAAGTCCACTTTATATTGGTTTATAATTGCATAGATAGGTTATTTAACCACAAAGGGCAAATTATATAGATTAATTAACCACATAGGGCGTAGAGTTTTTCACAGGGTTCACAGAGATTCATTCATAGGCGGTAATGAGTCATTTATATATTACTTCATTTTCAATCATCCAATCTCTGTGTTTCTCTGTGATTTCAATCTCTGTTAACTCTGTGGTTAAAAAATAAAAAACTAAATGCTTTCGAAATACCTCTTCAACTCCCAGTCGCTTACGCTTTTGGCGTATTGGCGGTGCTCCCACAGGCGGGTATTGGTAAAATGTTCCACAAAGCCCTCGCCGAATAACTCTTTGGCAATGGCGGATTGCTGCATAGCTGTTGCTGCGTCATACAAATTGGTATGCAAACTGCCGTTGCTTTTGTTTTGATAGCCATTGCCTACAGTCGGGGCAATATCAAGCTTTAGTTTGTGTTTTATACCATATAATCCCGAAGCAAGGGCCGCTGCGATGGCCAAATATGGGTTGGTATCTGAACCCGGGATGCGGGTTTCCAGCCTTGTGGCTGCTTTTGAGGTATTGATAACGCGCAGTGCCGTAGTACGGTTATCCACTCCCCAGGTGATGGTGGTTGGCGCCCAGGCACCTTCAACAAGCCGTTTATAACTATTGATGGATGGCGCGTACATAGGCAGCAAATGCGGCAGGCAATAAAGCTGGCCGGCAAGGTATTGCTTATGCAATTCGCTCATTTTGTTTACATCCTTGTCGTCATAAAACAAATTCTCTGATTGGTCTTTAGTCCACAGGCTTTGGTGGATATGGCCGCTGCAACCCGGCAATTCCTGGTTCCATTTGGCCATAAAGGTTGCGGCAATACCATGCTTATAAGCAATTTCTTTAACAGCGGTTTTAAACAATACAGCCTTATCCGCAGCATCTAACACTTCGGAGTGAGCAATGGCGGCTTCATAAACACCGGGGCCGGTTTCGGTATGGAGGCCTTCTATCGGGATATTGAACTGCGTTAACAGGTTAAACAGATCATAATAAAAAGCGCTGTTTTGCGAAGTGCGCAATATCGAATAACCAAACATACCCGGTGTTAAAGGCTCCATATTGGCAAAACCCTTTTGCTGGAGCGTTTGCGGCGTTTCTTTAAAGTTGAACCATTCAAATTCCTGCGCAAACTCGGCATGGTAGCCCATATATGTGCATTGTTTGGCTATTTGCTTTAACAGGCTGCGCGGGCAAGCAGGCAGCGCCTTATTATCCGGCCCGGTATAATCCGCTAAAAAGAACGGGATATTATCCTGCCAGGGCACGGTGCGCATGGTTGATAGATCGATATAACACTCCTTATCAGGGTAACCGGTGTGCCAACCTGTAAGTTCTATATTATCATAGGTAACATCGGTGCTATCCCATCCAAAAACCACATCGCAAAAGCCGATACCATTTTGCAGGCCATCCATAAGTTTTTGAACACTTATTACCTTGCCCCGTAAAATGCCATCGATATCCGCAAAAGCAAATTTTACCTTTTGGATGTTATTTTCTTTTATGTAGGTGATAACTTGTTCCGTGTTCATGGTATTAGTATAAAATGCCAATTTAAGATTATTTAACCACAGAGGGCACAAAGAAAAAACACAAAGTTCACAGAGGATTGATGCTTTGTGCTTATCTGTGAAAACTTTGTGCTCTTTGTGGTTAAATTTTCAAAGAGTTTTACCTTTAAAAAATGATTGATTTTCTGTTCATTTACGGTACATTATTGCAACCCGGCAACCCATTTGCCAATTATCTCAGCCGAAATTGCACCTACCTATCCCCCGGGAAACTTAAAGGACTGCTTTATGATATTGGTGAATACCCCGGCGCTATAGTAACTGATAATACCGACGGCTATATCTACGGCAGTATCTTCAAACTTCATCATACCGAAGAAAACTTACGGGTGATTGATGATTATGAAGGTTACGGGCCTGAACAGGATCTGCCTAATTTGTACATCCGGTCGGTGGCACCCATTGAAACTGACAGTGGTGCTGTAGATGCCTGGATATACCTATACAATTTACCTACCAATGGCCTGCCTCAAATAGCATCAGGCAACTATGCCGAGTATATAAAGCAAAAAAAATCCCCCGGTAGTTAAGCGGGGGATTTTTTAATATGGCAGGGTTATTAAACCTTAGCTGTTTTTACAGTTTTGATAATAACTGCAGCAACTTTGTATGGATCGGCAGCAGAGTTAGGGCGACGATCTTCCAGGTAACCGCTCCAGTTGTGATCTACAGCGTATAACGGGATACGGATAGATGCACCACGGTCAGATACACCGTAGCTAAAGTCGGTTATAGAAGCAGTTTCGTGTTTACCGGTTAAACGTTGATCGTTATCAGCACCGTAAACAGCAATACACTCAGCAACCGCAGGGCGGAATGCCTCGCAAACTGCTTTAAATTTAGCTTCGCTGTTTGCAGTACGCAATAAAGTGTTTGAGAAGTTAGCGTGCATACCAGAACCATTCCAGTCTAACTGACCTAATGGTTTGCAATGCCAGTTGATGGCAACACCGTAGCTTTCGCCAATTCTTTCTAATAAGTAACGTGCAACCCAAATTTGGTCGCCAGCCTCTTTAGCACCTTTAGCGAAGATCTGGAACTCCCACTGACCGGCAGCAACCTCAGCGTTGATACCTTCAACGTTTAAGCCTGCTTCTAAACAAGCATCTAAGTGCTCTTCAACAATATCGCGTCCGTAAGCGTTTTTGGCGCCTACCGAGCAATAGTATGGGCCTTGTGGTGCAGGGTAACCACCTTTAGGGAAACCAAGCGGTTTATCAGTTTCAGGATCCCAAAGGAAATACTCCTGCTCAAAACCAAACCAAAAATCATTATCATCATCCTGGATAAGCGCACGGCCGTTAGACTCATGTGGCTTACCTTTTGAATCCAATACTTCGCACATTACAAGATGAGCATCTTTGCGTTGTGGATCCGGGCAAGTAAATACCGGCTTTAAAATACAATCTGATGAACCACCCGGTGCTTGCTCGGTTGATGAACCGTCAAAGCTCCAGTTATCTAAATCTTCAACTTTACCGCTAAAAGATTTAACAATTTTTGTTTTACTACGCAGGCTTTGGGTTGGTTTGTAGCCATCAAGCCAGATGTACTCAAGTTTTGTTGCCATTTTTAATGATGATTTGTATTTTTTTAAGTTTAAAGTATAGCTTTTATAAAATCAGTTATAATTACAGTGCGAATTTAAATTATTTTTATAAATTTCATAGTAATGTTGATAAAATTTATAAAAATTAACAATAAAACTTAAATAAAATTCTAAAATCCATTAAATGTGCAATATTTATAGACATAAAACTATGCTTACATAACAAATACACGTAAAATAAAAAAGCAGGACAACCAAACTAATAATTACCCTGCTTTTCACAAAAAAACATTATTTACTTGAAGCAACACCCCAATAACACTTGTTTCTTATCTTTTTAAGGCCAATACTATCAACTTTAACCTCTATATTATGGCTATCCGCTACTAAAAATAGTTTTGAAAGGCTGTTATCGTAAATAAATGATGCAATTTTGTTATTTGCCGTTCCTTTTTCCATTACATCAAGCTTTAAACCGTTTGTAGTACTGCGTTTATTGGTTGTATCACCGGTGTTTGCCCCCTCCGCCCAGTTTACAACATAACTTATAATACTTGCTGATTTAGAAGCAACAGCAGTTTTATAATCGCCCGTGCTTTGAATAACTTTTATAAGGCATTTAACGCATGGGTCGGCAACAGTGGCGTTACCATAATTTTTTTTCGGGTTATTGCTTATGCTGTCTTTCTTTCCGTTAATAGTAACGGCAGTTTTGGTAACGTCGGCAGAAACCGCCTTGGGCTTATTATTGCACGAACTGCATACTATATAGTAAAGTACAAGTGCACTTATTTTAACAATTGATCTTGACATAGCTTATAGTGGTTTATAATTAAACAGTTACGCGGGCTATTTGTGTTATTACATATAAAGTATGTATCCTTTATCACCAAAACATGTAATATTTAACAATTAAGGTGCTTTAATAGCGATTTTTTATATAAATTTTACTAAAATTGCCTTCGATATTCCAAACAGGTATATACACAGCAATGCATCATCCCCATTGCACTTAGTGTAAACTTTATATCATTTAATTAGTTAATAACACGTATTAATCCACCAAATAATTTATTTGAATGTATCTTTAGCATTCAATAATATCATGAATAACGGCAGTAATAGTTCAAATACAACAGTTGATGTAGTTTTAGTTGGCGCGGGCATTATGAGCGCAACACTTGGGGTAATGCTTAAACAGTTGCAGCCCGATCTTACCATAGAAATATTTGAACGCCTGGATACAGTTGCTGCCGAAAGTTCTGACGCGATGAATAACGCGGGCACAGGCCACTCTGCCTTTTGCGAACTTAACTACACCCCGCAACGCAAGGATGGATCGATAGAAATAACAAAGGCCATAAAAATTGCCGAGCAATTTGAAATAAGCAAAGAGTTTTGGACATTTTTAATAGAAAATGGCTACGTTGATTCGCCGCAAAGCTTTATCAGCAAAATACCGCATATGAGCTTTGTTTGGGGCGATGAAAATGTTGATTACCTTAAAAAACGACGTGATGCGTTAGTACAGCACCACTTTTTTAAAGGCATGGAATATTCTGAGGACCATGCGCAGCTAAAAAAATGGATCCCGCTGGTGATGGACGGGCGAGATGAAGGCCATAACGTATCGGCCACATACATGGATCTGGGTACCGATGTGAATTTTGGCGCGCTAACCCGCAGCCTGATTGATAAGCTTAAACAAAAACCGGGTGTTAATTTAAGCCTTAACCATGATGTTAATGATATTAAACGCAATAAAGACAATAGCTGGCAAATAAAAGTAAGCGACCGCATAAGCGGCAACAAACGTAAACTGAACGCTAAGTTTGTATTTGTTGGCGCAGGTGGTGGCGCTTTACCCCTGCTGCAAAAATCGGGCATACCTGAGAGCAAAGGTTTTGGCGGTTTCCCGGTAAGCGGGCAATGGCTGGTTTGTACCAACCCTGCGGTAATTGAAAAGCATAACGCTAAAGTTTACGGCAAGGCATCGGTAGGTTCGCCGCCTATGTCGGTACCGCATTTGGATACACGGATGATAGATGGTAAAAAAGCATTGCTTTTTGGGCCCTACGCCGGTTTCTCAACCCGTTTCCTAAAAAAAGGGTCGTTGCTTGATCTGTTCACTTCTATAAAATTCAACAATATATTACCGCTGCTTGCTGTAGGGCGCGATAACATGGCGCTTACCAAATACCTTATCAGCCAGGTGCTGCAATCATCGGGCGACAGGCTAAAGGCGCTACAGGAGTACTTCCCGGCTGCTAAGGCAGATGAATGGGTATTGGATATTGCCGGCCAGCGGGTGCAGGTTATAAAGAAAGATGCCAAACGTACCGGTGTGCTTGAATTTGGTACCGAAGTAGTAACAAGTGCCGATGGCAGCATCTCTGCCCTTTTAGGTGCTTCGCCGGGTGCTTCAACATCTGTACCTATTATGGTTGATCTGATTAGCCGTTGCTTTAAAGAGCAGGCAAAATCAACCGCATGGCAGGACAAGTTCAAGCAGATGATCCCTTCTTACGGTCAATCGCTGGTTACTGACGAGGCTTTGGCTGTAGCTACAAGGGAGCGTACAAGTAAGGCGTTGGGGTTGATTTAATCTGATTTAATTGAAACACGGTCTCTCATAGGTTATTTATTGTGTGCTTAAGGCAAATGCAACCGGTATACTGTATTGAACCCTTACTGGTTTACCATGATTAAGTCCGGGATTCCATTTTGGCGATATCGACATTACTCTTACAGATTCTTCATCACATCCGCTACCTATACCCCGTACAAGCTTAACATTGGTTAATGTTCCGTCTTTTTCAACCATAAAACTAACTATTACCCTGCCCTGCACATTATTATCCCTTGCTCCTTTAGGATACTGGACATTCCGTGATAAATATTTATTAAGTTCTGTATAGCCACCCGGAAAACTGGGAAGAACCTCTACCTTTTCGAATACATTATCTTTTAAAAATTCCTTACCTGAAACAATCTCTCCCTGTTTATAAACAATACTGTATACAGTATCTACAACGTGCCTCTTCCATTCGCCATCTTCTTTTCCGTTTACCACCGGCCCCTTTAAAAATGCGGTTGGATCCATATCAGCATTAAATTTCAGCCAAACTCCATTACCATTTTCGGCAAGCGTTTTCCCCGTAGAATCCTGGCAACTCTTTAAATAATAAATACCATCTGCTTTATAATCTATGATACTAAATAAACCTCCATTAGGATAATACTCTACAGCCTCACCAACCAATACACCTTTATTATAGTTTTTTATGCTTTTACGATGGCCGTTTTCGTAATACTCCATACAATATCCTTGCATACCTGATTGAAAATCTAATTCTTTACGGGAGGTTTTGACAACAAGTTTGGGTTTGTCATTCAAATAAAACTCTTCAACCTTAAGCATGCCTGAATCTACATTGGTATAAAGTCTGATAAATTTCGCCGTTTTTGCGCTGCTTGCCAGTATCCTGTCAGTAAGCATATAATAATATTCCGAATCGACTTTTGCCTGTTCTTTTACATTTTGAGCAAAAGCCCCGGTACAGCTAAACAGAAATAACAATAAGAGTATAGGTTTATTCATAATTAAAAATCAGACGCTAAAGTAAAAAAACGAAGTGTAATTATAAGTTCTTAAAAGAAACAATAACTATCTGGATCATAAGCAAAATGGCTGCCTAAATAGGCAGCCATTTTGCTTATGATTGTTATCTTTTACTTTAAAATAGATGAATAAGTAGGTACAGTATGCGGTATTGAATAAAATGGCTGTGAATAAAACGGCGACGTTTCTGAAGGATTAAGCTTCGACTCTGGTGAAAAACTTATGGGTAATGTATAAGAAACTCTTCGTGCCACTCCATATAAAATACCCGGCTGCCATTTCGGAGAATTTTCTAAAACGCGCAAAGCCACCGCGTCAACATCTGCACTGATACCTTTTACCACTTTGATATTAGAAAGGCTGCCGTCTTTTTCAATAATAAAATTCATTAAAACAATGCCATCAATATTTTTGCTTTGGATTGATTTTGAATGTCTCGTGTTTCGCGACAAAAAATCACCTAATTTTTCATTACCACCGCGAAACGCGGCCTGGGTATCAAAATCCTTACAGTTTTCATATACCTTGTTATCATTAGCAAACAAATTACCTGAAACAAACACACCGCTTTTATAAATACCCCTGGCTTTTACTCCATTGTCATCAAAGCCGGTCCATTCACCATTTTGTTTACCATTTACAATGGCGCCTTCTGCAATAACTTTAAAGTTATCATTATATATCATCCATCTACCGTTGCCATTTTCTGCTATTGCATTACCGTTAGCATCAAAGCTTTGTACAATACGGTTATTGTTTGTAGTATAGTAAGTTTGCCCGTTTGGATAGTAGAATACAGCATCGCCAACTAAGGCACCATCTTTATAATTGCGGATAGATTTACGGTTGCCATCTTTAAAATACTCTATATAGCTGCCGTATAACGATTCTGATGTACCTGCATCACGCGTGTGTGCAATAAGTTTTTTATTACCGTTCATATAAAAGTCAAGAACGGTAGATGTTTTTTTATCCACTTCTGGGTCTGGTGGTAATATCTGTCGCACAAAGTCTGCTTTTTCTTTACTCTCAACAATATCCCCCGAATTAGCCATGTAAACAGTGGTTACATTTTTTGTTTGAGCAAAGGCCTGCGATACCCCTAAAGCCATTAAGGAAATCAGTAATGTTCTTTTTTTCATGAGTTTGATATTTAGGTAAAGAGTTGATAAGCGGGGTATTATAGATATGACAACAGATATTTTAAATGGTTTAATGCAAATTAAATTTATTTTTTTAATAAAACAATATGCCAGCCGGTAGCTGATGACAGAATGTTAATTAATCAATCCCTATTTTTTATATTTTTGCAGTTGCCTGACAAAAGGTTTTTTTCTTATAAATGGATATATCAGTAGTAGTACCACTTTACGACGAAGTAGAATCATTACCCGAGCTTACCACCTGGATAAGCCGCGTAATGGACGAGAACCGTTATACATACGAGATCATACTGGTTGACGATGGCAGCAAAGATGGGTCGTGGGACATGATCGTAAAACTAAAGGAAAGCAACCCCTTTATAAAAGGCTTAAAATTTAGGCGTAATTATGGTAAATCAGCCGCTTTAAACACTGGTTTTGAAGCTGCCAACGGCAATGTAATTATTACCATGGATGCCGACCTGCAGGATAGCCCCGACGAAATACCCGGCCTTTACCGCCGCATTACCGAAGATAAATACGACCTGGTATCGGGCTGGAAAGCAAAACGTTACGACCCTTTAACCAAAACCATACCTACCAAGTTTTTTAACGCCGCAACCCGCAAAATGAGCGGGATACATAACCTGCACGATTTTAACTGCGGCTTAAAGGCTTACCGTAAAACCGTTGTAAAAAACATTGAAGTATATGGCGAAATGCATCGTTATATACCTGTACTGGCCAAATGGGCCGGTTTCACCAAAATTGGGGAACAGGTGGTTGAACACCGCGCCCGTAAATATGGTAAAACCAAGTTTGGCTGGACACGCTTTATAAACGGTTTCCTTGATCTGCTCTCAATATTTTTTGTGGGCAAATTTGGCAAACGCCCTATGCACTTTTTTGGCGCTATGGGCACCCTTAGCTTTTTTGCAGGTATTATTATTGCCATTTACTTGGTAGGCGAAAAACTGTACGACCTGGCGCATCATATTGTACCGAGGCAGCCAACAGATAATCCGTTGTTCTATTTTGCCCTTGTAGCTATCATATTAGGTTCCCAGTTATTTTTAACAGGTTTTGTTGCCGAGCTTGTTGCCCGCAGCGCCTCTGAACGCAACAGGTACCAAATTGAAGATACTATTTAGTTAAGTAGTTGATTAAGTGAGTGGTTAATGATTTAAAATCATGAACCACTCACCTAATCAACTCAATCAACCACTCACTATACCGAATGTTTTTTTCTATCATCATACCTTTATATAATCGTCCGCAAGAAATAAGTGAATTACTGGGCACCCTTGTACAGCAAACGTATAAGCAGTTTGAGGTTTTGGTTATAGAAGATGGTTCGGCTAACAGGGCTGAGGATATTGTTAAGGGATATGAAGACGTGCTTGATGTGCGTTACTTTGAAAAACCCAACGAGGGCCAGGGTTTTACCCGCAACTTTGGTTTTGAACGTGCCAAAGGTGATTATTTTATTGTATTCGATTCGGACTGCCTGATCCCTGCAAATTACCTGGAAATAGTAAACAATTCGCTAAACAACAACTGGCTTGATGCATACGGCGGCCCTGATGGTGCGCACGAATCATTTACGCCCATACAAAAGGCCATCAGTTACTCCATGACCTCCCCTTTCACCACCGGCGGAATCCGTGGTAATAAAAAAGGGATAGGCCAGTTCCATCCGCGTAGCTTTAACATGGGTATATCGCGCCGGGTTTGGGAAAAAGCAGGTGGTTTTATAATTACCCGTTTGGGCGAAGATATTGAATACAGTATCCGCATCCACTCGTTAGGTTATAAAATTGGGCTGATACCCGAGGCCATTGTTTACCATAAGCGCCGCACCGATTTTTTAAAGTTTTACAAACAGTTACATTTCTTTGGCAGGGCGCGTATTAACATCTATAAGTTTTTCCCCTCGCAGCTTAAGCTGGTGCATTTTTTCCCGGCATTTGCTACAGTGGGTATAATTTTTACAATAATTGCCAACATAGCGCAGTGGCCAATTGCCCTGCTTTGCAATGTTTTATTATTAGTTTATATTTTGTTAATATTTTTTCACTCCTGGAGTAAAAATAAATCGGCAAAAATTGCATTTTTGAGCATAATAGCTGCCTTAACGCAACTTACAGCCTACGGGTTAGGATTTATGCAGGATTTTTGGAAGCGTGTAGTGTTAAAAAGACCATAAAAACGTAGTATGTACCACCCTTTCTCTATTTTCGAAACCATCAAAGCTGCGTGGGGCGTAATTAAAAAGAATTATATTTCCTTAATAATCTACTCGGTAATTTCGTTAATATTATTTCAAATAATAAGCTTTATTACATCTCTTTTTTTCTTTTTTGACAATACATATAGCAAAATAATTGTGGTGCTATTAATGATGTTGGTTCAGTCTTATCTTACATTGAGTTTTTATAAGCTTATTCTGACATTAATATACAAAGAGTATTATGAATTTGAGTTTGGTGATATAATACCATCTTTTAAGATGGCGCTAAATTTTGTAGTCATAGGTTTATGCATGGTAGTATTAGTAGGCACTATTATCTTTATAAACAACCAGCTACAAGAATATACCACCTTAATGCTAATTTTAGATAAAGTTGAAATATTGGCTTTAGCTTATGTGCTAATTCGGTCTATTTTTTGTTTATGTTTTATTGTGGACGATGATTCAGGTCCAATTGAGTCTTTAAAACAAAGCTTTTCTATAACTAAAAACAACTTCTTTAAGCTTGTGGTACTCATATTAATTGTATTAATATTTATCGCTGTTCTACTAGTATTAATTAATGGTGTTATTACATTGTTTACTACAGAAAATACAACCTCAGAAGCATATATATTAAAAATTGCAGGTATTTTTTGGTTTGCTTTATCGTTCCCTACAGTACAAGTAATGATAATGACCACATATAAAAGGTTAGTTTACAGCCACCAGGATGTGGATGATGATATTGCCGAAACCAACTAATTATGGGTTTAAAAGCAGCATTAAGCAAAGTATTTGCCTGGTATGTAAACAGGCAATTGAATAACGTTCGCCAAAATGCCCTTGCACTTCAGCAAAAAACCTTCAGCAATTTAATCCATGAAGCTAAAAATACCGTCTTTGGTACCGATCATCATTTTGATTCAATTAAAAATTACGAAGATTTTAAAAAACACGTACCTGTACGAGATTATGAAGAACTACGACCGTACATAGAACGTGTTGTACAGGGCGAAGAAAATGTAATGTGGCCCGGTAAACCCGCTTACCTTGCCAAAACATCGGGCACAACATCAGGCGTAAAGTATATCCCTATCTCAAAAGAAAGCATGCCCGAGCATATCAAGGCTGCGCGCAACGCTTTGTTAAGTTATATTCATGAAACAGGCAAGGCCGATTTTGTAGATGGCAAAATGATATTCCTGCAAGGCAGCCCTGTGCTTGCAGAAAAGCATGGCATACAAACAGGCCGGCTATCGGGCATTGTAGCGCACCATGTGCCCGGCTATTTGCAAAAAAACCGCCTTCCATCCTACCAAACCAATTGTATTGAAGATTGGGAAGAAAAGGTAGATGCCATTGTACAGGAAACCGCCAAAGAGGATATGCGCCTCATATCGGGCATACCGCCATGGTGCCAGATGTATTTCGACAGGCTTTCTGCAGTATCAGGCGGTAAAAAGATCAAAGACATCTTCCCCAATTTTAAACTGTACGTACACGGCGGCGTAAACTACGAGCCCTACCGCGCCCGTATGGAGGAAAGTATCGGATTTAAGATAGACAGTATAGAAACTTACCCTGCGTCAGAAGGGTTCATCGCCTTCCAGGATTCGCAAAAGGAGAAAGGTTTGTTGCTGATGGTTGATGCCGGCATCTTTTACGAGTTTATCCCATCCGAAGAATATTTTAACGATAACCCTACCCGCATCAACCTTAAAGATGTAGAGCTTGATAAGAACTACGCGTTAATCATGAACACCAGCGCCGGTTTATGGGGTTACAGCCTTGGTGATACCGTTAAGTTTGTATCAAAAAACCCATATAAAATTGTGGTGAGCGGTCGCATCAAACATTATATCTCGGCCTTTGGCGAACATGTTATTGGCGAAGAAGTTGAGCAGGCCTTAATGGGCATAGCTGCCGAAGAAGGTGTTGATGTAATAGAATTTACCGTTGCCCCGCAGGTAGCCCCTGCAGATGGTGGTTTACCCTACCACGAATGGTTTATTGAGTTTGGCAAAGAGCCAAAAGACCTTGCTGCTTTCGCGCTGAAGGTGGATAAGGCCCTGCAGCAAAAAAATATTTACTATTTTGACCTTATTGAGGGTAACATATTGCAGCCCTTAATCGTCAGAAGTTTAAAAAAGGATACCTTTATAAACTATATGCGCAGCCAGGGTAAACTGGGCGGGCAAAATAAGGTTCCGCGCCTGTCAAACGACAGGAAGATAGCGGATGAGTTAAAGGGATATATTAACGAATAAAAACCAAGCGTCATTGCGAGGTACGAAGTAATCTCCTGATAGCCTATCTATCATGGATTGTTTTGAGATTGCTTCGTACCTCGCAATGACGAATTATTATAGATAATTGGACAAGATAAAGAACATCGCCATCCTCGGCTCTACAGGTAGTGTTGGTACACAAACACTTGAAGTTATTAAAGATAACGATGAGCTGTTCAGTGTATTCATGCTTACTGCCAATGCAAATGCATACCTGCTTATTGAACAGGCCATTGAGTTTCTGCCAAAATATGCCATCATCTGCGATGAATCAAAATACCAGCAGGTAAAAGATGCATTGGCGCATTTGCCTGTTGAAGTTTTAGCCGGGCACCAGGCCATCAAAGAAACCGTTACCCATCCGGATATCGATATTGTGCTGACCGCTATGGTTGGCTTTGCAGGTTTAGAACCCACCATTAATGCTATTAAAGCCGGTAAAGATATCGCGTTAGCAAATAAAGAAACCCTGGTGGTTGCAGGCGAGATCATAACAACCCTTGCCAAAGAACATAACGTTAAAGTATTACCTGTTGATAGTGAGCATTCGGCCATATTTCAGTGCCTTGCCGGTGAGCAGGATAATAAAATTGAAAAGATAATCCTTACGGCATCAGGCGGGCCTTTCAGGGGTAAAAGCCTGGAATACTTAACAACTGTTACCAGCGAGCATGCGCTTAAACATCCCAACTGGGTGATGGGCGCCAAGATCACTATCGATTCGGCATCGCTGATGAATAAAGGGCTGGAGGTTATAGAGGCCAAATGGCTTTTCGACCTGCGGGCCGACCAGGTGGAGGTAATTGTTCACCCACAGTCAATAGTGCATTCGTTGGTGCAGTTTGAGGATGGCTCAATTAAGGCGCAAATGGGTGTGCCCGATATGAAGTTGCCGATACAGTATGCCCTTACCTATCCTGCCCGCGTAAAAACAAACTACAAAAGGTTTAATTTTATAGATTATCCAACGCTGAGCTTCGAAAAGCCGGATATGGATACCTTCCGAAACCTTAAACTGGCATTTGATGCCTTAGAGCAAGGCGGCAATATGCCTTGCATTATTAATGCGGCAAATGAAGTGGCTGTAGCGGCTTTCCTTAAAAATGAAACCGGATTTTTAGCCATGAGCGATATAATTGAAACCTGCATGCAGCAAATAAATTACATCCCAAACCCGTCGTTAACAGACTATTTGAATACTGATAAAGAAACACGCATATTTGCGCAAAATTTAATACAACAAACGCCGTTAAAGGCAGTACGATCTTAATACATATATAAATACGAATGGACGTTTTAATAATGGCCGGCCAACTGATACTTGGTCTTTCAATTTTGGTGATACTACATGAGTTTGGGCATTTTTTAGCAGCCCGGGCTTTCGGAATAAAGGTTGAGAAATTTTACTTGTTTTTTGATGCATGGAATTTCAGCCTGTTCAAATTTAACTACAAAGGTGTTGAATACGGCATTGGCTGGCTACCGCTTGGCGGCTATGTAAAAATTGCCGGTATGATAGATGAATCTATGGATACCGACCAGATGGCCGGCCCGCCCCAGCCCTGGGAGTTCCGTTCAAAACCGGCCTGGCAGCGCCTTATTGTAATGCTTGGCGGTATCATTGTAAACATTATAGTAGGTATCTTCATATTCTGGGTGCTTACCATTCGCTACGGTGAAACCTATACCCCTAACGCTAATATCAAATATGGTATAGTGCCGGGTAAGATTGGTACCAAAATGGGCCTGAAAGCGGGCGACAAGATCAACTCGGTTAACGGCAAACCAATTGTACGTTTCGAAGATCTGATCAGTTCAAAAGTATTGCTTGATAAAACAGTACTGAACGTACAACGTGGCACCCAAACCTTAGATATAAAGGTACCTCCTACCATCCTTAACGATCTTTCTGATTACGGCATTGAAGAATTTATAAGCCGTGCGCCGCGTAGCAAGTTCAGCGTTGATTCTGTTTACGGTGCAGCTAAAAAAGCCGGCTTAACAAAAGGTGATAGCATTGTTGGCATTGATAACATTAAAGTAAATTTCTTTGATGAATTTCAGAGCCAGTTGCTTGCTCATAAAAACAAACTGGTACAGCTTTCGGTAAAACGCAGGGATAGCCTGTTAACCGTATCTGCGCAAGTGGATAAAAACGGCAAACTTGGTTTCTCACGCCCTTTAAAAGAGATATTACCAAAAGATACTACTATTAAATACAGTTTCTTTGCTTCACTGCCTATTGGTGCTACCAAAGCATGGAGTATGTTTACAGATAATGCAAAAGGCATTGGCAAAATATTTACCGGCCAGGTAAAGGCGCGTAAGGCTATATCAAGCCCTATAGGCATTGCTGTAATGTTTGGCAGCCATGTAGACTGGATCCGCTTTTGGAGCCTTGTGGGCTTCCTTTCGATGGTATTGGCATTAACAAACCTGTTACCTATCCCGGGCCTGGATGGCGGCCACACCGTTTTCTTGATTATTGAGATGATAAAAGGCAAACCACTAAGCGATAAATTCCTTGAACGGGCACAGATAGTAGGTTTTGTGCTACTGATATCATTAATGGTGTTTGCCTTCGGTAATGATATTGTAAAACAAGTGATGAAGAAGTAATTTTGTTTAAACAACAATATAGAAAGCCGCTTCAGTTTTGAAGCGGCTTTTTTGTTACTTATGCCCGGTTTCGCCAGTTGTGGTTATACCGCCTGTATAGTATGCACTTAAATTACTATCGTAAAAAGTTGTTGGTGACAACGGCATAAGTCATAAGCTCCAAAATCCTCCGTTCCATTTTGTCCCATTTCGCAAAAAATGGAACAAGGCTTAATTTATAATCATCTAAAAAATAAGCGTTTATAGATATACTATTATGTACCGGCACTTGCCTGCTAACAGCCAAAAAAGGGCGAAAATGGGCGAAAGAAGGTCGAAAAAAAGTCGTTTTTTCCGGTGATGGATTGTTCAGTTATTTTTGACTTGTCCTGAAATAGGTTGACAAAAAAGTACCAAATGAAAAAGACAATTAATAAGTCATCGATCATCCGGGAGTATTTTAAAGGAGGGTCTGGTTTTCGTACCTTAGGTATCAAATATGGCTAC
>NZ_JBAZRC010000067.1:0-23126 GCF_041663085.1 Mucilaginibacter sp.
ATTTTATGTATGATAAAAATGATGTTTCAAAGGTTCGTGGTATTAACATCGATGTTGCTTCGGTTTCGGTAACCCGGGCGCTTGATGAGGCTTTTAAAGATCAGCCCCTCACCTACAAAATTTTCCAGGAAACCATTGTAGTAAAAAAGAAGGACACTGATAACACCCCTGAATTTAAAGCTGTAGACATAACAGGTACGGTAACCGATGCCAAAGGCCCGCTGCCCGGCGTAAACGTAAAACTAAAGGGTACCACTACCGGTACCAGTACCGATGCTAACGGCAAGTACAAGTTAAACGTACCCGATGGTAACGGCACACTGGTATTTAGCTTTATTGGTTATAACAGCCAGGAAGTAGCTATAAGCAACCGCCAAAACATTGATGTAGTGATGACCGAAGAGTCGAAAGCATTAAACGAGGTTGTGGTGGTTGGTTACGGCACACAAAAACGTGTAGACCTTACCGGTTCGGTAGGTAGTGTTAGCTCAAAAACCCTACAGGAACGCCCCCAAACCAATTTGGAACAGGAACTGGCCGGTAGGATTGCCGGTGTTAACGTTTCATCAAACTCGGGCGAGCCCGGCGGCGACACCAAGATCCGTATACGTGGTTACAGCTCTATCAATACCAGTACAGATCCATTATATGTAGTGGATGGTATAGTATGGACAGAAGGTGGTAACTCCATCAACCCAAATGATGTTGCTTCGATAGATGTATTGAAGGATGCATCATCTACCGCTATTTACGGTACACGTGGTGCTAACGGTGTTATATTAATAACTACCAAAAGGGGCGCTAAAAACAGGCCGAGCACGGTTAATTATGATGCTTATGTTAGTGTAAGCAACATGGCTAAAGAACTGCCGGTACTAAACTCCAAACAATTTTTAGCGGTGGAAGACCTTGCCTACGCCAACATAAAAAAGTACGACCCGACTGGCTGGGCTGATGGCAAATATGTTGATGACGACCCCAAAAAGATAAGGACTGCCTTAATAGGCAAGCTGTTCGACTCAAACCTGCAGCCGCTTTATGATGTAGACTGGCAAAAAGAAACCACGCGCAGCGCGGTAAGCCAAAACCATAACCTATCATTCACTGGTGGTTCTGATAAAATCAACTACGGTTTGTTCTTAAATTATGCCGATGATGAGGGTATTATATTAAACAGCTATTTAAAACGCTATAACGCCCGCTTAACATTTGACGACCAGATAAAATCATGGTTAAAAATAGGCGCTACTTTAAATTACAATACGCAGGATCAGCGTGCGGGCAATTACGGCACCGGTGGTAATAATATACCCCGTATGTTAATTGAAATGATCCCAATTATCCCTATCAGGTATCCTGATGGCAGCTACGGTAAAAGAACCGACTACCCTAACATGGAAGGTGGCGATAACCCGGTTGCACAAGCTAATGAAATACAACAGTTGGCAAAACGCAGGGTATTTAGCGGTAATGGCTATGCCAATGTTTCTATTTTGCCTGGTTTAGATTTTCGCACGGTATTGGGTGTTACTACATCAGCCAATTATATCCCGCGTTCGCAAACTGGTTTAGTTGGTGGTGCTACTGCAAGTCAGGGTAATAGTTCAGCCTCTATTGATGAGTACAACCGCACTTTCTGGCAATGGCAAAACTATTTCACTTATGCCAAAACGTTTAACAAAGTACACTCATTAAACGTTGTTGTAGGTACCGAACGCCAAAACTCTCAGCAGCTAAGGCTATATGGGTCTACCAGCGGTTTAATTGACGATTACTATCAATATTATAACCTGGCTGCAGGCTCGTTGGCAGGCATACCTGTTTCTAACTACGATGCCTGGCAAATGCAATCGTATTATGGGCGTTTAAATTACAGCTATAACGATAAATACCTGTTAACACTTACCGGCCGCGAGGATGGTTCATCCAGGTTTGGTAAGAACGTAAAATATGGTTTCTTCCCATCTGCAGCATTTGCATGGAGGGCATCGCAGGAAGACTTCCTGAAAGACAACAAAACCATATCCGACCTTAAATTCAGGTTAAGCTATGGCCTTACCGGTAACTCCGAAATTGGCCAATACCGCTCGTTAGCTAACATTAGCACAAACGATGTTAACGGCAACCCTAATAACTATGTTTTTGGAGGCACCAAAGCTAATGCAACAACCTTAGCAAGTATTGGTAATGAAGACCTGCAATGGGAAAAAACCGCTGAGTACAACCTTGGTGTATCATTCGGTTTGTTTAACAACCGTATTACCATAGATGCAGATGCCTATTTAAAGAAAACCCAAAAGCTTCTGCTAAACGCGCCACTGCCCGAAACAAGCGGTTTTACCAGCGTGTTTAAAAACACCGGTAAACTGCAGAACAAGGGTATCGAGCTAAGCATCAACACGGTGAATATTAAAACCGATAACTTTACCTGGAACTCTTCATTCAATATCACCTTCCTTAAAAACAAGATCTTACAGTTAGGCGAATCAAATGATGATATCTTCCTTGATCCTAATTTCCTTTCGCAATTTAACCTAATGCGCGTTGGCTTACCTGCCGGCAGCTTTTATGGTTATAAAGTGTTAGGCACATGGGGAACAGCCGAAGCCGCAAAAGCTGCATCATACGGCCTGTTGCCAGGCGACCTGAAAATACAGGATACCAACAACGACGGTAAAGTTACTGCGGATGATAAAGTAGTGTTGGGTAAATCAATTCCTGATGGCTACGGTACATTCACCAATAATTTCTCTTACAAGAGTTTTGACTTGGGTATCGATCTGCAATTTAACTACGGTAACCAGATCATGAACTTAACCAAACACTCGGGCCAGGACCGTACCGGGCAGGCTAACAGTTATGCAACAGTATTAGATGCGTGGACACCAGAGCATCAAAACACCAGCATAGCCGAAACCAGGCCTGCATACGTGCGTTACCAAACCGAGATCTACTCAACAAAAGTAGAAAGCGGCAACTTTATACGCGGCCGTTCGGTAACATTAGGGTACACCTTCCCTACTTCAGTTTTATCTAAATTAAAACTGACCAGGTTAAGATTGTATGCGCAGGCTCAAAACTTGTTTGTAATAACCAAATACAGCGGTTACGATCCTGAGGTATCAACCTATAATGGTTCGGCAAACTTTTACCAGGGTGCATCAAGCAACTTTACCCAAAACATCCAATTTTATGATTACCCAAAACCAAGAATTTTCTTGTTGGGGATAAATGCAAGCTTTTAATAAATATTAAACAGAAACATCATGAAATTTAACTCATATATATACAGGATCGGTTTAATATTGATCCTTACAGTTAGCGCAAGCGGCTGTAAAAAATATCTGGACGAGAAGAACAAAAGTGGTTTTGATAAAGACAACTACTTCCAAAACGCGGGCCAGGCACAAACATTTGTTAACGGTATTTATACATCGTTGTACATGTTTCAAAATGGTGATGCGTACGGCGAAAGCCCTTTTATCACCATCGAGCTTTTTGCCGGTCACACCACATCACTGGGCCAGAGCGTAAATAATGGTAACGTTATTAACCAGCGCACCGATGCCGTAAACCCCGGTTTTGAAACCGTTTGGAAAAACAGCTACGCGGCAATTGCCAATGCCAACCTTGCCCTTGAGCGCATACCGACCATTAATATGGATGAAAACTTAAAAAAGAACCTGTTAGGCCAGGTTTACTTTTTAAGGGCTTTCTTTTACTACCACCTGGTTAGATTGTATGGTGATGTGCCGCTGATAACAAAATCACAAACCTTAGCCAGCGAGGATCTTTACCCTGCACGTTCACCTGTTGCCGATGTTTACAATTTGATCATCAGCGATCTGGAAGCCGCCAAAACATCAGGCTTACCTAATACAGATCAAACAGGTAAAGTATCGTTAGGTGCTGTAAAAACCTTATTGGCCAGCGTTTATTTAACAACTGCAGGCTTCCCATTGCAAAAAACAGAAAATTACGCCAAAGCGGCTGCCGAAGCTAAAGATGTTTTAACATGGTACAAGTTATTTGATAGCTACTCCTTTTTGCATGATAACGCGCATAAAAACCAGGACGAATTAATATTTCAGGGCAATTACCTGGCAGGTGTAAAAGAAAACGCCATACCACAGCTAACGCTGCCGTTTAACCTGCCGGTTGGTGCCTATGGCGACCACCTGGGCGCAATGATCCCCACTAATGCTTTTTTTGCAAGTTATGAGGCAGGCGATCTGCGTACTGAGGAACGCCAGTTTTACTTTTCGAGCTACCCGCAGTATACCGACCCTACCCAAACAGTAACGTTTGGCGTACACGCTTTATATAAATACTTCCATGTAGAAAGCGCTATGAAAGGATCTGCACAAGAAGGAAAAAGCGACGAAAACTGGACTTTTCTTCGTGCTCCTGAATTGATGTTAATATATGCCGAAGCACAAAACGAAGCTGATGGCGCGCCAAATCAAACGGCAATTGATCAGTTAAAGGCTATACGTACCCGCGCCCATTTAACCACGCCTACTTCATTTACACAGGCAGCATTCAGGGAAGCGGTTTGGAGAGAGCGTTACCACGAACTTGCTTATGAGAATAAAGCATATTTTGACATACAGCGTACGCATAAGATCTTCAAAACATCTGATGGAAGTTTTGGAGATGCAACCTCTACCCCCAACGAGCAGGGTGTAACCATGATAACGCAATATTACCTATGGCCAATACCACAACGGGAAATTAACACCAACCCGCAGCTTAAGAATGCACAAAACCCCGGTTGGAAGTAAAATTTTACAATATAAAAGACTGGCATAGCTGCCAGTCTTTTATATTTACGGCCGATTACTTCTATTTAAGCTATTAACTTATACATGAAAAAAAGATTCCTTTTTTTAAGCGCCCTGTTTTTCTCCGCTACATCATTTGCCCAGCAGGTTAGCAAGGTAACCGACCCGGTTGAATGGATAAACCCGTTAATGGGTACCCAATCAAAATACGACCTGAGCAACGGTAACACCTACCCTGCCATAGCAGTACCATGGGGCATGAACTTCTGGACCCCGCAAACCGGCAAAATGGGCGATGGCTGGCAATACACTTACGATTCATATAAAATAAACGGCTTTAAACAAACCCATCAACCATCCCCATGGATGAATGATTACGGGCAGTTTGCCATTATGCCGATTACAGGCAAATTAAAGGTATCTCAAAACGGCCGCTCGAGCTGGTTCTCGCATAAAGCCGAGATAGCGAAGCCTTATTATTACAGCGTTTACCTTGCCGACCACGATGTAACCACCGAAATTGCCCCTACCGAGCGTAGCGCACAGTTCAGGTTTACTTATCCCAAAAACGACAGCTCATACATAGTGGTTGACGCTTTTGACCGTGGATCGTATGTTAAGGTTATCCCCGGCGAACGAAAGATAGTAGGTTACTCAAGCAAGTACGCGCGTGGACCACTTAAAAACTTTAAAAACTACTTTGTTATTTATGTAGATAAACCCATTACCACCGCGCAGGTATACAGCGACAGCACCTTACAAAACGGGCTTGAGCTGAGCGCCAAACATGCTATGGCGGTCATCGGTTTTAAAACAGCCAAAGGCGAAAAGGTAAACATGCGTGTAGCCTCGTCATTCATTAGTATTGAACAGGCCGAGATCAGCTTAAACCGCGAGGTTGGTACTGATAGCTTTGATATTACCAAACAAAAAGCAAAAGCTGTTTGGAACAAAACCCTAAGTAAACTTGCTGTTGAGGGTGGTTCGGTTGAGCAGGTAAAAACATTCTACTCATGCCTTTACCGCATGTTGTTTTTCCCTAATAAAATGTATGAATTGGATGCCAAAAACCAACCGGTACACTGGAGCGCGCAAAACGGGCAGATACTCCCCGGCTATAAGTTTGCAGGCACAGGCTTTTGGGATACCTTCAGGGCTTTATACCCTTTCCTGAACCTGGTGTACCCCTCTATCAATAAAGAGATGCAACAGGGCCTTATTAATGATTACAAAGAAGGCGGATGGTTGCCCGAGTGGAGCAGCCCGGGCTATGCCGATGTAATGGTGGGTAACAACTCTGCATCTGTTGTGGCCGATGCCTACCTGAAAGGCGGCCGTGGCTACGATATCGGAACACTTTACCAGGCATTGCTGCATGGCGCCAATAACGATGGCCCGGCGGCAACCGGCCGCGATGGTGTTGATTACTATAACTCGCTGGGCTATGTGCCTTACGATGTTAAGATAAACGAAAATGCCGCCCGTACTTTAGAGTACGCTTATGACGATTTTACCATTTACAAACTGGGCAAAGCACTAAACCGCCCAGCATCCGAAACAGAGATCTACCGTAAACGCAGCATGAACTATAAAAATCTGTTCGACCCGCAAACCGGGTTAATGCGCGGTAAAAATAAGGACGGCAAATTCCAAAGTCCGTTCAATCCCTTTAAATGGGGCGATGCCTTTACCGAAGGTAATAGCTGGCACTATACCTGGAGCGTTTTCCACGATGTACAGGGCCTTATTGACCTGATGGGCGGTAAGCAAAAATTCACAGCCAAGTTAGATTCTGTTTTCTCGCTCCCTCCTGTTTTTGATGATAGCTACTACGGCGAAGTGATACACGAGATACGTGAGATGCAGATAGCAGGCATGGGGCAGTATGCGCATGGCAATCAGCCTATCCAGCACATGATATATCTGTACAATTACGCTGGCGAGCCATGGAAAACCCAGTTGCACGTGCGCGATGTAATTAACAAAATGTACCACTCTGCCCCCGATGGTTATTGCGGCGATGAGGATAACGGGCAAACATCTGCCTGGTATGTGTTTTCGGCAATGGGCTTTTACCCGGTAACCCCCGCTACAGACCAGTATGTTTTGGGTGCGCCTTTATTCAAAAAAGTAACACTTACGCTTGAGAACGGTAAAACTGTTACCATAAACGCTGCCAATAACAGCGCAGCAAACAGGTTTGTAACCTCGTTAACCGTTAATGGTAAACCATACACCAACAACTGGTTAAGCCATAAAGCATTGCAGCAAGGCGGTGTTTTAAACTTTAACATGTCGGCTGTGCCAAATAAGGCGCGTGGTACAAAAGCTGCAGATGTGCCGTATTCATTATCAAATGAAAAATAACACAAACACTACCATGAAATTCGCAAAATTATTCATGTGCCTGATCATTGTATCAGGCACATTTTTATCCGTTGCTTTGGCACAGGTTATCCCCGCAGTTAAAACACCGCCGCCAACAGCCCCGCCGCCACCGGTGCTTTTAAGCACCCAAAAACTGGCCATAGCCGGTTTAGCGCATGATCATGTACATAATATTTTAAGCGAATATCGTAATGGTAAAGTGATTATTGTGGGTATTGCCGAGGCTGATAAAAAGCTAAGGGAAAGGTATCAGTTACAGTATAACCTGCCCGATTCTATTTTCTTCGATGACCTGAAAAAAATGGTGACCGCCAAAAAACCTGATGTGGTGTTGGGATATAACCCGGTGGCTAAGCATATTGATATTGTTGAGGTTTGCGCCCCGCTGGGTATTTCGGTAATGGTTGAAAAACCCCTGGCCGCCACCCTTGCACAGGCAAGCCGTATGGAGTTTTTGGCGCTTAAATATTATATAAAACTGCTTACCAATTACGAAACTACCTGGTATCCATCCTACCAGCATATTTATGATGTTGTAGCAAAAGACAGCATCGGCCAGATCAGGAAAATGGTAGTGCACGATGGGCATGAAGGGCCAAAAGAAATTGGTTGCAGTAAGGATTTCACCAATTGGTTAACTGATCCTGAGTTAAACGGTGCCGGTGCCTTAAATGATTTTGGCTGCTATGGCGCCGACCTGATGACCTGGCTAATGAACGGCCAGAAACCAATTGCGGTTACGGCTGTTGCCCGCCATTTTAAACTGCAAACCTACCCAAAGGTTGAGGATGATGCTACAATTATTGTAGAGTACCCTACCGCCACCGGCATTATAGAGGCATCATGGAACTGGCCCTTTTCTATAAAAGACCTTGAGGTGTTTGGCGATGAAGGCTATATGCACGCGCTGGATAACAGCAATGTTTTGGCACGGATAGGTAAAGCGCCCGCCGTGATGCGTGTAGCGCCCCCGTTACTCTCGCCTGAAGATAACCCGATAAGCTATCTGCAATTGGTATCAAAAAACAGGCTTAAGGGTATTACCGACAGGTCGTCATTAAAATATAATATGATAGTGATGCAAATACTGGATGCTGCCAAACGATCTATTGCCGAAGGTAAACGTATAGTATTGTAGCAATGTTAATTAAATTAAAAAGCGATTAAAATTTATTAACAGTTAATATATCCCGCTATAATTATATTATTTTAGCGTTTCATATTATCATCATCCGCATTATGTTAAAGCAATTTTCGGCCGTATTGCCGCTTGTATTTTTAGGCATGGTATCATGCCAGTCAAAACCATCATCAACAGATAAAGCTGGTGCTGATAGCGCAAAAACAACAACAGAAGAAACAGCATCGCCTGCTGTTAAACTGGCTACCGGCCCTGTTGATAAAGCAGCGGTACTGGCCCGCAAACAGGTGCCAATTCTCTGCTACCACCAAATACGCGACTGGAAATCTACCGATTCTAAAAACGCTAAAGATTATATTGTGCAGGTGGCTGCCTTTAAAGAACACATCAAAATGCTGGCCGATAGCGGTTACCATACCATCCTTCCCGATCAGTTGTACAACTACCTGGTTACAGGCGCCCCGCTACCCAATAAACCCATCATGCTAACCTTTGATGATACCGACCTTGACCAGTACACCATTGCAGCGCCCGAAATGAAGAAATACGGCTTTAAGGGCGTTTTCTTTGTAATGACGGTATCAATTGGCCGCCCGCATTATATGACGGCAGAGATGATCAAAAAACTATCTGATGATGGCCACGTAATTTCAAGCCACACCTGGGATCATCACCGTGTAGACAAATACTCGCATAACTCAAACCTGGTTATAAAAGGTGTTAATGGCAAAATAACCAACAGGCCGGTTGATGACTGGGTTACACAAATTGATAAGCCAACAAAAAAACTGGAAGAAATAACCGGTAAAAAGATCCAATACTTTGCATACCCGTTTGGTATCTGGAAAAAACCAGTTTTGCCCGAGCTTGATAAAAGAGGTTTTAAAATGGCATTCCAACTGGCAGATAAACGCGACCCGGATTACCCGTTGTTAACCGTACGCCGCATACTGGATAGCGGTTATTGGAGCGCTAAAACATTAAGCAATAGCATTCGTAATAGCTTTTAAAACTAATTCGATATTGATAAACCCTCTTTTGTATTACAGAAGGGGGTTTTATTTTTTGATATAACTTAGCTACATTTAAACCCATGACAATTACCCTTCGCCCTATCCTTTTCATTATACTGGCAACAGCAATTGCCGCGTGCAATAACCAGCCCGAAAAGCCGGATGTTAGCCAAACGGAACAATCAAAACAATTGATAGACGAGCATTTCCGCTATCTTAACGATCATGACCTGAAAAGCCTGATTGGCCAATATGCCGACAAAGCAAAAATAACCACCAGCGATTGGGACGGCGAATCATATGGCCCGCCGGGTGCCGACCAGATTTTTCATCAATTGTTCTATGTATCATCAGATGCCAAATACCTGGTTGATAATATGATCAATAACGATTCGACCGTTGTGGTGGAGTACGATGTGGTTGGTTTAAAAGAAAAAGCTAACAGCCCTATCCGGTACGATCTTCATAACTGCAGCATTTTCAAAATAAAGAATAACAAAATAATTGCCGAAGCTACTTACTCCAATTCGAGGTTATACCATAACAGGTAATCAACTAAAAGGCCTGCTCATTGAACAGGCCTTTTAGTTTTACAGATCCTCGCCCGCAGGCCCCTGCCCTTTGTTTGACGATGTTTGCGCTGTTGGGTTTTCCAACTCAGGCGTATCATTTGCTATCTCTGCTATCGACTCCGGTGTAACCGTAGGCACCTTTTTAGCCAGATCTTTATCGTTTACATCCTGCTTAAGTGTATCATTACCAACGTTGGCAACATTCCCTGTTATATCGTGGTTTTTACCCTGGCCATTGGCCCTGTCAAATCCTTCTGGTTTATTTTCCATAATGTTGTGTTGTTAAAATGCTGATCGCAGCATAGTGTTTTAGTTTCTATAATAACACCAAAAGCCATACCACTATTCAAAAAGAAAGGTATTTATCCATATTTTAAATAGCCTAAAGCCTTAACAGATTAAAAAACACCGGCATATCGTATCTTTGCAACATGCAGCAAAATCTGTCGGCATATTCACAACTTATAAAAACCGAGGCCAAAAACCTGGGCTTTTTGTTTTGCGGTATAGCTCCGGCAGAGTTCCTGGAAGAAGAAGCACCACGACTGGAAGCCTGGCTCAACAAAGGCATGCACGGCGAGATGCGCTACATGGAGAACTACTTTGATAAACGCCTCGATCCGCGTTTACTGGTAGACGGCGCAAAGTCGGTCATATCCTTAGGATTAAACTATTATACTGACACAACCCAGCTCGACCCATCGGCACCAAAAATCTCTAAATACGCATACGGCGCTGATTACCATACCGTTATTAAAGATAAACTAAAGCAATTATTAGATATAATCAACCAAAAAATCGGCGAAGTTGGCGGTCGCGCATTTGTAGACTCGGCACCGGTATTAGATAAAGCCTGGGCAAAAAAAGCAGGCTTGGGTTGGGTTGGTAAAAACACAAACCTCATCAGCAAGCAAGCTGGCTCCTTCTTTTTTTTAGCTGAGCTGATTGTTGACATTGAACTGGAATACGATATAGAACCCACTGCCGACCATTGCGGCACCTGCACCCGTTGCATTGACGCTTGCCCTACAGATGCCATTGTAGGCCCGTACGTGGTTGATGGCAGCCGCTGTATCTCTTACCTCACCATCGAACTAAAGAACGAGATACCGCAGGAATTTAAAGGCAAAATGGATAACTGGATGTTTGGCTGCGATATATGCCAGGATGTTTGCCCCTGGAACCGTTTCTCTGTACTGCACACCGAACCGGCCTTTACCCCACATCCAGAACTGCATGGTTTGAAAAAGCAGGATTGGGAAGATATTACTACTGATGTATTCCAAAAAGTGTTTAAAAACTCCGCTGTGAAGAGGACGAAGTTTGAGGGCCTCACCCGTAATATTCAATTTCTGAAAGAAATATAGATTGCCCTGTAACCCACGCGTCATTGCGAGGTACGAAGCAATCTCCTGACCATACATAAACGCTTTGCATTCGCCATTGCCTATAGGGAGATTGCTTCGTACCTCGCAATGACGCGTGGAAGATAGAAAGGCCCAATTCTTTAGAATTGGGCCTTTCTATCTTGTTGGGCTTACGCGCGCAGGCTAACAACTAATCTCTAACCACTAACCTCTAAATTATCCCTTCTTAAACTTCATGGCCAGTTGCGCCAGCATATCCTCATCAACAGGTTTTGCGGGCTCTTCCTTCTTTTTAAAAGGTTGGCTGTTTAATTGCGGGCTGTTTTTAGGGCTATTATTCTGAAAAGCCGGTTTCGGCGCCTGCGCTGCTGCTGCATTTGCTGGTGCGGCGGCTGGCTGTGCCGGTTTTGCATGCTGCCTTTCGGCTACCTTTTTAGCATTCCAGCGTTTGTATATCTCTTCCAGTTTACGTTTGGTGTAAAGCGGAAAATCGCCCTGCATCATCCACGAGTAATAGCTTGGTTCTGCATTCAGCACATCTTCTACCCTTTTGCCTTTGTGTTTGCCAAAATTTATCAGTTCTTCGCCTTGTTCGTTATATACCATGCGGCCGGCAAAATCAACCGGGCGACTTAGGTTGGTAAATTTATGTAAGGCTTCTACATCGCCCACAACAGGTACACTTTTGTTACCTTTTTTATCTTCCCATTCCTGGTTCTCATAACGCTCTATCTGTGCCAGCAAAACCTCCATGGTAGCGCGGGTGTCAGCCTCGGCCGAGTGCGCGTTAATAATGCTCTTATCGCAATAAAACTGGTAAGCTGCTTTTAGGGTACGCTGCTCCATCTGATGAAAAATGTTCTGTACATCCACAAAATGGCGGTTATCCAGGTCAAATTGTACGCCAGCGCGTAAAAACTCTTCCATCAGCATCGGGATATCAAACTTGTTAGAGTTATATCCTGCCAGGTCGCTATCCTGTATAAAATCGGCTATTTGCTGGCCAAGTTCTTCGAAACGCTTTTCATCTTTAATATGCTCGTCATAAATACCATGTACCAATGATGATTCTAACGGAATAGGTATGCCCGGGTGTACACGCAAGGTTAATACCTCCTCGCTGCCATCGGGGTTAAGTTTTATAACAGATATCTCTACTATACGGTCGGCGCCAATATTGGTACCGGTGGTTTCAAGATCAAAAAAGGCAAGAGGCCGCTTTAGTTGTAATTTCATTTTTGCTTATCAGTATTGCAAAGGTGTGAAAACTCTCAAAATTATCGGCACACTTTTTTTGCATAGCAGATGTGCGTATATTTTCATATTTTCATAACTGTTAAAAACGGCCTTATTACATGAATAAAAAATTACTTAACTTATTGGTATTCATTTGCTTTACAACAATATGCAAAGCACAGGATTTTCCCTTCGGCAGATTTACAGTTGAGGAAATGAACCAAAAAACATATCCGCTTGATACCTCTGCTCATGCTTTTGTGTTGCAGGAGTTTGGATCGACCCGCATTGATGCCACCGACGACGGCATTAAAACTTATTTTAAATATCATGTAAGAATAAAGATACTTGACAACAAGGCTTTTGATAAAGGCACGGTTACGCTTGCTTTTTATGATGACGCTGATACGCACGATGATATTACCGATATAAAGGGCGCAACAACCTACATGGACGATAACGGATCGGTAAAGGTTGCAGAAATGGATGCATCGAAAATATTTACCACAACAGAAAACAAATACTGGAAACAAAAAAAATTCGCCTTACCAAACATACGTAACGGCTGTATTATAGAATATACTTACACTAAGGTGCTTCAGGGCTTTTACCGGTTCCCATCGTGGGAGTTTCAGGATGATATCCCTAAAGCTTATTCAGAATACCAGGTACATATACCAGCATTCTGGACGTATAACGCTATGATCCGCGGTGGCCTAAAACTCAGCAAATCCAAATCGGAAGTTGAGCGTGAGTGTTTTAGCAGTCGTGGCTCAAAATGTGATTGTTCCTTTTTAAGTTATGGTATGGCCGATATCCCCGCTTTTATAACCGAGGATTACATGACATCATCAAAAAACTTTATATCTGCCGTATATTTTAATCTCGAAGAATGGACTAACCCATATACAGGCGTAAAAAATAGGGTTACCAAAGATTGGAAAGATATCGACTACAACCTTAAACATTCAGAATACTTTGGCTCGCAGATAAAAAAAGACCTGTTAAAAAATTACATTGCTCCCGTTATTGCCGGTAAAACCGATGAGATGGATAAAGCGGTTGCTATTTATAGCTATATACAAAAAACCATCAAATGGAACAGTATGTACTCAAGGGGAAGCGATGGTGTACGTAAAGCCCTTGATAGCCATACCGGCAATATAGCCGATATAAATTTGGCCTTAGCAGCCGCGTTAAACTCAGCAGGCATAAAAACCGAGGCTGTTTTACTATCCACACGCCAAAATGGCTTGATAAACAGGTTATACCCGGTAGAGAGTGAATTTGATTACATTATTGCCAAGGCAAATATCGGCAACCAATCATACCTGTTAGATGCTACCGACCCAATGCTGCCCTTTGGTATGCTGCCTTTGAAATGCCTGAACGACCAGGGCCGGGTAATGAGTTTGGATAAGCCATCGTACTGGATAGACCTGGTGGCGACACAAAAAAAGAACACGGTCAGTAATTTAGACTTTACCCTGCAACCCAACGGTAAGCTAAAAGGCTCTATAAGTACTTATTACACCGGATACGATGCTTATGAAAAACGTAAGGCTATTAAAAAATTCAATACCGTTGATGAATATGTAGAGAACCTTGACGAAAAACTGGGTAAAGTAAAGATCCTGAAATCGGAAATATTAAATCTGGATAGTTTAAATGCGCCCCTTAGCGAAAAACTGGAGGTGGAAATAGATGTTTTTGGCAGCATGAACCATGACCGTTTCTCATTCAACCCTATGTTGTTTGACAGGTATGTATCCAACCCTTTTAAACTTGCAGAACGCTCTTACCCGGTAGACTGGGGTATGCCATCAAACAAAAGGTATATTTTAAACATGCACCTGCCTGATGGGTATGTTATAGAGAGTTCGCCACAGGCAGTATCAATAGGCCTGCCAAACAGGGGTGGCCAGTACCTTACAGATTTTACGCGCGAGGGTAATAATTTCACTTATTCAAACGTAATACAGTTCAACAAATCAATTTACTTCCCGGAAGAGTACCCTTATTTAAAAGAATTGTATAACAAAATAATTGCTTCAGAAAAAGCAGACATAGTTTTCAGTAAAAAGAAATGAAGCGGGTTATAACAGTACTATTATTGCATTTCAGCGTCAGTGCAGCAAATGCCCAGGCAAATTATGACGTTAGCCTGATATCAAAAGACCTGCTACCCTACGCAAGTGCCGTTATTCGCGATCAGAGTGTATACACCGAGGTAAAGGATGGCGCCACCTTTTATCGTATTAAAACAGCCGTTACCGTACTCAACAAAAACGGTGATGATATTGCGCATATCGTAGTTTTTTATGATAAGAGCAACATCATCAAAAATATTAAGGGTACCGTTTACAACGAGTTTGGAAAACTATCACGCAAATTTGGCGAAAAAGATTTTGAGGACGAAAGCGCTGTTAACAATTTTTCGTTGTATGAAGACTCGCGCGTTAAACATTTTATCCCCTCTATAGGCTCGTACCCTTACACCATTGAGTATGAGTACGAGTTAAAATCAAAGCAAACGCTAAATATCAGAGATTGGAAACCCAATCCACAGAACGGGCTGGCGGTAGAAAAAAGCACTTACACCTTTGCCTGTCGTCCCGATTTTAGCATCAGATACAAAGAAATAAATATGCCTGCCAAAGTTGGCATAGGTAGTACAAAAGATGGATTAAAAACATACACCTGGCAGCTAAACAATCTTAAAGCAATACGAAGCGAGCCCTACAGCCCTATTGCAGAAACTTATTTAAGCACTGTAAAAATAACCCCCAGGGATTTTGTTTACGGCGGGATAAACGGATCGTTCACCAACTGGGACGAACTGGGCCGCTGGAGTTATGATAAACTGCTGGCAAACCGCCAAACATTGCCCCCTGAAACTATCCAGTATATTAAAACACTCACCGCCGGCATTACCGATACCAAACTAAAGGCAAAAAAGATCTATGAGTACATGCAGAATAAAACCCATTACATCAGCATCCAGGTGGGCATTGGGGGGTATCAGCCTTTTTTGGCAAGCGAAGTTGATCGCCTTAACTATGGCGATTGTAAGGGGTTGGTAAATTATACAAGGGCTTTATTGAAAGCTGCGGATATAGATTCGTGGTATTGCGTGGTAGATGCAGGGAGCATGAAAGCAAGCATGCTGCCCGATTTTGCAAGTATGAACCAGTTTAATCATGTTATACTTTGCCTTCCTCTAAAAAACGACACTACATTTTTGGAATGCACCAGCCAAAAGATACCCTTTGGTTTTTTAAGCGATTTTACTGACGACCGTACCGTACTGGCTTGTACCCCAGAGGGTGGCAGAGTAATGCATACGCCCAAATATACAGCTACTCAAAATTTACAAAACCGTAAAGCAAATTTCACTATAGCCGCCGATGGTGAATTAAGCGGCGATATGACCACCATTTATAAAGGCACACAATATGACAACCCCGAAGCGCTAATAGGCGAGCCTTTAACCGAACAGGTTAAAACCCTGCAAAAAATGTATGCTAACATTAGCAACCTCGCGGTAGAAAAACTGGAGCTGAAGCAGGATAAAAAAGAAATACCTGTAGCTACAGAAAACGTTGTATTGAACGCGTATGATTTTGCATCAAAAGATAACAACAAACTATACTTTTCGCTTAACCCGGTAAACAAACAACGCGGTATAAAAGATGTTCGCAACCGTGTTAACCCGGTATACATTAACCGGGGCTATACCGACGAAGATGAAATAACCTATACCCTGCCCGCGGGTTACCGGCCGGATATGGAGCCATTAAACATCAACCTGAAAAAACCGTTTGGCAGCTTTAGGGTAACCGTGTTAATTAATGATAATAAACTTGTTTACAAACGAAGGGTACAAATAATAGACGGCAATTACAGTAAAGACAAATATGCCGACCTTGTTGAGTTTTATCAAACCATAGCCGATGCGGACAGCTATAACGTAACGCTGGTAAAAAACTGATCAGCTAAATATAATGATGCCGAGAATTATACCTACGATCATGATCACATACAACAATATCTCGTTACCGGCGTAACGCTTATATTTAGTCCAGAAAGAGTAATCGTCCTTTTGCTTTGACATAGAAGCACAAAATTAACAATTATATACCAGTAATGCGTTCCCAGCCGTTTATAAAGCTTAATCGGCCTGTGATGAATACGCCGGATCGATGATAGAGCCTCCGCGCGAAAAGAATTTATAGATGCCGTTATCATGCAGCCTGGCTATCATTACACCTTTGCGTGTACTGGCATGTACAAAATAACCGTTTTGCAGGTACACGCCTACATGGCTAAACTGCTTGCCATCAAAATCAAAAAACACCAGGTCGCCTTCCTGTAATTCTTCTTCGTATTTACGTTTAATTACCAGGATCTGTTTACTCGTCATACGGGGAAGCGTAATACCGTAAACCTGCTGTTCTAACAAAAAAGCCAGGCCCGAGCAATCTACACCACTTTTATCCAGGCCGCCGAAACGGTACGTAGTACCGTACCATTCATCAATAAAGCTGTAAAGGCGGCCATTCTGTATATCGTTACGGCTTACCCCCATCAAAGCAGCGTATTTATCAGCAATATCCTTATCCGGCTTAACCATTGTACGAGGGTCACCGTTCTTAACCGTTAGTTTTTTTGAATGACAGGCTGATAATAATATGGCAGTGGCAAAAAACAGTAGCAAGCGTAAATGGCGAGGTATTAGCATATGCTAAGGTATTTGTTAACGTTTAAACGTTACAGCGGATGTTTTAAACATTTCAACACTCCAAAGCGCGGGTTATACCAAGTGATACCTTTTTTATTCTTCAGTGTAAATATAATGCGTATCAAAACGGCCATCGGTAATGGTCACTTTTTCGCCTGCTGTATTAACGGCTACAAATGAAAATGTTCCGGAAAAGATTTTATTTTCATCATCAGTTTTTGAGAAACTGACCGTACCGTTATCCGTTGCATTAGTTTGATAAGGATTTCCGGCTGCTGCCCCATCCGTATATTTGCCTGCCCATTCCGAAAAGGTGATGTTATTTAAGGTATATGAATTTTTTTCGGCAAGTTTATGTACTACCGGTAAACTTATCTGAACCATATTCTTGTTTGCATCCGTAGCCGTTAAGGTAAAATTGTAATAATCCGGAAAGTTATTATCGTGTGAATATGTACACGATATTATTTTACCGATAAATGCCTTGCCCTTAACTATAGCGCCAAATGTACCAGCCCCGGTTATGGTAATCTGCGGTAGTTTTGTTTTTTCGTCAACAGGAGGTTCAATAATCTTTGTATCTTTTTTACAGGATACAAATGCCACAGCAAGCAGCGCTGTAATGATGAAAGTTCGTCTTAAAATCATTGTGTTAATAGGTTTACAGGTATAAGGTAAAAAACTTCATGTTAAAATTGCAATTTACCCCTACCCCTTTATCACCCTTTGTATTTCATCAAGCTTCATTAAAGCTTCAACCGGGGTTAGGGTGTTTACATCAAGGTTATTCAGCGTATCGCGGATCTTCACCAGCACCGGGTCGTCTATCGAGAACATTTGCATCTGCACGGCTTGTTTCTGCACCTTGCGGATGCTTTCCTTAATATGCTCGCCGCCCGTGCGTTCATTCTCCAGTTTCTTCAATATCTCATTGGCGCGGGTAAGTACCTTTGTTGGCATACCGGCCAGTTTGGCCACATGTATCCCGAAACTATGCTCGCTGCCGCCCGGTACCAGCTTGCGCAGGAAGATAATCTGCTGGCCGACTTCCTTAACCGATACATTATAGTTTTTGATACGGTTAAAGCTGTTGCTTAATTCGTTCAGCTCATGATAGTGCGTGGCGAAAAGCGTTTTAGCCCTTGCAGTTGGGTGATTATGCAGATACTCGCCTATTGACCAGGCGATGGAGATACCATCGTAAGTTGATGTACCACGGCCTATTTCATCAAGCAGTATCAAGCTGCGGTCGCTTAGGTTGTTAAGGATGCTGGCCGTTTCGTTCATCTCCACCATAAAGGTCGATTCGCCGGAGGACACATTATCAGACGCACCAACACGGGTAAAGATCTTATCCACCAAACCTACCGAAGCAGCTTTCGCGGGCACAAAACAGCCCATCTGCGCCATCAGTACGATCAAACCGGTTTGCCTCAACAGCGCCGACTTACCCGCCATGTTGGGCCCGGTAATAATGATGATCTGCTGCGAATCCGAATCGAGGTAAACATCGTTGGTGATATATTCCTCGCCAAGCGGCAGGTTCTTTTCTATCACCGGGTGGCGACCGCCTTTTATATCCAGCGTGCGGCTATCGTTCACATCGGGTTTAACGTAATAGTTTTTGATGGATATGGTAGCAAAGTTAAGCAGCACATCCAAACGGGCTATCAGTATAGCGTTGAGCTGTATGGGTTTTATATATTCGGCAAGGGCGTAAAGGAGGTCGTTATAAAGCTTGGTTTCCAGCACCAGTATCTTTTCTTCGGCACCCAATATCTGCTCTTCGTATTCTTTCAGTTCGGGGGTAATGTAGCGCTCGGCGTTTACCAGTGTTTGCTTGCGGATCCAGTCCGTAGGCACCTTTTCCCTATGACTGTGAGTAACTTCAAGATAGTACCCAAACACGTTGTTGAACGATACTTTGAGTGACGGGATGCCCGTTGCTTCGGCCTCACGTTTCTGGATTTCCAGCAGGTAACCTTTGCCGCCAAAGGCAATTTTACGCAGCCTGTCCAGTTCTTCGTTGATCCCTTCGTTCATTACCGAGCCTTTTACCATCATTACCGGTGGCTCGGGGTGCAGTTCGCGGGCAATTTTTTCGGATATGGATGTACAGGGGTTCAACTGTTCTCCAATAGCCCTCATCGGCTCACTGGCCGATTCCATCGTAAGCTTTTTGATGCTCTCAATCGCTATCAAAGCTTTTTTAAGCTGGCACACCTCGCGCGGGTTAGCTTTCTGCAAGCCAATTTTCGAGATCAACCTTTCCAGGTCACCTATCTGGCGAATCTGGTTTTGCAGGGTCTCGCGCAGCTCTTCCTGCTCTATCAGGTATTCAACAACACCAAGGCGGTCGTTGATGGGTTTAATTTCTTTAAGCGGCATTACTATCCACCTGCGCAGCATTCGTGCGCCCATGGGCGAGCAGGTATGATCCAGCACATCAACCAGCGTCAGCGCGTTCTCGTTCGATGAACCCACCAACTCCAGGTTACGGATGCTGAACCTATCCAGCCACAGGTATCTGTCCTCCTCTATCCGGCCAATGGCCGAGATATGCTGCAGGTTGCGGTGTTCGGTCTCGTTCAGGTAATGCAATGCCACACCGGCGGCCACAATGCCCAAATTCAACTTATCAATACCAAAACCTTTAAGTGACTTTACACCGAAGTGCTTAAGCAACGTTTCCTGCGCGTAATCGCCGCTGTAGGGCCATTCATCAAGGGTGTAGGTATAAAAGCGGTCGCCATAAGTATCCTTAAAATCGTGCTGGCGGCTTTTAGGGAAGATGATCTCGCTTGGTGCATAGCTTTGCAGCAACTTATCAATATAACCCGTATTACCCTGCGCAGCCAGGAACTCGCCTGTAGAAATATCCAGCAAGGCAATGCCGATACTATTCTTCTCAAAATAAAGCGAAGCCAGGTAGTTATTACTTTTTTGCTGCAGGATGTTATCGCTGGTGGCTACACCAGGTGTAACCAGTTCGGTAACACCGCGCTTTACAATGGTTTTAGTAGTTTTTGGATCTTCCAGCTGGTCGCAAATGGCCACCCGCTGCCCGGCACGAACAAGCTTCGACAGGTAAGTATCCAGCGAGTGATGCGGGAAACCCGCCAGTTCGATATGTGAAGCAGCGCCATTAGCACGGCGGGTTAGCGTAATGCCTAAAATGCCTGCCGCCTTAATGGCGTCGGCTCCAAAGGTTTCGTAAAAATCGCCCACGCGGAACAGCAGCAGAGCACCGGGGTACTTAGCCTTTATGGCGTTATACTGCTGCATTAAGGGGGTTTCTTTGGTTTCGCTCTTAGCCAAGGGTGTGTCCTGTTTTAATAATCTGCTAATTTAATTCATTGCCTGCGTAATACAGGGATTGTGGAAAAGTTAAGCGGATGTGGAGAGTTGGGCGCCGGTGAGTGGAGAGTGGTTAAGCGGTGAGTGGTTGGATAAGCGGCTACAATTATGCAAATACCATTCACCACTCACTCAATCAACCGCAAACTAATAAGGACGTTACCTACGGCCCGTGCTTTCCGCTCATACGCGCACAAGGCATTAGGCGCAGGGCCGGTATCCGCTGCAATCACTAACGCGGGCTGACTCACCCCAACAATTCATTGCCGTCCCTTTTAAGGGACGGAATAGCAAATTAACAGAATTGGCTTTAGCCAAATACAGTTTGAGTTCGGCTAAAGCCAGAAATGCTTCTCAACTACCGTTGGCTGAAGCCAACGGCAATGATATTTTATTCCCCTCTTTCCGCGCAGCGAAGAGAGGGTGGTCGAGCAAAGCAATGACCGGGTGAGTAACCTCGCCGCGAGACTTACGCTTATTTCACATTGCCGAAAACCGTATTTATTCCTACCTTGAAACATCATGAACGCTTTTGACTTAACCGCCCTGCGCCTGCAAAACCAACATTTAACCAAACCGGAATTTACCGATCCTGCCGATGTGGTTAAATACCTCGGCGCGGTGCAATCGCAGGATTACAACGGCGCTAAATGGGCCTTAGGCATGCGCCTCAAAAACAGCACCGACGAATTCATTGAACACGCTTTTACCGATGGCCATATCATCCGCACACACGTGATGCGCCCTACCTGGCATTTTGTACACCCTGATGATGCCCGATGGATGTTGGATCTTACCGCTCATCGTATACAATCACTTGCCAGGGGTCGCCACAAACAATTGGAGATAAACGATACCGTGCTAACTAAAAGCGAAAAAATCATCAGCAAAGCCCTGCAAGGTGGCAAACAAGTGGCCCGCGACGAACTATCGGTCCTGCTGAAACAAAACGGCATAGCTACCGACGAACAGCGTTACGTACACATTATGATGCACCTGGAATTGGAACAGGTGATCTGTAGCGGCGGGCGTGCAGGCAAGCAATTTACTTACGCCCTGTTTGATGAGCGTGTGCCCCAAAGCAAAAAGCTGAGCCACCACGAAGCAGTGGTTAAACTAATGGAACGCTACTTTACCTCGCACGGCCCCGCAACCCTGGCCGATTTTGTTTGGTGGAGCGGCCTAACCATCACCGATGCCCGTGCCGGTATAGAAAACCTAAAACACAAGCTGGAAAGTTATGAATTTGAAGGCAACACCTATTGGTTTACAGGCAATCCATCGACAGCAAAAAGCACCATAGCCTACCTCCTGCCCAATTATGATGAGTACATTGTAAGCTACAAAGACCGCAGCTTTGCCATCAACGCAACCGACATCAGCAAAGCCGATCCGCGCGGTACCATCTTTAACCATACCATTATACTCAATGGTAAAATTGAAGGCATCTGGAAAAAGACCATCAAAAAAGAGAGGCTTGAAGTGGAGCTAATACCGTTTAAAAAATTAAGCGATGCTGGTTTAAAAGCTATTGAAATAGCGGCTAAAAAGTATGCGGAGTTTTTGGGGTTGAAGGATGTTGTTAGAAAATAAACCGTTCACGCGTTCTTCTATGAATTGCACCTGAAAGAGAGCTGTCATGGTGAGTTTGTCGAACCATTGGAAGGGTATGCCTGATTGCTAATCCTTCGACAGGCTCAGGGTGACATAAATACTTTCTTTTCCGACCAACTTATCCCCTCCGGTAATTCCGCGTTACTAAACTCAATATGTATTACCTTTCGGGGCTTGTTATTAGTGGTACGGTTGGAGGCATGCATTAGTAAAGGCCGCATGATCATGATACCACCTGCTTTTACATTACAGGTATGTTCCGCTTCGGTAGTCCAGTTAATTGTTTCCGGCCGGTATATTTTTTTAAGATGAGAGCCGGGAATAACTTTTAAAGCGCCATTCCCCTCGTCGGTATCATCTAAATGGATACGGATAGTAAAGTTATTTTGCGGTATGCTTATGGGTGGCTGTACGGCAAACTGGTTTTGTTTAACCGTCCAGGGGCCATACCCGGGCAGGTCGGTTTTCTTGTCTACAGAGATAGTCAAATCCTGGTGCCAGGCAACAAACCAGTTTGATTTTTCCGGCTTATCAAAATAGATGGATTTTACGGCGAAGTAATCAGGCCCAAACAGATCATTAATAACAGCTTTCAATTTATCGTTGAAAATAATGCCACTCACCGCTGGTACCTCTTTCAAAAACTGCCTGATGGCAAACAGATCATCCGTTTTACGAAAAGTGCTTTTATCGGTATTGGCTTTGTTTACTTCAGAGAGAATACTGGTTATTTCTTCCGGATTGTAAATAGCTTCTATAACAGTAAAACCATTTGTCGAGATATTTTGATTATGCAAACTAATATTATCCATTAATTATTACCACAAAGTAAGCAAAGGTATAAACCAAAGAGAACAAAGTGCTAAATACTTAACCATACCGTCATTGCGAGGTACGAAGCAATCTCTTTAAG
>NZ_JBAZRC010000068.1:0-22895 GCF_041663085.1 Mucilaginibacter sp.
CGCTTGTACTGTCTGATACTTCGTTTAAACAGCCTATTATCATTACCGATACGCTACATATAGATCAGGATACCCTATACGTACGGGTGAAAGGCAATATCACTTTGCAACGCGACACAGCTTATAAAGGGCCCGCCTTATCTATAGCTACAGATAGTAGGGTAGTGATACTGGATAATTTAAAATTTAAAGATTTTAGCACAGGCATCGAACTTGGGAATACCGGTTTGTTTTTGAAGAACACGCAGTTCATTAATTGCAAATTGCCTGTTCAGCGTAAGTATGACTTGCCTGACAGCAAGGCTGTCAATGCTGATTTCCCGGCCACGAAAGTAAACCCACAACCCGCTAAACCCCAAACCACTGTTAAACCGAATGGAACCCGATAAAATACAAACGGTAAGCCGTTGGAAGGAACGCATCTTCCTGCTGCTGATAAGCGTTCTGTTCGTGTTTTTGTTCTTTAGGCTGCACACGGTTTTGCAAACGCGCTTTACCGATGTAGATAAACGCCTGCAGGATGGCACCATGATCAACCTGAACGCGCCCGACCCCGCAGGGCAGTTAAAAAAGCTGCTTACCAAAGGATATTATTTTGAAGATAAGCGCGACATAGATCTGATAACCACAACTGTTGCCAATGCATCGGCTGGTACTACGCAGGTTGATAACATAGGCGAGCTCAACAAGCGCAAATACTTTATTGGCGCGGACGATGCTTTTGTAAAGGGCGGTAAATCGTTTAAAAGCAGGGTAGAAGCTTCGCAATCATTGCTGGGCTATACCGGCGAGGATTCGTTGCTGTTTGAGAGTGAAAAGAATAACCCCGTTAAAGTGCCGCAGGAAACCGATCTGGCCCTTGGCGAAAAAAGCATCAGTGTAAGCATTGTCAATAAAAAACAGCCTGTATCCGGCGTTTTGGTAAAGCTGGAAATGATACTGCCGCAGGATAGTATTTACAATGACGAAGAAATTGAAGACGTTAAGCTGATAACCGAAAATGGTAACGGCTTTAAAAAAGTATTTATACCAGATAGCGCCGGTAAAAAACATTTGCAAAGCTTAACAGCCTATGCCCGTACCAATGAGCAGGGCATTGCTGGCTTTAAAAACCTGCCCGAAGGCAAGGCCTTTAAAGTATTGCCATTACAACCCGGTTACCAGTTTGGTACATCGCAAGGCATCCAAAGCCTGGATGATGATGTCAGCTTTACGTTTACCCAACAACCGCACACCATCAGGCTTTTTTCTACTAAAGATTTTAATATCCTCAAAAAGGAAAAATCGCTTATCATCCGTACTCCGGTCGAGTTTAATAAATGGTTCCTGATTATATCGGGCAGTTTTATAGCCGTATTTCTGCTGGTGCACATCATCCTGTCGTGGAAGTTTAGCACAGCTGACCAGTTGATATTACCGGTAGTGATGATCCTCGCGGGCTTATCATTTTTAACACTGTTGAGTTTGCAGGATCCGCTACGCGATAGGTTTTTAGCTAAAGATATGCTGGCTTATCTCGGCATTGGCCTGGTTGCTATGCTGGTGATGCTGCAATTTAAATTGCGCCGGTTTACGCCCGATTCGTGGATCTACCGTATGCTGGTGTTTAAGCATAACCGCAACGCGGCAAACGGCTGGCCATGGGTAGTGCTGGCAGCAACCCTGCTGGCCATGACTATTAAGTTTGGTACCGGCCCCGAGGGTAGCGGCGTTAAGGTAAACCTGTTCGGCTTTCAACCAAGCGAAATTGTTAAATACTTGATCATCCTTTTCCTGGCGGGATTTTTTGCCGCTAACGAAAAGCTGATTAGCGAATACAGCAGCTGGAATAAACGCTGGCAGTTCTTCTCATTCGCTTTAATTGCCATATTGATAACCTTGTTGCTGTTCCTGTTATTAGGTGACTTAGGCCCGGCCATGGTGGTATGTTTTACCTTCATTGTGCTATTCTCCTTCTCCCGTGGCGATTTTATGTTTATGGCAGGGGCGGTAGTGCTGTACGTCATCGTATCATGGGTGATAAAGAATGTTTGGCTTTCGGCGCTGATAACAGCGGCTATTGCTGCGTTATTTATGGCGTTCAAACGTAAATCAATAAGCGAATCGGCTATGATGGTGCTCATTATCATGGCGGCGTTTTTAACCATAGATCAGATCCCATACTTAGGCAAGCTGTTCCCCGGACCGGTGCAGCGACTTGTGGACCGCAAAGCCATTTGGCAAGATGCCTGGAATAACGAAGTTTATGGTGGTGACCAGGTAGCCAACGGCCTTTGGGCCATGGGCAGCGGCGGCGTAAGCGGCCAGGGCGTAGGCGAAGGCTTTGCTAAAACCATCCCCGAAGCGCATACCGATATGATCTTACCATCCATGGGCGAGGAGTTCGGGTGGACAGGGATAACCTGTATCTTTATCTTGTTCCTGCTTTACCTGCATCGCTCCATCATCATTGGGCGTCGAACGGGCACACCATTCCTTTTTTACTTGTGTGCGGGGATAGGCATCTCCACATTCGTCCAATTTATGCTGATAGCGGGCGGTTCAACAGGGGCGTTGCCACTTTCGGGAGTATCGTTGCCGTTCCAAAGTTATGGTGGGTCGTCATTGGTAGCCAATTTACTGGCATCCGGGTTCTTGCTCTCGGCATCATTGGTCCGGGGCACGCCTGTACAAATGAATTATATATCGCGCCAGCAGGATAAAAACCTGGTGCCTGCGCTGCTTGGCGCTGTTGCAGGTATTGTGCTGCTATCGATAAATGTATCGCGCTATTCGTTCGATAATAAAAAATGGGTGGTGAAACCCGCATTGGTGGCCGATAAAAGCGGCGCGCGTATGTTTAGCTATAACCCGCGCATTGCCATATTAATGAACCGCTTAGAGGCTGGTAATATTTACGACCGCGACGGCGTACTGCTGGCTACCAGCAAACCCGAACTGGTGATAAAACAACACCGCAAACTGGTGCAGGCGGGTGCTATTGGGTATAACATAGATTCGGCTATGCACAAGCGGCTCGACAGGTATTATCCTTTTGATGAGCAGATGTTCTTTTGGACGGGTGACGCCAATACGGGTGTATTCAACGGTAGTCCGAATGGTTATTTTGCTGAGTACGAGCACGCAGCCGAACTGCGCGGCTTTAAAATGCCGACCGAAAAATATAACGTTACCGCTAACCGCTACCGCGAGGACAGGTTTCTGGCCCGTGGTGTAAAAGAAATGACGGTAGTTAAGCGCGATTACAGCGCTATTGCCCCACTTCTTTTGGCAGGTATCAACAGTGCCGAAGTGGAGGCCTTTAAAAAACGAAACCGTGATATAAAACTAACCATGGACGCGGGACTACAAACCAGCATCCAAAACTCGATAGCGCAGGATACCTCTTTGCTGGATAACCGTGTATCTGTTGTGGTGATGGAATCAAACACCGGCGATGTGCTTACCTCGGCCGTATACCCGCTGCCACCCGTGCACGATTGGGAAAAACTGACCATGAGCTACGCCGAACAAAACCAGTTAGATACCTGGACAACCACGCAGGACCTGGGCTTTACGCTGGCAACCCAGCCCGGCTCTACCGCCAAGCTGGCAACATCCATCGCATCATTTAATAAACTGGGGCTGGCTGCGGCTAACCGCAAATTTAATGTGGCTAGTTTCGAGCGCATCCGTACCAAAGGTGTAGAGCCTGATGAAACCGGGCTGATCACACTGGAGCGTGCCGTAGCCAAATCAAACAACGTATATTTTATTAAGCTGGCTAACGAGGAACATTTGCAGGAGCAAATGGCTACTGTTTATATGAAAACCGGTATGTTTTTACATGGGGTAGGAGGTTATTACTATGGACGCGATAAAGAGAACGCCGCGCAGGAAGAAAAATGGCGGGAGTTTTGGCGTAAAACCGAATTTAATACCAAGCCAAAATATGATCCGAATAACATTCGTAAAACAAGGGCCAAGGGTATCTCGGGTATGGCGTGGGGGCAGGGTGAACTGATAGCTACCCCTGCTTCGGTAGCGCGTATGGCTGCGGCTATAGCTAATCATGGCACGATATTGCAAAATAGGTACGTGTTGAAAGTGAATGATTCGACCGTTAAGGTTAAGCCGGGGACTAAACTAACCAACGATCCTCAATATGCCGCCCTGCTTCGCCAGTATATGATAGAGCAAAGTGCACCAAAAGAGTGGATACTTGGCCTTGCGGTAGCAGGTAAAACCGGTACGCCAGAGCGGATCTGGAAAAAACAGCAGATAAACGATGGGTGGTACGTGTTCTTCGCGCCGAAGGAGAACGGTACGGGCAATATTGTAGTTTGTGTGAGAATAGAATCAACAAAAGGTTCATCTGATGCAGTTAGGCTGGCAGCCAATCACGTGATCCCATTCCTCAAAGAAAAAGGATACATTAAAAGCATCAAAGAGCAAACAAGTGAATAAGCCTTGGGTTTAGCATAATATATAATTGATTTTAGGGTTCAATAAATAGGGCATTATTTTAGAAAAGGTTAAACAACAATTGCGCCGTAGGTGCAAAATGTCGGTAGAAATTAGGATTAGGATATTGTGTGTGCCGTTAGGTACGCTACTTAGCCCGTTGATGTTCCGTACCTGACGGCACGGTGTTTTGTTCTGTTGTTTTGCTACCGACCTTTGACCCAGATGGGGTCAGCTTGTTAAGTTAATGATATTAGGTTCAATAATAAATAATAGTACTACGTACCATCATGTTCAATTTGTTCAAAAGCGATAAGGAAAACAGGCCTGTGGATGTAAAAAGCATCCGTTATGAGTTGCTGCAATTTGTTAAACAGGAGCTACAAAAGGCCGAAGGTGGGGAAGGCGGCAATATCAAAGGCTTAAACCTTTTTATCAACTGCCCATCGTCAGAAAAAGCGATGTATGAGGCCGCTGTTTATACAGAGGAACCTGAACTGTTTAAAGACGAAGTACAGCGTATTGCTGACGATTACGCCGTGAATCTGCCCGAAATCTGGCTGATGGAGGTGATATTCGACCAGGAATTTCCGGAGGAAGCTACCCGGTCTAAAAAACTGGATGTTGCGTTCTTTATCAAAACCAGTAAGAATTTTATCAAACAAAGCGCTACCGCTTACCTGCGGGCATTAAGCGGCGAAACCGATCAAAAGGAATATACCATTACTTCGGATGGCGAGAAGATCCACATCGGCAGGGATAAAAAAGCACAGGGCGATGATGGCTTTTTCCGCACTAACCAAATTGCCTTCCCGAGCGACAGCACAAATGAAAGCAATAAATATGTAAGCCGCCAGCATGCCCGTATTGAGTGGAATAACGATGCAGGCCGGTTTATGCTTTTTGCTGATGAAGGTGGTGTGCCACCGAGGAATAAGATCAAAATACGGTCGGAGAAGAGCGAGGATATTATCAAACTAACCTCAACACATATTGGTCACCAATTACAGGAAGGCGATCAGATCATTTTGGGTGAATCGGCAGTGTTAGAGTTTAGTTACCAACCAGCAACGAATGAGTAAAGTTTTTACTATAACAGAAGGGTTAGAGAATCTTGGCGCCCTGCGAACGGGCGGGCAGGGTTCGGTGTACAAAGGTCGCCGCATGGGGCCGGTGCTAACCGCCGTAAAACTGCTGCCAACACCTATACATTCCGAAAGTGAGGAGGATAAAAACTTCCGCAACTTTAGTAATGAAGTTGCCAAACTGCAAAAGGTAAATGAAGAACCTAACCCCAATGTAGTAAAAATATTGAGTTCGGGCATTACCGAGAGTGGCTCACTTCCATACATTGAGATGGAATACATTGAAGGCCCCGACCTTTGTGAACTGCTACAACCCCCGCACGAAAAGATCTTTATGCTGAAGGAGGCTATCCGGGTGGCTGATCAGTTGGCCAATGCCCTGGCGCATTGCCATAAGGTAGGGGTAAAGCACGGCGATGTAAAAAGTAATAACGTAAAGTATAATATCCATACGGGCAATTATGTATTGTTGGATTTTGGCCTGGCGATAATGAGCGAGGAAGAACGCCGGAGCAGCATCCGCCATGCGGGAGCAATTGAATTTATGGCCCCCGAGCAGCACGACGGCGCCATGCTGCTGCAAACGGATGTTTACAGTTACGGTATAATTTTGTATGAACTGCTAACAGGCAGCGTGCCTTTCCCGCTTACGGGCAACGGCGAAACTGGCCGTAATGCCATTATGCTGGCGCATATGGAAATGCCCGTGCCCGATCTGCGCGAGGCTCGTAAGAAAAGTCTTCCTGATAGTTGGAGCACCCTGAAACAAACCCAGGAACTACAGGTACCCCAATGGCTGGTTGATGTGATTGATAAATGCCTGCAAAAATTGCCCGAGGCACGTTTTAAAAGTGGTGTTGAATTGCATGAGGCCATTATAAATGGCAGCCTTGCCGCCGATGGTAAACTGAGTACTACGGCTATACAAGCCGAGAACGAGCGCCTGCAGCACATGGTAGCACATTACCAGCAGGACGAGGAGGCGAAGGATAAAGAGCTGTCGTCTGTTAAGTTTTTGGCAGGAGAGGGGGGGATAAAGTATAATGAAGCGAAAGGTATTTATGAGCGCGATAAATCGAAAGTATTATTGCCGAAAAGCGCGTTTGGCCTGGTGTTAACCCTTGGCGGCATATTTATGGTCTTATTTTTCTACTCGGCTTTTTTTAACAAAGAGGAAGCCTCAGGGAACGTTATTCCAATATATGTTGATGCCCGCGATTACCTGAAACCACCCTTTATGGCCCGTGCCTACAACCAGGATAGTGTAGCGAGGGTATTATATAACCGTAAAATAGCAGCTGCACGCAGGGCTGCTGCAAACAAGGCTATAAAGGCCACAGTAGATTCGGCAATTATAAAAGCCACGCCTGTTAAGAAAAAACGTAAAAAGTTTCTGGGCATATTTTAATCCCATTGATACTACTGATGCACCGATGATGAGAAAAGTATTATTTGCGTTATGTATTATTTGCACCTGCCTTGCTGCCGAAGCACAGAAAATTAAACCTTTTAAAGTTTTGGCCCTGTATGAGAACGGCGGCCACCATGTAGAATACTCTAAACGGGCAAAAGTTTGGCTTAACCAATTGGCCGCGCAAAAGGGATTTACTATTGATTTCATCCAAAATACGGATAAAATTGACGACGCTTTTTTGAGTGACTACCAACTATTTATCCAGCTTGATTATGCGCCATACGCATGGAAAGATAAGGCTGCCAAAGCATTCGAAAAATATATCAACGAAGGCAGGGGCGGCTGGATAGGCTTCCACCATGCTACATTATTAGGTGAGTTTGACGGTTACCCGATGTGGGATTGGTTCTCGGCCTTTATGGGCGGCATTAGGTGGAAGGATTACATAGCAACCTTTGCAAAAGGCCGGGTGAATGTAGAAGATAAAAAGCACCCGGTGATGAAAGGCGTACCGGCATCATTCATGGTAAAGCAGGAGGAGTGGTATACGTATGATAAAAGCCCGCGGCCAAACGTGCATGTACTGGCCAGTGTAAATGAAAATACCTACAATCCGCAGCAATTAAAAGTGAAAATGGGTGACCATCCCGTAGTGTGGACTAATCCGCATTATAAGGCGCGCAACGTATATATTTTTATGGGGCACTCGCCAATCCTGTTTGATAATCCGGCTTATACCCGGCTATTTACTAATGCTATTTTTTGGACGGCGGGTAAATAAATTGCTTTTCGGCAAGGGTGATATTAAGGCTTCTAAAGATATTTGCGTCAGGCTGGTTATCAGTATTATTATATTTGCCATCCATTAAGCTTTGGCCTGTTGTGCCAGGGTTACTTCCATAACCTAAAGGCCATTTGGCTTTCGTTTCGGGGATACTTAATCCTGCAAGGTTTGCCGCTTCCAGGCTAAAATCGGTACAGTTGTTATTGCTGAGGTGATACTCCAGATCGCCATATTTTTTGGTGAGATTAAGGATCTTTTCAAAACTCTTTTGAGAGATAAATTTACCTACAACTTCGTCCCATTTGTGGCCGGCATCATTTTTAAACTGGGATTCCGATGATGGGTCCCAAGGCGTGGCAAACAAGATCTTTTCGCTTTTTGGGTAAAACCCGAACGAACATGATACATAGGTAGAATCGGCATTGTATTTTATCAGTGTGATAAAAGTATGGCCGGTATTGCTAAATACAAAAACCTTTGGTTTGCCCGATACGGGTTGCTTTACATGGAAGAGCAGGGCATAGGCTATAGCGGGTTTTCCATCGTTAAATGTATTTGAAATACGTTTGTAGTTGGTGTATTTACTTTTGGTGGTTTTTGCTTTTTCGGCCTGTATGCTTAATAATGAGTCGTCTTTGGTGTTAATGGGCAGTTCGTCCATGTTTACCCTATCATCTGCATCGACCAGTTTATCTGCATTTTTTTTAGCTTTTTTGTTTTCGCGGTCAATGGTTTTAAAAAAGCATTTCATAGCCAGCGGGTACAGCTTTAGCCTTGCAAACAGGTTGGCGAAACGATAGAGGGCTTTGTTGTTTTTTTGGTTTTCGGCTATGGTGTTACCCAACTCAAGCTGTTTTAAATAGCTCATCAACTGTTTACGCTCCTGCGATTTGCTCAGGTTAAGAGAAATTGTTTTTTGTAACGAATTATCGTCATCATCGTCAAAAACACTAAAAGCTTTGGCTGGTGCGCTTGCAACAGTGTACTCTTTGTTGTCAGTAAATGGTATGGTTTGTATAGTGTCGGCCTTATCCTGTTGATAAGGCATCGACGCCGAAAGTTGGGCATGGGCCACAAAGCTGCTGTTTATTAGCAGTGCTAATAGTATCAGCTTAAAATAAACGGATCGATAAGAGCTTTTCATATTAATATTGTGAATTGATAAGAGTAACGCGTTTAGGCGGGGGGCTTCCTATCAGCAACAACAATATGTGCGTTTAATAACTTAACCGGAACATTCCGGTTGAGCCATTCGTGATAAATATAATAACTAATACATCCGCCTGCAAAACCTTCACATTAATTTTACAATAATTAACATTTTGCATTATTATATTTGTTTTCCAAGCTAAGTTTTATAGCTATTAATTAAAAAATGATGAGCCAAGACCTGCAATGCCCAATAGAGCATGTAAAAGTGAACGAAAATAAAATAAGGATAGTAGCCTTATTAGTGCTGTTTATGGGTATCTGGTTCCTGTTAACAGGGTACAACTGGCTTATTATGTTACTGGTGTACGATTTTTTTGTACGCGCTTTTTTTATCCCGAAACTAAGCCTGCTTGGCGCACTGGCCAATGTATTGGTTAAGCTTTTTAAAGTTGCTTATAAACCAACCGACCGTGGGCCCAAGCGCTTTGCCGCTGGCATGGGTTTGGTGTTTGTAACCACAATGCTTATCGCAGCTATTTTGGGCTGGGTTGTATTATTGGCACCGCTTGCTATAGTGTTATGCATTTTTGCTTGTCTGGAATCATTCGCGGGGCTTTGTGTGGGCTGTTATTTTTATATTGGGCTGCAAAGAGTAAAAATATTATGATAGAAATTAAAAGGGCCTGCTTATAATAAGTAAGCCATTTTGACTATAGTTACAATATTTTAGTTTGTTGCGCCGCCATTCACTAAAAGGTGCTGGCATTTCAGGAATAGCAATACTTTTCTTTGTAACAAAGCCGTTGCTTTTAAGCTTTAATGTGCTTGCTTTTGGGGGCAAAGGCCTGTTTTTGAGTCTTACTGTTATAAACCTATATAATGAAGATCAAAAACTTTTTAGCACTGCTACTACTAATAGCTGCGGGCAATTTTGCCAAAGCGCAGCAAACCAAACCGTTAACAAAGTATGTAAACCCTTTTATTGGTACCGCACCGCTTAACGACCCAAAGGTGCTGGGCTACGCATTGCCAAAAGGCTGGCGCTCATGGGCGGGCCTGGTTTACCCGGGCAGTTCTTTGCCAAATGCTATGGTGCAATTAAGCCCTATTACGGCGTATGGGTCGGGCGCCGGCTACCAGTACGAGGATAGTGTGATATATGGTTTTACGCATACCAATAAAGGGCACTGGAACCTTTGTAATATCCCGTTACTACCTGTATCAGGCACACACGAAAAATTCAGTTCCCGCTTCTCGCACAAAAGGGAAAGCGCAGAGCCAGGGTATTATAGTGTGTACCTGCAAGATTATAAGGTGAATGTAAGCCTTACCTCTACCTTAAGGTGCGGCTATCACCGGTACGCGTTTGACGATAACACAGGCAGGCAAATTCTTTTCGACCTTGGAAAAGCCAATAACCGGGTATCGGCCTGGCATATAGAGCAGGTTGGGAATGCCTTGCAAGGTTACCAGGAAGCAGGCGAAGGCCGTATATTTTTTTACGCGACTATTAATACTCCGATTGAAAGCTTAGATAATAAGGAAGACGGCAGCAAAGGCGGCCACGCTTTAGTGCGTTTAAGCGATAAAGGGAACGGCCCTGTGGATGTGAAAATAGCGCTATCATATGTAAGTACTACAAACGCCAAACAAAACCTGGAGCAGGAAATAGGTGCTAAATCATTCGATATTATCAGGAAAGAAGCTTCGCAAAAATGGGAAGCCACCTTATCTAAAATTAAGATCACAGGAGGAACCGCTAAACAAAAACAACTTTTTTACTCATCGCTGTACCGGTCGTTGTTATGGCCCGCTTTACGAAGCGATGTTAACGGCGAATATACCGATGTTAAAAATCAGGTTGTTAAAACCGATTTTAACTATTACACTATTCCATCTTTATGGGATACTTACCGCAATAAGGATGTGTTGTTGAGCCTGATATCACCAAAAATAACGCTTGATGTGATCAAATCCATGAAAGATATGGGTGATAAGACCGGCTTTATCCCAACCTTCTTCCATGGCGACCATGCAGCATCATCTATAACTGGCTCTTACTTGCGTGGCATTAAAGATTTTGATGTGAAGGGCACCTATAAACTTTTGTTACGCAATGCCAATGTAGAAGGCGGAACGCGCCCATTCATTAAAGAATATATAGAGAAAGGATACATCTCAGATAATGAGGTAGAAAAGGGGGAGGTGGAGACCAAAGGCAAAGCAGGTGTATCTAAAACGCTGGAATATGCTTATGATGATTACTCATTGGCGCAACTGGCAAAAGCCCTTGGTGATACAGCCAACTATCGCATCCTGCTGGCACGATCTAAAAACTATAAGAACGTTTTTGATAAGTCAGTTAACTTTATGCGTGGCAGATCAGCGGAGACCGGCAAGTTTATCAAAAACTTCGACCCGGAACACCCCTATTACGAATACATGTTCAGGGAGGCAAATGCATGGCAGGTATCATTTTATGCCCCGCATGATATGAATGGCCTTGTGGCGTTGTATGGCGGCAAGAAAAAGTTTGAAGCAAAGCTCGATTCGCTTTTTACTGTGCCCTGGAACCCCAATTACATTGCACGTAACGTAGAGACGATGGTAGGTCAGTATTGCCAGGGTAATCAGCCCGACCATGAGGCACCGTTCGCTTATTATTTTGTAGATAAACCCTGGAAATCGCAGGAGAAGATAGACTACATCCTGAATCACCTTTACGGAATTGGCAAAGAAGGCCTGGAGCTTTCAGGGATGGATGACGCGGGCGAAATGTCGGCATGGTATGTATTCAGCTCGTTGGGATTATATACCTTATCGGCTACCGATCCGCAGTATTTGGTTACTGTTCCGTTGTTCGATCAGGTAAACTGGAAAACCAGCACCGGCAAACTATTAACTATAAAACATATAGGTAAGGGCCGTAAACTAAGCGCAATAAAGGTAAACGGCAAAACCGTTGCCGGTTACTTTGTACCGCACAGCTTATTTACAAACGGTGGGATGGTAGAAGTTATCACCCGCTAACAACGGGCCTGTCATCTTCACCGGGTATTTTATCCGGTGGGAGTTCAACAGGTATGTCATCTGGGTTTTCCTGCGGTATACCGGGTTCTTTAGGGTCGTTCGGTTGTTTTATTTCCGGTTGCTCTTTTTTATCCGGCATCTCTTCAGGTTCGCCGGGGAATGTTTGATGTTGTTTGCCCATAGTTTAACTACAAACCACATGTTATTAGGTTTGAAGACCTGCTAAAATACATTGCATAAAAAAGCCGGCAGGAAAATCGTTCTGCCGGCTTTTTGTTTTTGATGGATACTTACTTGTTTGTATAATAAGTAATTCCAGGTGCGTTATAATAAATCTCAGGCGCTTTGGTTTCGGTGTTTGATACCGGCAGCGTTGGCCTGGCTTTTGCCTTTAGGGTGATGCTTGTACCCGGCACAGCGTAATCTGCTGCCAGGCCACGGCCTATTACCGTATAATACCTGTTTGGCGCCAGTGGTATATCAATGGTAATACTCCCAAAGGCGGTTGATGTACCTGTCAATGCCATCTGAAATTTATAATTGGTTGTACTTGCCGGGTTAACATCTATCGGTACAAAATCTGTCACTGTACCATAGCTTGTATTGGTAATTAGTGTTTTTGTTGCTATTGCAGCACCGGCTAAAATAAAAGTGCCGTTCAGGTCTACAGGTGTGCCGTTGGGTACCATGTTGGCGAAACGTATAAACGCTTTGCTGGCAATTGGCGCCGGGAATTTATCCTCAACAACTTTAACTGTTAATCCGTTTGTACTGCCGCCTGGTAAGCCCATCAAAAATGCCGAGTACGCACCGCCATCAGTAGTGGGTTGGGTAATCTCGCCTGCAACTGTTGTGGGCACTAAGGTTTGCGGATTGTTTAATGCGGGTTTTGGTGTGGCTGTTACAAACTTAATATTTGTACTACCGGGCTGGCTAACCAAGTAATTACTTGATGGGAATACCCCTAAATACGGAAAGCCGGTAGTTATAGAGGTTACGATCATGTTATCCGTTACCGAATAGGTGGTAATGGCCGATACCTTTGTGCCGTTCACGTAACCATCAACTGCTGGTACGCCGGGTGCCGCGTGTATCAGTTTTATTTGTGCACCCTCAGCCACATCGCCCTGCTGCGTTATTTTGGTTTTGGTGCAACCTGCTATTATTAAAAGCAGGCTGCAAGCTATATATAATGTATTTTTCATGTGTATAGATGTTACGGTAAAACAAACCATGGTTTTTTAGTGTGATAATCCGGTTCGAGGGCACCTATCAGTTTAAGGGCCGGTACATTCCAGATGTATTCAGAATTATACCTGGGCCTTAGCAGGTATACCTGCTTGCCTGCGTTATCGGCATAAATAGTGGTTGGCTTTACATATCCCTGGAAATATTGGGTGCTGTAATCATACCTGCGCATATCAGACCATGCTTCGGGCGCCCCCCATACAAACAACGAAATGAATTTTTGCTGCAGGATATCGCTCAGTTGTAACTGTGCCGCAGTTTGGCGTACTGATGGCCCTGTCATATAAGCATCAATGGCTGCCTGGCTAATATACATTTGTGTGCCCGTTAGTGAACTGGCAAGAGGCGGGTTGCTCACAAAATCAAGCGCCCCTAAAACACCGTTTTTGTAAGCAGTATAAGCACCATCAGGGTCGCCTTTTTTAAACAGCGCTTCGGCCACAAAAAACTGCACCTCGGAGTAGGTCATCAATACCCCGCGCGAATTATCATTAAAAATATATTTGGCCGCTGCTGTACCGGAGTTGGCAGTAGTTGCACCCGCCATTACACCTACAGCCAAATTAGCATCAGCGCTGCTTGGGTCGCCAAGCGGTGCAACTACGCCACGGTAAGCGCCGTCTTTACTTGCAGCGAGTAGCAGTGGCAAGCGTGGGTCGGCAGTGATATCTTGCGTAGCCGCGCCCGCAAGTATGCGGCCATCTAATAGCTTAACCATAAAATCCGACTGACGGAAACTTGGTAAGTTGGCCCGGGTTGGCCCCCAAAAGTTAGCATCGCCTGATTGCGAACCGGTACATTGTACACTGGCATTATCGGCATTGCTCACAAACGAGCTGTCGGCATATTTCTTAACCATATCCGGCTTAAATGTGGCTTTATTACTTATATGTAGCATGTTTTGAGCCAGTATGGCATATACAAATTTTTTCCATTTAGCCCGGTCGCCATAGTACATATAATCGCCCTTGGCAAGTTCAGGACCTACGGTAAGCCCGTCGGTTTTAACAGCAAGGTTTAAATAATCGAGCGCTTTCTGGCAGTCTTTTACCACCTCGGCGTATACATACTCAGGAGCATCGTACTTAAAAGTAAGCTTGGTAGGGTCGTAAGCTTCTTTAACAACCATGTAATCGTATTCGTCAGATCCGTTTTGCCAGCCCCATGCACGCAGGGCCCAGCATACGCCAATGTAATCGTATTTATTTTTCGCTATGGCGTCCTGCTCCATCAGATTTACATTTTGGCCAAGGCTAAAGTAAACTGTGCGCCACATTTCGCCGCCCGAGTCGCTACCTGGTACATAACCTTCCTGGTCCCATACATTATTGGCTGTTGGCGCGCCCCATATTTGGGCATATTGGCCTATGTAACGGCTATCGTACCAGTTGCCACGGGCCATGCCGGCTAATATTGGTGGCAGCAAGGTGCTGGCATCTACAGCGGTAGGCGCGTTGGGGTTATTGTTTATATCGATATATTTTTTACAACTGCTTGCCAGGCTAAGGCTAAACAAGGCAGTAATGGTGTATATAATTTTTTTCATGAGTAATAAGCTTATAATTTAACCCTTAAACCAACAGAAACTGTGCGGGGAGACGCCAGTGTGCCGTAATCAAACCCGGCAGAACCTGAACCTCTTGTGGAGGAGTTATTGCCATTCACATCCGGATCGGCGCCTGAGTAGTTGGTGATCAGGAACACCTCGGTAGCGGTAACAAAGATGCTTGCCGCTTTAAACACTTTTTGACGGGCAAGCATGCTTTGCGGAAAAGTATAGCTCAGGGTAACATCTCTTAACCTTACCCAATTGATATCGTGTTCTACAAAATCAGATTCAATAGCGCCCGAGTAATAAGCGGTTTGGTTGTAAGGCGTAACCTGTATAGTATTCACGGTTGGGTTGTTGCTGTTTTCGTTGCCGTCTTTTAACACGCCGGGTATAATGCGTGGCTGCATCCTGTCTAAAGTGCGGGTGCTTAAACCATAACGCGTAAGGAACAGTTCGTTACCATTAAATACATCACCCCCTTTGCGGATATCGAGCAGGAAAGACAGGTTGAGTGCTTTGTAGGTGAAGTTGTTTCCAAAGCCGATAGTAAAATCGGGCTGCCTATCGCCGGTGGTAACAAATGTGTTGTTTGATATAGGCATCCCACTGGTAGGGTCAACCAGTATCTGGCCTTTATTATTCCGTGCATAATCGTAAGTGGCAATATTGGAAAGGCTGCTGCCCGGGAACAGGCTTGAGCGGGCGTTAGCATAGATCCAGGTATCAGAGTTGTAATATTCGGGCAGGTCGCCCAGGTTTATCACTTTGCCACGGTTTAGGGTAAAGTTTACAAAAGTGTTCCATGTAAAATCTGACGATTTAAACGGTACGCCGGTTATTTGTGCTTCTACCCCGCGGTTGCGGATCTCGCCGCCGTTAACCAGTTCCAGTATATAACCCGATGCGTAGCTGATACGCGGATCAAAGATCTGGTCGGTAGCGCGGTACTGGTAAAAACTGAAATCGGCACCCAGACGGCCGCCAAAGAACTGTAACTCGGCGCCAAAATCAAGCTGGTAATCTTTTTCGGGGCGTAAATTGGGGTTGTTGCCTGTAACATCATAGGCGAAACCGCCGCCTGTTGTGGCCTGTTGTATAACGCTCGATTTGATCTTGTAGGGCGCATAGGGGTCTTTACCCACACCCGCGTATGAGAACCTTAATTTACCATATGATAGCACTTTATTATCCTTTAAGCCCGGCAGCTCGGTGAAGATAAAGCCTGCACCAAAGGACGGGTAAAAGAAAGTGTTGTTGTTGGTGCCCGAAAGGCGTGACGAATAATCATTCCTGCCGGTGGCATTTAAGGTGATCATTTCTTTATACACGATACCTAAACGGGCAATTTCACCTATACGGCGTGTCTCGAAAAAGTTGCTCGAGTTACGCTGCGTGGTAGGGGTGGTATTATTGATGGTGTTAAAATCGGGCTGTAAAAAGCGCTCACCATAAGCGCCATTTATCTGGTCACGGTTATCGTAAATTTCGGCACCTACGGCAAGTGTTGTACGGAAATCGCCGAAATTCTTTTTTATAGTAGCGAATAAAGATCCGTTTGTAAGCAGGTTGTTGTCATTATAATTATCGATAATACCGCCTGATGAGATCCCGTTGGTAGCAGCGAAACTATTTAAAGCCGAATTTTGATATGATGAACTGTACTGGCTTAACAGGTTATTGCCGTTGGTAGTGTAAAAATCAACACCAACCAATGCGCGCAGGTTTATCCAGCTTGCCGGGTCGAATGACAGATCCACATTGGCTATCATCCTGTTTGTTTTATCGCGGCTAATGTTTTTGTTGGCGTCCCATAGCGGATTGTCAAAATCTATCGTTCCATCGGTAACCACATTGGTTAGTTTTGGCGGCAACAGGGTACGGCGGCTACCATCGGGGTTAAGGTAATTGCGTACATCATCATTTGTTGGCCATGCCAACGCATTAATGTAGGTGCCCGAGTTGCCTTTATTTAACTTACGGTTATCGATGTTGAAATAATTGAAACTGGCGCTGCTGGTTAATTTTGAACTAAGCTTAGCCGACCCTGCAAATCGCAACGAGATCTTGTCATTATAAGCCACGGGCAAAACGCCGCCCTGGTGCCGGTATTCGGTTGATATACGATAGGTAGCCTTGTCGTTGCCGCCTTCAAGCGCCAGGTTATGCTCTTGCGAAAAGCCTGTTTGAAAGATGTTTTTCAGATTATCATACGTTGTTGTGCCGGGGGCGTAAGCCGGACCAAAAGCGGTCCTCACCAGTGGGTCAAGGTTACCTGACGAGCCTGTGCCAAATGTTTTTTGCACCTGCGGGAAACGATACGCGTTAGAAAAGCTGAAGTTGTTATCGTAAGTAACGGCGCCATTACCGCTTTGCCCTTTTTTTGTGGTGATAACAATAGCGCCACCAGCTGCGTCCGAACCGTAAACGGCTGCCGCATCAGCGCCCTTTAGCACGGTGATATTTTCAATATCATCCGGGTTAACATCAGCTATACGGTTGGTGAAATCCTGCCTGCGGTTATCACCATTTGATGTAAGCGAGCTTTGGCTCAGTGCATCGTTTGTTACACGGATACCATCTATCACAAACAAGGGCTGGTTACTGTTGCCTATTGAGGTGATACCACGCAATACAATTGATGCCGATGCGCCCGGCTGGCCGCTTGTGCTGGTAACGGTTGCGCCGGCTACACGACCCTGCAAAGCGGTAACAAAGTTTTCGCGCTGGGTGGCTTGCACCGCTGATCCTTTTATTACCTGTACGGAGGATGTCAAGTCGCGCTGACTTTGCTTAACGCCGAAACCGGTTGTAATGGTAACTTGTTGCAGGGTTTTAACATCGTCTTGCAGCTTAACGTTGATAATATCCTCAGCGCTAATAACCCGTTCGGCGGAGATGGTTCCAATAAAGGAATATACCAGTGTTTGGCCGGTTGCTGCATTGATAGAATACTTACCGTTGGCATCAGTACTAACTGCGGTAGTTGTTCCTTTAATTTTTACGGTAACACCGGGGATGGTTTGATTGTCGGTGCTTGAGGTGACTGTTCCGGTAATTGTTTTGGTTTGCGCCATTGCCTTAAAGGCACAACAATTTACCAACAGAAGAAAGATGAGTAGAGTTTTCTTCATGAGAGCGTTTTTAAAGGTAAATAGATAATAAATTGAAATATCAGGAAATAATAGTTAATTAACAAATTAAAAAATTGTATATATGCTATTGTTACCAAATAAAATACTGAATAATAACAGATTATCTGTTTGCTTTTATTGCGAGAGATTTCCCTTGTGGAAATTTACTTATTGTGAGGGTGGTGCTAGATTAATATAAAAGAAAAGCCCGGTTAAACTACATTGTTAACCGGGCTTTCCTTTTTAGCAGATCATTTATTTATCCCACCATACATGGGTTGATAAAGCATCGGGGCCTTGCCTTGCAATCACTTCGTTGTAATTTGCTTTGTTAAGGTCGTTTTCCGATTGCGGATACTGCTGCCTGCGCGGGATATGCTTATCGGTATTCAACGCTGTCGGTACAGGGTCTAACAGTTTAGGGAAGCCGGTACGGCGATATTCTGCCCATGATTCCCAGCCATTGCCAAGGTAATTTGCCAACCATTTTTGGGTAATTATTTGTTCAACCGCTGTTGCCGGGTTAAATACTACGCCAGCTTTAGCCAGATAGGTTGTTACAGGTGTACCCGTAACCCCATTTTGTGCTAATGATTGTGTAATAGCATTGGTATAAAATGTTGCTGCCGCAGCATCACCGCCAGGTATCCATCCTAAATGTGCCGCCTCAGCTTCCGCAAATAATGTTTGAGCATAGCTTGTCCAGGTGGTTGGTGTACTTTGGTTTGAATAAACTAAGCTTATTTGCGATACATTACCCGGGCGAAAGATCCCCTGGCTCACATCACGGTTACCTACCGTATAGCCATCCAACTCGTCGCCAGCTGCACCGTAAGGTAACCCAACATACGTGCCGCCGGCCGTTTTTTCGGCATACAACGGTAAGCGTGGGTCGGCATTAGTTTTTAATCTGTCAACTACCTGGTCGCTAACTGCGTAATCATACCTTGAGCGATAGTTGCCAAAGAAAGGGTTCTCGTTATTTTGCTCAGCAAGGTAGTGATAGGTGGCATTGTCATCATTTGAGGTCATCAAACCATCGGCAACCGCTTTTTTAAATTCGGCGCTGCCTGTTAGTGCATCAACTTTACTTAAACGTAAAGCCATCACTGCGCGCAATGTATTTGCCCAATGTTTCCATTTAGTATTGTCGCCATTAAAAAGGATATCGCCGCTAAGCGTAGCGCCGTCATCAAATTGTGCCTGCGCTTCGGTAAGTTCCTTAAACAGGTCGGTATAGATGTCTTTTTGGGCATCGAATTTTGGCGACAGGTTTTTATTGCCCTTTAAAGCTTCAGAGTAGGGGATATCGCCCCACCTATCAGTAATAGTCAGGAAAATAAAAGCTTTTAATATACGCGCCGATGCTATCTGGTTAGCGTTTGATCCAAACTTAACCGTTGTAGCCAGGTCTTTTGTGGCGGCGTCGGTGTTAAAGGTAATAATTTGCTGCAAATCAGCCAGCGGGCCGGTGTAGTACGTTTGGTAATCGTACTGTGCCAGGGCAAATCTCGATTCGTTATTATAGAACGTTTCGGAAAGGTATTGCGAGTATAATTCGCCGGCGGCGCTGTTTATGTTAGTTGTTGCGTTGCCGCCAGCTGTACCACCTAAAAATTGCAATGCGCTGGTAAGTGCATAACCTGTTGAAAGGTTAACCGGCTGGTTGGGGTTGATGTTTGTTTCGTTAGTTATCTTTTTGCACGATGTTATAACGGCACCTGCAATAAAAACTAACAGTAATTTATTAAAAAACTTTTTCATATAATCTTTTTCTTAAAAGGTTAAATTAAGGTTGAAGCCAATGGTGCGGGTAGCAGGTAATTGCCCGCCTTCGTAAAACGATGTTTGCAGCTGCGATGGATCAATGCCCTTAATTCTGGCTTTTGTGTAAATAAGCCATGGGTTTTGTGCTACGATCGAAAAACGTGCAGTTTGTAACGGCGTTCTGCCGAACCAGCTTTTTGGCAGGTTGTAACCTAAACTTACCTCTCTTAATTTAATGTAGGTGGCATCGTATGTGTACTGCTCCCAAATGGCGCTGTAGTAACCTTCGTTCAAATCGCGGGTGTCAACGTAAGTTGTATTTGGGCTGCCATCTTCATGTACGCCTTTTACTAATGTACCACCGCCCTTAGATGGGTCATCACGCCTTGGTACACCGTTTTCATTATTACCAACGGTTGATAGGGCAAGGCCCGAACCTGCAAGGTTTTGCTGTGTTACCGATACAAATTTACCGCCGTATTGGAAATCGAACGAAAAACCAAGCGTTGCGCCTTTGTAAGTAATAGTATTAGTAAAACCACCGGTAAACTTAGGCAGTATGTTACCCAGGTTTACGTTATCGTCACGTTCCGGGAAACCATCGGCATCAACAATAATATTGCCTGCCCCATCCCTGCGGAAACCTGAACCGACTAGCTGACCGTATGGCTGGCCCTCAACACTGTTAACCGAGAATGATGGTGAACCCACAAAGCCAAAACCTGTTGCACCTGCAGGCTGGTAACTGGAAATACCCGCACCGCCGCCACCTTCAGGTGATGAACGAAGGGTTGTAAAACCCGGATAAAGCGATACCACCTTGTTGCGGTTAAAGGCTATGTTGAAATTGGCATCGTAAACAAAATCGGATGTTTTAACAGGTGTACCACCTAACGAGATCTCGATACCCTGGTTAACAATTGAACCTGCGTTTATTATGATGGTTGAGTAACCTGTGGTACCGTTAACCGGCAATGGTAATATTTGATCTTTTGTATTGCGGTGATAATAGTTGAAATCTAACCTGATACGATCGCCTCTTAAAAAGTGTAACTCGGTACCTAACTCATACGCGGTTGATAGCGTAGGCTTAAGATCGGGGTTGGGCAGGCTGTTTGGTACAAACTGTACAGGGCTGCTGCCGTAAGGTACCGTGCTTAAGTTATAAGTTTGGCCGGTTTGGTATGGGCCAATATCAGAACCTACCTTGGCAACTGATGCCCTTAATTTACCGAAAGTTAGGAAATCGTTTTTAGGGATAAGGCCCGATTCTGTGAACACGAATGAACCAGATGCACCACCGTACCAGTAAGAGTTATTATTTACTGATAGAGCCGATGAAACGTCGTTACGTATGTTAAGGTCTAAATACAAGAACTGTTTATAGCCTAATGATCCGTAACCGTATACGCTGTTCACCACTTTAAGCGTATGCTCGGTATTGGTAAGCGGGCGGTCTAACGAGTTACCTACAGTATAAAGATCGGGTATTGATAAGCCACCTACTGTGCTGCTGGTAAGGTATTTGGTGACATCTTCCCTTGACTCGACAAATGCACCTGCACGTAAAGAAAGGTCTTTATTCAAGTTGTGGTTATACTCTAACGATGCTACGTAATCGTACTCTTTGTACTGATAGGTGTTCTCGCTGTATGCATCAGGATTAATGGTATATGAACCTACGCGGCTGTTGGCATCGCGGTTCAAATAATCGCCCCGGGCAATAACAGATAGTTTAAGGTCTTTAGTGAAGTTATATGCAGCTGTTACGTTACCGTATAAACGGTTGTTGTTTGCTTCGGTTGTATTGACGTAAGCTTCGGTATATGGGTTATCCCAGTATTTCGGGGTCAAATCTGTTGGGTTGGTAATATTCCAGGTAGTGTAGGTACCATCGGGCCTGCGATAATTTTTTAGCTTATCCATTTCCAGGTCGCGGTGAAACCATTGGTTAAACGAACCCGAAGTTTGTGTGCCGTAACCTTCTGCAGGTACGTTCTTCAGGTTCTCCTGGAAAACGTTGATGTTGGCGCTAACCGTAAATTTTGGTGTTACCTTTAATTCGCCGTTAAAGCTTAAGTTATTGCGCCTTTGTTTGGTGTTTGGGCTAACACCTGTACGGTTTAAATTGGTGTATGAAATACGGGTGTTATAATCGTCGCCGGCTTTTGAGAAAGCTACGTTATTATTGGTAGTAATACCGGTATCATAAAAATCCCTTACGTTGTTTGGCTGCGCAACAAATGGTTTAAGTTTACCAAAGCCAGCGTTGCTTGGATCCCAAAAATACCATGGTGCATACATAGTGCCATCCATACGCGGGCCCCAGCTTTCATCAACAGAATAGTTGTAATATTTTATACCGTTAAAATTCTTCAGGTATTCCGGGTCGCCGGGTTTGTAGTTGTATACACTCCAGGTTTGGCTGGTACCACCACCATATTCATTTTGATATTGTGGCAGGGTGTAAACCTTTTCAAAAGTTGTGGTTTGGTTAATTGATATACCTATACCTTTGTTTGTTCCCTTTTTTAAGGTAATAACCACAGCCCCTTCAGACGCGCGCTGGCCGTATAAGGCGGTAGCAGCAGGGCCCTTAAGTACTGTAAGGCTCTCAACGTCATCATTATTTACCGCGTTTGGGTCGGTAATAACGCCGTTAACCACATAAATAGGGTTACCGCCTGATAGCGAGTTAATACCCCTTATACGCACGGTTGAAGTACCAAACTTAGCACCCGAACCACCCAGTATTTGTACGCCCGCTACCTTGCCAGCCAACGAGGTGTTAAAATCTGTTTGGCGGGTCATGGTCAGGTTTTCGCCTTTAATTTGCTGCGCGGCGTAACCTAATGATTTTGCCTCGCGGGATATACCCAGGGCCGTTACCACAACTTCGCCCAGTTCCTGGCTGCTTTCTGCCAGTACTATGTTAATGGTGCTTTGCCCGTTAATAGGCACTTCTTGCGGTGTAAAGCCAATAAATGAAAATACCAGCGTTTTGCCACCCGCCGGTACATTGATGCTGAATTTACCGTTTGCATCGGTAACTGTGCCGCCCGCAGCCTCTTTCACTTTCACACTAACTCCGGGCAAAGTGCCTTTGTCTGAGCGTGCAGTAACGGTGCCGGTTACCGTTTGGGCTTGCGCTGTAACTACAGTGGCACTAAAAAATAACATAATGAGTAATAGTAATTTATTCATATTGGTTACTCCTGTTCATAAAACATTAATTAATAAAATTGATTTTGGTTGTAAAATAAAAGCCGCCTCCTACGCTCAAGAAGAC
>NZ_JBAZRC010000069.1:0-22508 GCF_041663085.1 Mucilaginibacter sp.
AAAAACCTATTCGCCCACTGCAGCCGAAGAAAAATGGTATAGTTACTGGTTAAAACACAACTTTTTCAGATCAGTACCTGACCATCGTGAACCTTACACCATCGTTATCCCTCCGCCAAACGTAACAGGTGTGCTGCACATGGGCCATATGTTAAACAATACCATACAGGATGTACTGATACGCCGCGCCCGTATGAAAGGCAAAAATGCCTGCTGGGTACCGGGTACCGACCACGCCAGTATAGCCACCGAAGCAAAGGTTGTAGCCATGCTTAAAGAGCGCGGTATCAACAAAAAAGACCTGAGCCGCGAAGAGTTTTTAAGCTACGCCTGGGAATGGAAGGAAAAATATGGCGGTATCATCCTGGAGCAGCTGAAGAAACTGGGCGCCTCATGCGATTGGGAACGTACCAAATTCACGATGGACGAAGACATGAGCGAATCTGTTATAGATTACTTCGTTCATCTGCATAAAAAAGGCTGGATCTACCGTGGGGTACGCATGGTAAACTGGGACCCGCAGGGTAAAACCGCTGTAAGCGACGAAGAGGTTATTCGTAAAGAGGTAAATCAGAAACTTTATTATATAAATTATAAGGTATCGGGCGAAAATGGTTATCTAACCATCGCAACCACCCGCCCTGAAACTATTATGGCCGATGCAGCTATCTGTATCAACCCTAATGACGAGCGTTACACACACCTGCACGGAAAAAAGGTATTTATCCCGCTAATAAACCGCGAGATCCCGGTGATACTGGACGAGTACGTAACCATGGATTTTGGTACCGGTTGCTTAAAAGTTACCCCGGCGCATGATCTGAATGATTATGAGCTTGGCCAGAAACATAAGCTGCAGATCATCGATATATTAAATGATGATGCCACGCTGAACGAGAAGGCTCAGATATTGGTGGGTGAAGACCGTTTCATAGCGCGTAAAAAAATAGCCGTGCTTTTAGAAGAAGCCGGCGCACTCGAAAAAACAGAGGATTATACCTCGCAGATAGGCTATAGCGAGCGCACTAACGCCGCTATCGAGCCAAAGCTATCTATGCAATGGTTTTGCAAAATGCCCGAACTGGCCAAACCCGCTTTAGAGTATGTATTGAATGGTGATGTAAAACTCATCCCCGAGAAATTTATCAACACCTACCGCCACTGGATGGAGAACGTGAGGGACTGGAACATCAGCCGCCAGCTTTGGTGGGGCCAGCAGATCCCGGCGTATTATATGCCAAACGGCGATTTTGTAGTAGCCAAAACAAAAGAAGAAGCATTAGCCGAGGCGCATAAAATTGATGCATCGCTAACCATAGATCAGCTTACCCAGGACGAAGACGTACTGGATACCTGGTTCTCATCTGGCTTGTGGCCAATATCGGTTTTTGATGGCGTGCGTAACCCGGATAATGCCGAAATAAACTATTACTACCCAACAAATGACCTGGTTACCGCGCCCGAGATCCTGTTCTTCTGGGTGGCCAGGATGATCATGGCAGGGCATGAACTGCGCGAGACTAAGCCGTTCACTAACGTTTACCTTACCGGTATTGTTAGGGATAAGCTTGGCCGCAAAATGTCGAAATCGTTGGGTAACTCACCCGATCCGCTTGACCTGATCGCAAAATACGGTGCCGATGGGGTACGCGTAGGTATGCTGCTTTGCTCGCCTGCGGGTAATGATTTGATGTTCGATGAAAAATACTGCGAGCAGGGAAGTGGTTTCGCCAATAAAATATGGAACGCCTTTAAACTGGTAAAAGGTTGGGAAATTGACGAGAGCATCACTCCCAAAAATGCAGTAGCTATTGAGTGGTTTGCAAGCCGCTTTAGCCAGGCTTTGGTTGAGATTGACAGCGATTTTACCCAATATCGCCTATCTGAAGCGTTAATGACCACCTACAAACTGGTATGGGACGATTTTTGCGCCTGGTACCTGGAGATGGTAAAACCTGCCTACCAGCAAGGGGTTGAAAAGCAAAAGATAGATGCCGAAACCTTTAACGCTACCGTTGCATTTTTTGAGGATATTTTAAAAGTACTGCATCCGTATATGCCGTTCCTTACTGAGGAGCTTTGGCACGACGAATTATTTGGTACGCGTACCGAATTGGATTGTTGCATTGTTGCACAATTGCCAGCTATCGGGAAAATAAATACCCAGCTTGTTGCCGAGATCGAGATAGTTCAGCAAGTGGTAACACAAATTCGTAATACGCGCAACAGTAACCAGTTGTCGCCAAAAGAGGCGTTGCCGCTGGCGGTAAAAGCAAATTCGGCCATTGATTATAACCAGTACGAGCCCATTATAAAACAACTGGGTAATGTTACCGAATTGACTAAGGTTGATGATGCTGTAACCGGCGCAAACAGCTTTATTGCGGGTACTGACGAGTTTTTTGTATCACTGAATATAGAAATTGATGTTGTTGCCGAGCGCGAGCGCCTGGAAAAAGAACGCGATTATTTGATAGGATTCTTAAAATCGGTAAACGCCAAATTAGGGAACGAACGTTTTATGGCAAATGCCAAGCCCGAGGTAGTGGAGAACGAACTGAAAAAGAAGGCCGACGCAGAAGCCCGGTTAAAGATAGTTGAAGATAACTTGCGCGGGTTGGCAGGCTAATTGTATAATGTTAGGGTATTTATTATCAAATAGTAACATATTGTGTATATTATACCACTGTTTATTATTATTTAATTTACCTAACATTTAATACCGGCACGCAAACAAGTGAATTTTTTTAATTTTTCGATTAACAAAATACTCAGGCGCGAACTGTCAATTCTTGACCAGGCACGCATCCGTTTGCTATATTATGGTTTATTGCTTGCAACTATTGGCTTAGGCGCTTTGTTTTTAAGCGTTTACCTGCAAGACCTGCACGTAATGACCATCACCTGCACCACGGTATTAGTAGCAGTATTGGCGCTGTTTAAATATCTTACCTATAAGCCGCACTGGCACACTATATCGCATTTACTGCTAATAATTGGTACAATAGTTAACCTGGCTACCGTATTTGCTATACTACAGGATGTAAATATTATAACTATACAAATTATAATATTGGTGATAGTATTTAGCTTTTACATGCTTGGGCAAAACTGGGGCATGTTTTACTCATTGCTAAATTTACTGCCTGTTTTAATATTTATGGTGATGCAGTATGACCATAATTACTTTATTGAGTTTAAGCCCGAGAAGGCCGATCAATCAACTACCATAATTGCGGTATTTGCCAATTTTATACTCATTATATTTATCCATAGCCACTTTTACAGCGCGTTTTTAAAGAGCATAAAGCAGCTTAAAGATAACGGCGAAGAACAAACCGCATTAAATATCAAATTTGAAAGGGCTATAGAAAAAGCCGAAAAATCATCGCAGGTACAATCCGAATTCTTGTCTACCATGTCACATGAGATCCGTACGCCATTAAACGCGGTTATCGGGATGAGTAACCTGCTGCTGATGAACAACCCTCGGCAGGATCAGAGCGAGAACCTGGAGATATTGAAGTTTTCGGCCAATAACCTGCTGGCTATTGTAAATGATGTGCTGGATTTTAATAAGATAGAATCGGGTAAGGTGGTGTTCGAAAAGATAAAATTTAACCTGGTTGACCTGATGCAAAATATTTGCGGCGGGCAAATCATCAAAGCCGAAGAAAAAGGCCTGTTGTTTAAACTGGATATTGATAGCACGCTTAGAAGGAAAGTAATATTTGGCGACCCAACCCGCCTTACACAGATCATATTTAACCTGGTTAGCAACGCTATAAAATTCACATCGCAAGGCAGTGTGTGGGTAAGGGTAACTTGTTTGGAAGACCGCCATAATAACATTACGGTGGGCTTTTCTGTAAAAGATACGGGGATAGGTATTAAAAAGGAAAACCTCGAAACCATTTTTGAGCCTTTTACTCAGGAATCTATCACCACAACACGACAGTATGGTGGTACAGGTTTGGGGTTGGCCATTGTTAAACGCCTGTTGGAATTGCAATCTATCCAAATGTACGTGAGCAGTAACGTTGGTGAAGGATCGGAGTTTTCTTTTAATATGGAGTTCCCGGTATCTACCGAAGTTATTGCACAGCCAAAAGAACGATTAGCAATGCCTCAGCAGCAACGAAATCATAATGAGGAGCAGCAACCGGTTATAGCCGAAATTGAGGACCCGGGCAGCAGCCTGCGTGTTTTAATAGCCGAGGATAATCCGGTTAACGTGATGCTGATGAAAAAGCTGTTCTCTAAATGGAAGATTGTACCAACCATAGCCGAAAATGGCGAACGCGCTGTGGAGATTGTGCAGTACGGTAATTTTGATATTATTTTGATGGACCTGCAAATGCCGGTGATGAATGGGTTTGACGCCTCGATGGAGATACGGAAAATGACTGACCCGGCTAAATCTAATATCCCTATCATTGCTTTAACGGCATCTGCTTTGTTTGATATTCGCGACCAGGTGACCAATGCCGGTATGAATGATTATGTTGCGAAGCCGTTTAAACCGGATGAACTGATGGAAAAGATCCAAAATCTAATAGCTACTGTTTAACAGCTAAAGCTCCCTGTATCCCGGTAATTCCTCTATAAATTTATAACTCGCTGTTGCATGATCTATGCTGCAATAATAATGCTGCAAGCCGTTGCTTACCGCCATTAGTTGCACCTTATGAACCATATTGTAACGAGCCGCCTGATCGAAAGTAGCTTGCGTAATGGCAACAGATGGCGCTTTACATTCTACCAGTAGAATGCGCTGGCCCGCCGAATTGAACACCACTATATCGGTACGTTTGGCCATGCCGTGCAGCTTCAATCCCCCTTCTAATTTTATTAATGCTTTTGGGTATTGCTTATGGCCAATAAGGTATTGCACAAAATGCTGACGTACCCATTCTTCGGGGGTAATAATGATGTTTTTTTTTCGCAGTTCATCAAATACAGTAAGCTGTCCGTTTTGTTCGGTCAATTTAAAAGGGTATGGCGGTAAATTAAGCGGAAGTAATAAGTCCATGCAAATTCAAAAGTAACTTAAATTCAAAATTAAAAAGTCAAAATTCAAAAATGCTCTTTCAACAATGCATGTTTATTACTTTATATTCTACAAAATAAGGTTTTTGACTTTTTACTTTTTACTTTTGACTTAACCCATGGCTACTGCTCCTGATATTATAAAAGATCTTAAAAACCGCAAGTATAAACCCATATACCTGCTGCACGGCGAGGAGCCTTACTATATTGACCTGGTAAGCGATTACATTGAGCATAACCTTTTATCTGACGCCGAGAAGGGGTTTAATCAAACAATATTATACGGTAAGGATACTGATGTGATGACAGCTATAAACGCCTCAAAACGTTACCCTATGATGAGCGATTACCAGGTGGTAATGGTAAAAGAAGCGCATGATATGAAATGGGGGCGCGATGATGACGATAAAAAAAGCATCAACCCCATATTAAGCTACCTGGAAAACCCGCTGCAAAGTACCATACTGGTTTTTTGCTATAAATACGGCAAGTTTGATAAGCGCAAAAAAACTTATAAGGCTATTGAAAAAAACGGGTTGATATTTGAATCGGCGGCTTTGTATGATAGCAAGATCCCCGGTTGGATAGAAGGGTACGTAGCCGATAAAAAATATAAGATAAGCCCGCAGGCTGCCGCAATGTTATCTGAGTACCTGGGTAACGATCTGTCAAAAATAGCCAACGAACTGGATAAGCTGATGCTAAACATCAGTGCCGGGCAAGAGATAACCCTGCAGCTGATACAGGATAACATTGGCATCAGTAAAGAATATAATGTTTTTGAGCTGCAGGCCGCTATCACCAAAAAAGATGCCTATAAGGTTAACCAGATAGTGAATTACTTTGAGGCTAACCCTAAAGCCAACCCCATAGTGCTGGTTTTAGGCAACCTGAACAACTTTTTCAGTAAGGTGCTTGCCTATCATTACGTAAAAGATAAAACCCCTCAAAACCTGGCGAGGGAGCTTGGAGTTAGTCCGTATTTTTTGAAGGATTACGAACAGGCCGCTCGTGGTTACAATTTAGGCAAAACCTTCCAGGTGATAAGTTACCTGCGTGAGTACGACCTTAAAAGCAAGGGGGTAGAGTCAAACACCGACCACGGTGGTTTGATGAAGGAGCTGATGTTTAAGATACTGCATTAACAGCTGCCTATAACTATTTCAAGGTTTTTTCTACCCGGGTATTGATCTCTTTTATCCGGTTATCTAATTCCGTAGCGCTTTGTTTCAGCATTTTTATGGGCTGTACCATATGTTCATTATCGCAAGGTAAGCCCTCCAGCGAATTGATGATCCCCATTATATTGGCCAGCGGTTTGCGTATAATATGCGAGTTGATGTAAGCTATCTGGTCAAGGCTTTCGTTTTTCAGGTTTATCTGCTCCTCGCCATGCTTTTGGCTTGTAATATCCTGGAAATATACGGCAAGCCCATCTGCACCCGGGTAAACGGTAAAACAAACCCATTTTTTTAACTGAACAATATGCTCCTCAAACTTTATGGTTGCTTTATATTCTAACGATTTTTTGAATTGCTTAAAAACATTTAGTTCGCGGTAGTAGGGGTATAGCTCCCAAAGCTTTTTGTTCAGTACGGTTTGTTTATTTATAGATAATATCCGCGCCGCTTCTTTATTCCAATAGGTTACCCGCAGTTTGCGATCGAGTGTTATAAAACCATCGGTAATACTCTCCAGCGTTTCGTTTATTCTGTCCAGGGCTTCAATAAGCTTAGCGTCTTTTTGCTTTTGCTGCGTAATATCATGAATGATGACCATGCGGCAATAGAAGCCATTAAAAACAACATTATACGAAGTAATATTTACATGGATAAACCTGCCATTTTTTTTGATGTGAGTAAGTTCTTTTTTAATGGTTTGGCTGTGCTTTATCCGTTTAATAAGGTTAAGCATCTCCTGTTGCTCGTGTACCGGGCGGATGTTGGAAAGCTTTATCTTGTTCAGAAACTCATCGCGGGTGTAACCGTAATGTTTTATAGCGGCCTCATTTACTTCTTTAAATTGCAGGGTGTCCACTTCAACAATCCACATTGGGTTGGGGTTATTGTGAAATAGCACAATAAAGCTTGCATCATCATTACTGATATGTAAAGGCATAAGTTGTTTTTCGGGTACAAATGTTGATGATACAATTATATATAATATGATGTTAAGATTAGCTATAAATTAGATATTTTCGTTATAAGAAAACGGGTGCTTAAACTCGTGTTGCCTTGTCTGTATTTCGTTGATAATTCCTAATTTGCGGCACTATTTAAGTACACATTATATGAATCATTGGTTAGTAAAATCAGAGCCTGTAAAATATAGCTGGGAGAAATTCAACAAAGAAGGCCGCACCTTTTGGGATGGCGTTCGTAACTATCAGGCACGCAATAATCTAAAGTTGATGAAAGCCGGCGACCTGGTAATGTGGTACCATAGCAACGAGGGTAAAGAAATAGTAGGTATTGCACGGGTTGTAAAAGAATTTTACCAGGACCCTACCACCGAAGACCCCAATTGGGTAGTAGTTGACCTTGAACCTGTAGAAAGCCTGAAAAAACCAATAAGCCTTGAGCAAATAAAAGCCGACGAACGCCTGAAAGATATCGGGCTGGTTAGGCAGGGGCGACTTTCTGTAATGGCATTAAAAGCCGAGGAATTTGACAGGATCTTAGAACTGGCTGCACAGTAGGCTTTCCCGATTTTTTTAAGTGCTTCCAGGTATTAATTTAATTTTGTGTGTGAGCTTGGGTAATGATGGTAATATACTGCAACTTATGATAATAAGCCGGCATAATACTGGTAGTTCCCGTCATCAAAACAAATAAAGAATACTTCATTAACATACTGATTGGTATGTAAAAAATCATTCACAGTTTTTAGGGCTATCTGCGCCGCCTGGTCTTTCGGAAAGCGGTATACGCCGGTACTGATATTTGGGAACGCAATGGTTTCCAGATTATTTGCCACCGCAATGTTTAAGGAATTGGTATAGCAATTAGCGAGCAGTTGCGACTCGTTATTTTTGCCACCGTTCCACACCGGGCCAACGGTATGTATTACATGTTTTGCGGGTAGCTTACCGCCTGTGGTTATCACAGCCTGGCCGGTTTTACAGCTGCCCTGCCTGTCGATTATTTTAAGGCACTCTTCCAATATTTGTTTTCCGCCAGCACGGTGAATGGCGCCATCAACACCGCCGCCGCCCATCAGGCTGCTGTTGGCTGCATTTACAATAGCATCAACATGTAGTTTGGTAATATCACCCTGCTGAAGTTTTATTCGCTTATCCATATCAGGATAACCTGTTAGCTTTGTAAGATGTTTTAAGAGAAGTTATTTCTGTTCGCCAAAAAATAATGCTTTTAGTTCGGTAGCATCATCGGGTTTCATTTTGCCGCCCAGTATCAACCTTAATTGGCGGCGGCGTAGTGCGCCTTCATAAAGCTCAATTTCCTGGTCGGTTTCTGGTAACATTGGCGGCACGGGGATAGTGCGGCCGTTTTGATCTAAAGCTACAAAGGTATAATAAGCCTCGTTGCTTTTTACCTTGGTGCCCGATGGTATGTTTTGTGCGTAAACATCAAGCCTAACCTCAACAGAGGTAGTAAAAGCGCGTGATACTTTGGCTTCGATGGTAATTACATCACCAAGTTTTATAGGATGCTGAAAGGATACATTATCTACAGAGGCGGTTACCACAATGCGGTTGCAATGCTTTTGTGCCGATATGGCTGCTGCAATATCCATCCAGTGCAATAAACGGCCCCCCATTAAATTATTAAGGGTATTGGTATCATTGGGTAATACCAGTTCGTTCATGATCGTAAATGATTCCTGGGGCGATTTTCCTTTCATACTGCAAAGATAAACTTTAAGCGGAAAGTATTACTTCAAAAAGCCTGTATACAAAGGTTTTGTGCTTGTTACTTCTTAGCCATGGCCATTTTGGTAGCCTTGCCATCTTTAACACCAATTTTCATGATATCCTTGCCAAACTGGTAAGCTAAGAAGGTGATAGCGATAATAGCGCCTGCTGAGATCTTTTTTGCTGTTCTGCTCATGTTTTAAATCAGTTAGATTATGGTACGGTTAGCTTATTACAAATTATTGTTTGGCAGAACTTAAAAGATTGTAACCCACCAATTGCTCATACCGCGAGCCTACCTGGCGGTAGTAAACCAGCAGCTGGTATTCGTTCTCGGTCTCAAAGTAATTGCCTTCTAAAAGGATATCATCGGGCTGTTTGGTGGCATTGCTTACCCAAATGTACTGGTAATCATATACGCCCTGTTTAAGCAGCAGGTCGGTATACCAGCGGCCGCGGCTATCAAAAGTTAGCTTGCTGTTATCGTCCAGCTTATAATCATTAAACTGGCCAACAATATAGGGTGTACCATCTGCTTCAGATTTATTGGATGCCAGGCTAAAATACATGTGCGCGTAATCGGCATCACGACGCGGGTCGCTGCCATCCTGGTTCAGGATGTAAAATTTACCATCAAGATCATACAGCAAAGTATAATTGGGCAGGTTACGGTTTGGGTCGCCAAGCAGCATAACGGTATTGGCAGTATCCTTGTATATTTTGGATATTCGTTCGGAGTTTAGCTTGAGCGTACGGGTATCAAAATGCCTGAACTCGTTACGGCCGGCAAAATCGTTAATGTTTACATCGTTATAAACCAGTTGTGTACCGCGGATGTAGGTTGGCTTATTGTTCATGATGCCGGTTTCGGGCCGGGCATTTTGCATCAAAAAAGCGCGGATATCGGTATTAGGGTTTTGAACAGGTAGGCCGGTATAATCAATAGTGAAGTTTACCTTTTGGTTGGTGCGCCTTGCTGCTACGTTGTTTGATGTGATGATATTGGCGCTTACCGATACCCGTTTGCCAACTATGTAAAGCCTGCGGGTTAGTATCAGTTTTGTAGGGTCGCTATCTTCATAAACCTTCAGGATGTAGTTGCCCGATATTTTGGGGATGATATTGCGGTTAGGGATTTTAACCTCGTAATGCGTATATTTTTGGAACGTTGCCGATGAGTAGTAGTAATCGTTAATGCGGTCGTCGGTAAAGCTTTCCAGGTATTCGGCAGGCGACAGGTTTGATGGCTTCCAGGTGGCATCGCAATGCTGAATGGTGTAATTAAAAGTACGGCTACCGCCGCTCAGGTCGTCAAAACCCAGGGTTACCGTTTCGCCGCTGCCCAGATCAATTACCGGGAAGGATGCCTGCTTTTTTGAATTGAAAAACTCCACGCTTTTTATCTCGTGCCGGTAAACGCTGTTATCAAACGGTGGGGTTTGGGCAAAGCAAGTTATGCCGGCTAAAAAACAAACAATAAAAAGGCATGCTGATTTTTTCATCCGTGCAAGATAATAAACAATTGTACTTGAAAACAAGGTTACTACTCTTTATCGATCTTTAGTTTGCGCTCCTGTCCGTCGGTTGCTTTAAGGGTGACTACCGCGGTTTGTTTATCGCCAAGTATAGGGCCGCCATCCATCAGTTGACAAAGCGTTAAATTCGATAGGTCTTTACCGTCAACAGCCATGATCTGTTCACCGGGTTTAACTTTGCCCATGCCTTTTTGCCATACCAACCCAACTATCAGCTTGCCATCAGCAAAAGTTGGCTGAAAAGGCCATTGCTTATTATCAGGCGCATTCGCGTCGTTTTTAGCATCGAAATAAAATTTACCGTTGATGAAATCGAGTGTTACATCGCCATAATCAAGTAGTTTGGTGCCTATACCGGGGATGCCGCCCTTGTTGGTTTCGGTAACCAAATTATCAAAGCGTGCGCTGCCGATATTAATAAAAGGAATCTTTAACAGGTATTTATCGGCACTGGCTTGCAAACCAATTTCGCCAATGGTGGTTGCGCCAAAACCTTTTGATGCTACGTCGTATGATTTGTATTTAGCCAATTGTTGCATGAGGTCATCGCTAAACCTTAAAAAGCCGTTATCGCCGGTATCAAAACCAAGGGTTAAGCTAACCTTATTGTTCAACAGTATTTTTATTTGCGGGTCGCTCTGCTGGTTTTTATTGGCATTGGTAATAAGCGGTACGCTGTGCTTTTTGTTGAGCACGAGTTTATTGGGCTGGTCGGTAATAATGATAAGGTGCTTGTCGCTCACCAGTTTCACTGCCGATTGGCGCAATATGTTGCTGCCAATAACACCGTCAATACCAAAACAGTTATACCAATCGGGGAAGAGTGTTATAGCCGGGATGCCGGTAAATGTAACATCACCAAGTTTTATACTATCAAGCTTTACAGCGCTTCCCGACGTTGTTGCACCAGTTACATCTGTAAAATCGCCTTTATGTATTTCTGTTAGCTGTAATTCAGCTAATAGTTTTGGACTGACGGCTACAGGCGCGCCGGTATCAAAAAGGAATTTGTGCTGTTTGCCTTTAATGCTAACCTGTACAAACATTTTACCGTTAACCATTTCATAAGGTAGTTCGGTGTAGTATTTACTTGTTGAGGGCCCTCCCTGGTTTAATGAGATAGGTTGTGAGTGGGTAAAAGTACAGGCGGATAATAAGCAGCACAATATGGCAATATGTTTCATTTATGGCAGGGTTATGCGCTAAAATTAAACAAAAAAGGCAGCTGTTAGAAAAAAGTCATGTCATGCCGAATTAATTTCGGCATCCCTCATGCAATGTATATTATTAAAAAAATTGCCACCCGTCCTGTGAGATCCCGAAATAAATTCGGGATGACGGGTTTGGTTTTACCACGAGCTGAAAGCTCGCGGCAGCAACTATTTAATATTTCGCAGTTTATCCATGATCAGATCGATCCTTTCAGCACCTGAGGTATCGCCTTCAATTTTAAGAACTGGGCAATTTACTTTGCTTAACCAAAGCTGATGCACAGCAAGGTTTCTGCCATTTGTTGTATTATCATCATAACCTTTGGCCCAATCCGTGAATTTTTTATACTGATCGCCCCTGAATGGATCGGTAAATATCTGGTCGCCATACCGTTCAACCTCACGGTTGTGCAGCCGCTGCATTCTTATATCGTGTGGGATGTATAAAAATACAACCAGGTCAAACATCGTAAGCCATTCATCCCCCCAACTTACCAGCGAGCCGCCTACTATAGCATCCGGTTTACCCAGTAAATCGGCTTTAAGCATCGCTATTCTATCAGCGGGTTCTCTTTTTGTAGTATAAGGCACGGCAGATGGCAGCCAGAAGTACTCGTCGGTATCAAAATAGGTGTAATTAAGATGCTGCGCCAATGCCCTGCCCAATGTGGTTGAGCCGGCGCAAGAGGCACCCATAACGTGTATTTTCATATTGGCGGTAAACAAAAAAGGGCAGTTGCTTAGCAACTGCCCTGGTTATTTAAAGTTTTTTATCCTTCCAGTTCCATTATCTGTTCGGCGAGTGCTTCCCAGCGTGCCTGGTTTTCTCTCAGCTCCAATTTTTTTAACTGGTAGCCGTCGGTTAATTGCTGTAGCTTTTCGGCCTGGTTGTAAATGCTATCGTCGGCTAACTGGGTTTCCAATTGTTTTACATCTTTTTCTAAAGCCGATATATGCTCTTCCATTTTGGCTAAATCCTGGTTAAGTTTTTTTAGCTGCTGGGTTTTGTTTTCAGTTTGCGGCTGCTTAGCAGGCTCCGGCTTTTTCTCTTCTTTTTTTGGTTGAGGGGCAGGCGCTTCCACCTTTGGATCTAACTTGCGTTTAGCGTTCCACTCATCATACTCGGCGTAGGTACCCGGGTATTGTTTGATTTTTTGGTTTTCGATAAACCAGATCTTGTTGGCTACATTATCAAGGAAATACCTATCGTGCGATACTACGATAACCGTACCCTCGTACTGCTGCAATGCCTGGATCAATATGTTTACCGAAGCCATGTCCAAGTGGTTGGTAGGCTCATCCAGTACCAGGAAGTTGGCATCGGCTGTTAACGCTTTTGCAAGCGCCACACGCGATTTTTCACCACCTGATAATACCTTGATCTTCTTGAACACATCATCACCGGTAAATAAAAACGAACCTAATATAGAGCGCAGCTCAGTATCGGTATGTTTTGGGGCGAATGATTGCAGCTCCTGTAATATCTGGTGCTCTAAATGCAGGCTCTCTAACTGGTGCTGTGCAAAGAAAGTTTGCGTTACGTTATGGCCGGTAACGGCAGTGCCTTCAAACTCTTTATCAGCACCGGCTACAATACGCAGCAGGGTTGATTTACCTTTACCGTTGGCGCCTATCAGAGCAATTTTATCGCCTTTTTCTATGATCGCTTCGGCATCATCTAAAATATCAATTGCAGGATATTTTTTGGTGATATGCTCCAAGGTACATACGTGGCGGCCCGATTGCTTGCTGAAACGGAAACTGAAGTTAACCTCAGGGTTATCATCATCCACATCATCAACACGCTCCAGTTTATCAAGCATTTTGATACGCGATTGCGCCATTTTTGCTTTTGATGCCTTTGCACGGAAACGCTCAATTAAACGTTCCTCTTGCTTTATTTTTGATTGCTGGTTCTTGAACTCACCACGCTGAACTTCGGCCCTTAAGGCTTTTTCTTCCAGGTAGAAAGTATAGTTACCGGCATAAACATTCAGTTTCCCTTTGCGCGATTCAACCGTACGGTTAATAACCTTATCAAGGAACCACCTATCGTGCGATACAATGATGATAGCGCCGTTAAAGGCCTTCAAATAATCCTCCAGCCATTGAATAGACGGTAAGTCTAAGTGGTTAGTAGGCTCATCCAGTAACAATATATCAGGTGCCTGTAAAAGGATCTTGGCAAGCATCACGCGCATCCGCCATCCTCCCGAAAAAGTACTTAGCTTGCGCTGGCAATCAGCCTCGCTAAAACCAAGGCCGGCTAAAATTTCGTGTGCTTTATATTCAATATTGTAACCATCCAGCAGTTCAAACTCGTGCTGTTTGTCGCTTAATTTATGCAGCAGGTCTTCAGTATAGTCTGTTTCCAGCTTTTTAAGAAGCACCTCTATCTCGTCGTGCAGCTGGTTTTGGCGCTCAAAGGCCTCCATGGCAACATGCACAATGTTTTTATCTGATGAGTAAGATAGCAAGTCCTGATTAAGGTAACCCATGGTAAGGTCCTTAGCCATTGATATGGTGCCCGATGTAGGTTTGTAATCGCCAACAATGATTTTTAACAGCGTGGTTTTACCTGTACCGTTAGCGCCAATTAAACCAATTTTTTCGCCGGGTTTAATATGCCAGTTGGCTTCATCATATAAGGCGCGCGCACCAATCTCGAACGTAAGGTTATTTATAGCTATCATTTGGCCGCAAAGATACGCTTTTGAGACCAAGCCTCAAAAGTGAGATTAGCGTTTAGCGATCAGAGATCAGCGTTTGTGACGTTAATATGCTAATTAACTAAGCACTAACCCTTAATCACTTCCATCCAGCCCTGTGCCATCAGTTTTGCACCGGCAAGGCTTGGATGCACGCCATCAAGTGTCCAATAGGTAGCGGGGGCGAATTTTAGCGCGTTGTTAAATATGGTTTGATAGGGAATAAACGGCAGGTCATACTCTGCTGCAATATCGCGGGCTGCTTTACGGAAAAGATCGAAAGTTGGGTACCACTTCTCGTCGACAGATTTGGTGCCTATCATGGCAAAGGGTTCGCCAATAATGATCTTTACACCCGGCAGGGCCGCTTTGGTGCGGTCTAAAAGTTTTTTGTAATCGGTTATATAAGTTTCAATAGTGCCGGTGTAACCGCCGCCAAGGGTATGCCAAAAATCGTTTACACCAATATGGATGCTGAGTACGGTTGGCTTTAGGGCAAGGGTATCCGTATCCCACCTGTCGGCCAGTTGATATACTTTATTGCCGCCCACCCCCTTGTTGTAGATCTGCAGGTTTTTCGGCGCGTATTTTTCAAGTAACTCTGCAGCAGTTAGCAAAACATAGCTATTGCCCAGCGCGCTGTTATCATTCGGTGTGGTTTTATTATGATCGCGGCCCCAGTCGGTGATCGAATCGCCCTGGAAAAGGATCACATCATTATCTTTCAGTTGTGCCTTTTTACTGCCAAAGCTATTAGCCGAAGCCGATACGATCTGCGGGATGCTGATAGCTGCCGCAGCGCCCACAGCGGTGGTTTTTATAAAATTACGGCGGGAGTTATTATTGTTCATACTGGTGTTGGTTATAGCGGGTTGCAAATTATTACCTGTGCCTAAAGTACAAAATGTAAATTATGCCAATGCTTAATTGTTAAAAGTTGATGCGTAATTGTTAAAAACGGTAAATTCGCGCCATGTATCAATTGCTTAAACCCCTGCTGTTTCAGTTCGACCCGGAGAACGTACATTATTTTGTAACCCGTAACCTTAAGCGGTTTAACCGTTTCCCCGGCGGGGCAGCATTAAGTAAAGCTATTTGGGGCACAGATGATAAACGCCTTGAGCGTGAAGTTTTTGGCCTTAAATTTAAAAACCCGGTTGGCCTTGCCGCCGGTTTTGATAAAAATGCCGAACTGATAAGCGAAATGGGTAACCTGGGTTTCGGCTTTGTTGAAGTAGGTACAGTAACCCCGCTACCACAGCCGGGCAACCCCAAGCCAAGGATGTTTCGACTGCCGGCAGATGCCGCGCTGATAAACCGTATGGGCTTTAATAATTTGGGTGTTGATGTGGCGGCCGAGCGCATTGCTGCTTATCGTAAAAGCCTTAAGCCGGGGCAGCAGGCATTAATTGTAGGGGGCAACATCGGCAAGAATAAGGTTACGCCTAATGAGGATGCCGTAAGCGATTACATTAAATGTTTCGACAGGCTTTTTAATGTGGTTGATTATTTTGTGGTGAACGTAAGCTCGCCCAATACCCCCGGCCTGCGCGAGCTGCAGGAAAAAGAGCCGCTGATGAACCTTTTAAACACTTTACAGCAACGCAATAGCAAGAATGGTATAAGCAGGCCTATCCTGTTAAAAATAGCACCAGATCTTACCAATGAGCAATTAGACGACATTGCCGACATCGTAAAACAAACCGGCATAGCGGGTATCATCGCCACAAACACAACCATTAGCCGGGATGGCCTTACATCAGCCCATAAAGAGGAAGCCGGCGGATTGAGTGGCAAACCCTTAACCAAGCGATCAACAGAAGTTATTGCTTATTTGCACAAAGCATCGGGCGGGGCATTCCCTATAATAGGCGTGGGGGGCATCCATTCGGCAGAAGACGCGATGGAGAAATTAGCGGCTGGCGCATCATTGGTGCAATTATATACCGGTTTTATTTACGAAGGGCCGGGGTTGATAGGGAGGATAAATAATAAAATCCTTCATTCGTAGAGACGCGATACTTCGCGTCTCCTTTAGGGCGGTAAAGACCATTGATTAAGTATAGCTCGTTAAAGACGCGAAGTATCGCATCTCTACAATAAACAACCCCACAAAAAAAGGCACACCTATCGGTACGCCTTTAAATTTCTTTTTAAAAAAGAAGGATTATTTGCCTGAAGCAGCAATAGCTAAAACAGCATTGTTTTTTGCTATCTGGCTATCTTTTTTCTCTGCAGAACGGCTGCCTAACTCAATGTTAGTAGCTAATTTCAAAAACTGAACTTCTAAACGTGAAGTAGTTTTGTTCCTTCTATCTTTTCTTTTTAAACGAGTAACGCCCATGACTTTTTATTTTAAATGTTTTTAACCTTGAGGTCGGGAGCGGATTCGAACCGCTGTAGGAGGTTTTGCAGACCTCTGCCTAGCCACTCGGCCACCCGACCATTTTTAAAGGATTGCAAAAATAGTAATTATTTATTGGCAATCAATTTTATTTGTAGCTTTTTGCAGTAAGTTCTGAACAACATATAGCGGTGGCTATCGCCACGTTCAATGATTCGGCCTTACCAATGCGCGGAATAGTGATGGCTTTGGTCACTAATTGCTGAATATCAGGGCGTATGCCGTTGCCTTCGTTGCCCATTACCAGCAGCCCTTCGGTGCCAAAATTTGTTGAATAAATGTTATTGCCGTTTAATAAAGTACCAAAAACAGGTAGTTTTGCCGCCGATATTAAACCCGCCAGGTTGGTATAAGTAACGTTTACCCGCGCTAACGAACCCATGGTTGCCTGTACTACTTTGGGGTTATAGGCGTCCACCGTATCTTCGGAGCAGATGATATTGGTGACGCCAAACCAATCGGCCGTGCGGATAATAGTGCCCAGGTTGCCGGGATCCTGCACGCCATCGAGCACCAAACTAAACTTATTTTTCAGTGTTATGTGGTTTAGGTCGCCCCATTGCGGTATATTAACCGTAGCAATGGCATCGGCCGGATTTTTTAAAGCGCTCACCTTTTGCAGGTCGTTTAAAGAAATCTCCTGAAAGTTTATTTTTCGGGATAATTTAAGCAATTTTGGGGCGATATCAGGCGTGTGATATATGGTATGGATTTGATAATCAGAATCAATAAATTCAGTTATCGATTTGTATCCTTCTACCATAAATAAACCATGTTCCCTGCGAAACTTTTTATGTTGTAAGGACGTTAGTAAACTGATCTGTGATTTTGAAAGCATATAATATACCCGGGCATTTACGTCTTGCAATATTAAGTATTTTGGTGGTTATTATTGGCACCGGCTGTAGTGTTACACGCGGGCTAAAAGATAACCAGGCCATTGTGCGCAAAGTTACCATTAAAGGCGTTGATAAAGAATTTGCAGAAGAATCCCTCAATTATATTGATAAAGAGCAACAACCCAACAACTGGCTTAACCTGCAATTTTATTACTTGTTTAGCAATAAAGGCAAACGTAAAATAGGTGAAACCCCCGCCATATTGGATAGTAACCTGGTTGAGTTTTCGCGCCTGCAGATCCAAAAATACCTGGTTAACAAAGGTTTTCTGAAAGCTAAAGTAGCCGACTCGATAGTGGTTAAAAAGAAAAAAGCCCAGCTCGTATTTACAGCTACTGAAGGCCCGCTTTTTAAAGTGCGTAATTTTAGGGATAGCATTGCCGACCCCAAAGTGCAGGCATTATACCGCAGTACACGAAAGCAATATACACACCTTAATAAAGGTAGCCGCTTTGATACGGATAGTCTTGCTTACGATCGCGACCAGTTTTACCAGGTGATGAAACGTAATGGTTACTTCGATTTTTACCGCCAGTATATCAATTACCTGCCCGATTCGAGCTATAACAAAAGCGTGGTTGATGTGGTAATGACCATTGATAACCCCGAGGGCAAAAAAGAACACCCTATTTATACCATCAATAATACCTTAATTACTATTGCCCGTAGTAACGGCCGCACCAACGGCAAGGCCGACACCATACAAGTAGATACGCAATTCAGATTTGTTGATTTTTCTGGCAGGTTTAAACCCCGTACGGCTACCGACTACGTTTTTCAGCGTAAAGGTGAACTGTATGACCTTGATAAGCAAACCCTGACAACCACGCGCCTGTCTGAGTTGAACGTGTTCAGAAATGTGCCCAACCCTACCTATGAGAAATTATCTGACAGTACCAACCGCCTGAATACAAAAATAGATATAGTGCCCCTTAAACGGATGACAGACCGCGTTGAGGCCGAATTTTTGTTTAACCAGGGGCGCTTTGGTTATAACCTGGGCAACACGTTTACCAACCGTAATATTTTTAAGCAGGCCGCTATTTTACAGGTTAAACTTAACTGGAGCATTTTGTTCGATAACGGTAACTCGGCAGTAAACGATGGAATCCAGAACCAGGATTTCAGGGCGGGGGTAAGCCTTATCTACCCAAGGTTGTTATTACCCTTTAAATTCCCTAACCTGGCCAAATTTGGGGTGCCGCATACCACGTTTTCAACCAACTACCAGCTATTTTATCAAAAAGGATTAGTGGAGCGTAAAAGCTTTATCAACTCCATTACGTACGACTTTTTTGAAACGGCCCGTAAACAACACTCTGTAACACCTATTAATATCGAGTTCTCCAGCGGTAGTATTGACCCTGTTGCCAGGGAGGAATTGTTAAGGCAAAACCGTTATTCGTACGTGTACTTAATTGGCCGCAAAACTTTTACATTAGGTAGCCAATATACCTTTCAATACAATGCTAATGAGTTAAACTCCTACAAAAACTTCATCTATTTCAGAGGAGGATTAGACCTTGGCGGCGGCATACTTAGCCTGCTTAGTAAAGCATTTAATGCTCCAAAAGATACCCTTGGCCAGCGCACCTTATTTGGTTTCGCCTTTTCGCAATACGTAAAAACTGAGATTGATTACCGCTGGTATCGCAGCCTTGGCGGCGAAAAACAACTCATATTTCGCTTTAACCCCGGTATAGGTATCCCTTACGGTAATAGCGACCAGCTAATATTTGAAAAGAATTTTTATACCGGTGGCGCTAATGATATCCGTGCATGGTTGCCGCGTACCCTTGGCCCCGGGCAGTTTAACCGTGCCAGTTATGGTACTGATGGCAGGGCCGATACCACCCGTGCCCGCTTAAAATACCTCGATCAGTTTGGTGAGATAAAAATGGTGGCCAACCTCGAGTATCGGTATAAGCTTGTTGATAATTTCTTTGGAGCTAAACTAAAAGGGGCAATGTTTATTGACGCCGGTAATGTTTGGCGTTTGCATAAAACGGCTGATAACCCTAACGGTGAGTTTAAGTTCAATAACATACTGCAATCGACTGCAATAGGTATAGGTACGGGTTTAAGGTTCGATCTGGGCTTCTTTATCTTTAGACTGGATGCTGCCTTTAAATTTAAAGACCCGCAGTTAAGCGGATCAGACCAGTGGGTGTTCATTAAGCACTTTGGCGAAGTATTTGGTAACGGCAGCTTTAAAGAGGCTTACCTCAGGAATAACAAAACAGGTATTGATGCAAGCGGTAAAGTACTGGGCGATGGTTACAGCTTTATGCAGCTTAACTTTGGTATAGGGTTGCCGTTTTAGGACAGCAAGCCGCACGTCGGTTTAGTCCGGAAAAAGACTGCATACCTGTACCCAGCCTGCTTAATGTTGTTGCTGAAACACCAACAACGGCGAAGACTCTAACTCGCAAATAATCCTTTCAACCCGTCTATAATACTCTGGAAGAATGTTGGTATGCTTAGGCCATTACTATGGTTAAAGTACAGGAATATGCAGAAGATGATGAGCGCGATAATAATAAAGCGTTTAAACAGATACCCCAATAGTATCAACCCTAACGGGATAGATATAAGCAATATCCAGCTTATTTTAACCGGGGTAAGCTTGCTGTCGTGCCTGTAAACATAATATAGCATAGAGTGCGTGCCATTATCATTTTCGTGGCGGGCGTACACAAACATCGATTTGTCCAACTTATGCCTGTAAAAAGCGGTGCCTTTATCAAACGTTAACTGTTCGGTAAAGCCGTTTACACTAAAAGTGAAACTACCGTTCACATTTTCCTGGATGTTTTTGGCGGTATCTACCGCTACAATAGCTATCTCGTCTTTAGCAAAAGGATTTTCTTTTACTACAAAGTGATTGATGGAAATGGTATCCGCAAAGCTAAAAGCGGTAGCGGCTATAAACAGTAAGCAGGTAAAGAATATTCTTTTCATTTTGGGCACGTAAACGTGCAATAAAAATAGTGTTTTTCTTATTTGTTAAGCACACAAATACTAATGTTTAACAAAGTAGCATAGCTAACCCACAAAAGGTAAGGAACCAGTAACCAAGCTGCAGTTTTACTAAACCGGTTAAACCATGATATATTAAGGATAATGGCAACCAGCATGGTAACAATAATAAAAAGCCCGCCCAGAATTTGGTGCATGCCAAAAAACACTATCGACCATGAAAAGTTAAGCGCCAGTTGTATAACGTAAATTATAGCAGCCGTTTTATAGGTTGATGACCCATCCCTAAGTTTCCAGATTAGGTATGCCGAAACGGCTATAAGGATGTAAAGCGTAGTCCATGCTAAGGGGAAAAGCCAATTAGGCGGGGTAAAGGATGGTTTGTTTAAAGTAATATACCAGATTTTAATTTCGGGCCGGGTAAAAATAGATGCCACTACGCCAATAGTCAGCGTAATTAAAAGGCTTATGGTAAATGCTAACGGTTGGAATTTAGTGCTGGCTAAATTGCTTCTCATAATCTGTTATAAAACTATTTATACTAAAATGTTTAACCGAGATATGATGTTTTATAAAGATACACAAAAAAGCCGGACAAATTTGCCCGGCTTTACTGTTAGTTTTTTCAAATTTTATTACAGATTTCCTCTTAGTTCCTGTTCGCGCTCAATGGCTTCAAACAAGGCCTTAAAGTTACCCGCACCGAATGATTTTGCACCCTTGCGCTGTATGATCTCGAAAAACAGGGTGGGGCGGTCTTCAACCGGTTTGGTGAATATCTGTAACAGGTAACCCTCATCGTCGCGGTCAACCAGGATGCCAAGTTTTTTTAGCGGCTCCAGGTCTTCGTCAATTTTACCTACGCGGTCGGTAAGCTCGTCGTAATAAGTTGTAGGTACGGTTAAAAACTCAACGCCGCGGCTTTGCAGGTCGGTAACGGTTTTAACAATATCGGCAGTGGCCAATGCCAGATGCTGCACACCTTCGCCCTCATAAAACTCCAGGTATTCTTCAATCTGGCTTTTCTTTTTACCCTCGGCAGGCTCATTTATCGGGAACTTTACATAACCGTTGCCGTTGCTCATTACCTTGCTCATCAGGGCCGAGTACTCGGTCGAGATCATCTTATCATCAAACGTGAGGATGTTGCGGAAACCCATAATATCCTCATAAAAGTTAACCCATTTATCCATTTTATGCCAGCCCACATTACCTACGCAATGGTCTACATACAGCAAACCTGCAACAGGCGGCTGGTATGTGGTTTGCAAGGCTTTATAACCCGGCAGGAACGGGCCGCTGTAGTTTTTACGTTCGATGAACAGGTGAACCGTTTCGCCGTAAAGTTTTATACCGCTGGTACGCACTTCGCCATGCTCGTCGGTAATGGTTTGCGGCTGCTGGTATGGCTCGGCACCACGCTTTGTAGTTTGCTCAAAAGCATCGTAAGCATCATCAACCCAAAGGGCAAGTACCTTTACACCGTCGCCATGCTTTTTAATATGCTCGGCAATAGGATGGTCGGAGTGCAGCGGGGTGGTCAATACCAAACGGATCTTACCTTGTTGCAAAACGTATGATGCACGGTCGCGTACGCCAGTTTCAGGGCCCGAATAAGCCAAATCCTGAAACCCGAAAGCGGTTTTATAATAATGGGCGGCCTGTTTGGCGTTACCCACATAAAATTCAACATAATCGGTACCGTTAAGCGGCAAAAAATCTGTGGTGGTTGGTTTTGTATCTAATGTTAATGTTTCCATTGTTTATTTAATTAGTGATTTAGTGAGTTAGCGAATAGTGATTGCCGCCCCCAAATCCTATGTCTTAATTCTTGTGTCTTACTGTCTTA
>NZ_JBAZRC010000070.1:0-22504 GCF_041663085.1 Mucilaginibacter sp.
AAAACCGGTTGTTTATCAAATATTCCCGGCAGCAGAAGCCGCCGAAGCACACCGCCTGATGGAAAGCAGCGAGCATATGGGGAAGATAGTGTTACGTTTTGGGTAGCACATAGATAATGGTTCATAGTTGATGGCAAACACCATTAACTATGAACCATCAACTCATATTAATTAGGGAACTTCACCCCGCGATAATTTGAAATATTTACCGTTGGGATGCTTGCGTTATATGTTTTATTAATAGCCTTGATATATTCATTAGCAACAATAGCATAACCGCGCGGGGTTAGATGCACACCATCTAATGAGAAAATACCGCCGCTGATATAGTTTGAATTAGCGCTTACACCATCTACCAAAATGCCATGGGCTTTTATATCATTTAAAAACGTAAAGGCATCAAACACAGCCAAGCCTTTTGTAGCGGCGGCTGCTTTAATGGTTTTGTTATAATCGGTTACATAATCCTTTGTTAAGGCAATTTCGTTGGCATCAAGCACGTATTGGTTTTCGATAGGTGCATACGGCGTTAAGCCATAAGGCACCATACCTACTCCAGGTACGTTAACCATCTGCCCAATTTTGCTGGTTGGGAAGGTTAACACAACCAGGTCGGCAGCTGTTGCGGCACGCGGCGCGTACACGAGATTATTAATATCAGTAGATGTACGTGCACTGATATAAATATCTTTCACTTGTGCATTTGCTTTTTGCACACTTGCTAAAATAGCACCAACAGTAACCGTATTAAAGTAAGGGATGGCAGTAACATCAGGTATTGTTGCCACAGCGCCTTTGGCCCCTTTCTCCGTAAGTTTAGCTATTGATAAGGTATATAGCTGCGCAAACTGTGTTTTATCGGTAAGCACATCCGCCGCGCCACCGCTTGTGGCGTAACCTAAAGCATCGTTATTACCCAGCCAATCGGTAAAAAAGGTAAAATCTTTAGCGGTAACAAAATCAAGATAAGTGGTATTGTTTGCTGGCGGCGCGCCCGGCAGTAATCTCTCAAAATAACCATTCAGGTTGCCATAAGGTCCATACGTAATTTGTTGTAACTTAATACCCGGTACGCCATAGTTATTAATATCACCACTGTATTTGGTGTATAAAATCACATTACCAAAGCCCGGGATAGTAACCTGATCGCGCACGGCGGTATTTTCTGCAACGGTAGCAGTTATGGGCGATCCTGTCGGGGTAAAACCGGTCAGTTTCAAATAGCCCGATCCGTTTGCCTGCGCTTCGGTAAATAATGGCTGGGTAAATTTACCGCCGCCAACCAATGCCATTTGTTTGGCAATAATACTTGGATACGAGTTTTGCTGCCCTTCCAGGTATAGGCCGCCATCAGCGTAGCCTGCAGTTAATGAGTTACCAACGGCAATATAGCGGGTAAAATCAGCTGTGCCTTTATTTGCTTTCGGGGTTTCGAATGATGGTTTACAGCCAGCCAGTAAAAACAGCGCGGCCGATATATATAGGTAATTTTTTAATATTTTCATGTAATTAAATTAGGAGGGTTACCAGTGATAAGCAAGTGAAACGCCGGGGATATAAACATTGCTTTTGAATGTACCCGACAGGTTAGATTCGATATTTGTTTGCGTGCGCGAGAAAAGGTGCTCGTACTCGAACGAGAAATCCAGATCCAACTTGTTGGTAACCTTGTAACCAAACCCTGCTGTTAAATAATAACGGTTGGCATCGGGCACCTCGGGGGTAACATAGCCATCTTTTACGGCTGTGGTAGTATAGCCACCGCCAAGGCGTACGGCCATTTTATCGCAGGTTTTATATTGTGCGCCGCCCCTCACGCTGTAAGCATCTTTATAATTACGCGGCGAGTGCGTATCCTGCAAGGCTGGTGTGTTTGATGCATAATCAAAAGCAAGTTCTTTATAAGAGTGCCATCCAACATAGTTTGCATCAAGCGCTAACAATAACTTAGGCGATGCAGCATAGCCAAAGCCAATAGAAGCGGTTTGCGGCAATGGGATACCGGCTTCAAAGGTGTTTGGCTGCGGGAAGTTTGCCTGCGCCGATTTTGCAACGCTAAACATTGCATCACCATTTTTAATGGTTGTTTTAACCTCCGACCGGTAGTTTAAACCGATGGTAAACTCGGGGCTTGCTTTGATAAATACCCCTGCGTTCCATCCATAACCTTTACCATGGCCTTTAAGGCGTGCCTGGCCGGTGTTACCATCAGGGTCGCTGATGGGGATAGCGCGTTGCAGATCAACCGTGGCATAGTTATAAATAAAACCACCGCCAATGCTTAGATAGTCGGTTAGTTTATAACTAACAGTCGGCTGGAAAAAGATAGATTTTAGATCAAGGCTTTCCAGCACATATTTACCCTGCCAGTTGTTGCCCCAGTCGGTTAAGCCGCCAAATGGTGTATAAACACCCATACCCACTTTCCAGCGGGCATTTTTTGGCCCCCAAACGCCATAAGCGTTAAAAGGCGTGGCCACCTTATTTTTTGTAAAGGCCACATCATTTGTGCCTGCGCCGCTAAAGCCCGATTTAAATAAAAGCGGGCTTATACCTGCCTGTATGTAATTCTCTGGCAGCATGGCTACTGCGCCGGGGTTAAAGGCAATTGAAGCGCCATCCTGTAATAAGCCGGTGCCGGTATGGCCCATGCCTATTTGTTTTTGTCCGTTAAGGTTTACCTGGAAACCCTGGGCATATACAATAGCCGGGCTTAACCACATCAGTAGTAGTAAAAGTTTTTTCATTCAAAGTTATAGGCTTTAAGCCCTGGTTAATAATTGGACGCCAAAAGTACAATATTGCCTTCAAAAAAATACATGAAAATTTCTTAACATAACTATTTAAATATTTGGCAATAAACCTTAACTTTGCGCCTCTGAAATAGTACCGTTTTGTAAAGAAGGTATCTGTTTCATTGTAAATTATTTAAAACACCAGGTTATATATGCCAAACATTGGAAAAATATCAAGGATCATCGGTCCGGTAGTTGACGTAAGTTTCGCTGATGATGCACATCTTCCTAAGATTTATGATGCGCTTGAGATCACAAAAGACAACGGACAAAAAATCATTTTAGAGGTTCAGCAACATTTAGGTGAAGACCGTGTGCGTGCTATCGCCATGGACTCTACCGATGGTTTACTGCGCGGAATGAAAGTTTTAGATACCGAAGCAGCTATTAAAATGCCGGTTGGCGAATCTATTAAAGGCCGTGTATTTAACGTTGTAGGTGATGCAATTGATGGTATTCCTGATTTGGATAAAACCAATGGCCGCCCTATCCACGCAACACCTCCGCGTTTCGAAGATCTATCTACCGAAACTGAGGCATTGTTTACAGGTATCAAAGTAATTGACCTTTTAGAACCTTATGTAAAAGGTGGTAAAATTGGTTTGTTTGGTGGTGCCGGTGTTGGTAAAACAGTATTAATTCAAGAACTGATCAATAACATCGCGAAAGCTTATGCAGGTTTATCTGTATTTGCAGGTGTAGGTGAGCGTACCCGTGAAGGTAACGACTTACTGCGCGAGATGCTTGAATCGGGCATTATAAAATATGGCGATGCGTTTATGCATTCAATGGAAGCCGGTGGATGGGATCTTTCTAAGATCGACCCTGAGGCTTTGAAAGAATCAAAAGCGACATTCGTTTTCGGACAAATGAACGAGCCTCCGGGTGCACGTGCACGTGTGGCGCTTTCTGGCTTAACCCTTGCAGAGTACTTCCGCGATGGTGATGAAGAAGGTAAAGGCCGTGATATCCTATTCTTTATTGATAACATCTTCCGCTTTACACAAGCAGGTTCTGAGGTATCGGCACTACTAGGCCGTATGCCATCAGCGGTAGGTTACCAGCCAACACTGGCTACCGAGATGGGTACCATGCAAGAGCGTATCACTTCAACAAAACGTGGTTCAATTACATCTGTACAGGCTGTTTACGTACCTGCGGATGATTTAACTGACCCTGCACCGGCAACAACATTTGCCCACTTAGATGCAACTACAGTACTTTCACGTAAAATTGCCGAGCTTGGTATTTACCCTGCGGTGGATCCATTGGATTCTACCTCACGTATCCTTAGCGCAGCTATCTTGGGCGATGAGCATTACAACACCGCTCAACGCGTTAAAGAAACTTTACAACGTTACAAAGAGTTACAGGATATCATCGCCATCTTAGGTATGGACGAGCTTTCTGAGGAAGATAAATTGGTTGTATCACGCGCTCGTCGTGTTCAGCGTTTCCTTTCTCAGCCGTTCTTTGTTGCCGAGCAGTTCACCGGTTTAAAAGGTGTATTGGTTGACATTAAAGACACCATCAAAGGTTTTAACATGATTATGGATGGCGAAGTTGATGAGTACCCTGAAGCAGCATTTAACCTTGTAGGCAGCATTGAAGATGCTATTGAAAAAGGTAAAAAATTATTAGCGGAAGCTAATAACTAATAGAAACAAGACATAAGAGCCAGGAATCAAGACCGGAGAGAAATCTTACATCTTGATTCTTAACTCTTGAATCTAACAACAGATGACATTAGAAATTCTTACTCCTGATAAAAAAGTTTACGAAGGCGAGGCCACCTCGGTTACCTTACCCGGTACATTAGGATTTTTAGAGATCTTGAATAACCACGCCCCTATCATTTCTACTTTAAACGATGGCAAACTAACCATACGTGGTGCTGCCGGCGTTAAAGAAGAAGTGTTTTTTATCCAGGGTGGTGTAGTAGAAGCCTTAAACAATAAGGTTACTGTATTAGCGGAGGGCATTATTCAGAAATAGAACTTTTTATACTGATAAATGAAAAGTCCGGTCAGTATATGGCCGGACTTTTTTTATGCAGTTTTTTTGGCCGGATGGTCATTTCACGCCGAATTTTCTCTATTTGCTATGCATGCATAAAAAACATACCGAATACCGTTTTAAACTTTGGTATAAATTAGTAAAAATATAATTCTATATTTATATAAAATATCAGAATAAAAAATCTTTAAATTAAATAAAGCAGAATAAAATACTTTTTTCAAATAAATTTTTAATGCCTTGCTATTCTATATAGCTATATCTAACTTACAAATACACAATACAACCGAAATTGTTAACGCCATTTTTGGCCGGTACATGAGATAAAAACGCTTTATAAAAATGAGTTCATCATCAGATACTACAAACGCTGTAGAGATAAACAAATACAGTAAAACCTTTACACAGGATGAAACCCAACCTGCCGCCAAGGCCATGCTTTACGGCATAGGCCTTACCGACGATGATATGCAAAAAGCACAGGTAGGCGTAGCCAGTATGGGTTATGATGGTAACACCTGCAATATGCACCTGAATGACCTGGCCAAACTGGTTAAACAGGGTATCTGGGATGAAGATATGGTGGGCCTGATATTTCATACCATTGGCGTAAGCGATGGCATGAGCAACGGTACCGAAGGTATGCGCTATTCGTTAATGAGCCGCGATATTATTGCCGATTCGATTGAGGCTGTTACCGGCGCGCAATATTATGATGGTTTAATAACCCTGCCGGGCTGTGATAAAAATATGCCGGGTTCTATTATGGCGATGGGACGTTTAAACCGTCCTTCTATTATGGTATATGGTGGCACTATAAAACCCGGCCACTGGAAAGGCGAAGACCTTAACATCGTATCAGCTTTTGAAGCTTTGGGTAAAAAGATAGCGGGGCAAATAACTCCCGAAGACTTTGTAGGTGTTATAAAAAATGCTTGCCCAAGCGCCGGTGCCTGCGGGGGTATCTATACGGCTAATACCATGGCTGCTGCTATCGAGGCATTGGGCATGAGCTTGCCTTACTCGTCATCAAACCCTGCTTTAAGCGATGATAAAAAAGCTGAGTGTTTAGCCGCGGGTAAAGCGATAAAGATCTTATTAGAGAAAGACATAAAACCATCAGATATCATGACCCGCGCGGCTTTCGAGAACGCGATAGTGGTTATAATGGTGTTAGGCGGTTCAACAAACGCAGTGTTGCACTTAATAGCGATGGCTAAAAGCGTTGGTGTAAAAGTAACCCAGGATGATTTCCAAACCGTGAGTAACCGCATCCCGGTACTGGCCGATATGAAGCCAAGCGGCAAATACATGATGGAAGACCTGCACAACATCGGCGGTGTACCCGCAGTAATGAAATACTGCCTTGCGCAAGGCTGGCTTGATGGCAGCTGCTTAACCGTTACAGGCAAAACCATTGCCGAGAATTTAGCCGATGTTCCTGCACTTGATTTTGAAAGTCAAAAAATTATATTCCCTGCCGAAAACCCTATTAAAGCAACCGGTCACTTACAAATACTATACGGCAACCTTGCCGAAGGTGGTAGTGTTGCCAAGATCACCGGTAAGGAAGGCACCAGCTTTGAAGGCCCAGCCCGCGTTTTTGATGGAGAGTTTGAACTGATCCACGGCATTCAAAGCGGCTTGGTAAAAAAAGGCGACGTGGTTGTTATCCGCAACGTTGGCCCCAAAGGCGCACCAGGTATGCCCGAAATGCTGAAACCAACCTCTGCCATATTTGGAGCAGGTTTGGGTAGTTCGGTAGCGTTAATTACCGATGGCCGCTTTAGTGGCGGTACGCACGGCTTCGTCGTCGGCCATATTACGCCGGAGGCTTATGACGGCGGAGGTATTGCCTTTGTGAAGGATGAGGACAGGATATTTATTGATGCCATAAACCGCACCATTAATGTAATGATAAGCGACGAAGAATTTGCTGCACGCAAAGCCGCATGGAAACAGCCGGCTTTAAAAGTAAGCAAAGGGCTTTTATACCGGTACGCAAAAACCGTAAGCAATGCTGCCGAAGGTTGTGTAACAGATGAAATGCCTTAATAGGATAAAAGACAAAGGACTAAAAGATAAAGAGACTAACAAACCGGTGTAAGTATAAGCACTGGTGTAATCATATAATAAATGGAAACACAAACAATCACACAGGAAGTAAGTGAAAAAGCAGCAGAGCCTGCAAAATCACCAACAACAGAAGTTTCAGGATCGGAAGCATTATTAGAAGCCCTGATTGTGGAAGGTGTGGAAACCATTTTTGGTTACCCCGGCGGTGCTATTATGCCCATTTACGATGCTTTGTACGATTATAATGATAAACTGAATCACATCCTTGTACGCCATGAGCAGGGCGGCATACATGCCGGTCAGGGTTACGCGCGTACATCAGGCAAAGTTGGTGTTGTATTCGCTACCAGCGGCCCCGGTGCTACTAACTTAGTTACCGGCTTAGCTGATGCACAAATAGACAGTACACCGTTGGTTTGTATCACCGGGCAGGTTTTCGCACACCTTTTGGGTACCGATGCCTTCCAGGAAACAGATGTGATCAACATCACCACCCCGGTTACCAAATGGAACTACCAGGTAACAGATGCTACCGAAATCCCCGAGGTTATTGCCAAGGCATTTTATATTGCCAAAAGCGGCAGGCCCGGCCCGGTATTGATAGATATTACCAAGAACGCGCAAATCCAGAAATTTGATTACGCGGGCTATACCAAATGCGATCATATCCGTAGCTACAGGCCAAAACCAATCGTTCGCCCGCAGTATATACAGGAAGCCGCCGAACTGATCAATTCCGCCAAAAAACCATTTATTATATGGGGGCAGGGTGTAATATTAGGCAGTGCCGAGCAGGAGTTTAAAGCCTTTGTTGAGAAGAGCGGAATCCCTGCAGCATGGACAGTTTTAGGTGCAGGCGCTATCCCAACCGATCATCCGCTTAACGTAGGGATGCTGGGCATGCACGGTAACTACGGACCAAACGTTTTAACAAACGAGTGCGATGTGCTTATAGCCATAGGCATGCGCTTTGACGACCGTGTAACAGGCCGCCTTGACAAATATGCTAAACAGGCCAAGGTTATCCATTTGGATATTGACCCCGCCGAGATCGATAAAAACGTAAAATCAACCGTGCCTGTTTGGGGCGATTGTAAAGAAACCCTGCCGATGCTTACCGCACTGGTGGATAAAAAAGAGCACACCGAATGGCATGACAAGTTTAAAGACTACACCCGCCAGGAAGTTGAACAGGTTATCCATAAAGAACTAAACCCCACCACGGACGAAATGACCATGGGAGAGGTAATTAAACAACTGAACGAAATTACTAAGGGCGAAGCCATTATTGTGACCGACGTTGGCCAGCACCAGATGGTGGCCTGCCGTTACGCACAGTTCAATAACACCCGCAGTAACGTTACCAGCGGTGGTTTAGGCACCATGGGCTTTGCCCTGCCCGCAGCCATCGGCGCTAAGTTTGGCGCGCAAAACCGTACCGTAGTTGCCATTATTGGCGATGGCGGTTTCCAGATGACCTGCCAGGAACTGGGTACTATTATGCAAAGCGGTATCGATGTAAAGATCATCATCCTGAACAACCGTTTCCTTGGCATGGTTCGCCAATGGCAGGAACTGTTCAATTCGCGCCGTTACTCGTTCGTGGATATCGAGAGCCCCGATTTTGTGGCGCTGGCAGCGGCGTACCGTATCCCCGGCAAAGTGATCGACGACCGCAAGGACCTGCCATCGGCACTGAATGAAATGCTGAACAATAAAGGCTCGTTCCTTTTAGAAGTGATGGTTACCAAAGAGAACAACGTGTTCCCGATGGTACCGCAAGGATGCAGTGTTAGCGAGATCAGGCTTAAGTAATACCCCCAAACAAGAAACACAACATGGAAACTCAAGATAACGACAAGCAGGAATTTAACATAACGGTTTATACCGAAAACCAGATAGGTTTATTGAACCGTATTGCTATCATATTCACACGCCGTAAAATAAATATCGATAGCCTGAACACCTCTCCGTCAGAGATAGAGAGTATTCACCGCTTCAACATCGTGATAACCGAATCTGAAGAAGTAGTGCGCAAGCTAACCCGCCAGATAGAGAAACAGGTGGAAGTGCTAAAAGTATATTACCATACCAATGCCGATGTTATTTGGCAGGAACTGGCCTTATACAAAGTATCAACAGATGTTATTGCCGAAAAGGTAAGCGTAGAGCGTTTGCTGCGCGAGAATGGCGCCCGCGTGGTAGTTTTACGTAAGGACTATACCGTGTTTGAAACAACCGGCCACCGCGAGGAAACCGATAACCTGATCAGCATTTTACAACCATTTGGGCTTATAGAGTTTGTACGCAGCGCCCGTGTGGCTATCATTAAAGATAGCGAAGGCTTTAACAGCAAACTGCGCGAGTTTGAAAGGCTTGAACCGGGTGAGGATGTTATCGAAAACGAATACCTGAACAAAGGGCAAAAAGTGTTTACGATGTAGCCCCCCAGCCCCCTGAAGGGGGAGTAGAATAAAGTAAAATCTTAATTAAAAAATAAAAGCAAAATCGGTGTAATCAAAACATCGGTGTAATCAAAAAAACCAAAACAATGGCAAAACTAAATTTCGGCGGTAGTGAAGAAAATGTAGTAACCCGCGAAGAGTTCCCTTTATCAAAAGCTCAGGACGTATTAAAAAACGAAACAGTAGCAGTAATTGGCTACGGTGTTCAAGGCCCGGGCCAGGCGCTCAATCAAAAAGACAATGGCATTAACGTAATTGTTGGCCAGCGTAAAAATTCAAAATCATGGGATAAAGCCGTAAGCGATGGCTTTGTACCGGGCGAAACCCTTTTTGAAATTGAAGAAGCCCTTGAAAAAGGAACTATTATTTGCTATTTATTAAGCGATGCCGCACAAATTGCGTTATGGCCAACTGTTAAAAAACATTTAACCCCGGGTAAAGCATTATACTTTTCTCACGGTTTTGGCATCACCTTTAAAGAACAAACCGGCATCATCCCTCCTGCTGATGTGGATGTATTTTTGGTTGCCCCTAAAGGTTCGGGTACATCATTACGCCGTATGTTTTTGCAAGGCCGTGGCTTAAACTCAAGCTACGCTATTTTCCAGGATGCAACCGGCAAAGCACAGGAACGCGTTATCGCATTAGGTATCGCTGTTGGTAGCGGTTACCTGTTCGAAACAGATTTCAAAAAAGAAGTATACAGCGATTTAACCGGCGAGCGTGGTACGCTGATGGGTTGTATCCAGGGTGTATTTGCTGCACAGTACGATGTATTACGTGCTAACGGCCACTCACCATCTGAGGCTTTCAACGAAACTGTTGAAGAGCTTACCCAATCGTTAATGCCATTGGTTGCAGAAAACGGTATGGACTGGATGTACGCCAATTGCTCAACCACTGCACAACGCGGCGCGCTTGACTGGTGGAAGAAATTCCGTGATGCTACTAAACCGGTATTCGAAGACCTGTACAAAAGCGTTGCAACAGGTGTTGAATCACAAAAATCTATCGACAGCAACAGCAAAACTGATTACCGCGAAAAATTAGATGCGGAATTAAAAGAATTACGCGACAGCGAAATGTGGCAGGCAGGCAAAACTGTACGCAGTTTACGCCCCGAAAACCAGGCTGTAGAAGCATAATAACAAGTCTTGAGTCGTAAGTCGTTAGTAGAAAGTCTGCTGGCGACTTATGACTTAAAACTTTAGACTAAAGACTTAAAAAAATGGGACAAACATTATTCGACAAGATTTGGGATGCACACGTCGTCAGTAGCAACGAGGGCTTTCCTGATATTTTATACATCGATACACATTTCATTCACGAGGTAACCAGTCCGCAGGCATTTGATGGTTTGCGCGCAAGGGGGTTACCGGTTTTCAGGCCAAAACAAACCGTTGCCACGGCCGATCACAACGTCCCCACCTGGGACCAGCACTTACCCATTAAAGAAGAACTTTCCCGATACCAGGTTGATATGCTCACCAAAAACTGCGCGGAGTTCGGCATCGAGCTTTACGGTTTAGGGCATCCATTCCAGGGTATCGTCCACGTTATAGGCCCCGAGCTGGGCATCACCCGTCCGGGTGGCACCTATGTTTGCGGCGACAGCCATACTTCAACACACGGCGCCTTTGGTGCCATAGCGTTTGGTATAGGCACCTCGCAGGTAGAGCAGGTAATGGCTACGCAATGTTTACTGCAATCGCGCCCCAAAAGAATGAAGATTGAGGTGAACGGTAAACTGCAAAAAGGCGTTGGCGCAAAGGATATCATCCTGTACATCATCTCACAAATCTCTGCCGCGGGCGGCACAGGTTATGCTGTAGAATACGCCGGTGATACTATCCGCGCGCTAAGCATGGAAGGCCGCATGACCATCTGTAACATGAGCATCGAAATGGGTGCACGTTGCGGATTGATAGCGCCTGACGAAACCACCATTAACTACGTAAAAGGCCGCGAATTTGCCCCAAAAGGCGAAGAGTGGGATAAGGCGGTAGCTTACTGGCAAACCTTGTATTCTGATGAAGATGCGGAGTTTGACAGCGTACTAAGCTTTAAAGCCGAAGATATTGAGCCAATGATTACCTACGGAACAAACCCCGGTATGGGCATTGGCGTTACACAGCACGTTCCCGAAACTGCATCCTTTGAGCAGAAAGAACAAGGCTCGTACAAAAAAGCCCTTGATTATATGGGCCTGCATGATGATCAGCAATTATTAGGTAAACCTATTGATTACGTTTTCATTGGCAGCTGTACCAACAGCCGTATTGAAGATTTGCGTGAGGTTGCCCAGTTTGTAAAAGGTAAGCACAAAGCCGATAATGTTACCGTTTGGGTAGTGCCCGGCTCAAAACAAGTGCAGGAACAAGCCATCCGCGAAGGCCTGGATAAGATCTTTGACGCGGCAGGTTTCCCGCTACGCGAACCGGGTTGCAGCGCATGCCTTGGTATGAACGAGGATAAGATCCCGGCAGGTAAATACTGCGTTTCCACCTCAAACAGAAACTTTGAAGGCAGGCAGGGGCCAAACTCACGTACTTTCCTGGCAAGCCCGCTTACCGCGGCAGCAAGTGCAATTACTGGCAAAGTGACAGACATTCGCGAATTTTTAAAAGAGGGTGAATTGGTAAGCTAATGATTTTAGAAGTAGCCATATTGAATGTAATACCGGGCCAGGAAGATGCTTTTTTAAAAGCATTTAGCCAGGCGCAGACTATTATATCCGGCATGACGGGTTACCTGTCGCATCAGTTAAAAAGATGCATGGAGAATGGCAGCCAGTTTATTCTGCTTGTTGAATGGAAAAAACTAACCGACCATACCGAAGGCTTCCGCCAATCTAACGAATATAAGGAATGGAAAAAGCTGTTACATCACTTTTACAGCCCCTTCCCTACTGTTGAACATTACCAGGATCTTGACGGCTTGAGCGGCAAGTCTCAAATCTCATATTTAACATCTCAAATTTAATTAAGATGCCAACTAAAATATTTAAACATATCCAAACCAGCGTGGTGCCTTTGCCTATCGAAAACATCGATACGGACCAGATCATCCCTGCTCGTTTTTTAAAGGCCACCACCCGTGATGGTTTTGGCAATAACTTGTTTCGCGACTGGCGTTTTGATAACGACGGCAACCCAAAACAGGATTTTGTACTCAACGATCCCACCTATAGCGGTAAGATACTGGTTGCAGGCAAAAACTTTGGCTGCGGTAGCAGCCGCGAGCATGCCGCCTGGGCCATTGCCGATTATGGCTTTGATGCCGTAGTGAGTAGTTTCTTTGCCGATATTTTTAAAGGTAACGCGCTAAACAACGGCTTGCTGCCGGTACAGGTAAGCGATGATTTCCTGAAGAAACTCTTCGAAGTGATTGATGCTGACCCGCATGCTGTGATAGAAATTAACCTGGTTGACCAGTTCATCAAAATTGTAAAAACAGGCGAACAGGAAAGCTTTGAGGTTAACCCCTACAAAAAAGCCTGCATGACCAATGGCTACGACGATATCGACTACATCCTGAGCAAAAAGGAATTGGTTGAAGAGTTTGAAGCTGCTAAATAATGAGTATTAACATTGAGCCTAATAACTCAATGACTAATGACCCAATGACAACGAAGTAATGAGCCAAAAGGATATAAAACGGGAAGGCAAAGGCACCGCGAAGCTATTTGACGAGCGCAGCCTTGAAGCCGATTACGCCACACTGCCGCCATTGCTAAAACAAGGCTGGCGCGTGCTGGATATCGGTTGCGGAACCGGCGCTATCTCTAAGGGTATTGCTCAAAAAATTGGCCCTAACGGCCATGTAACCGGGATAGACAACACGGCATACTTTATAGAAAGCGGTAAAGAAACCTATGCTGACGTGACCAACCTGGAGCTTTTAAATGCCGACCTGTTCACCTACGAGCCGAAAGAGAAATTCGACCTGATAGTAGCCGCGAGGGTACTGCAATGGCTAAACAACCCGCAGGAAGCTGTGGTAAAACTAAAAAGCATGTTAAAGCCTGGGGGCATATTATCTGTGCTGGATTATAACCACGAGGCTTTAGAATGGCAGCCCGAACCACCGGCAAGTATGCGCCAGTTTTACGCCACCTTTTTAAGATGGCGTGGCGATACAGGCATGAACAACCACATAGCCCAGGACCTGCCCGGTTATTTTACCGAAGCAGGCTTAAGCCAGGTTGAGGTTTTAGATGCGAACGAATACTATAAAAAAGGCGAGCCAAATTTCCTGTCGAAGATAGGGATCTGGTCGTCGGTAGCTAAATCAACCCAGATGGTTGAGGAGGGTTACATAACAGATGATGACCGCTTAAAGGCCATCGAAGATTATAACAAATGGATTGAAAGCGACGCGCAGCTGATGGTGATGAAACTAAAAGAAGTACGCGGGACTAACGCATAAAATACAATGGGAGTTAAAAAACACATATTAGTAATACCCGGTGATGGCATAGGCCCCGAGGTTACCACCTGGGGTAAAGCCGTATTAGAAAAGATAGGTGCCGATTTTGGCCATGAATTCACCTTCGACGAAGCCCTGATGGGCCACGCCGGTATCGAGGCTACAGGCAACCCACTGCCAGATGAAACTTTGGCAAAAGCAAAAGCCAGTGATGCCATCCTTTTTGGCGCTATCGGTCACATCAAGTATGATAACGATCCATCGGCTAAGGTTAGGCCTGAGCAGGGATTGTTGAAGATCCGTAAGGAACTTGGTTTGTATGCCAACCTGCGCCCCATCATGCTTTTTGATGAACTGTTAGATGCATCAAGCTTAAAGCCCGAGATATTGAAGGGAACGGATATTCTGTTCTTCCGTGAGTTGACAGGAGATGTTTACTTCGGTGAGAAAAAACGCAGCGAAGACCGCAATACCGCGTCGGACCTGATGATCTATCACCGTTACGAGGTAGAACGCATCGCTACCAAAGCATTTGAAGCCGCCCGTGTACGCGGCAAAAGATTATGCTCGGTAGATAAGGCCAACGTGCTTGAATCATCACGCCTATGGCGCGAGGTGGTACAGGAACTTGCCAAACAATACCCTGATGTGGAGACCGAGCACATGTTTATTGATAATGCCGCCATGCAGTTGGTTAAAAACCCTAAAAAGTTTGATGTGGTATTAACCGCCAACCTTTTTGGTGATATACTTACCGATGAGGCTTCGCAAATAGCAGGCTCGATGGGGATGCTGGCATCTGCATCAATTGGTGATGGTACAGGCTTTTTTGAGCCGATCCACGGTTCGGCGCATGATATTGCCGGGCAGGATAAAGCCAATCCGCTGGCCTCTATCCTATCGGTAGCATTAATGCTGGAGATCAGCTTCGGACTGAAAGATGAAGCCAAAAAGATAACGGCAGCTATCGACAAAACACTAAAAGATGGTTACCGCACCGGCGACATTGCCGATGCCAATACCGACAAAAGCAAAATATTAGGCACCAAAGCCATGGGGCAAAAAGTGCTGGAATATTTATAAGTCAAAATTAAAGTCAAAAATGACTCAATGACTAATGACACAATGACGAAACTATGAAATGGAACGCTGAATTATATGACCAGAAACACGCATTTGTTTACCAGTTTGGTGAGAATGTGCTGGAAACCTTAGATGCCAAAGAGGGTGAGCACATCCTGGATATTGGCTGCGGTACGGGTTATTTAACCCAGCAGATCCAAAACACAGGTGCCATTGTAAAAGGAACGGATTACTCGCCCGATATGATTGCCCAGGCAAAGGAAAGCTACCCCGAAGTTGCCTTTGAGGTTGCTGATGCCGGTAATTTTAATGAGGCGGGCAAGTATGATGCAGTTTTCTCAAACGCAGCCTTACACTGGGTAAAAAACCAGGACGGCATGATGAAAAGCGTTTACAAAAGCCTTAAACCCGGCGGCCGTTTTGTTGCCGAAATGGGCGGCAAAGGCAACGTTGGTAAACTTATAGCAGCTACCAAACAGGTGCTGGAGCAGCGCGGCTACCATAAGCAGGCAAAAACCCAGGTATGGTATTTCCCGTCACTGGGCGAGTATGCCAGCCGGTTAGAGGCCCATGGTTTCAGGGTTACCTACGCTATTCATTTCGACCGCAAAACCCCGCTGCAGGATGGCGACCAGGGTGTGGCTAAATGGATAACCATGTTTGCACCATTGTACCTGGTGGGTGTACCTGCTGCCGAAAAAGAAGAAATGCTGAAAGAAGTTACCGCACTGCTCGAACCGCATTACAACGAGAACGGCCAATGGTACGCCGATTATAAAAGATTAAGATTTATAGCAATTAAAGAGTAGCAAGTACATAGTATCAAGTATTTAGACTTAAAAACAAGTCAGATCTTGATACTTGGCACTAACTACCTGATACAAATTAACAATACTAAATACAAAAGAATATGTTACACGACCCTAACCGCGTTTATGTTTTTGATACCACGCTTCGCGATGGCGAACAGGTACCGGGCTGCCAATTGACAACCCCTGAAAAGATCGATATAGCCCGCGAGCTGGAAACGCTGGGCGTGGATGTTATTGAAGCGGGGTTCCCGGTATCAAGCCCGGGCGATTTTTTAAGCGTTGTTGAAATATCAAAGGCCGTAACCGAGCCGATTGTTTGCGCACTTACCCGTGCCAATAAAACCGATATTGATGTTGCGGTAGAATCATTAAAATATGCCAAGCGCCCACGCATCCATACCGGAATCGGCTCGTCAGATCAGCATATTAAACACAAATTCAACAGCACCCGCGAGGAAATTCTTGAGCGTGCCGTTGAAGCCGTGAAATATGCCAAAAAATCTGTTGAGGATATTGAGTTTTATGCTGAAGATGCCGGCCGTGCCGATGTGGCCTTTTTAGCGCAAATGGTTGAAGCGGTAATTGCTGCCGGTGCAACGGTAGTAAACATCCCCGATACTAATGGCTATTGCCTGCCCGACCAATATGGCGCCAAGATCAAATACCTGAAGGAGAATGTTAAGAACATAGACCAGGCCATTATTTCGGTACATTGCCATAACGATTTGGGTTTGGCTACAGCCAATTCAATCGCCGGTTTACAGAACGGTGCCCGCCAGATAGAAGGTACCATTAATGGTATCGGCGAACGCGCGGGTAACACATCTATCGAAGAGGTGGTGATGATCCTGAAAACACACTCTATACTTGGCTTGCATACCAACGTAAACAGCAAGAATTTTTACGAAATGAGCCGTATGATCAGCAGCCAGATGCGCATGGTTGTACAGCCAAACAAAGCTATCGTAGGTAGCAATGCCTTCGCGCACAGTTCAGGCATCCACCAGGACGGTTTCCTGAAGAACCGTGAGAATTACGAGATCATTCGCCCTGAAGACGTTGGTTTCCCGAGCGCTAGTATTGTGTTGACTGCACGTAGCGGCCGCCACGCGCTGAAATTCCATTTGGAAAGATTGGGCCATAAATTGGATAAAGACGAGCTTTACGAAGTGTATAAAACCTTCTTAACCCTTGCCGATGCCAAGCTGGATATAAACGATGATGACCTGCAAGGCTTAATGGCACACAGGCTGGTAAAGAATTAAATAATGGACACAGTTACAGAAACACATTTGGATTTTGACGCGGCCTACCAAAGGCTAAAAGACGTTGTTCGTCGTACCCCGCTGGAGTATAACGAGCGCCTGTCGGCAAAATACGAATGCGAAATATATTTAAAACGCGAGGACATGCAGATAGTGCGCTCTTATAAATTAAGGGGCGCTTATAACATGATCAGTCGCCTTAATGCTGAGCAATTGAGCCGAGGCGTAGTATGCGCCAGTGCAGGTAACCATGCACAGGGTGTTGCTTTTTCGTGTAAAAAATTGGGTACAAAGGGTGTGATTTTTATGCCCGAAATAACCCCGAAACAAAAAGTTAAACAAACAGAAATGTTTGGTAACGGCAATGTAGAGCTGGTTTTAGTGGGCGATACTTTCGACGATTGTCTGCGCGAAGCCTTGCTTTATACGCAGGCACACGGTATGACATTTATTCCCCCTTTTGATAACGAACAGGTTATAGAAGGACAGGGAACCGTTGGTGTTGAAGTATTGCAGGACCTGCCCGATATTGACGTAGCCATTATGCCAATTGGCGGTGGCGGGCTTGCTGCCGGCATGGGCACTTATTTAAAGCAAACCGTACCAGGTGTTACTTTGATAGGTGTTGAGCCCGAAGGCGCACCATCTATGCTTACCTCCATGAAGAATGGAGAGAACACTACATTAACAGATATCGACCGCTTTGTAGACGGTGCCGCCGTTAAACGCGTAGGCGATAAAACCTTTGCCATTTGCCGCGAGATACTGGATGATATGCTTACCGTGCCCGAGGGTAAGGTTTGTACCACCATCCTGAAATTATATAACGAGGATGCCATAGTGGTTGAACCTGCGGGTGCTCTTTCGGTAACCGCATTGGATGCCGTTAAAGATCAGATAAAAGGTAAAAAGGTAGTTTGCGTTATCAGTGGTGGTAATAATGATATCGAGCGTATGGCCGAGATCAAAGAGAAATCGCTGCTATACGAAGGGCTGAAGCACTACTTTATTGTACGTTTCCCGCAGCGCCCGGGTGCTTTAAAATTATTTGTGACCGAGGTTTTAGGCCCCGGCGATGATATTACCCGTTTCGAGTTCATCAAAAAAACATCAAAAGAAAACGGCCCTGCATTGGTAGGTATCGAGCTTAAAAACGCCGAAGACTACCCCGCCCTGCTGCAACGCATGCAGGAAAACCGCTTTGAGGTTATCGAGATCAATAAGGACGCTACTTTGTTTGAGTATTTGGTTTGATATTTAACCACAGGGTATACAGAGGTTTTCACAGAGAACACAAAGAATATTATGAACGCCGGGCAGAAGCTTGGCGTTTATTGTTTTATTGCAATCGCTCGGCTCCAGCCGAGTGATGCCTATTCGGCGGCCTCCGGCCGCAGTATATGTTCGGCCGGAGGCCTTGTAACAATATAGTCACTCGGCTGGAGCCGAGCGACGGCTCAATTGCTTTTTAATATCTTCATCGCCTCTATTGCTGCTATCTGCCCCGATATCAACGCAGGTGGCACACCCGGGCCGGGAACGGTTAATTGGCCGGTAAAGAGTAAATTTTTGATATGCTTTGCCCGCATGCTTGGTTTAAAAAATGCCGTTTGGGCAAGGGTATTGGCCAGGCCGTAAGCATTGCCCTTAAATGAGTGATAATCGGCTTTAAAATCTTTAAGAGCGTAGCTGCGCTTAACCACTATGGTATCGCGGATCCTTTGGCCGGTTATAGCTTCAAACCTATCCAGCATCACATCAAAGTACCTCTCGCGGGTGGCATCATCATCATCCAATCCCGGCGCTATCGGCATCAGGAAGAAAAGGTTCTCCCCTCCTTCGGGTGCGGCACCAGGGTCGGTTTTCGAAGTACAGCATACGTAAAACAAAGGCTTTGTAGGCCATTGCGGATTCTTGTAGATCTCTTTGGCATGCAACTCAAAATCCTCATCAAAAAACAAACTATGGTGCTGTATACCCTCTACCTTTTTGTTTGTGCCTATATAAAACAAAAGGCTTGATGGCGACATAGTGCGCTTATCCCAATATTTTTCAGTGTAATTTCTATTATGCTTATCTAAAAGATACTGGTCAGTATGTTCGTAATCCGCGCCGGCAATAACAAAATCAGCATGATAAGTGCCGTTATTGGTTTGGATGGTTTTCGCTGCTCCTTCAGCTACATGTATTTTAGCAACCTCGGTATTCAGCTTTATATCTACACCATAGCTTTCGGCAACGCTTACCATCGCCTTAACAATTTCATTCATGCCGCCCATTGGGTACCAGGTGCCCAGGGCAAGGTCGGCATGGTTCATCATGCTGTACATAGCAGGCGTGTCCTGCGGGGTGGCTCCTAAAAACAGCACGGGGAACTCTAATAACTTTATCAGCTTGGGGTTTTTAAAATATTGGCGCACATGGCTGCTCATGCTGGTAAGCAATTGCATGCTCATGCTTTTACGGATCAGGTTAAAGTCGATGAATTCGGTAATGGAATGCGAGGGGCGGAACACATATTCGCCCATGCCTACTTTGTATTTATAGGCAGCTTGTTCCAAAAACTTGCACAGGCCTGCGCTGCTGCCGGGTTCAATCTCGTCGAAAAGTTTTTCCAGCTTGCCCATATCGGCAGGAACATCCAGCACATCATCCTTTCCATAATAAACCCGGTAACCTGGGTCAAGGCGCTTCAGCTCATAAAAATCTGACGGTTTTTTACCAAAAAGGGCAAAGAAGTTCTCGAACACATCGGGCATCCAATACCAGCTTGGGCCCATATCAAACTTAAACCCATCTTTTTCCCATACGCGTGCGCGGCCGCCGGGCTGGTCGTTCTTTTCAAGTATGGTTACTTTATAACCCTCTTTTGCCAATACGCAGGCCGATGCCAAACCGGCAAAACCCGCTCCAATTACGATAACCTGTTTGTTATTATCCATCAGCAGCCAAATTAAGCAAATAGTTCTATGCAAGTAAAAAACAATACAGCATTCATTTTGTACTTTTGAGTGATGAACCTGTTCGACGAAACATGCTTTGAATGCAGCAAGCTGATTACCACCAAATACAGTACCTCTTTTAGTACCGGTATTAACGCGTTCCACAAACGTTTCAGGTACCCGGTTTATGCCATATACGGTTTTGTACGCTACGCGGATGAAATTGTAGATACCTTTTACGGGCACGACCAACGGCTGTTAATTGATGAGTTTAAAGTCGAAACTTTTAAGGCAATTGAGCGTGGCATCAGCATAAACCCTGTACTGCAATCGTTTCAGCAGGTGGTTAACCAGTATCAAATCGAAAAAGAGCTGATAGACGCTTTCCTCACCTCCATGAAAATGGACCTGGATAAAACCGCTTATGATGATACCGGCTACAAAACATACATCTACGGCTCGGCCGAAGTAATTGGGCTGATGTGCCTGCGCATATTTTGCGAGAACGATACGGTTTTGTATGATCAGCTGGTGCCAAAGGCGCGCAGCCTGGGTTCGGCGTTTCAGAAAATAAACTTTTTGAGAGATATCAAGTCTGACTTTGAGGACCGTGGCCGTACCTATTTCCCCGAGGTAGATTTCAGCAACTTTACCGAAACAGATAAACGGCTGATAGAAGCTGATATAAAAAAGGATTTTGATGATGCTTTAGAAGGCATAAAGCTTTTACCAAAAGGCAGCAGACTGGGCGTTTATGTAGCATACGTATATTACCTGCAGCTTTTTAAGAAAATAAGCGCAACATCGGCCATAGCTATTTTGCAAAAAAGGATAAGGGTTTCTGACACACAAAAACTGGGTTTATATTTTAAAGCCAAACTGCATCAAAAACTGAATATAATTTAGAATGAGTCGTACCATTTATAATTTACCGATGCCAATTAAATTCAGATACCTGTTTATTACCGCGCTGCTGCTGTTGTTTTTACCACTTAACAGGGGCAATGCAGCCTCCGTTACCGACGATGCAACGGAACCTAACCTGCATGTTATTCGTAAGCTGTTAGTAACAGCTATTACCAGCAGTAAAACAACCGATTCGCTTTACAACCACCTGGGCGGCATTAAAAACCGCACATCGCTTATAAACGGCTATATAGGTACGCTGCAGGCTTTAAAAGCCAAGCACACCTGGAACCCGTATTATAAGATAAAGTACCTGAACGATGCCGAAAAGACCTTTAAAAATGCCGTAACCGGCGACCCTTCAAATATAGAGATCCGTTTTATGCGCTTTTCGGTTGAGCATAATGTACCAGGCTTTTTGGGGTACACCAAAAACCTGGTTACCGACCGTACCGAGATCATTAAACAGATAGAGCGTAAACATTACGCATCGGCAGATGTGGCGTTGGTAAAAACCATTATCACCTTCCTGATAGATTCAAAAAGGTGTACCCCTGCCGAACATAGTATCCTAACCCAGCATTTAGCATCCTTATAAGTGAAATATACCTACCTTATTATTAACGTACTTACTATCTTTTTCCCGGTTGTATTATCGTTTGATAAGCGTGTGGCATTTGCCAAAAGCTGGCGGTTCATCTGGCCGGGGATGGCGCTAACAGGGCTTTTGTTTTTGTTTTGGGATGTGCTGTTCACCGTTCACGGTGTATGGTCGTTTAACAACAAATACATTATCGGTTTAAAATTCATGGGGCTGCCGCTGGAGGAGATCCTTTTCTTTTTAACCGTGCCCTTTGCATGTATATTCATTTATGCCTGCTTAAACTACTATATTAAATGGCAACTAAGCAATACTATAGCAAGGGTTATATCTAACCTGCTGATAGGCATTTCTATAACACTGCTTATTCTCAATTACACAAAATTATACACGGCTGTAACGTTTGGCCTGCTGGCTGTTTTGATGATACTGCTGTTATATTACTTTAGGGTTGATTGGCTCAACCGTTTTTATATAGCGTACGTAGTATCGCTTATTCCCTTTTACATCGTTAATGGCTTGCTCACTTCTATACCAGTTGTACTTTATAACGATGCCCAAAATATGGGGATACGGGCGGGTACTATACCGTTTGAGGATCATTTTTACAGCATGGCTTTACTGCTGATGAACGTTGGCTTTTTTGAATATTTTAAGAACCGTAAAAAGCTTACCGTGTAATGGCTGCAGACCTACCAATATATACCAAATCACAACTTGCCCTGCGTAACGGGCAGGATAAGCCACAGATCTGGGTAGCTTATAAGGGTATTATATACGATGTTACCGAAAGCCGCCTTTGGCGCAACGGCAAGCACTACGAGCACTGGGCCGGCCAGGACCTGACCGATGAACTACCCGATGCCCCGCATACCGAAACCGTTTTTGAGAAATTTACAGTGATCGGAAAGCTTTCATAATTGACTTCCCAACGGTTCATTACGAGGTACGAAGCCATCTCCCGATAGATATATTGGCTATACAAAGTCCTGATTGCTTCGTACCTCGCAATGACGCGCGGGGCTGCTTGTCAAATATTATCCACAAAAAAACCCGCCCGAAGGCAGGTTTTTCTATTATATATGTTGAGTTTATATTTACTTAGTTCTCAGCGT
>NZ_JBAZRC010000071.1:0-22494 GCF_041663085.1 Mucilaginibacter sp.
CAGTAAGTTTAAAGAATGGCCGGGCTTTGGCACTTACAAAAAAGGCCGCATAGCCCTGCAGGACCATGGCGCGGATGTATGGTTTAAAAAAGTGGAGATAAAAAGGTTGTAGATTCAATTGCTCGCGCAAGATTTAGCGCAGCGTATCTTGTGTGAAACCATGTATCAAGCTTTCAGCTTGCGCCAGCGATAATTATCTTTTACTTTCTGCGGACTTTTGAATTGCGCACTTCGCTGACTTAATAACTACCTTTACCCTATGCAATCCCGCCAGGAAATTTTAACGCTTGATGACATTAAACTGCTTGTAGATACCTTTTACCAAAGGATACAAACGGACGAGTTATTGGGCCCGATTTTTAATGAGCGCATCCAGGATAGATGGCCCATACACCTGGATAAAATGTACCGTTTTTGGCAAACAGTTTTGTTAGAAGAGTATACTTACGATGGCCGTCCCTTCCCGCCGCATGCGCAACTACCCGTGGGCCCCGAACATTTTGAGCAGTGGCTTGCTTTATTTACCAAAACAGTTGATGAATTGTTTAGCGGTGATAAAGCAACCGAAGCTAAATGGCGCGCCAATAAAATGGCAATTATGTTTATGGCCAAAATTGAACATTTCAGGAAAAATCCGTTGAATATAGTTTAGCTATTGCTCGCGCAAGATTAGCGTAGCGTATCTTGTGTGAAAACATATATCAAGCTTTCAGCTTGTGTCAGCTGAAAGCTGACTTTATGGTTAGTAACAAGCTGAAAGCTTGCGCCAGCGACGACCTCTGTGGTTACCCCTCTTACATTGTCTCTATTTCATTAGGATGCCTTGGCTGCCAGACAGCGTAATAATACACCAGGCAAAACACGCCCATAAAAAACGGTATCAGCGCCAGGTGTTTGTAGGTTATCCAGCCGTAAACCTGCAGGGCATCAAACTTCATAAACTCGCTGATCATCCAATAAGAATTTGCGCTTATCCAAAACGTGATGGCCAGGTTATGGAATAACTCTGACGCCATTTGCCGCGTACGGTAAGCAATAACGATGGATATGATCAATGTGGGGAATATCATGACAATGCCCAGTGGTTTCCAGAACAAGCACCAGCCAATATCTTTAAAAAGCCAAAAAACAATATGGAGGTTCTCCATCCGGCGGTACTTAAGTGGAATGCTGTATTGTGACATGGTACCGCTAAAATAATAAAATATCTAATTTGTTCAGCAGCTTAAGCCAACCATTCAAACCAGTTTTTTATCTTAAAATCGTATGCAAGTACCTCATTTGCATTTACGCTGCTGATGATCTTCCATTCTTTCAACTCAGGTATAAATTCGGGTTGCTCCAGTCCGGCTTTGGCAGCGGCTTGTGCATAAAAGGCAAACTTTGGCGGGTGGTGCGGTGTACAGGCATTCAGGGTATATCCAAAAGCATCTTTAGCCATCACAGCAAGCGTAAAGCCTATGCAATCATCCTGGTGGATCATATTTACAGGTGCCAGGCCGTTAGGTACATCTTTTTTGCCGGCAAAGAACCTGCCCGGGTCGCGGCCGGGGCCAACAAGGCCGCCAAAGCGGATGATGGTTGTTCTAAAACCGGTTTGCTGCCTGAAAAGTTCTTCGGCATTAAAAAGTATCAATCCCGATGGCGTGTTGGGTTTAGGGTCGCTTAGCTCATTCAGCTCCATGTTTTGCTCGGCGTACACACCTGTAGAGCTGATGAGGATAACCTTTTTAACGCTGCCCTGATTAACAGCATCAATAACACGCTGCAGTTTATGAACGTACTCCGCCCCTTCCCCTGGACGGCTTTTGGGTGGGATAGCTATAATTAAAACATCACAGGTAAAAAAAGCAGGATTCAGGGTTGTGTTCTCTGCCGACAGATCAATAATGATGGGGGAAATCCCTTCGGCTTGAAGCGTGTCAAGTTTATCCGGCGATGTGGTAGAGCCATTAACTACAACACCGTTGGCAACAAGTGCCTTTGCTAATGCTAATCCATACCATCCGCAACCTAAAATACTAACCGTCATACTGGGACGAAGATAAACACTATACCTTCAGTTTGAAACCACTTGTTATATTTGTGAATGGACACACCGCAAACTTTACCTGTTTTAACCGATACCGAACTACGCGTACTGGGCTCGCTGATGGAAAAAAGCAAAACCACGCCCGATTATTACCCCATGACACTTAACGGGCTTACCGCCGCCTGCAACCAGAAAACCGCGCGCAGGCCCGTGGTTGATTATGACGAGAACACCGTTATGCTGGCATTGGATACGTTAAAACGTAAAGGGCTAATATCTACCGCTACAGGCGGCAGCAGCAGGGCCACCAAGTATAAACACAACTTTGGCATTGTTTTCCCGGTGGTGCCATCAGAGGTGGCGGTGATATGTTTGCTGATACTGCGCGGGCCGCAAACCCCGGGCGAGATCAACACGAACTCGGGCAGGTTGTATGAGTTTGAAGACCTGGACGAGGTACAGGCCATGCTGGAAAAACTGGCCACCGGCGATATGCCATACGTTTTGCAGCTGCCAAAACGCCCCGGACAAAAAGAAGTGCGCTATCGCCACCTTTTAGGCGGTACTATTGTTGAAGATGACACGCAGGACGAACCATCGCGCCGCGCTTCAACATCTGAACTTGAAGAACGCCTGAGTAAGGTAGAAACCGAACTGGCCGAACTAAAAGAGGCTTTTGATAAACTGATGCAAGAGCTTAGCTAGGGTGATGCCCGTTGTTTTCGTCGGCTAATTTACGCTCTATGCGCCTGTCGGGAATTAGCCAGATGAGGGCGACTATAAAGTACATGCCAAAAGCTATCCACGAATGGATAAATGATACCACGATAGCCGCGGCATAGATACCTGTGGAGATCTTTCCCTTGGTATCGCTGCCTACAGCGCGGGCAAGTACCGAGTTTTCGCCATGATGTTTAACCAGTACGCGCACCAATATACCGTAGGATATCGAACTCATGATCAGCACTGCGCCATAGCAAATAACGGGCAACTGTGCAAAATGGTTCTCGCCCATCCATGCCGTTACAAAAGGAACAAGCGACAGCCAGAACAGCAAAAACAGGTTGGCCCACAAAATAGCGCCGTTAACAGACTTTGCCGCGTGCATCATATGGTGGTGGTTATTCCAGTAGATGCCTACATAAACAAAACTAAGCACATAGCTTAAAAAAACCGGCCCAAGATGGCGCAAAGCTTCCCAACTGGCATCATGAGGCACTTTAAGCTCTAACACCATAATGGTGATGATAATTGCCAGTACCCCATCGCTAAATGCCTCTAAACGTCCTTTACCCATAAGTATGTTATTGCTTTATACACCCCCAAATATAGAAAACCCGCCGTCAACACAGATCATAGAACCGGTTACAAATGCCGATGCATCACTTAATAGCCAAACCAGTGCGCCTATCAGCTCATCCGGGTGGCCAAAACGTTTAAAGGGTGTTTGTTTTATAACCAGTTCGCCCCTTTCGGTGTAGCCACCTTCGGGTTTGGTAAGCAGGTTACGGTTTTGTTCGGTAAGGAAAAAGCCCGGGGCAAGGGCATTCATTCGGATGGCATCCCCATAACGGTTAGCCAGCTCTACCGCAAACCATTGCGTATAACAATCAACCGCGGCTTTACCCATATTATAGCCCAGCACTTTTGTAATGGCCCTTTTTGAATTCATGGATGAGATATTGACGATACTACCCTTTCCCGTTTTGGCAATAGCCTCTCCAAATACCTGTGTAGGGATAAGTGTGCCCCAAAGGTTCAGGTCGGTTACTTTTTTCATGCCATCTATTTTCATGCTGAATATATCTTCGTCGGGCTGTAGCACCCCATCCGGCATATTGCCTCCTGCGGCGTTTACAAGCCCGTCTAATCGGCCAAATTTATCAAGCAGCACTGTGCGCGCGGCAATCAGTTCGGTTTCGCTCATGGCATCCGCAATCAGTGCTATAGCTTTACCGCCTTTTTGGTTGACGGCATCGGCACGCTCCTGGGCAACCTGCCTGTTACGACCTAATATACCAACCGCTCCACCGGCCTCTACAATACCGTTCACAAACGAATTACCTAATATGCCGGTACCGCCGGTTACTACTACAACTTTGCCTTCCAGCGAATATCTGTTGTTCATGCTTTATTATCTTAGATCTGTTATCGCTAAAGCATCCATATCGGTATAGTCGAGGTTTTCGCCTGCCATGCCCCAAATAAAACTATAGCTGGCGGTACCGCTACCCGAATGAATACTCCATGGCGGTGAAACTACCGCATTGTAATTATCTGTTATAATGTGGCGGGTTTCCTGTGCCTCGCCCATATAATGAAATATCTTTTGCCCCTGGGGTAAATCAAAATAAAAATAGGCTTCCATGCGGCGGTCATGCACGTGTGCGGGCATGGTGTTCCAAACACTGCCTTCGTGCAAAATAGTTAAACCCATTACCAGCTGGCAGCTTTTTATCCCTTCGTTGTGGATATATTTGTTTATGGTACGCTGGTTTGCTGTAGCCGGGCTGCCCAGGGTTACCTTCACTGCTTCGGCATTTGATAATAACGTGGTTGCATTTACGGAATGTGCCGGTGCCGACAGGATATAAAAAACAGCGGGCTGTGCTGCATTGCTGCTTGCAAAAAGCACCTCTTTTACCCCTTTGCCCAAGTAAAGGCAATCGAGTTTATTAACAGGGTAGGTTTTGCCATCGGCAATTACCTCGCCATTACCACCAACATTAATGATCCCCATTTCGCGGCGCTCTAAAAAATAATCGGCACGCAGGTTAGGATAATTAGGCAGGGTGATCTTTTCACCAGCCGGATTAGCCACGCCAACGATCATTCTGTCGTAGTGGGTGTAAACAAGGTTTACCTTGCCGGGCTCAACCAGGTTCTCCATTAAAAAATTCTCACGGATCTTTTGCGTATCGTAACTTTTAAAATCCCCGGGATGTACACTATGTAATACTTTCAAAACGGCAGCTTTAATTTTATTAAACAAAATAACAATTTACCCGCTAATACACGGTATCTTTCATCGCTGCTACCAACTAACAACCGGTGCAGGTTATTGACGGGCCAAACTATCGTCAGTAATATCAAACACATCTTTCAAGGCCTTTTTAGCGGCATAGTATCCACACATACCGTGCACACCACCACCCGGAGGCGTTGATGACGAACAAATGTACATGCCCTTCTCCGAAGTTTTGTATGGCGAATAACGCAGCACCGGCCTGGTGAACAGCTGCCCAATATCTATCACCCCACCGTTGATATCCCCGCCAATATAGTTGGGGTTGTATTCTTCCATCTCCATGGCATCCATCGTATGTTTGGCCAAAATAATATCCCTAAAGCCTGGTGCATAACGCTCTACCTGCTTTTCAATGGCTTCCGTCATGTTGTGTTTTGAACCGTTTGGCACGTGGCAATATGCCCATGCGGTATGTTTGCCTTTTGGTGCACGGGTACTATCAAAAATACTTTGCTGTGCCAACAGCGCGTATGGTTTATCCGGATGTTTGCCGCTCCAGGTTTGCTGTTCGGCATCGCGAATCTCATTCAGGGTATTGCCAAGGTGTATGGTGCCCGCTTTTCTGCACCCATCGGATGTGAACGGAATAGCCTCATCTAAAGCCCAGTCTATTTTATAAACGCCCATGCCGTAGCGGTAACGTTCCAGCTGCCATTTATAAATTGACGAGAACTTATGCCCGGCAATCTGCAGTAATTGTTTTGGGGTGATATCAAACAAAAGCGCGTGTGCCGACGGTAGTTGATCTAATGATGTTACGTAAGTATTGGTCTCTATCTTCCCCCCCAGCGACACAAAGTAAGACGCCAGTGCATTTGCTATACTGTTTGAGCCCCCTACAGGCACCGGCCAGCCTTGCAAATGCCCGGCGGCCATCAATACCAGTGCTATGGCTGATGTAGCCATGTTGGTTAAAGGTTGTATAGCATGCGCCGCCATACCGGCGAAAAGTGCTTTTGCCTGCTTGGTTTTAAAGCTTTTTGCTAACAGGGTTACGGGTTTCATGGCATCCAGCCCAAAACTTGCCAGTGCCAGCGGATGTTTTGGAAAATGCAGCGGGCCTAATACATCCGCATCTATCAAAGGCCAGTTTTTGGTTACCGAACCCATCAGCTTTTTGTAGGCTTTTTCATCGGCACCTAAGTGCTGCGCTGTTTCATCAATACTACGGCATAAAAAAGCCGAATTTGCATGCTCTAAAGGGTGCGCGGCATCTATCTCCGGGTAAATATAATTCAGGCCATGATTAGCCAGCGGTAATGTTTTAAAAAAAGGCGAAGCTGCGGCCAATGGGTGTATCGCCGAACAGATGTCGTGCTTAAAACCGGGCAATGTCAACTCTGCCGAGCGCAGCCCGCCGCCTATCTCACTTTTACCCTCGAGCAGTAATACAGAAAGCCCTTTTTGCTGCATTAGTATAGCTGCAGCCAGCCCGTTGGGGCCAGAGCCAATTACAATAGCATCAAAATCTTTTTTTTCGCGGGCCATGGGCATCTCTTTAAAAGTCCGAGTAATCCGCAGGATATAAAAATGTTATATCCGCTTTAGATACATTGTTCTGGAACTCCTTTCGCGATGAAAGATCCTTCCATTGTGCATCCTTGCCAAAAGCATCCCAATGTTTTTTCCTGTCGGCCTTATCGTTAAAGGTGGTCAGGTACATCAGGTTAGGCATATGGCTACCTGCAATAACGCTGCCATAAAATACAGGGTTAAACCCAAGCCTGTCAAAAAGATCGGTTTCGCCGCTGTTAAACATGCGTACTTTATTATAATGCAAAGCCTCGGTAGGGCTTTCGTAACTACGCAATTCATACACACGTTTGGCCTTTTCGCCTGTTAATTTGGGGGCAGCGGGTTGTGGGCGGGTTACAAATGCAGTCAGCAAAATGATTTCCAATCGGCTATACGGCGGTTTATTGTAAGCGGCGTTGGTATAATCCTGGTTGTTTGCAGCAAAGCTGTTTGGTTCCCCGGCCGTGGAATTAAGGGTTTCGATGCTTTTCCAACTTTTAAAAGGGATAAAAACGTAAATACGCCTGTCGGTGGTGTCTGTTTCTACCGGCTTAAAAACGCCAATATTTTTAAAGCCTTTTTGGTGCAGCAGGGGCAAATAAGCAGTTTTCAGGTAATTATCAAGTGTACTTTCCTGCGCCGGGGTTTTAAAATGATAGACCTTTATCTGGTAATAATAGCCCCCGGGTTGCGCTATCAGCATTGGCGAAGAAAGTATAAGTAATACGATAGATACCGCAAAGCAAAAGAGTTTTTTATAAGATAGCATGACGAAATATTTTGCGAGCTAATTTATCTAAAAAACAACACAACTGCATTTATTACTGTGCTACTTTATTTGCACCCCAGCCAGCCAAAATATCCATCAGTTCCTGCAGCTTTAAAGGCTTGCTTAAGTAGCCATTCATACCAGCGGCAAGGCATTCTTCTCTATCTTCTACCATGGCATTAGCCGTCATGGCAATAATTGCAGGCTGGTGCTCCATGTTCTGGCGAATAAAACGTGTGGCCTCCAGACCGTCCATTTCGGGCATTTGTACGTCCATCAGTATCAGATCGTACTTCTTATTTACCGTGGCGTTGATAGCTTCGTGCCCGTTCTCAACAATATCGGGCTTGTAGCCCATTTTATTGAGAATATATTTTGCAAGCTTTTGGTTGATGGCATTATCTTCGGCTATTAGTATCGTCATCGGGTGTACCCTGGCAAAATCTTCAGAGAATGGCGTTTTAACAGGCAGCACCTCTGTTTTTACATCGTTACTTATTTTCAGCTGCTCAATAATATGTTTGTATAGCAACTGGTGTTTAGTGGGCTTTGTTAAGGCTACATTAAACAAATGTGCGTTATTGCGGCTTTGTTCGTTACCCATTGATGTAAGCAGTATAATGGGTACCTGGCTATGCCCGCGTATTTTGCGGGCCAGTTCAACCCCATCCAATTCGGGCATGTTCATGTCTGATATAATGAGGTCGATATTGGCATTCTTCTCCAGCGCCTTCAAAGCACCCATGCCTGATGCTGCCATAACCGGGATAAAGTTCCATTGCTTTAATTGCTCTTCCAGTATATCGCGGTTGGTTTTGTTATCATCAACAACCAGTATATGCTTATTTTGGATCTCGGCAGTGTTTAAATGCACATAATTACGCTGTGCCTTTACACCGGGCCTGGCCAATATATTAAAAGAGAAGGTTGTGCCTTTGCCTACTTTGCTTTTAACGCCAATTTCGCCCCCCATTAAGTTTACCAGCTTTTCGCTGATAGCGAGGCCTAAACCAGTGCCGCCGTACTTACGGGTGGTGCTTGAATCCACCTGCGAAAATGCCTTAAACAGCCTGCCTATCTTATTTGGCGGGATACCTATACCCGTGTCGCGGATCTCAAACATCAGGTCGAACTGATTATCCCGGCTACCTTTTAGTTTTACACAAATAAACACCTCGCCTTTGGCAGTAAATTTAACAGCGTTACCTACCAGGTTGATGAGCACCTGCCTAAGCCTAAAGGCATCTGCAATAATTTGCGAAGGCACATTGTGTTCTACCTGGTAAACCAGATCGAGGTTTGAGCGGGCGGCTTTTCCGGCAAAAACATCAAGCACGGCTTCTATGCACTCGCGCAGGTCAAAATCCTGCTCGTCCAGCTCCATATTGCCCGATTCTATCTTAGAGAAATCCAATATATCGTTTATGACATTGAGCAGCGAATCGCCACAGTTTTTTATCGTTTCAGTATATTCCTGTTGTTCGGCATTCAGTTTGGTATTTGCCAAAAGCGTTGCCATACCCATCACACCATTCATTGGTGTACGGATCTCATGGCTCATAGTGGCAAGGAAAATACTTTTAGCTTTGTTCGCTTTTTCGGCCTCCTCGCGGGCTTTCTCTGCATCTTCACGCAAAACGCGCTCTTCATTTGTCATCTCGGCAAGGCGAAGGGTACGGTCTTCTACCTGTTGCTCCAATATGGCTTTCTGCGCTTTTATTGATCGTATACGCACAATAAATATGATGTAGATGAGTACAGCTATTATTACTACGCCAAGTATTTTAAACCACCAGGTTAACCAGAATGGTGGTGTGCTGATAATTTCGAGGCCCGAGGTAACCGGCGACCAAAACCCCGCCGGGTTTTGATACTTCAGTTTAAAAACATAGGTGCCGGCAGGTAAATTTGTATAGGTTGCTGTATTGCGCGAACCTACATAGTTCCATTCCTTATCAAAGCCTTCCAGTATATACGCATATTTTTTTTTATCGGGTGAAGTATAGTCAAGTGCAGCAAATTCCAGTGATACAACCGATTGCTTATGATTGAGCGTAATAGAGCGGGCATCTTCTATATCCTGCTTAAGCGGCGAATTATCGTCTTTATCTTTAGCAGGCGCCACTGTTTTATTAAACAATTGGAAAGCAGTAATAACCAATGGCGAAAAACCCTGCGGCTTTAGTATCTGGCCCGGGGTAAAAGCATTAAACCCGTTTACGCCGCCGAAGTAAAGCTTGTTATTACTGCCTTTGAAGGATGAATGCGACTTAAATTCCTTCTCCTGCAGACCATCTTCTATACTGTAATTTTTAAAGGTGTGTTTAGCCCTGTCAAAAACCGAAAGGCCGTTGTTTGTGCTGATCCATAATTTACCGCTGTCATCCTCGCGTACGGCGTAAATGATATCGCTTGGCAAACCATCTTTTTTTGAAAAGTTGGTAAAATGCTTTTTAACAGGATCGAACAGGTTTAAGCCCGAAAATGTACTGAACCAAATATTACCCTTGCTATCCTCAAAAATATCGGGGATGTTATCGTTACTTATACTATTTTTTTTGCTATTGTACTGAAACCGTGTGAATTTACCGGTTTCCTTGTCCAGTAAGTTTAAGCCACCATCAAAAGTACCAACCCACAGGTTATTCTTACTGTCTTCCAGTAAGGAGTAAACCCTGTCGCTGCTCAGGCTATGCGGGTCGTCGGGATTGTTTTTATAGACCGTGAATTTTTTAGTCTTCTTATTGTAATGGGTTAAACCATCATTATAGGTGCCTATCCACGTGGTGTGGTCTTTTGAATGTACAAGCGCGTAAATATTATTCCCCCCCAGGCTGTTGGGGTTATTAGGGTTGTTTTTAATATTGGTAAAAACATTGGTTTTGGGGTTAAATATACTTAATCCATCTGCCCAGGTACCTATCCAAAAATCCCCTTCGTAATCCTGGTTAACGGTAAGCACATAGTTACCTGTGATGGTGTTTTTCTCATTTTTGTTTTGGGTATAATGGGTTATAGTGCCTTGCTTATGGTTAAATTTATTTAAACCGCCACCATCTGTACCTACCCATAAATTCTGCTGTGGATCTTCGTAAAGGGCCAGCACAAAATCATTTGACAGGCTGTTGGCATCCGAGCTATGCCTGTAATGCGGAAAACTGGCCATACTGCGCCTAACCACATTTATCCCCCCGCTGTAGGCGCCGAGCCACATATTCCCTAACCTGTCTTTACAAATACTGTAAAGCGTATTTCCGTTCAGGCTGTTCTTGTCTATATCATCATGCTGATAGCGCGTTACATACCCTGTTTCGGGGTTTAAAATACAAAGGCCGCCGTTATCACTTCCTATCCACAGGTTTCCGTTCGCGTCGGCATTTAAGCAGTAGATGTTATTGCTGGTAATTCCATTCTCAGCCCTTTCTATGTGTTGATAATGGGTGAATGATCTGCTTTTTTCATCAAACAAGTTAACCCCGGCATTTTGAGTACCTACCCATAAGCGGCGCTTGCTATCCTCAAAAATACAACTGATGTTATTACTTGATATGCTCTTAGGGTTTTGCAGGTCGTACAGGTACTTTTTAAATGTCCCGGTTTTCTTTTCTAAAAGATGCAGCCCGCCGTTAAAAGTGCCTGCCCAAACACTATTATCGGCCCTTACATATACAAAACTTACGTTATTGTCGCTCAGGGTACCTGCGTCGTTATCAATATGCCTGTAATGTTTAAACGTGTTATTATGGGTATCCAGGTAATCCAAACCTCCCTGGCCGGCTATCCAGATATTGCCCTTTTCATCAACTGCAAGTTTGTTTAGTATATTGTTGGATATGGAGTTGGGGGTTTTATCATCGTGTTTATATTGGATGATACGGCCGGTTTTGCGATCTATCTTATTCAGGCCTATAATAGTTGCCACCCAAATATTCCCCTCCTTATCCTCCACCATATCGGCTACCATGCTGCTGGTTATTGATTGGGGGTCCTGCGCATCGTGCCTGTAAGTGGTAAAGCTGTAACCATCATACTTATTGAGGCCATCGCGTGTCCCTATCCACATAAACCCGCGGCTATCCTGCATAATGGTTGACACATTTATTTGCGACAAACCCTCGTTTGCGCCTATATGCTCAAATTTCAGGCTTTGGTTTTGCGCCAAGCCGGTTAAAGCACAAAGCACCAGAATGATTGTTATAAAATGCTTATACATTCAATACCGCAAATTGTAAATAATAAAATTTATTAAGGGTTTATTTGGTTTACAATTAGCTTATACGAAGCATATTATAATAAGTTCAAAATATGCAAAAAAGAAACAATACCGAAATTTCTCTAAAATAAAAAAAGCTTACCGGTATGGTAAGCTTTTTACTAAAGGTTAAAAATACTATTACAGTTCCCTAACCCAAATGTTACGGAAGCTAAGTGGTTCGCTTTTATCGCCGTGTGCCTGTAATTTAATTGGCGACGGGCCATGAGCCTTCCTGTAGGCAGGTGTGCCTATATATTGTGTTGGGCCTAAAAGCTCAATATTGTTTTCAACCAATACACCGTTAAATAGTACGGTTACACGGGCCGGGGTTTTTACTTTATCGCCATCAAAGGTTGGGGCTGTCCAGATCACGTCATAAACGTTCCATACACCCGGTGGCCTGGTTGGGTTAGCCAGTGGTATAAATTGTTTGTAGATACTGCCGGCCATACCGTTAACGTATGTTTTGTTATTGTACGAATCTAATACCTGTAACTCATAACCGTCATCCCCTTTACCAATAGAGGCTAAGAAAACACCGCTGTTACCACGGCCCTGGCCTGTACCTGTAATGTTTGCAGGCACTTTCCACTCAATATGTAACTGGTAGCTGCCGAATGACTTTTTAGTTTCGATATTACCTGACGATTTATTTACTGTTAGTACATCGCCTTTTACATCCCATTTTGCATCTCCGCCGCTTGCCACATCTTTCCATTGGCTAAGGCCGCTTTTAGCGTCAAATAAAACAACGGCGTCTGAAGGTGCTTCACCTACAACTTTACCTGCTGTAACCACCGGTGGTACCGGCTCCCATTTTTCGGTATCCTCGGGTTTATTTTGTGCATTAGCCATAAAGGCTCCTCCTGTTAGCAATGCGGTTAAAATTATCCTGTATTTCATTTATTTATAATTAATTGATTGGCTAAATTAAATATGCAACGAGTTTTTCATGTAAGCACTGCTTTGCGCTATACTCTTGTATGGATCGATATTGGTGAAGTTTTCCTGTTCAACAATAAAGTGTTTGATGCCGGCAAGCTGTGCCTTACCCAATATTGTTTTAAAGTCGATACTTCCGCTGCCAATTTCGGTATTCAATTCATTATTGGCTTTATCCATATCCTTAACGTGCACCATGGCAAAACGGCCCGGATGTTTTTCGAAGATCTTAACCGGATCATGACCTGCCCGTACCACCCAGTAAATATCCATTTCCATGCTTACAAGCGTTGGATCTGTTTTAGCTAAAATGGTATCGTAAAAGGTTGTGCCTTCGGTTTCTTTCCACTCAAAATTATGGTTGTGGTAGCCCAGTTTTAAACCATGCGTTTTACAAATAGCAGCGGCTTTATTCATTTTATCGGCTATCGAATTAAAATCGGCAGCAGTTTTAATAAAATCATGGTTTAAGCCCGGTATCACTATATAGGTTTGGCCGATGATTTTAGCAGCCTCAATGTAGCTGTTAAACTCGTCCATTTTACCGGTACCAAAAAACTCATCTATACCATAGTGGCCGCTTGGCGTTTTTAACCCGTTGGCTTTTAATACTGTACTAAACTCTTTTGCGCTAAGTCCCCAAAAGCCATTTTGTTTTGAGTAACCAAATGTTTCAACTTCGCTGTAGCCAGCTTTAGCAATTTTGGCAATTACGCCCTTTGGGTCCTTCGGTAATTGATCGCGTAAGCTATATAGTTGCAAGCCTACGCCGTTTTTGCTTTTTGCCAAAAGTAACTGAGGTGCAAGCACCATACCTGCGGATACGATGCCCGCCTGTGCTAAAAATGTTCTTCTGCTCGTCATTATATTTATTTTGGTTGATGTAGTGTTTGTAATAGACTTGCCGGCCTACTTAAGGTTTAAACATCGCAAATATGCACTGCCTTGCGTAGGGATAACAATTTGTCTTTTTGCTTGGGGATAAACTCCTGCGCAACAAAACCCTTGTGCCCTACTTCTAAAACTGCGCGCATAATTGCGGGGTAAAACAACTCTTGTGTTTCGTCTATTTCATTACGGCCCGGTACGCCGCCTGTATGGTAATGCGCAATATACTGATGATGCTCGCGTATATTACGAATCACATCCCCTTCGTCTATCTGCATGTGGTAAATATCGTACAGCAGCTTAAAGTTTTCCGATCCCAACCTTTTGCAAAGTTCGGCGCCCCAGGCGGTATGGTCGCACTGGTAATCTTTATGATCTATTTTGCTGTTAAGCAGTTCCATTACCAAAACAACGTTATGCTGTTCGGCCAGTTTTACCATAGGTTTTAAACCTTCCACGCAGTTCTTCCAGCCCTCCTCATCCGTTTTACCACGGCGGCTACCGCTAAAGCAGATCAGGTTTTTATAGCCTGCCGCCGCAACCTTCGGTATCATAGCGCTATACTGTTTATGCAGCTGCGCGTGAAACTGTGTATCGCCAAAACCATCGGTAAGGTTTATCTCGGCGCCATTACACATGGATGAGAACAAGCCGTACTTTTTCAATGTAGGCCAGTCTTCTGGTCCAACCAGGTCGATGCCTTTTATGCCGATATCTTTTGCCGCGGCGCAAAGCTGTTCAACAGATATATCGCCGTAGCACCAGCGGCATACCGCATGGTTTATATTACCTTTTAATTTATCAGCCATTAATTCTTTTTCGCCGGGTTTAAAAGACGACAGCATGCCTGCTGTGCTGATTGCCGCGGTGCCCGCAAGCAAATTCTTTATTGCCGATCTTCTGTTTGTACCTGCCATAACTATACTTCTACCCTGCCTTGTGGTTCTTCAATATCCAAGCCCGGTTGTGTTTGTATCTGGTTAGTATCTTTAAAGAAGATAACAAACACCAGGAATACAAATGCTGCTATACCGGCAGGTATCAGCCAAATGGTTGTCCAGTTATGAGCGGTGTCAGATATTTTCCAATGATCTACTATTGGCCCTGAAATGTACGAACCGATAAGCATCCCTACGCCGTAAGTTGCCAGTGTAATAAAACCTTGTGCCGCGCTTTTAAAACGTTCGCCTGCAAGGTTATCGGTATATATCTGGCCTGTTACGAAGAAGAAATCGTAGCATATACCATGCATCACAATACCAGCTATCAGCATCCAGTAGTTTGAACCGGTATCGCCGTAAGCAAAAAATATGTAACGTAATACCCACGCAATCATACCCACAGCCAGCATTTTTTTAACGCCAAGGCGTACAAAAAACAAAGGCATCAGGGCCATAAAAGCAAGCTCGGAGATCTGCCCCATTGATTGTTTACCGGCAGCAGCCTTCATACCAACCTCGTTAAGGAACGGATTAGTAAAGTTGTAGTAAAATGCCAAAGGCACGCATATAGCTACCGAAGCCAGGAAGAAAATAAGGTATGACCTGTTCTTTAATAAGCCTATGGAATCTAAACCCATAATATCACTTAATGAAGTTTTCTGACCTTTTTTAGCCGGAGGTGTAGCAGGTAAAGTAAAGCTTAATAAACCTAATACCAATGAAGCAATAGCCGCCATTTTAAAGGTTAACACTAATGAATTGCTTTGTTCCCAGCCAAGCCAGCCAATGGTTAAACCAGCAATGATCCAACCTGCGGTACCGAATATACGGATAGGCGGAAATTCTTTACTCGGGTTTGCCATTTGCTTAAACGATACCGAATTGACCAATGCCAGTGTTGGCATATAAACAATCATGTAAGCCAATATAATGGGGAAAAAGCCATCAAAATTGGGGATAGTGGTGATATAATACAGCAACGCCGCGCCGGTTAAATGTAAAATACCCAAAACTTTTTGGGCCGAGAAAAATCTGTCGGCAATTAACCCAATAATGAAGGGTGCAATGATTGCGCCCCATGATTGTGTTGCATAAGCATTACCGTTTTGTACACCGGTTGCACCTAATGTTTTGCCTAAATAAGTCCCCATTGTTACAAACCATGCACCCCAGATAAAAAACTCCAGGAACATCATGGTAGATAACTTAACGCGTGTTGTTACGGTCATAATTGGTTTTGGTTTAAATTGGTTAGGTTTTAGTATTATTTTACTGATAAAATATATTTTACCATCTCTTTCGCATCAGCTAAAGGAAGATCAGCGTGTGCTGTCATTGGTACAGTGCCCCAGTTGCCGCTGCCGCCTTTAATAACCTTTTCGGCCAGCATATCTACGTCAGATTCTTTATATTTTTTGGCGATATCAACCAGCGCAGGGCCAATAATTTTGCTTTGTGCATTATGGCAGGTATTGCAATCGCTGTTTGCCATTAAAGTTTCGCCTTTGTTGCCAGATGTTCCGCTATTGTTATCAGTACCTATTTTGGTTGCAGAGGTATCTGCGTTTGGCTGTTGTGCTACAGCGTTATTGTTGCTTGATGCCGCGCTATCACTTTTGTCGCCCTCGGCAGGTTTATTGCCGCCACATGCAGCTAAAGCTAAGCTTATACCTAATATTATGAATACCTTTTTCATTGTTGCGTTTTTTAAATTTATAGTCCTAATAGTGATCTGTTAAATGCGTCATCGCTGCCAGATGCAGCGAAATCATCAAAGGCACGATCTGTAACCCTGATGATATGGTCTTTTATAAATTGTGCACCTTCGCGTGCGCCATCTTCTGAATTCTTTAAAGCACACTCCCATTCAAGCACCGCCCAACCTTTATAATCGTACTGGGTTAGCTTGCTAAAAATGCCTTTAAAGTCAACCTGCCCATCGCCTAACGAGCGGAAACGGCCGGCACGGTCAATCCAATCCGAATACCCCCCGTAAACGCCCTGCCTTCCGGTAGGGTTAAATTCCGCATCTTTTACGTGGAACATTTTAATGCGTTCGTGGTAAATATCAATGTATTCCAGGTAATCCATAGCCTGCAATACAAAGTGCGACGGATCATATAACAAGTTAGCGCGCTTATGGTTGTTAACTTTACTCAAAAATCTTTCGTAGCTAACGCCATCGTGCAAGTCTTCGCCCGGATGGATCTCGTAACAAAGGTCAATTCCGTTCTCATCAAATACGTTCAGGATGGGCTCCCAGCGTTTTGCCAGTTCATCAAAAGCAGCATCAACCAAACCGGCGGGGCGTTGCGGCCAAGGGTAAACCATGCCCCAAATTAACGCGCCGCTAAAAGTAACGTGTGCGTTTAACCCTAAGTTTTTTGATGCCTTTGCTGCAGCATGTAATTGCGATACCGCCCATTTTTGCCTTTCGGCAGGATTGCCTTTAACTTTATCGGGGGCAAATGCATCAAAAAGGCTATCGTAAGCGGGATTAACCGCTACCAGCTGGCCTTGAAGGTGTGTTGATAGCTCAGTTATCTCTAAACCGGCTTCGTTCACAATACCTTTTATCTCATCAGCATATGTTTTGCTATCGGCTGCTTTTTGCAGGTCAATAAAACGCAGATCATTGGTTGGCAGTTGCACGCCTTTATAACCCAAACCCGCTGCCCACTGGCAAATCGATTTCAAGTCATTAAACGGTGCTTCGTTTCCAATAAACTGGGCTAAAAATATGGCCGGTCCTTTAATGGTGTTCATACGTTAGATGGTATATTTTGTCCATTTTTCGTTACTCCCGTTAGAGGCAACAACATTATTAATAAAAGCCATGCCCCTTATCCCGTCGTCTACAGAAGGGAAATCAAGCCATTCTGCTTTTGGTTCTTCGCCTGCAATTTTAGCGCTAAGTGTTAAAGCAAAATTGCGGTAAAGGTTGCCAAATGCTTCCAGGTAACCTTCCGGGTGGCCCCCAGGTGTACGGCAGTTTGATGTGGCATAGGGTGATAACCTGTCTGCATAATTGCTACCGGCCCTTAAAGTTTCTGCCGGTTTATCTATCCATTTAACGGTAAGTGTATTTGGTTCCATTTGCGCCCATTCCAGGCTGCCTTCTTCACCATAAACACGAATTTTAAGCGCGTTTTCCTCACCTGCAGCCACTTGCGATGCAATAAGTGTACCGGTTGCGCCTTCTTCAAAACGCAATAGTACCGCACCATCATCATCAAGCATGCGGCCATCAACCACGATATTTAATGAGGCATTAAGCTCGGTTATTTTTAATCCGGAGATATATTCGGCCAGGTGGGCGGCGTGTGTGCCAATATCGCCCATGCAACCGCTCTTACCAGATTTTTTAGGATCGGTTCGCCATGCTGCGCCCGCGTTACCTTCACGCTCTGACAGGCGGCTTAACCAGCCTTGTATATATTCAACGTAGATCTTTCTTACTTTACCAAGCTTACCGCTTTTAACAATTTGCTTAGCCTCTTTTACCATGGGGTAACCCGCATAAGTGTGGGTAAGCAACAACAACAGCCCGGTTTCTTCTACCTTAGCTTTTAGCTGTTGGGCTTCTTCTAAAGTAAAGGTGATGGGTTTTTCAATCACCACGTTAAAGCCATTCTCCAAAGCCTGCATTGCCGGGGCAAAATGGGCAAAGTTTGGTGTAACAATGGTTACAAAGTCCATACGTTCATCAGCCGGCTTTTGAGCCTCGGCCTTAAACATTTCGTCGTAAGTGTTGTAAATTCTGTCTTCAGGCAGGAAAAGCAAGCGTCCGCTTTCCTGTGCTATTTCCGGGTGCATGCTCAAGGCACCGCAAACCAGCTCAATTTGGCCGTCCATGTTGGCTGCAATACGGTGTATGGCGCCTATAAAGGCATCCTTACCGCCACCAATCATGCCCATGCGCAATTTTCTGTTACTCATAGTGTGTGGATAAACTTTTTAAAACCCCTTAGCGGTGTAGCTAAGAGGTTCTAAAAGTATAAATTTTGATTTAAAAGTAAAGCCCTTATGCCAAAGGCAGAAAGGGCTTATTTAAAGTTCCTTATGAAAGCGCCCAGGCCCTGTCGCCCTTTTTGTAAGGGTAATCGCCTACGTATTTGCCCGGTACCGGTACATAACGCAAGGCTTTTGTAGCGCCAACTTCTGATGTAAAGAACCCTAACAGGGTTAATTGTTTTATCATCGAGAAGTAGTGGTTAGGATCCTCAGGCTTTTTGCTTTTTGAGTAATCTTTAGCTTCTTTATCCAGATCTGTCAAAAGTTCGGTACGTTGTTTGGCATCAGCCTCTAAAAAGCCTTTTTTGAACTTTTTGTTGCTGGCCTCTTCTAACTGAGAAAGGCCTTTCTTGAAGATCTTTTGGTCGGCTTCTGTGTAACAGTCCCTAACCATGATAGCCATAAAACCACCAACATTTGCCGCTTTTGCGCCCGGTGTTTTTGTTTCAGGCAAAATGGTTTCGCCCACCTCATTTAAGTATGCGGTAGTATCTTTAGCAAACAGGTCCTCAGTATTTACTGTGCTGCCTGATTTACAGCCTGATATGAAGAGCTCGGCACCAATTACCGTTCCTCCAAGTATCAAACCAACTCTGCTTATCGCGTCTCTTCTATTCATTTTTTTATAGAATTATGAGTTAATATTATTTTATTGATTCAGTGGTTTTAAGGTATAGGCCTATGCCTTTAACTCAAAACCAGGGCGGTATTCGCGTTTAATGTATTGGTTAACAGCATCAAAGTTTGTAACCTTCATGGCGTTGTTATCCCAGTTTAATTTAATGCTTCCGCCTTTTAATTCATGGCCGCGTACTGCAAGGTTAGCCATTAACAATGCTTCGGTAAGCGGGCCGGCTTTCTCGAACGAGGAGCTTAACTCGGTTTTACCATAACCTGCTATACAACCTTCTACCCACTGTGCGTAGTGGCCATTAGCACCGCCCGGTACACGCGCCCATTTCTGAGGCGCTTTTGCACTTGCGGTACGTTCTTTTGGCAATAACGTTGCTGCGTCAGAGTAGGTACTTGCATACATTTTACCTTTTGTACCGATAAATAATGTACCGTTACCTTCTTCGCCACCCCATTTTTCGCTTGCACCTAATTCAATTGGCCTTTCGGGCTGTATACCACCGTCCATCCAGTGCAGGGTAACATCGCCTTTGGTTTTGTTTGTTTTAGGGAAAGTTAATGTAATATGGCTAGACGGCGGGCAGCTTTCAGGGAAATGGCCCTGTTTAAACTCATCAACATAAACACTACCTACGCTTGCCTGTACATCTTTTGCATACTGGATACCCAATACACGGAAAGGTGCTTCAACAAGGTGGCAGCCCATGTCGCCAAGGGCGCCGGTTCCGTAATCCCACCATCCGCGCCAGTTAAACGGCACTAATTTATCTACATAATCTTTTTTAGGCGCTGTACCTAACCAAAGGTCCCAATCAAGTTCTTTTGGGATATTTGGCTGCGGGTCGGGCCATTTAATACCTTGTGGCCACACGGGGCGGTTTGTCCAGCAGTAAACGGTATGTACATCACCAATCAGGTCGGCATCATACCATTCAGACATTAAACGGGTACCATCGTTTGATGCCCCCTGGTTGCCCATTTGTGTAACTACTTTATATTTTTTGGCCGCTTCTGTTAATAAACGGGCTTCCCAAATGTCATGCGTTAATGGTTTTTGCACGTAAACGTGTTTACCCAGCGTCATGGCATGATAGGTTATAATAGCGTGGTTATGATCGGGAGTTGATACCGATACGGCATCAAAGTTTTTGTGCTCCTTATCATACATTTCGCGCCAGTCTTTATAGTATTTGGCTTTAGGGAATGCAGCTCTTGATTTTGCAGCACGGCGATCGTCAACATCACACAGGAAAGCGATGTTTGCTTTACCGCTTTTTGCAAAGTTGGCAATATCGCTCTCGCCTTTACCGCCCGCACCTACACCGGCTATGTTAAGCATATCGCTTGGTGCTGTATAACCGGTACCGCCTAATACAAAGCGTGGTACAATCATAAAGCCTGCAGCTGCCAGCGCACCCGATTTAATAAAGTCCCGCCTTGACGGGCTGGTACTGTCGTTTGTTGTAGTCTCTTTTTCTTCAGTCATTGTAGTCGAATTTCAATACTGTTAAATGTTACCTTTTTTCAATTCTTTTACAGCAAAATCAGCTGCGCGGGCGGTAAGCGCCATGTATGTAAGCGATGGGTTTTGGCATGCTGCCGAAGCCATAGCGGCACCATCTGTTACAAATACGTTTTTAGCATCCCAAACCTGGTTGTTACCATTCAATACTGATGATTTTGGATCGCGGCCCATGCGTGCTGTACCCATTTCATGGATACCACGGCCTAATACCGGCTCTGATGTGTAGGTTTGTACATCTTTAACACCAGCATTCTCCAGCATTTCTTTTGCATCGTTCATCATATCGATACGCATTTTACGCTCGTTATCTTTACACTCTGCATCAATGGCCAAAATTGGCAAGCCCCATTTATCTTTTTTGGTTTTATCCAGGTAAACGCGGTTTTCGTGATATGGAAGAGTTTCGCCGAAACCACCCATACCAAAGCCCCAGCTTCCCGGTTCGGTTAATGCGTCTTTAAAGTCGCCACCGATATTCAGTTCGGCAATATCACGGCCCCAGCCACTGCGGCTGCCACCACCCTGGTAACCAAACCCACGGATATAATCGCGCTTTTCGCCATTTAAGTTGCGGTAACGCGGTATGTAAATACCATTAGCCCTGCGGCCAAAGGTGTATTTATCTTCAAAGCCTTCTACACGGCCGCCTGCACCTACACCTAAGTGGTGGTCCATTAGGTTATGACCCAATTGGCCGCTGCTGCTGCCTAAACCACCTTCCCATACATCGGTAGCCGAGTTCATTAATACCCAGGCACTGTTTAATGCTGATGCGTTAACGAAAACTATTTTGGCGAAAAATTCATATGTTTTGTTGGTTTCAGCATCCAATATCTCAACACCTTTAGCCTTCTTGGTGTCTTTATCGTAAATAATCTTGGTTACGATTGACCACGGGCGAAGTGTTAAATTACCGGTTGCCATTGCCGCAGGCAATGTAGCCGACTGCGTGCTGAAATAAGCACCAAACGGACAACCTAACCAACACTTGTTACGGTACTGGCAGTTAGTACGGTTGTTATGAGGCACAGTGATGTTGGCTGTACGGCCAATAATGAAGTGCCTTGAATCTTTATAAAATTCTTTATAACGTTTCTGAACATCTTTTTCTACAATGTTCATATCCATTGGCGGCATAAAATCGCCATCCGGAAGAATTGGAACGCCATCTTTATTACCAGAGATACCGGCAAATCTTTCTGCGTAACCATACCAGTCGTGCAGATCCTTATAACGGATAGGCCAGTCGGTACCAATACCATCTTTTGCATTAGCTTCAAAATCGGTATCGTGCCAGCGATATGATTGCCTGCCCCACATTAACGAGCGGCCGCCTACGTGGTACCCCCTAAACCAATCGAAACGTTTGATCTCGGTATACGGGCTCTCTTTTTCGTTGGTCCAATAGTCAAGGTTAGTTTCATTTAGCGGATAATCGCGTTTTAAAACGGGATAATCCTCGATCATCTTTTGCGTTCGGCCGCCCCTGTGTTCAAATTCCCACGGGCCTTTGTTGGCATTAACATAATCTTTAATGTGCTCGATATTTTTACCGCGCTCTAACATGATGGTTTTTAAGCCCTTCTCGGTCAGTTCTTTTGCAGCCCAGCCGCCTGAGATACCTGAACCAATGACTATTGCGTCATAAGTGTTTGTAGACATAAAAGTATAGCGTTAAATAAATTTATTACGTAATTGGTTGTTCCGTCTAATGTATGAATAAAAATTATTTTACAAATCTTTTTTCATTGTGTTTTTTTTACACATTGCCTTTTTTCATTTCGCCTATGGCATGGTCGACCGCGCGGGCGGTAAAAGCCATATAAGTAAGCGATGGATTTTGGCAACTGGTTGATGTCATGCTTGCCCCGTCGGTAACGTATACATTTTTACAGGCGTGCAGGCGGTGCCACTTATCAAGCATTGATGTTTTTGGGTCGATACCCATACGC
>NZ_JBAZRC010000072.1:0-22086 GCF_041663085.1 Mucilaginibacter sp.
CCTTCGTGGGGTGTTTATGACATGGCTGTTGGTGAAAAAATAACCTCGGTATTTTGCGGTGCGGCAGATAAAGATGCCTTTTTAGAGATAGCCTACAAATCGAACACGGGCACCCACCATGCTGATTATGATCATAATACCAAAGAGCTGCATAAGTTATACCAGCAGGTACGCAGCCGCCGCCATGCCGGCGGCGATCTGGGCTTTTTAGGCAATGTGTGGATGATGCTGCAAAAGTTCCATCACGATGACTGGTTGTGCGCCCTTGAAATACTGGAATTATTAGATCACGAAGAAGCTGAACCCGCTTTGGCCGCCGAGATAAGGCAGTTTCTGGAGCAGAAAGCCATTTATGAGCCCGAATATAAAAAACTGATAAGCGATGGGCTGTACCTCATTAAACACCCGGTAGAGGAGAAGTTGATAGTTTAACTAACAATACTAAATTTGCAGTAACACATCTATAGAGGGGTACTATGAACATCATTATAACAGGCGCCAGCAGCGGCGTAGGATTTGAAGCTGTATTAGAACTGATATTATCTGGCAAGCATAAAGTAATAGCCTTGGCGCGCTCGCAGGATAAACTGACCCGCTTGCTTGAAATTGCCAAGGGCTTAAACCCCGATTGCGAGATCTTTGCAATCGCTTTTGATATTGTACACGATGATTATGAAGGACTGCAACAATTCATTACTGCTAACTTTGATGGCAGGGTAGATGTGCTGATAAACAATGCAGGAGTGCTCATTAATAAACCATTTACAGACCTAAAAGAAATGGACTTTGTAGAAATGCTGCAAAGCAATTACATAGGCCATGTACGCATTATACAGAGCCTGCTGCAATTTATGGGCGATGGCTCGCATATCCTTAATATAGGCAGTATGGGCGGTTTCCAGGGCAGTGCTAAGTTTAACGGCTTGTCGGCATACTCTGCAAGTAAGGCCGCGTTGCATACACTTACCGAATGCCTGGCACAGGAGCTTGTTGAACAGGGCATCAAAGTAAACTGCCTGGCCCTTGGCTCGGCGCAAACCGAAATGCTGGAACAAGCCTTCCCGGGTTACGAATCGCCGGTTATGGCCTTTGAGATGGGTAAATACATAGCCGATTTCGCGGTTACCGGGCACCGGTTCTTTAACGGAAAAGTATTGCCGGTAGCGGTTTCAACACCATAATTCGGTTAAAGCCAGAATCATTTCTTAGGTACCTAACCCCATAAATGAGACGGCAATGAAGCTGTCGCTGATTAAACGTACAGCTTCATTGCAGTTGGCTTTAGCCAACTGAACCTAATTATTCCTTACCGCCCATCTTTATAAACTCATTCACTACAACCTCTGTTACATAGCGTTTTACGCCGTCTTTATCATTGTAATTACGCGATGCCAATTTGCCTTCAATGATCACCGAATCGCCTTTTTTCAGGTAGCTCTCGGCCATGGTTGCCTGTGTTCCCCAAAGCACAATGTTGTGCCATTGGGTATCGGTAACCTTTTCGCCTTTGTCGTTTTTGTAGCTGTCGTTGGTAGCGATAGATAAACGCACCATTTTGCGGTTGTTATCAAATGTCCTTACATCAGGGTCCATGCCTATGTTGCCAATTAATCTTACGCTGTTTTTAATAGTTGCCATTTTGTATTGTGTTTAATATTAGATAATTATCAACAGCACAAAGATGGCGTGGGGCATAGAACCTAGTCGGTTAGTAAGCAGTTATAAACGGTTGTATCCGTTTGCAAGCGTTTGCAAACGGATAAATTATTGCTTATCTTTAGGGTATGACAGCGGAAAGAAAATGCCTGGATTGCGGTACCTTATTACACGGCCGTGCCGATAAAAAGTTTTGTAACGACCTGTGCCGCAATAACTTCAATAACCAGCTTAACAGTAACAGCTATAACCTGGTACGAAATATCAATAATATACTGCGCCGCAACCGCCGTATTATAGAAGAACTTAACCCCACAGGCAAAACAAAAGTAAACCGCGAGAAGATGCTGCAAAAAGGGTTTGATTTTGATTACTTTACCAGCAGCTTTAAAACACAGGCCGGCGCGCGTTACTTTTTCTGTTACGAATATGGCTACCTACCGCTTGATAATGATGAGGTGCTGCTTGTGAAAAGCAAAAAAGAAAGCGGTAAATTCAGTGAGGAACCGCAGCGGATTTAAACGCCCCTCAAACGGATTTTAACGTCCTTTAAACGCCTTTTAAAGGTCCTCAAACTCCTGGGTTGATTGTTTTTTAGTCCCTAATAGCCCAAGGCTCATAATTATGCTGGTACCCAGTATCACCACAAATAAAAGACCGGTGCCGAGCATCGGAATTTTAATGTTTGCCGGGATGGTGTAAAAAAGCAACACGCTTATTAACCCCCGTGGCACGATAACCAGCTCGGGCATTAGTCCGTTTTTTAGAACCAGTTTCAGATACAAAAATCTCACGAGGTATATCAGCAGTAAAACCAGGCCGCCGTTTATAATTACCGCCCAGTTTTGCAATTGGTAAACATCCATAGTGTAACCAAAAATAATGAAGAAAAAGGTACGCATTATAAAAGCGCTCTCGGCAGATAACTGAAAAAGCTGTTTAATATCGTAACCCAAAGTAGGGTAAATAAAATACTTACGGAACCAGCCAAGCCTGATCTGCCCGGCATTGTTAAGGAACAGGCCAAGCGACAAAACAATAATAAGCGATGATAAATGGAACGACTGCCCAATGCTGTAAACCAGTATCAGGATAGCTATGATAAGGAACGATTTAATATGATGCGTTAACCTGCCTATTAAATAAAGCAGCAGCAGGCACGACCCAATGGCCACAAGCAATATTATACCAAGTTCGGCACCTAATTTGGCGAAGGCAGATACGTTTATATGATCGTTACTGATCATAAAGTTGAACAGTACAACCGTCAGGATGTCTGAGAACGAGGATTCATAGATGATAAATTCTTTTTTCTCCTTACTGATACCTGATGCCGACGGTATAGCAATGGCTGAGCTTACTACACAATAGGGAATAGCGTTTACAAAGCACTTATAAATACTTTCGCCGCTGATGTAGTAAAACGCATAAGTAATAAGGCAGGAGGTAAGCAGCAGGATAGATAATGCCGAAAGGAATGATTTACGGATAACCGCGTTTTTGTTTTTGCTGTACTTCAGTTCAAGTGCACCCTCAAATACAATGAGGATAAGCCCTAAAGTGCCTAATGCCGGTAGTATGGTTGTAAAGTTTATTTTAAGCAGGCCAAAGTAATCAACCCCTAAACGGATCCCTATCCCTAAAAAAAGAAGCAGAATTACAGACGGTACTTTAGTTTTACCGGCTATCAGATCGAACAGGTAACTGAATATTACCAACCCGCTGAGTATAATAAGGGTAGTGTATGTAGTCAAATTATATTTTTATTAGGGTAAACATACATTTTAACTTTCAGAGGCATCAACGCAAAAAGCCCCTAATTGTTCATATTTAAGTAATTTAACCTTTAAATAAGGTAAATGACAAAACCATGAAACGCCATGGCTGTTACTTATCCATATTTGTGCAACAAATAATTAAACTATGCCGCATTTATTTTCTCCCCTCCAAGTAAAAAGTATCGAATTTAAGAACCGTATTGTGGTATCGCCTATGTGCGAATATTCAAGCATTGACGGCTTTGCCAATAACTGGCACCTGGTGCATTTAGGCGCACGTGCGGTAGGCGGTGCAGCGCTAATTATAACTGAAGCTACAGCAGTATCGCCCGAGGGCCGTATCAGCCCCGCCGACCTGGGCATCTGGAAGGATGAGCATATTGCGAAACTGAAAGAAATAACCACCTTTATTGAACAACATGGTGCAGTTGCCGGTGTACAATTAGCACACGCCGGCCGTAAAGCCAGCCATGCCGAACCATGGAATGGCGGTAAGCAAATACAAGCCGATGAAGAAAATGGATGGGAAGCGTTAGCGCCAAGCGCCCTGGCTTTTAGCCGAAGCGAAACCGCCCCGCTTGCGCTTGACAAGGCAGGCATAGCCAAAGTAATTGCCGATTTTAAAGCAGCAGCCGTACGGGCAATAGCCGCCGGTTTTAAGGTGATTGAATTGCATGGTGCGCATGGTTACCTGATCAATGAGTTTCTATCTCCGCATAGCAATACCCGTACTGATGAATACGGTGGCTCTTTCGAAAACCGGAGCCGTTTCCTGTTGGAAGTGATTGATGCCGTAAACGAGGTTTGGCCGGCAGATCTTCCGCTATTTGTGCGCCTTTCTACCACCGAATGGACAGAAGGCGCGTGGACAATAGATGATTCTATCGCGTTAGCAAAAATATTGAAGGATAAGGGCGTCGATTTGGTAGATAGTTCTACCGGTGGTAACGTGGCGGGTGCGCAGATCCCGCTTAAACCGGGTTACCAGGTGGAGTTTGCCGAAGCCATTAAAAAACATACCGATATACTTACCGGCGCGGTTGGGCTGATAACCGAAGCCAAACAAGCTGACGAGATCATCCAAACCGGGCAGGCGGATATGGTGTTTATGGCCAGGGAGTTTCTTCGCGACCCGCATTTCCCCTTGCGTGCAGCGCACCAACTTGGGCAGGAAGTTAAATGGCCGGTACAGTACGAACGGGCGAAGTGGTAATTAACCCACCCCGCGGCACTACGTGCGCGACCCTCTCTCCGCAAGCGGAAAGAGGGTGAGAAAAGGAGAGTGAGGAGAAAAGCAAAACCCTCTTTCCGCGTAGCGAAGAGAGGGTGGTCGAGCGAAGCAATGACCGGGTGAGTCAAATCGCCGCAATGCCACGCCGCTTTGTTAGTTAACTCACCCCGACTGCGCTACACATGCTGCCGCAAGTGTCCCGCTTGTGGACTTATGAGCTTGCATTATGCTAAGTATTGCATCGTGCAACCGTTTACCAGGCATGCGGCCACAAGCGGGACGCTTGCGGTAGCAGAAGAGGAGAAAGCAAAACCCTCTTTCCGAGTAGCGAAGAGAGGGGGCGAGCGAAGCAATGACCGGGTGAGTAAATCGCCGCGATACAACGCTACAATTTATTATTTCCTTAACATCTAATATTTTTATTCAACCCAACATATCGCTATTTTAGCAAAAACTCAAAAAACAAAAACTATGAAACGTACAGCAAATGCACACTGGAATGGCACCCTGCAAGAGGGCAAAGGCGAAATAACCACCCAAAGCACCATTCTTAACAAAACACAATATTCGTTTAAAACCCGTTTTGCCGATGGCGTGGGTACCAACCCCGAAGAACTGATAGCTGCTGCACACGCAGGCTGTTTTACTATGGCAGTTGGCGCGGCTTTATCGCAAGCGGGTATTACTCCCGGCGATTTAACTACTGATGCTATCCTTGACCTGGATATGCAGGCGCTTGAAATTAAAGGCATCCACCTGGAACTGAAAGCATCTGTAATTGATGGTGTGGACGAGGCTAAATTTAAAGAAGTTGCCGAAGGCGCAAAAGCCGGTTGCATCGTATCAAAAGCGTTGAGCGTGCCAATTACATTGAACGTTACTTACGCTTAAATTAATTGATCAAATTAACCACAAAGGACACAGAGGTTTTCACAGAGAGCACAAAGAATTGCTTTTTTAACTCTGTGATCTTTGTGTTTTTCTCTTTGTGTACTCTGTGGTTACAATAACTATGTAATCAAAATAATTAATACATAATTTAACCAAACAGCGATGTTCAAAACCATCGCTGTTTTAGTTTGTAACTATTGTAAATACAATTATCCATGTTTAGTACGTCCCGTTCCCGCATATCGCTTACGCTGTTGTTTGCGCTGGTTATTACCGGGTTTTTAATATTCCTGTTCTTTTATATTAAGCACGAGTTTAACACCACTCGCACCCAGGTTACCGAAGATGCAATGGTAACCAAAGTAATAGCCATGGGTAAGCTTGAACTGGTAAAATACAGCATGAAGGATGTGGTGGAGAAGAAAGAGCTGCACATGATACTGCCCGATTCGCGTGTACTATTCGTCGCGGTGGGCGAGGTAACCGCCTGCATCGACCTCACTAAAGTAACAAAGGCCGACATTAGCCAAAGCAAGGATACGGTAAGCATTGCCCTGCCGCAGCCCGAGATCTGTTACGTAAAGCTCGATCATCAAAAATCGCGGGTGTATGATGTGTCGGGCGTTTGGTTTGCCGATAAAAGTAAGGAGATGGTGGAGGATGTTTACAAAATTGCCGAAAAGAAAATGCTGGCTACCGCTACCGAAATGAACCTGCTTGGCAAAGCACGCGAAAATGCCGGGCTGATATTTAAACCTTTTTTGGAGAATGTATCGGGCAAAAAGGTGGTGATAAGCTTTAGGTAGGCCTTTGTACAGGCGCTAAGGTTTTTTAAAACTGCAAAAAATAAAGTTTTGTGTTGTTTGGAAAGGGGTGGTATGATCTTCTGTAATACACTTGATTTTTTTAAACAGAGGGGTTAATTGCTCTTGCAATTGGGTTTCGGTGTATTGTTTAATGGGTAAACCACTGCACTTTTCAGGCCCATTGTCAGAAAAAGTACCAATCACCATAAAACGGGATACCGCTTTTGCAGCAATGCTAAGGTAAGCGCCGATTTGTTGCGGGGTGGTTAAGAAATGAAACGCCGCGCGATCGTGCCAAAGATCGAACTGTTCGGTTGGTTTAAATTTGGTTATATCAGAAACTATCCATTTAACCAGCAGGTGTTTTTCGCCCAGTCTGGCTTTAGCTTTTTCCAACGCATGTTCAGCTATATCCAACACTGTAATATCGGTAAATCCATCTTGCAATAAAAAGTCTACCAATTTGCTGTCACCGCCTCCAATATCAATGATCCTGGCGCTTTTGGGTAGGTTAAAGCCCCTTGTAAAGTTGAGCGATGTTTGGGGGACGGATTGAGTCCAGCTCACCTGCTCCGGTGCTTTTGTTTGGTAAACTTGTTCCCAATGCCTTTTTTTATTTTCTTCCACAGATAATCATCATCTTTACGGACTAAATATCCTTATAATTATTGACGATGAAAAGAATCCTTTATGCAATCTGCTTCAGTATCATGTTCATGGCTTTAAGCGCTATTAAAAGTAAGGCCCAGGTATCTGCGCGCCCGGTAACCATGCCGGGGGTTAGCAACCCGTGGAACGATGGCGACTTACTGGAACCGGCTGATCTTGTTAACGCCATAAAACCGGGTAACACGAAGCCATTTATCCTCAACATCGGCCCGGTAGAAAACATCCCCGGCACAACTCATATTGGTGCTGTAAGCAACCCAAAAAATATGAATACGCTGCAAAAAACACTGGTACCCTTGCCCAGGAACACTGCTGTTGTTATTTACTGCGGTTGCTGCCCGTTTGCTAAATGCCCCAATATCCGCCCAGCCTTCAATGAACTAAAAAAGCTTGGGTTTACAAATGTGAAAGTGCTTAACCTGACCACCAATTTAAAAACGAACTGGATAGAAAAAGGCTATCCGTTGGCTAAAGATTGATTTGATCTTTAGTGTTCTTTGGTATTATTATCTAAAAAAGCCTCACAAACAATGTGTAACTAAAATTTTAATTATATGTAATATATTTAGGGTATTGTAATCTAACAAACATGACCCTGAAATTTACCAAACTTTTAACCCTTACTGCGCTGGGCATGGTATGCTCAATTTGCGCTGTTGCCCAACCGAGGCTCCCTGAAGGTTACTTCTGGAAAAAGCTGCCAAACGGTTTGGAAGTTGTTGTTATTGAAAACAGCAAAGTGCCCTTAACCACTATTGAAATTGCTGTAAAGAACGGTGCCTACACCGAAGGCCCCGAGTACAGCGGCCTTTCGCACCTTTTTGAGCACATGTTTTTTAAGGCCAACAAGGATTACCCCACGCAGGAGAAATTCCTGAAACGCACGCAGGAGCTTGGCGCCATCTGGAATGGTACCACCGGTAACGAACGTGTAAATTATTATTTCACCATTGGTAAAGACAGCCTTAACGCGGGCCTTAAGCTAATTAATGCTTCGGTACGTTTCCCTATTTACCGGGAAGAGGATATGCAGAAAGAGCGCCCCGTTGTTGATGGTGAGTTTCAGCGTAACGAGAGCAGCCCGGGTTTCCAGTTATATTATGATATCAGCAAAAATCTTTGGGGCGATCTGATAACCCGCAAAATGCCTATCGGTATCCACGAGGTGATCAATACCGCAACGCCCGAGAAGATGATGGTGATCAAAAACAAATATTACTTCCCTAACAACAGCCTGCTTATTATTTGCGGCGATGTAAAACACGAAGACGGCTTTAAGAAGGCAGAAGACATTTTTGGCGACTGGGCAAACAGTGGTTTCAACCCGCACGAAAAATACCCTATTCCGGCCTTTAAACCGATGGAGAAAAGCGTAGCGTTTGTAAAAGAAATGTCGATAGCGCAAACACCAATGATGATGTATGCATGGCAGGGCCCGGCTTATATGACAGATTCGGCATCAACCGTAGCTGCCGATGTACATTCGACCATATTGGGTCTTAATTCATCTAAGTTTCAGCAGGCGCTTGTTGATAAAGGGCTGGCATCATCAGCAGGTATAAGCTATAATACCAGCCACTATACAGGCATGATATCGTTATTTGTGGTACCTAACCCAACCAAAATAAAAGAGTGTTATGATGAGATCCAAAACCAGATGACCCAGTGGGGCAAAGCCGATTATTATACCGACGAGCAATTGGCTGATGCTAAAGCAATATTATTGCGTAACCACAGCCGCGAATTGGAAAAACCATCGTCGCTGCCATCGCAGGTTAGTTTTCAGTGGTGCAGTACCTCGCTTAATTACTATACCGATCTTAACGATAACTACCAGAAAGTTAGCCGTAACGATATTGCAAAATATTTGAATACTTATATTGTTGGCAAGCCGGTGGCATCGGGCATTATTTTAACACCCGAGTTAAGCAAACAGCTAAACGTGGCTTCGTTTTTTGTAGCAAAATAATCTAACACTAATCACGATGAAGAAATATATATATCTATTGCTTATTGCTGTAGCAACCGGGGGCGTAAACACAGCCTCGGCACAGCAAAAAGCGTACGAAATGATGGTTGATGGCGTAAAAGTTATTGTACAACCAAGCGGTAACGATATTGTAGAGATACAAACCGTTATAAAAGGCGGCGTACAAAATTACCCCGCCAACAAAGCCGGGATAGAGGCTATGGCCATGAACGCCCTTAACGAATGCGGTACTTTAAAGCATGATAAAAATGCTTTTAAAAACCAATTGGATAAAATTAGCGCCGCTGTTTATGGCGTCGCGCTTAAAAACTATTCGGTAATAAAGGTTAATTGTATAAAAAGCGACCTGCCAACTGCCTGGCCATTATATGTTGAGGCCATAACCATCCCCAAATTTGATGCAAAAGAGTTTGCACGTATCAAGCAGGATCAGTTAACCCAAATTAAGGCGGAAGACTCTGACCCGGATAATGCTATTGATAAATATGCCGATAAAATTGCCTTTAACGGCCGCGATTATGCGAAAGACCCTAACGGTACAGCCGCAACTATACAACCCCTTACGGCCGAAGAAACCAAAAACTACTACCATTCTGTACTAACCAAATCGCGTTTGCTGATAGTGGTAGTTGCCGATCTTGACCGTGCTGATATTGAAGCTAAAGTAAAAGGTTTGTTGAGCACCATTAAGCAAGGCGCCCCGTTCGAACTGAAAAAATCATTCTTCAGGGTGTATAAAAATACCTTCTCGGGCGAGAACCGCCAACTGGCTACCAATTATGTTGAGGGTGTAACCAGCGGGCCTGCCCCCGGCACCCCCGATTTTGACGCCTTTAATGTAGCCATGCGCATATTTGCTGATAAGCATTTCCTGGATATCCGCACCAATAACGGTTTATCATACGCGCCGCAATCGTGGTTTAGCGTGGGTTCTACCTCGGTAGCTAAATTTTCGGTATCAACTACCGAGCCTAATAAATACATAGCTGTATTTGATAAACTGGTAGACAGGATAAAAAAAGAAGGTTTTAATGCTGCCGAAGTTGCCAATATGAAAACCACCTATTTAACCGGTTTTTATTACAAGAATGAAACCAACACTGCACAGGCGGGTTCAATTGCATCTAACGAGGTATTGCATAACAACTGGAGGCGATCATTAACCCTTGCGGATGATGTTAAAAAACTAACACCAACGCAGGTAAGCGATGCCTTCCGCAAATACATTGGCAACATTGTTTGGGTGTACCAGGGCGATACCAAAAAGGTAAACCCAATACTGTTTACAAACGGTACGCTTAATAAGGCCGATAACCCGGTAAGCCATTAGTAAGCCGATAGTCAAAAGAAAGGTCCGAAGTAAAACTTCGGACCTTTCTTTTACCGCAGTCGCTCGCGTATTCGCGAGTGACGATTATTATAAGGCCTCCGGCCTCATCCACTCTTTTATTTTTATCGAACAATAATTATATTCGATAAATGTCTGAGTTACGAAAAGCTAATAGCGACCGCCCATTTTTTCTAACATTCCCGGTTGTTGGCTGGATTGATGTATTTACCAGAAATGATTATTGTGAAGAATTTATTCGCAATTTAGAATACTGTAGGAAAAATAAAGGGTTAAAGGTGTACGCTTACTGCATCATGAGTAATCATATACATTTGATTGCAGCACATAATGATGGAAAACTACCCGATGTAATTCGCGATCTTAAAAGTTACACCGCTAAACGTATCATAGCAATGATCAGCAACAACCTTCAGGAAAGCCGTAAAGAATGGTTGCTTTACTTGTTTAAATTTTTTGCGAACAATACCAGTCAAAACAGTGAATATCAGTTTTGGCAAAAAACAAGTTTCCCAATTGAACTACATACCCCCGAAATATTTGATCAGAAAGTGAACTATATACATCAAAACCCTGTAAAGGCAATGCTTGTTAATGATGAGACAACATACATTTACAGTAGCGCTAATCCCGACTCACCGTTTATGGTTGATGAAAGTTAACCGGCTTACTGCGGCCAGAGGCCGCGTAATAGTACTCACTCGGCTGGAGCCGAGCGAGTGAGGAATCTTTTTCATCACAGTCGCTCGCGTCTTCGCGAGTGACGATTATTATAAGGCCTCCGGCCGCAACTATGCGGCCTTCAATCAACTATCCGCCTTCTTAGGCAGCACTGCTTTGCGCCTGTGGCGGCTTCGCCACCTTTCGCCCATGTGGTGGGTTGGGATGTTATCGCCCAGTAGTTTGCCCCAGGGTTTAAGGTCGTCAATCCGATCGAAAACTATTTTAAGGACCGCCACAAACGGAATAGACAGAAACATGCCCGATACGCCCCATAAGGCATTGCCCAGCAGCACCACAATGATAGACATAAGCGCGTTGATCTGTACTTTGGATGATACTATACGCGGCACCAGGATGTTGTTATCAATAAACTGGATAACAATATATGCTATAATTACGCCCAACTGTGTAGAGTAACCATCCTTAGTAACAGTAGCCATAAGCACAGGCAGGGCAATGGCTATAATTCCGCCCAGGTAAGGTATCAGGTTAAGTATAGCGCCTATGCAACCTATCAGTATGCCATACTTTACGCCAAGCAATACCAGCGCGGCAGAGTTCATGGCGGCTACGATGATCATCTCTATCAACAGGCCTACTATATAGCTTTGTATGGCGCTTTTGGTTTCGCTAAGTACATCACTAACCTTTTTTGAGTTTTCTTCAGAGAATACTTCATACAAAAAATTAAGGATGAGTGTTTTGTAAAGCAGCATCAAAAATATGTATACCGGCAGCAGGAATATAATGGCAAGCGTGCCCAGTACGCCGTTAACGGTGCGGCCTACCATCGCCTGGCTGTTTTTCATGGCGTCTTTTAGCATTTGCTCCTGTTTGGTTATCTCAATACCAAAGGTGTCATGGATCCAGCCTTTTAGATCGACGGTGATGGATTCAAACTTTTTTTGCAACATGGGCAGCGAGTCGCCAAATTGTACTATCTGTGTGCTCAGGAAATAAAACACTGTGGCTACAGCAATTATCATCACCAGCATGGCAATGGCAATAGCTAATACTTTAGGTACCTTATGGCGTTGTAAACGGTTTACAAGAGGGTTTAGTAAAATGGCCAAAAACGCTGCAAATGCCAGCGGTACCAGTATATCTGCCAGCTGTATCATCACATAAACAAGCAAAATAAGGCCAAACAGCACTGCCGTGCTTTGGATATAAAAGGGTTGATCTTTAATTTTTATAGACATGTACTTGTGTTTTCATATAAACACAAAAGGAGCGTAGAGGAGAATTGTTTGGATATGTTATACCAGTTCTTTTAAACGGCTTACATCAGCAGCAAGCGAAAAGCCCAACTCTGTGCCTTTATTAAGCTGGCTTTTAGCCCAAATGTGGCCATTGTACTTTTCAATAAGATCTTTGCAAAATATAAGGCCCATGCCGGTGCCGCTTTCATTCATGGTGCCAAAATTACTGGTTACTTTACCTATAAAAAGGCGGTCTAATTGTTCCTTGCTCATGCCAATGCCATGATCGGTAACGGTAAAAATAACCTTGTCTTCTATGATCTGTGCTGCAATTTCTATGGTGCTGTTAAAGTGCGAAAATTTGATGGCGTTTGTTAAAAAATTATGTATCACAATCCTTATAGAATTTGGATCGGCCAGTACAATGTGGCCCGAGCTTACCAGGTTTATGGGGGTGATGTTTTTTTGCTTAAACTGGTCTTCCATATTGGCCTGTTCAATTTTTACAATATCGCACAGGCAAAAGCTTTTGGTTGTGTCTTCCACGTTATCTACCTGGCTGTTTATCCAAAACAAAAGTGTATCTAAAAAATCTGAGGTGTATTCCAATTTTCGGAATACAACGGGTACCATTTCAATAAACTCCTTATGGGTAATATCCTTATCCGTCATTAACGAAAATATCCCCCTTAATGTACTTAGCGGTGCCCGTAAGTCATGTGCCAGTATACCAATAAGGCGGTCTTTTAGTATATTCAGATCATTAAGTTTATCGGCCTGGTTTAATACTTCTTTATTTTTATCTTCCAGTAATGCGTTTGCTTTTAACTGGTTGCGTTTAGCATTGTAATAAAACACCATCATTATAGTAATTATTACAATTATTATTGCATATATGATATTGGTGCGTTTTTGCTCGGCAATTTTTTGTACCAGTGCTTCTTCTTTTTGACTTGCCTTTTTTTGGTTGTTCTCAAAATCAATAGCCAGGTTATATGATGTTAATTTCTGCAAGCTTTCATCATTTTTTAAGCTATCTCTTAAGTCGGTATACATTACATGCTGCTGGTATGCCTTATCAAGTTGTTTAAGGCCTGCAAACGCCTTGCTCATTTGCAATGCCGCATCGGCCCGTGTATTAAGGCTTTGCAGTTTGTTGGCCATTTGCTGGGCCGGTATGGCATATTGCAGTGCTTTTTTATAGTCTTTTTCCAGGTTGTATATTAAGGCCAGGCCTACATAGGCTTGCGCCTGGTTGTATCTTATATTATTTTTTGTTGCCGACTGAAGCGCTTTGTTTAAGTAATATATCGCCGAATCTTTTTTTAGGGTATGATAGTGATATAAACCAAGGTCGTAATATATCAGGCTGATGCCTTCTTCATCGCCAAGTTCGTGAAACATAATTGAAGCACGGTTTAGGTAATTATAGGCTTCATCGTACTTTTTTTGTGCAAGCTTTACTTCGCCTATGTTTTGGTGAATAATGCTAATGCCTTGTTTGTCATTCAACTTTAGCCATAACGAGTTTGCCTTATTAAAGTAAGCAAGTGCTTTTGGGTATAATTCAAGATGTTGCATTACCACACCAATATTGCAGTAGTTATCGGCTGCCGCAAGCTGATTGTTAAGTTGTAAATCTATGATCAGCGATTTGAAATAATAATCGAGTGCTGTGCTAAAATCGCCTTTATTATCATATGTAATACCAATTATAGCATAACAATCTGCAATATCAATTTGCTTATGTAGTTTTTTACGGATAGCTAATGCCCGCTCAAAAAAGCCTATAGCCCGCGTATAATTCCCTAAAAAATCTTGTACCCGGCCAAGCCCCATATAAGCCTTGCTAATACCAAACGGGTTATTAATTTGGGTGTATAATTTTAAACTGGTGTTATAATTATTATTGGCGGTAACATAATCGCCTTTAAACGAATTAACAAGGCCTAATAGCTCAAAACCTTTTGCTATACCTTTTACGTAGTTGATTTTTTTTGCTGCATTTATTGCAATGAGTGAATAGTGTCTTGTACTATCGGGGGCCGATTCATAATATTCGGCTGCAATTTTATTTAGGCGGTTTATGGCAATAGTGTCTGTAGCTTTTAAAACACCATTTGCAGTAAATGTAAGTTGCTTAAGGCTGTCAATTTTATTAATATGCTGAACGGCTGATGCGTTTAACACGATCATACTGAGAAGAAATAATATATTGCACGGTTTCAATCGGATCGGTAATTTACACTAAAGTAAAAAGTTTATTAATATTAAGTTAATGCAAATGCACATCTTGTTAAATTTATAACTGTTATAAATAAAAAAAGCCTGCAAATTTGCAGGCTTTAAAATATTAATATCACTTAATAAGTAATTATCCTAATAAGTTTTTCCAGCTTACCTTTTCACCAATTATTTTATCAAGCTGGTCGGCTGGTACGCGTTCCTGCGCCATGGTATCGCGGTGGCGGATGGTTACGGTATTATCCTCTAAAGTTTGGTGATCTACCGTAATACAGAAAGGTGTACCAATAGCATCCTGGCGGCGGTAACGTTTGCCAATAGCATCTTTCTCCTCGTACTGGATGTTAAAATCAAGCTTTAGCTTGTCCATTATTTCGCGGGCTTTCTCAGGTAGACCGTCTTTTTTGGTCAGCGGGAAAATAGCGGCTTTAACAGGGGCAAGGCATGGGTGCAGGCGCAGTACGGTACGGCTATCCTGTTTTTCTTCAGTACTCAGGTCTTCTTCCTCATAAGCGTTGATCATGGTCAGCAAAAACATCCTGTCTAACCCTATAGACGTTTCAATTACGTAAGGGATATAGTTGCCGTATGGCTTGCCGTCTTCGCCCAATTCAGGGTCAAAGTATTGCATTTTTTTGCGCGAGAATTTCTCGTGCTGGCTCAGGTCAAAATCGGTACGGCTGTGTATACCTTCTACCTCTTTAAAGCCAAACGGGAAATCAAACTCAATATCATAAGCAGCATCAGCGTAGTGTGCTAATTTAGTATGCTCGTGGTAACGGTATTTAGCGGCATCGGTACCCAGGGCAAGGTGCCATTTTAAACGCGCTTCTTTCCATTTTTCAAACCATTCTTTTTGTGTGCCGGGGCGTACAAAGTATTGCATCTCCATTTGTTCAAACTCGCGCATGCGGATGATGAACTGGCGTGCAATAACCTCGTTACGGAATGCTTTCCCAATCTGCGCAATACCAAACGGGATCTTCATCCTGCCAGATTTTTGCACGTTCAGGTAGTTTACAAAAATTCCCTGTGCAGTTTCCGGGCGCAGGTATATGGTCTCAGATTCACCTGCAATAGCGCCAACCTGTGTGCTAAACATCAGGTTAAACTGGCGTACTTCCGTCCAGTTGGCGGTACCGCTTACCGGGCATTTTATATTTTGTTCAATGATCAGTTCGCGCAGGCGGGGCAGGTCTTCGGCCTTTAGGGCGTTGTCCATTTCTATCTGCAATTCCTCAGCCTCGCTGGTTTTACCTTCTTCATCAAGTTTGGCAATGCGGTCTTCCAGTAACTGATCGGCGCGGTAACGTTTGTTGCTGTCTTTGTTGTCAATCATCGGGTCGCTGAAGCCGTCAACGTGGCCGCTTGCTTTCCAGATGGTTGGGTGCATAAATATGGCCGAATCGATACCCACGATGTTATCATGCATCTGCACCATGGCTTTCCACCAGTAGGTTTTAATGTTGTTCTTTAGTTCCGAGCCGTTTTGGCCGTAATCGTAAACAGCGCTTAAGCCATCATAGATCTCGCTCGACTGGAAAACAAAACCATATTCCTTACTGTGCGATATAACATTTTTAAAAAGATCGTCGTTCGAATTGCTCATAATAGGGGCAAATATAGTTTTTAGAGACGAAAGGTTAAAGGCGAAAGGTAAATAGAAGCATAAGAGTAATTTAACCACAGAGGGCACAGAGATTTTTACACAAAGTGTACAGAGAAGGCTTTGTGTTCTCTGTGGTTAAAAATATCGCGCCTCACATCTCAAATCTCACATCTAAAATCTATTTTTACCCCATGAGCATCCGGGTAGAGGCATTAACAAAAATTTACGGGCAGCAAAAGGCTGTTGATGGTATCAGTTTTACGGCAGATACCGGCGTACTGGGTTTTTTAGGCCCAAATGGTGCCGGTAAAAGCACTACCATGAAAATGCTTACCTGTTTTTTACCGCCAACAGCGGGCACGGCCACCGTTTGCGGCTTTGATATTGGTACACACCCGCTTGATGTAAAGCGCCATATTGGTTACCTGCCAGAGAGTAACCCGCTGTATACGGATATGTACGTAAAGGAGTCGATGGCGTTTGTGGCGGGCATACACGGCCTGCATGAACCTGCTAGACGTATTGCCGAGGTGATTGAACAAACCGGCCTGGGCCCCGAGCAGCATAAAAAGATAGGCCAGTTATCAAAAGGCTACCGCCAAAGGGTTGGCCTTGCGCAGGCCATACTGCATAACCCACAGGTATTAATACTTGACGAACCCACCTCCGGGCTCGACCCCAACCAACTGGTAGGTATAAGGCAGTTAATTTCAGAACTGGGTAAAGCAAAAACCATTATCCTTTCCACCCATATTATGCAGGAGGTTGAGGCTGTTTGTAACCGGGTGATCATTATTAATAAGGGCACAATAGTGGCTAATGATGCATTAACAAACCTTCGCGAAAAAAATAAGGGAGCCTCGCTCGAACGTATTTTTATTGATCTTACAAATTTGTAACGTGTTATTTGTTAGTATGTTAGCTGTGAATGGCTAGGTGCTGCAATAATTTTGCACTTTTTCTGTAACACAAATGTTATACGTGCGTCTATATACCCAAACATAGCAAAGCAGACGGTACCCTGCATGCTGTTACTTAAAATTACACAATTTATCAAATCATGAAAAAAGTATTATTACTATTAACCGTATTATGCGGTCTTTCAATCAGTTCATTCGCGCAATCATCTAACGAAGGTGGTAAATGGAATATTGGTTTGGATGCTGGCCTTCCGGTAGGCAAATTGCACAACTCTACCAATTTTGTACTCGGTGCATCAGTAAAATATGAGCACCCAATTGCAACTTCTACATTTGTTACTATTTCCGCCGGTTACAACCGTTTCTTTTATAACGATGATGCCAAAGCGCTTTTAAAAGCTTTTGGTTCTGACAAATCAGGTGAAGGATTGATTCCAGTTAAAGCCGGTTTAAAATATTACTTCAGCGAAGGTTTCTTTGGTGAGGCACAAGCCGGTGCAGGTTTCTCAACTGAAAGCGGTGGCGGTACTGCATTTGTTTATTCTCCTGGTATTGGTTATTCATTCGCAGGTGGTTTTGAAGCCGGTGTACGTTATGAAGGTTATTCAAGCGATGGTCGTAGCACTGCAATGACCGCATTACGAGTAGGTTACAGATTCTAAAACTTATCAACATATTATTCAAAAGCCCCAATTTGGGGCTTTTTTTTGGGATATTATTTTGAAATATTATTTAGATATTTATTATAAAATTTTACATTTGTTACTATTAATCAACCTTATACAACAAGTTATGAAAAAATTACTACTGTTATTCGTAATCGTGGCAGGTGCAGCATTTTCTGCATCAGCCCAATCATCATCAGAGTCGGGTAAATTCAGCATCGGCCTTGAAGCAGGTTTGCCAGTTGGTGATATCAAAACCGCAGGTGGAAAGCTATTTATCGGCGGTTCATTAAAATATGATCAGCCGATAGCCACGGGTACATTTTTTACAATTTCTGCCGGTTATACAAGCCTTTCGTTTAAAGACACCTATGGCGGTGGTTCTACAGGCTTTGTGCCGGTAAAGGCAGGTATTAAATATTTCCTTGCCGAAAGCTTTTACGGTGAAGCACAATTAGGCGCTGCATTTTCTACTGAAAGTGGCGGCGGTACTGCATTTGCTTATGCACCGGGTATAGGCTATGCATTCGGCGGCGGTTTAGACCTTGGCGTACGTTACGAGGCCTGGTCTAAAAACGGTACCGTTAGCCAGGTGGCGGCACGTTTAGCGTATAGCTTCTAATAAATAAAAGAAAATCTTTTGAAAAACCCGGGATATGTATCCCGGGTTTTTTTATGCCTTCAATTTTGTAAAGCATTACTTTACATTGGCTTATTAATATTGTAATTTCGGCACTTTATAAACATATCCTGTGCTTAGTATCCTCAAAAAAGAGATCACAACATACCTTAGTTCGCTGGTGGCTTATATAACCATTGGTGTTTTCCTGCTTGTTTTAGGTTTGTTTTTGTGGGTATTCCCCGATACCAGTATACTGGCCTACGGTTATGCCGGTTTAGATAGCCTGTTTAGCACTGCACCCTATCTGTTTATGTTTTTGGTGCCCGCTATCACCATGCGCTCGCTTGCCGAGGAACGCAGGGAGGGGACTTTTGAACTTTTACTTACCCGGCCCTTAACAAACCTGCAAATAGTATTGGGCAAATATTTTGCCGGGGTAGTAATTGTACTGTTTGCATTGCTGCCAACGCTGGTATATTATTTCAGTGTAGATACCTTAGGTACACCGCAGGGTAATATTGATACAGGCGCGGTTATAGGCTCGTATATTGGCCTATTTCTTTTAGGCTCATCATTTACAGCTATTGGTTTGTTTGCCTCGTCGGTAAGCAAAAGCCAGGTTATAGCGTTTACCATAGCGGTTTTTTTAAGTTTCTTTTTTTACAGCGGGTTCGATTCGCTGAGTACCATCCTGTCGCTGCAAAACCTGGGCCTGCAGGGCTTAGGCATTACAGAGCATTACCAATCTATCAGCCGCGGGGTGCTGGATACCCGAGATCTGATGTACTTCCTGGTGCTGGATGCCTTTTTTATCTGGGTTACCCTTTTTGTACTATATAAGCAAAACGGACGCAAATTTGTAAATACTGCTTTTTTAAGTACCATGGGGATCCTGTTTTCGCTGACAGCGGTAACCATATTGTCTGATAAGATCTTCACCCGTTTTGATTTTACAAAAGAGAAACGCTTCACTATATCGCCGGTTAGCCGTAAGGTGATGGATGGCCTGCCAAATACCGTAAATGTCACCGTTTATTTGCAGGGCGATAACTTCCCCGGGGGGATGAAAAGGCTGCAAACATCGGTTAAAGATATGCTGGCCGATTTACAGGCCTATAGCCATAATGAGCTTCAATTTGTATTTACCGACCCGCTTAAGGGCGTTGCCGAAGATCAGCAGAAACAGGTTTATGATGAGCTGGAAGCTAAAGGCGTAGAGGCGCAAAACCTGAGTGTTAAAACTGACGACGGTGTTTCACAAAAAGTGATCTTCCCGTTTGCACTGGTAACCTATGGCAACAAAAGCATCCCCGTTAAATTGCTGCAATCGCAAAGCAGCATGAGCCTTTCGCCGGATGAGGTGCTGAACAACTCCATCCAGAACCTGGAATATGCCTTTACATCGGCCATAAAAAAAGTGACCAGCGGTGGCAAACAGCGCATAGGCTTTACCGAGGGGCATAACGAACTAACCGACCTGCAACTAACCGATGCTATGCGATCATTAAGCGACGGGTATTTAGTTGGCCGTGTTAATTTAACCAGTATCCCTTTTGATAGCCTGGCCAAGGTTAGTTTACTGGTAATACCAAAACCCGATAAGGCTTTTACCGAACTGGAGAAATTTAAGCTGGATCAATATATTATGCGTGGTGGCCGTGTGCTTTGGGCTATTGACCAGGTAAGCGCCGAACTGGATAGCCTGCGTGGGCATGGAGGCGAGCAATTAGCCTTTAATAAGCAACTCAACCTCGATGACCAGCTGTTTCGTTACGGGGTGCGCATCAATTACGACCTGATAGCCGACATGAACTGTTCTGCCATACCCGTTACCACCGGCGATGCCGGAGGGCAGGCGCAGATCCAGTTGTTGCAGTGGCTGTATTACCCGGTTTACCTGCCTATGTCCAAACACCCTATTGTAAAAAATCTTGATGGCATTACCAGTCAGTTTGCCAGCACTATTGACCTGCTGGAGACTAAAAACATAGAAAAAACCATACTGCTTACTTCATCGCCATATAACAAAAAGCTGTCTGCCCCGCATATGCTGTCGTTACAGGCTTTGCAGGACGAGCCCAAGCCAAAGGATTTTCAAAGCAACCCTAAAATAACCGGGGTGTTGCTGGAGGGGAATTTCGTATCCGATTTCAGGAACAGGCCCCTGCCCGAGGGTTTAAACGAGAAGGTAGATGTGTTGGCCCAAAGCAAACCCACTAAAATGGTTGTACTAAGCGATGGCGATATTTTGCGCAACCAGGTAGGCTCTGATGGTTCACCGTTCCCGCTGGGGTATGACAGGTATACGCAGCAAAGCTATGGTAACAAAAACCTGCTGCTCAACATTGCCGATTACATGACCGACGATTCGGGCCTGATATCGGTGCGTAGTAAAGAGATTCAGATCCGCCTGCTTAACCGTGCCCGTATACGCCAGGAGAAGCTGTTTTGGCAATTGGTAAATAATATTGCCCCGATAGGGATAGTGTTAATATTTGCTATTTTTCAACATTATAACCGTAAGCGAAAGTATGCTCATTAAATTTTATACTTTTGGTAGATAAACGTTAATAACATCATGAGATTTATTGTTTCCACATCAACACTACTCAAGCAATTACAGTCGGTAAGTGGCGCGCTAAGCAACAGCACCGTATTGCCAATACTGGAAAACTTTTTGTTCGAGATTAAAGACGGGAACTTAACCATTTCTGCTACCGACCTGCAAACCAGCATGACCACATCGCTGGCTGTTGAGGCTAAAGAAAATGGCCGTATTGCTATACCATCGCGCATCCTGTTAGATACCCTTAAATCGTTACCTGAGCAACCGGTGGCTTTTTCTGTTGATGACAGCACCTTCGCTATCGAAATAAGCGCCGGCGACGGTAAATACAAGCTTAGCGGCGAAAACGGTGAGGATTTCCCGAAGATACCGGTTGTTGAGAACGCATCGTCAGTAAACCTGCCCGCATCCGTACTGGGCGAGGCTATCAATAAAACCATATTTGCTGTTAGTAACGATGAGTTGCGGCCCGCTATGACAGGCGTATTTTGCCAGTTAAGCAGCCAGCACCTAACATTTGTAGCTACTGATGCCCACAAGCTGGTACGTTACCGCCGTAAGGATGCCAAGGCAGACAGCACTACATCATTCATATTGCCTAAAAAGGCGTTAACCCTACTTAAATCGGCCTTGCCGACAGATGATGTTAACGTATCTGTAGAATATAACAGCACAAGCGCTTTCTTTAAGTTTGGCAACATCAATTTGGTTTGCCGCCTGATAGATGAGCGTTACCCTGATTACGAAGCAGTTATCCCTAAAGAAAACCCTAACAAATTATCTATTGATCGTTTAGCGTTCCTGGGTTCACTTAACCGTGTAGCCATCTATGCCAACAAAACAACTCACCAGGTTAGGTTAAAAATAAACGGCAGCGAACTTAATATATCATCAGAAGATATTGATTTTGCCAATGAAGCGCACGAGCGTTTAAGCTGCCAGTACGAAGGTGAGGATATGGAGATAGGCTTCAACGCCCGTTTCCTTATTGAGATGCTGAAGAATTTAAATTGTGAAGAAGTATCGTTAGAGATGTCGACCCCTAACCGTGCCGGTATATTATTGCCACAAGGCGGCGACGAGAACGAAGATGTACTGATGCTGGTAATGCCGGTAATGCTTAACAGCTATGCATAAAGATTAGTGAGTGGGGAATAGTTAAGTGG
>NZ_JBAZRC010000073.1:0-21669 GCF_041663085.1 Mucilaginibacter sp.
GGCAGTTAAGTGGCCACGAAACGCTGGTAACCAACATTCGCCACTTGGAAGCCCTGCAAAAAACCGAAGAAGCGTTAATAAGGGTTTTGGATGGGATAGATACGGTTACTTCCGATTTTTTGTCGATGGATATCAAACAAGCCCTGCATTATCTTGGGGAAATTACCGGTGTTGTTACTACGGATGATTTACTGGAGAATATATTTAGTAAGTTCTGTATCGGCAAGTAGTTTAGGCAAAAAAACGTAAATAAATAAGTATAAATAGTTGATTTATAGCTATTATGTGATGTTTTAGTTTTTTGATGGTTTTGCATTTTTATCTATTTTAAGCTTATATTTGTACCTTATTTGTACCTCGACGGTCGAGGTACAAAAAGGTACAAAATTTTAGAAATATGGCTGAGGGTGTTAGTGTAAAGCTTAGAGAAAAGGCGCTTACTGACGGGCGTATAAGTTTATATCTGGATTTTTATCCGGCATTATTTATTCCTCAAACAGGAAAGGAAACAAGGAGAGAGTTTCTTAAAATATACCTGTATGCCAAACCGTCCAATGCCGCCGAAAAGGAACACAATAAAATTTGCCGGATTCAAGCTGACCATCTTAGGTCTGAACGTGAATTGCAACTGATCAATAAGAATTTCGACTTTACCGATCGTTTATCATCAAAGATGGATTTTCTTGAATACTTTGAACAGCAGGTAAGAAAACGAAATAAATCTAAAGGCAATCATGACAATTGGTACGGCTCATACAAATACCTCAAGCTGTATACGCGTGGGAAATGCTTATTTGGTGACGTTGATGAGAAATTTTGCAATGGGTTTAAGCAATACTTGAAAACAGTAAAGTCGATTAAGTCAGAATCAGTAGGATTGGCCCAAAATTCCCAATATAGTTATTTTAACAAGTTTCGTGCTGCTGTGAAAGATGCATTTGACAATAGGTTATTTGCTGTTAATCCTATCCTTCGTGTCAAGGGAATCCCTCAGGCTGATACACATAGAGAATTTCTAACGCTTGAAGAATTAAGGTTATTGAGGGATGAAGACTGTGATCCGCCTATATTAAAAAGGGCTGCTTTATTTTCTGCGCTAACCGGCTTGCGATGGTCAGATGTAATCAAATTATCATGGAAAGACATCCAACATTCTGCAACTGATGGGTATTTTATAAGGTTCACTCAACAAAAAACTCAGGGAGTAGAAACTTTGCCAATTCCGGAACAAGCTTTTGAGCAGTTAGGTGAGCGTGGTAAGCCTGATGCAAAAATTTTCAAAGGCCTTAAATATGGATCTTATACAAACGTGCAGTTAGCAAGATGGGTGTTGTCTGCAGGAATTTCAAAAAAAATCACTTTTCATTGTTTCCGACATACCTATGCAACCCTTCAATTAACTATGGGTACTGACATCTACACTGTATCAAAAATGTTAGGTCACAAGCATTTGAAAACTACAGAGGTCTATGGGAAAATTATTGATAAGAGAAAGGTCGAGGCGGCAAATAGGATCAAAATTTAGTGTTTTGTAATAATTAAAATGTTTATGTGCTGTTAATCAGAGGATCGCTGGTTCGAGCCCAGCCTCAGGAGCCTTAAAATCAATGATTTAACCCCACTCTGTCGAGTAGGGTTTTTTTATTTGCATAAAATTTGCATACTTTTTCAGTATTTGCATACCGCAGTCGAAATTCTTTTACTTAACAACTGAGGTTTTCAAACAATCTTTTCCTTCAAAAAGCCCCAGTAACTTTAGATCGGTGTTTCGTATCTATAGTAATTTTAGAAAAATAGCTTTCCCTTGAGGGACAAAATTTTCACAAACAATATGATCTGCAATTACTATGTATATGATCAAGTGCAATTAATATTTCATCTAAGTCAAGTGTTTCATCACGAAATACTAATGTATTATTAAAGGAATTATAACCTCTATGGGTATTTAAAGGTGGATCACCAAAGATACCGCTTCTAAAAGATGGATTCATTGCCAAATCAATATATACCCCTTGCGAATTACCTTGAAAATATTCTTCAACGCGCTCATCATAATGCTCGAAAAAATTATTGCGAAATTTGCGGTTGGAAAGAGGATTGTCCTGTTCAACCTTGAGCATTTGCCTTAATTTTTCCCCACGTATTTTATATTTCTGTCTTGGCCAGAGTATCTTTGATACATTTCCTGCTGCTACGAGAATAGATTGAATTGAATACCAGGTTTCGACATGATCAAAATTGTCATGAGTAGCCCGCAAACGTTCGGCAGCTCTTTGAGCAATTTTAGATTGCAGGGCGATCTCGCCTATTAAAACCATTTCTTGAAGACCTGTCATGTATTTGGAAATTTGATATTATTGCCTGAATAAAAGTCGTTTTTTGAGTTTCGTTTAAGTCACTGAAACAAATTAGAAATCATTCTGCGCAGCCTATTTGCGCAGCGGTATTGATTTTATTTATTTCTGCGCAATTTCCTATCACTTACGCGGCATCGTCCTCCTTTGTAAGGCGATTTATCAATTAACTTTAATCACAGCTTTCCTATGATATGAGCCTTAGGAACCTCAGTGTAAGCAGTTTTAAATGTATCAAATCTATAAGCTTTGCTGACTACAATAGCCAGGCCCTGCTTCATATATGTTGCAAGTTCTTTCAGATAAACAGGTGAAGGCTTAAGCATAAGCACCTTGTACTTTTTTCTGGAAAACAAGCTGATGAAAAAAGAACTAATGATCTCTTTAGGCCCTGGAGCCGTATTCACATACACGGATGAAGGCTTCATGATCTTTTTAGCCGCGCTGTATGTCATTTGATTGGACAGATCAATGATCGCATCGTAAAGCTTGCCGGATTTTAGCACGTCTTCCTTCCGGTAATTGATGACAAAATCGCTGCCCCAATCTTTTGCTGCCTGTAAGCCATTATCGCTTACCACGGCAGTAACGATGGCTCCTTTCATTTTGGCGATCTGTATGGCGAACATGCCAATTCCTCCGGAAGCACCGTTGATCAGCAACTCCGTGCCTTTTTGAACATTTAGTAAAGTATCGAACAACTGTAACGCCGCAGAACCTACCACCGGTGCGGCGGCCGCTTGTTCAAAAGAAATCCCCCGTGGTTTAAGCGCGATATCTTTTTCCCCGGCAATGATATACTCTGCCAAAACCACCCCTTTAAAAACGTCCAGCAAGCCGAATACTTCGTCGCCCTTTTTGTACTGCTTAATGGAACTGCCTGTGGCCTCAACGATCCCTGAAAAGTCGATTCCGGTGCCTCTTGGAAATTTGCTGCCAGACATTAATTTCATTTCTCCGTTCCTGATCTTCCAGTCCAGAGGATTAATAGATACCGCTTTGACTTTGATCAACAATGTTGTTTCACTAACTGCAGGTACAGCAACGTCAGCCATTTCCAATACACCGGCGTCGCCGAACTGATTATAAATTATCTTTTTCATTTTGAGATGTAATAGCGTTAATTAAATAAAACCGGATAATCTGTATAACCCTCAGCGCCCGGTGTATAAAGGGTGGTAACGTCAGGTGCATTCAGTTCCGAGCCATTGATGATCCGCTGTTCCAGATCGGGATTGGCCAGGAAGGGCCGCCCGAAAGCGATCAGGTCTGCATCTCCTTTAGCCAACTCGGCTTCCGCTTTATCGGCGGTAAAAGTATTACAGTAGATGAGTGAACCTTCAAATTCTGTACGGATGGCGTTTAAAGTTTGTGCAGGCAACTGCGGACTCAGACTGATGTGTATATAGGCAAGACCAATGCGGTTAAACTCCCGGCTTAAATGAATATAGGTTTCCTCTGTAGTATCAGCATCGTAAGCCTGCAGATCGCCAAGAATGGAGTTAGGCGATATCCTTATACCTACTTTTTCTTTACCGATGGCATCTGCTACTTGTTGTGCAACTTCAATGGCAAACCTGGCCCGGTTTTCTATGCTTCCTCCGTAAATGTCCGTACGGTCGTTTACGTTCGGGTTAAGGAATTGCTCTATCAGGTAGCCATTGGCGGCATGCAGTTCCACGCCGTCAAAACCCGCAGCTATCGCATTTTTTGCGGCTGCTACATATTGGCCGATAACCGCTTTTACACTTTGAGTGGATAAAACTACCGGAACAGGATAATCCTGCATACCGGCAGTGTCCGTATGCATTTGCCCGGCTGCTGCGATAGCAGATACGCCTACTACCTGAACACCTTCCGGCAGGTTAGCCTGGTGACCTATACGGCCGGTATGCATCAACTGCAAAAATATTTTAGTATCGTTTTTATGCACGGCGGCAGTTGTTAATTTCCAGCCTTCCACTTGTTCGGTAGAAAATATGCCTGGGATCCGGGCATATCCAAGCCCTTCCGGTGCCGGGGCTGTTCCTTCAGTAATGATCAGTCCGGCTCCGCGGCGCTGGCTGTAATATTCGGCCATCAGGGCGTTAGGCAAGTTGTCAATAGCACGACTGCGGGTCATGGGAGCCATCACTAAATGATTTTTCAAATTCAGGGCCTGGCTGGTATAAGGCATGAGTAACTTTTTCATATCGTTTGTTTTTTGATATGTCAAAGGTCCGCAGGAAATGAAATTTAAAATAGCGCGTCAGGTCCGAAAAATAGTCCTATCCGACAAGGGTGTACTTTTTTGGAGTAGTCCCAAAGTGCTTTTCGAAAAGTCTGGAAAAATGGCTGAGATTTGAAAAACCCAGCCGGTAGCCCGCCTCAGAAACAGAGTAACCTGCATGCTTTAATAAAAAACCTGCTTCCTGCATTCGTTCATTCTGGTAAAAGTTATAAATGGTATCGCCAAACGTCTGTTTAAACAAATGCTTCATTTTTGTTTCGCTCAGGCCGGCCATAACAGCAAGTTCGTTCAAATGAGGCGGCTGACCAAGATCTGCAAGGATAGCAGTCCTGATCAGGTATAATTTATCAATATCAGCTTTGTTCACCGGGCTTTGTTTCTCATTATCCCGATCCAGCAGTTTATCAAATAACAAATAGATCATTTCATGCGCCTTGATACTATAAAATAAGTCGCTCAATTTATTTTGTTCGTTGATCTCAGAAACGAGCTTTAAAACCCTTGCCACTTCTGGATGCATCTTTTCGTGATAAAAGAACAGGCTATCGCTATGCAATATTGTTTCCAAAGGACCATTGACCTGATCTACCCGAAGAAGATCAGCAAGCAGTTGCCTTCTAATGCCGATCACGCCGAAATAGATCTCGGCATTGGCGGGAAAAATGGTTTCGGTAGATATGGCAGTGGAGGCTACCTGGATCGAGGATCCATTATTTTTTAGAAATTCGATTGCAGTTTCCCGGTCAACGGCAGACCCCGCCGGCAATTCATTGCTGTTGAATACAATGGAGATCAGGTCGCTGGTTTCAACAGGCGAGTTACGCTTTAAATGAAATTCCTCCTTCAAAGTGTAATGGTGCAGGACAAATTTAAAGCCGGGCTCTACATCAACCATCTTAATATGTCCTTCGCCCATATGCGATGGGATCTTCAATTCATTATTGAAAACGGGGATGTTAAAGTATTCACCAAAGCTCTTTACAAAATTAAAACCCGGCTGTACCGTAAATTCAAAAGTCATGATTAAAAATATGGATTTAATTCCAATTGCTGCCTTTACTCAAGTTTGGGCATCGCAACGATCTTAAAGGCCAGGACCTTACTTATTCTTATTTAACTATTAGGATTTATTAGTTTTATACGTCCTCATTTTTTATTATAAGCTGTTTTTGATGTAGCCTTAACCCTCAATATTTAATTGTTTCTTTCATTTTTTTACTATCCGACTCGGATAAACTCGGAGTGTTGTCCCGCCAACGTTAAATAATTTTGCCTCCATAACGATTTAAAAAGAGCTGTTATGGACATAATAACATTTGATCAACTACCCAAAGCGGTTAGCGAACTTTTAGAGAAGGTATCGAAAATTGAGAATATCCTCAGTCAAGATCATCCAAATGAAACAGGCGCCGATAACTTATTTTCAATCAAGCAGGCGTCTGCATTTTTGAATCTATCCATCTCTACTTTATATGGAAAGGTCTGCCGCCGTGAAATTCCGGTAAGCAAGCAAGGCAAGAAACTTTACTTCAATAAAACAGAATTGCTTGAATGGATCAGGGCCGGACGGAAAAGCACGCTGGCCGAAATTGCCAATACCGTGAAATTGATCCCATCAAGGCGGGCCCAGCGTAGATAACAATCATCAATTCATAAATTAATAAATAGCATCATGGCAAAGATCATCACATTGGCGCATCAAAAAGGAGGCGTTGGCAAAAGTACACTGGCATTGAATCTGGCGCTCTGCTTTAAAGATCAATTAAGGGTAGCCCTGATCGATTCCGATCTACAAGGCAGTATCTATCATCTGAAAGAAGATTTTCCGGAACTGGATATCCTCGCACCTGAAAAGATTAGTGAGATTCCTAACTTGGATTATGACCTCATTATAGTAGATATCCCTCCATACTTGTCCAACCGCCTAAATGAATTGTTCGGCTATTCAGATTACGTGCTGGTGCTGACAAAGGCCGGCTTTTTCGACGCCATGGCGATTAAATCAACACTCGCCCTGATCAAATTCGCACAAGCCCAAAATTACAATTTGAAGGCCGGCATTATGCTGAATATGTTAAAGCCAAGGTCCGGTATTACTCTGCCCATTTTGGGAATAAAATTAAGGAAGGGTTTGAGCATTTTTCATTTGCAGCCTATACTTGTAGGAAAGAATAGGTTTAATATCGAAAAGGGGCAAGTAGCAGTTTAAAACGATGACTACATAATGCAAAATAAAATTAGAGTTAATACATTACGTCTTTATACATTTACTTGCAAGATAGAAATTATCCTATTCACTAATTTTGCCTTATCTTTGTAGAAGTAATCAACCGGATTGCATCGTTCTTTAGATCAAGTTGCTTCCTGCAGGAAGCTTTTAAATATACAGGGATTATTTGTGGCAATTTAGTGGCAGTGTTTTGAAAAATATGCAAAAAACGCGCTCAGAACGCCAGAATCGCAGAAAGTGAAAATCCTTCCGGCTCCACCACATGGGATTCCTTCGGAATCTTCAAAGGGCTGCTCCAAAAAGAGCAGCCCTTTTTTCATTGATTTCTCTAAGTTATGTCTAAACAAATAATCTATCGGAGATGTTGCCTCATTTATAAACGTGATACCCTTTTATCCCCCCTCCCCATTTTTTAAAGAATGCCTGGTACTTAATTAGGACTCTTTATAGATTTGACTCACCCCTTCTCAATTGTGGAACGAGCGAATCTGCTTAAGTTTTTTATACAATACTAGCCGGTGTGAAATAGGGTGTATAAATGGTGTGAAATAGGGTGTATAAATTCGGTGCTTGTTTTACATATTCGTTTCTGTCGATAATCTTGGACTTAATTATCATTAATTTAGTTGACGAAGGTCAGTGGAAAGCCGAAACCCTTATGATTCTTGTAAAACTATATCAGCTTAAAAGCAGAATTCTGTAGGGAGGAAAGGCGGATCTGTTATAGGAGACAACGGGTTGTAGCTTTACGAAGTGTATTGTGAAAGATTCTATATAAAACAAACTAATTATTATAACCATGTGGAAAGAAAAAGTAACACCAATAACAATTGGCCTCGTCTTACATATGCCATTTGTCAAAACATTATTGTCGTACAGAACAGGTGGTACTATTGAAAGTAAATATTGCTACTCTGTCTGGCTAAGACACCTTAAGATGTTGAATTCTGTACGGAGAGGGGTTCCGAAAAGTGTTGCAGAGCTAGGTCCGGGTGACTCTTTAGGAATTGGATTTGCGGCATTGTTGTCTGGCTGCGAATCTTTCAGGGCATTTGATGTAATAAAATACTGGAATGTTGAACGAAATTTAAAGATCTTCGAAGAACTGGTTGTTTTGTTTAAAAATAAAGCGCCTATTCCAGGTAATGTTGAATATCCTAAGGTTCAACCTCAACTTGATACATATGCATTTCCGGATAACATTCTTTCAGAGGAAATACTAAAAAACTCCTTATCTGAATCCCGCCTTGAGGCGATACGCGAAGAAATTAAGAACCCTGATAATCCCCTGAATGCCCTTGTTAAATTTTATGTTCCCTGGAATGATTATAAAGTCATAAACTCGGACTCAGTTGATTTTGTGTATTCTCAGGCAGTACTGGAACATGTTGAAGATCTTGAAGGGACATATATTGCCTTCTCAAAATGGTTGAAAAAGGGAGGGATTATGTCCCATTCAATTGACTTTAAATGTCACCGAACAACTAAACGTTGGAATGGCCACAGAACTTATAGCGAGTTTGAGTGGAAGATTGTAAAAGGGGGCCGAATGTTTTTGATAAACCGGCTGCCATACTCGGTGCATCAGGAACTGCAGAAAAAGCATGGTTTCAGAATATTGAAGGAGCATCCGGTGATCATGGCTAATGATATTCCAAGGAATAAATTTTCACAAAAGTTCAGGAATCTTTCAGAAGAAGATATGATAACAAGCGACGCGTATATGCTCTCCATAAAAGAGTGATTAGATAAAGTACATATTGTGTTTTAATGCCGCAATAGATTTTAGACATATTGGGTGGATTTTATCGACGTTGTTCTGGATGCTAATATGATCGCCGGTAAGCTAATGATGCAGAGTGAGCCAGTTCAATAATGGCTTAAAACGTCATAACCGACCACGTAAAAAAATATAAAAATCTTCTACGAATCTATGGCAAAACACTAAAAAAGAGGTAATATATAGTCCTAATTATTAAATCAAATTTGAAATTTCAATTCATTTTCGTATCTTCATTTTACAGGATTATAATTAATCTTAGTCAAAAGTGATGAATGAGAATTACGCCACATATGAAATATTGATATAAGCTTAATATAGAACAATACAAATCTCTTTAGATCCATAAGTAAGCGCATAACCAATTGTAAATAAATTGCTTAAGTGTTATTCTTAAAAGAAATTGGATAATACGAAAACAAAACATCTGGTGAATAACACCCCCAATAACATTACCTACTTTTCTGATAGTTCCATCAAAGGTATTGAGTTACCTGCGTGCTTTACCTTCCCATTTTATTATGAGCCTCACCCGCTTACAAAAATAGTAACTGCCGAACTTCAACGGTACCTGGAAACCCAAGCGGATCTGCATCATAATTTCGGACTTACCGAAGATCAGCAGGGGCCGGTTATCGGAAAAATGTTTGGTGTTTTAGTGGTTCAGGACAGGGAAGGAAAATTAGGCTACTTATCAGCATTTTCGGGGAAACTGGCCGGCTCAAACGATCATCTTAAATTTGTTCCGCCTGTGTTTGATATGCTGATCGAAAACAGCTTTTTTTTAAAAGAGCAGGAGATCATTAATACCATTAACCTACAGATCAGAAAAATAGAATCGGGTGATGATTACAAAAACTTAAAACAGGAACTTGAACGCTCAACTGCCTTATCCATTCAGGAAATAGCTGATTTTAAGAAACAGTTAAAGATCAATAAAACGGCACGTAAAAACCTCAGGGAAGAACAAAAAGGCAGGTTAAGTGACGATGCTTACCATGATTTTGAGGCAGATTTGATTAAACAAAGTTTACGCGATAAGCATTTGCTTAATGTATTATCCAATAAATGGGACGCGGTTTTAAGCGAAATACGATTAGGGATTGAACAATCCGAAACAGAGGTTGAAGCGTTAAAAAATGAGCGCAGGGAAAGATCTGCCGCTTTACAAAAGCAGCTATTTGAACAATATGAATTTTTGAATAAAGACGGTGTCAGAAAAAATTTACAATCTATTTTTAACGATACCACTTTTGGGAAGCCGCCTTCGGCTGCAGGAGAGTGCGCAACACCCAAATTATTGCAGTATGCTTTTTTAAACGGATACAAGCCATTGGCAATGGCCGAATTTTGGTGGGGCGCTTCCCCAAAATCCGAGATCAGGAAACACAAGCAATTTTATCCGGCCTGCACAGGGAAGTGTAAACCCATCCTTAAACATATGCTTGAAGGGATCACTTTAGATGAAGACCCGCTTATAAAAAACCCGGGCGAAAGCCTCGAACTTAAGATCGTTTATGAGGATGACGCTTTGGTGATCGTTAATAAGCCTGCCGAATTGCTTTCTGTTCCGGGTATCCACATCCGTGATTCGGTTTACACACGGCTTAAATCAGCATTTGTAAATATCGAACCTTTAATGATCCACCGGCTGGATATGGCAACCTCCGGATTGTTGGTTGTAGCAAAAACAAAGGAAGCACACAAGCTTATTCAAAGGCAGTTTCTTAAACGAACTGTAAACAAACGTTATACCGCATTACTTTCTAAGGTGATGGCCCCAGCAGAAGGTGAGATTATACTGCCCTTACGTGGCGACCTGCATAACAGGCCAAGGCAGCTGGTATGCTCTGAGTTCGGAAAGAAAAGTATAACCAGGTGGAAAGTTATTACAACTAATGAAACAACCACTAAGGTCCATTTTTGGCCACTAACAGGGCGCACACATCAATTGCGCGTCCATTCGGCTCATGAGCAGGGCCTAAACGCGCCTATTGTTGGCGATGACCTGTATGGCACCGTTGCTGAAAGATTATACCTCCACGCTTCTTATCTGGAGTTTGTACATCCCATAACTAAACAAAAACTCAGCTTTGAAGTTGCAGAGGATTTTTAAAGGTGAAATTAGAAGCAGTTCTTGTTTAAATAAGCTATTTTAACCCTACTCCAACAATGTGATTAACGGTAATTTAGATCAACCTTAAATCACAAAGTATGCGGCACATCAGTATTGTAGTTAATAAAAACTGGGAGGTAGAGCCCATTTTAGAAATTCCGCCTCGGGCTACCTCCGTTTGGCATATTTGGCATCCCCGTGACCATTACCGGCACACAGCAAAAAACTAAAATACGCCTGGGTAATGGTAAAAAGCAGGACGAACTGAAAGGCGAAGCCGACGACGAAAAAGAATAATGCAATTAACCTTCAGGGGCAAATTCAACCCGCTATCATATTTTCTTTATTTTTGATGCTAATATGGTTGCCGAATTTGAAAGGTATATAAAAGAGAATGTAAAGCTATCCGACGGGGATCTGGAACTGATACGCTCGGTAGCGGTTGAAAGAACAGTCCGCAGAAAACAGTTGCTCTTAGAGGAAGGAGAGGTATGCCGCCACAAGATTTTTATTTGTAAAGGACTGTTGCGTACCTACCGTACCCGCGAGAATGGTAGCGAACATGTGATGATGTTCTCGCCCGAAACCTGGTGGGCTACTGACCCGGAGAGTTTAAATAACCAAACCCCATCCCTATATTATATTGATGCGCTGGAAGACAGCGAGGTGCTTTTATGGACAAAAAAGGATTTCGACATGCTGTGTGCCCAAATCCCCGCCCTGAAAGCATATTCAGAAAAGCTGATCTCGATAAACCTTAACTTAGGCCGTCAGCGTATTTTCAGCGCCCTAAGCGCAACACCCGAAGAAAAATATGATGAGTTTGTAGCATCCTATCCAAATATATTTGCCCGCATACCGTTGCACATGGTAGCTTCTTACCTCGGGGTTTCGCTCAAAACCCTTAGCCGCATCAGGCAAGCCCAGTTAAAACGATAAAATAAAAATAACGTCAAATGTCCGCATTTTACAGCGTGGCGTTGAGCAATTTTGTATTGTTAAAACATCAGGTTATCACATTTAGATTGATGGCGAAATGTTAGAACGATTTTTATCTATCAAATTGTTAACTAAAAAAAATAAAACATGCGTGTATTTGTAACAGGCGCTACGGGCTTTGTAGGCTCGGCCGTTGTTCAGGAATTGATTGCCGCAGGCCACCAGGTGCTTGGCCTTGTGCGGTCAGATGCGTCGGCTAAATTATTGAGCGCCACCGGTGCCGAAGTGCACAGGGGAGATATAGAAGATTTGGATAGCCTGCGCAGTGGTGCGGCTATGGCCGATGGTGTTATCCACACCGCTTTTAACCATGATTTTTCTAAATTTCAGGCTAATTGCGAAGCCGACAGAAAGATTATTACCGCCATGGCCGACGTACTCGTTGGCTCAGATCGCCCTTTGATCATTACCTCGGGCACGGGGTTGCTTGCAGGTAGCGGGCTGGTTGCTACCGAAGATGCAATGCCGCCGGCCGCTACCCGCGCTATGCCCCGCGTGGCATCAGAAGAAGCGGCTGCTGCTGCAGTGGAGCGTGGTGTACGTGCTTTGGTGCTTCGGCTACCACCATCGGTGCATGGTGATGGCGACCATGGTTTTATCCCTGCCCTGATAGGTATAGCGCGCCAAAAAGGTGTTGCTGCATACGTAGGCGAGGGGCTAAACCGCTGGCCTGCCGTACACAGGTTGGATGCTGCCCGCCTTTACAGGCTGGCCTTAGAGCAAGGCGCAGGAATTGGCCGCTATCATGCCGTTGACGATCAGGGGATCGCTATGCGGGATATTGCTGCAATAATTGGCAAACACCTGAATATACCGGTGGTATCTAAATCGCCACAGGAAGCAGCCGAACATTTTGGCTGGATAGCACACTTTGCCGGGTTTGATAACCCTTCATCAAGCGCATTAACCCGCCAATGGCTGGGATGGCAGCCAACCCAGCCCGGGCTGATAGCCGACCTTGACAGGCTACAGTATTTCGAAATTTAACTAATAAGGTGGGCGGTAGCTATAACGCTGCTGCCCCTTTTTCGTTACACTATATATCCCTATATATTTCACAAAAAAACCTTCTTATTTTCAGTTCTTTTTTTCCGATATTGCATCACCCTTACATTTAACTGATGCCGCCCACAATTCCCCTCTTAAATTTCTCTTTAAGCAAAGTCCTGACGGGCGAGCAGGACAACTTTGCTAAGGCCAAAATAAAGATCGCGTACGTGATGCTGGCGTTTGCTCTAGTCAAGATCGTGATCACCATACCTATTGCAATTACGCATCATCAGCATATCCAGGCAATACGTTCGGGGGGGATATTCCTGATCTTTTTTACGTGTTTAAAATATCTTTTATACAAGCCACAACATATCCGCGTAATAGCACATGCGGTATTAATTACAGGCCTGTTAATAATATGGTCAAACCTGGTGTTTGTTGTTCAGCAACTTAATATTGTAACCGTGCAGGTTGTGGTAACCACTATTTTATGTAGTTTTTATCTTATTGGTAACCGTACCGCTGTAGTATATGCTACGCTTTGTATACTGCCTGTATTTCTTTTCATGATCATCACCCGGCATTCAAACGCCGGGGTTATTATTCCACTGCAGCAGGTAGTATCGCCGGTATATGAAATTATTGTGTTCCTTAACTTTGTATCAATCGCTGCTATAAATTACCTGTTTTATAAAGCCTATGAGAATAGCGTTATAGAAAAAGACCAGTTGAATGCGCAACTGGCAGTAAAAGTAGCCGAGGTTAAAGCCCTTGCCGATTCAAAATCGATGTTCCTGTCCAGCATGTCGCATGAGCTGCGTACCCCCTTGAATGCGGTTATAGGTATAACCGATCTGTTAAAAGGAAGCGCATCAACAGAGCAGCACGAGAACCTGGAGATATTGGAGTTTTCTACTATCAGCCTGCTATCCATGGTGAATGATATACTGGATTACCATAAAAGCGAGAACGACAAAATTGAGTTGGAAAAGATCCCCGTAAACCTGCCCGAATTGTTGAGTAAGATATTTTCGACTCTGAGGTTAAAGGCGAACGAAAAAAACCTGCGGCTGGTTGTTAATACTGATGAAAGATTGAACACATTATGTGTTGTTTCTGACCCCACGCGCCTTACCCAAATTATTTATAACCTGGTTGGTAATGCCATTAAATTCACCAAAATGGGGAAGGTGGAGCTAAATGTTGAATTGATAGAAACTACAACGGAAGGTATACAGGTGCAGTTTGTTGTAAAAGATACCGGTATTGGCATACCGCAATCAAAGTTCGAAAGTATTTTTGAGCCATTTTCGCAGGCATCAACAGATACCACAAGGCATTTTGGGGGAACCGGACTTGGCCTGGCTATAGTTAAAAAGCTGTTACTGCTTTTTAATAGCTCTGTAAAGGTTAAAAGTGAAGTTGGTAAGGGGTGCGAGTTTTCATTCAGCATAAATTTCTGCGTAACTGAAGCTATGGTTAGTAAGCCAAAAATGCCGGGCACTGCATTAAAAATGGCTCATTTAAACGTATTGATAGCTGAAGATAACAGTATTAATGCCATGCTGCTTGAAAAAATGCTGATTAACTGGGGCATAAAAACCTATTGGGCTGCTAACGGGCAGGAGGTAGTTAAAAAGCTTAAAACCGAAACGATAGACCTGATACTAATGGACTTGCAAATGCCGTTGATGGATGGTTACGAAACCGCTTTAACCGTTCGGTCGCTCGATGACCCTATCAAATCCAATATTCCCATTATAGCCTTAACAGCCTCCATATCCGGCGATATATACCCGCAGGTAATAGCTGCCGGTATGCAGGATTACCTCTCAAAACCGTACGAAGCGGTAGCCTTATATGAGAAGTTAGAAAGATTAGCTGCATCAAATAAAACCGACCTGAAACCGGTTATTAGCATATAAACCAGCATAAAAACAGAAGGTAGTGTGGATTATAAAACAATAGATCCGGGGGCTAATCTCAGCCTTTTTGTTAGATGTTACTGGACACTTCATGCCCCTAAAGAAACTAAACCCGGTAAACAGCGCATTATACCCGATGGCTGTATGGAGATGATATTTCATTACGGCGATCTGTACAAACAATATATGGAAGACGGGAGTAGTATTTTACAACCCCGGGTTTTTGTATTTGGACAATTGACCCGGCCACTAGAGATTGAGCCGACAGGAGAAACTGGGATATTTGCTGTTCGCTTTAACCCGGATGGGTTTATGCCGTTTGCTGCAAGCCCCCTTAATATCATGGAAAACAAGGCTGTTCCGCTGACAGAATTGTTTGGAAACGATGGGTTGCAGTTAGAAAACGATATGTTATCCGCCAAAACAACAGATGACCGTGTCAGAATAATCGAATCATTTTTGACCGGCAGGGCAGGTTCAGCCGAATCTATCGACAGGATCATTCAATCTACTATTACAGCTATGGTTACTTTAAACGGGCAACTATCTGTAAGCGATATCTCAAAAGAGCTGAATGTTAACCGCCGGTTGTTGGAGCGCAGGTTTGCTGCAGTAATTGGGTTAAGCCCAAAACAGCTATCAAAAATAATAAGGCTGCAGGCAACAATAAAAATGCTGATGAATGAACAATCGGGTAGCCTTACCAGCATAGCGCATGAAGGTAATTATTATGACCAGGCCCATTTTATAAAAGATTTTAAAGAGTTTACCGGGGTAAGCCCTAAAAAGTTTTATTCGGGTTGGCTTAAAATGTCGGCTCTGTTTCAGGGTATGGAGTAATTGCCTGTCGCGTTTTTACAATTTCAGGATGTATAATAAACCGATAATTGCATTTAACTAAACAATTTTAATATCATGAAAACGATACTTGGCTTACTGATATGCATCCTGTTTTGTAACACGTTACCAAACAAAACCATTAAAGACCTGCATTTTTTAAACGGTACCTGGAAGGTAGAGAATAAGCAAAGCTATGAAACCTGGAAGATCACTAACGACACCTCACTCGAAGGTAACTCGTATAAGATAAAAGACGGTAATAAGCGTGTTGATGAATACCTGGTTATAAAAGAGGTTGCCGGTAAAATTATTTATACGGCAAGGGTGTTAAACCAAAACAATGGCCAGCCTGTTGATTTTACAATGAACGCTTCGGTTACAGACAAGTTCTCGTTCGAGAACATGGAGCACGATTTCCCTAAGAAAATACAATACACAAAACTGAACGATACCACCCTTTTTATAGCTGTACTGGGCGAAAACGATAAGGGGTTTTCATACAGGATGATAAAACAAAAGTAAGGAGGATTATTGATATTGAATGTGATATCAATCTTTTACAAAAAAGTCTCCGGATTTTCCGGAGACTTTTTTGTAATTATATCTTCAACATTATACCCTGCCAGGGTAAACTTTTAAACCTTCGGCCAGGCATTCCATGGCTTTGTTCAGGTCGTCGTTATTTAAAACGTAGGCCATACGTACCTCGTTTGTTCCGGCGCCTTCGGTGCTGTAAAAGCCCGTTGCAGGCGCCATCATTACAGTTTGGTTGTTGTGGCTAAAGCTTTCCAGCATCCACTGGCAAAACTTATCGGCGTTATCTATCGGGAATTTAGCCACCACGTAAAACGCACCGCCCGGGTTAGGGCAATAAACGCCTTCAATTTTGTTAAGGGCGGTTACCAGCGTATCACGGCGTTTGGTGTATTCTTTATTTACAGCGGTAAAATATTCATCGGGGGTATCTACCGCGGCCTCGCCGGCAATCTGTTCAACCATACCCGGCGATAAACGTGCCTGGGCAAATTTTAAACCTGCGGCTATTACAGCTTTGTTTTTGGTGATCAGGCAACCTAAACGGGCACCACATGCGCTGTAACGCTTGCTTACGGTATCCATCACAATAACATTATCATCCAGTCCACTTAAATGCATGGGCGATATAAATTTGCGGCCATCGTAGCAAAATTCGCGGTAAGCTTCGTCGCTAAACAGGTACAGATCGTATTTTAAGGCCAGTTCTTTAAGTGCATCCAACTCTTCCTGCGAGTATAAATAACCGGTAGGGTTATTAGGGTTGCAAATGATGATGGCTTTTGTTTTTGGCGTGATCAATTTCTCAAACTCGCTGATAGGGGGCAGTGCGAAACCATTGTCGATGTATGACAGGATGGGTTTTACCACAATATCGCTCTGGTTGGCAAAGCCGTTGTAATTAGCATAAAAAGGCTCGGGGATAATTACTTCATCACCCGGGTCAAGGCAGGTCATCATGCCAATAGTAATGGCTTCAGAACCGCCGGTGGTAACAATGATATTTTCGGGCGTAATGTTGTAGCCCAGTTTGTTATAGTATTCGGTAAGTTTTTTACGATAGCTCAAAGTACCTTCAGATGGGGTGTACGCCCATACTTTAAAGTCGATGTTTTTGATAGCATTCAGCATACCCTCCGGTGTTTCAATATCCGGCTGGCCGATGTTAAGGTGGTAAACCTTTTTGCCATCCAGTTTAGCTTTATCGGCAAAGGGTGTTAATTTACGTATAGGCGATGCGGGCATGCGCAGCCCTTTTTCAGATATTTTTGGCATGGCGCAAAATTAGTAAAAAGATGTAATACACCTTTTGTAAAATCTATGCATACATAGGAATAATTATCGGGGACAAAAAAAGGCATCCATTTATGGATGCCTTTAATTTTTTATCTCTCTTATCTGAAGAGGGTCGGGGTGAGGCTTATTTGCTGCTTACAGCAGGTTTTGCAACCACTTCGCCAACAATGTTTAAATATTTTGTAGGTGTTTTAGCATTTGATGTTACTACAATAGTTTTATTAAATGCAGAAACAACAGCAGCGTTGTAAGTGATCTTGATTGTGCCTTTTGCGCCTTTTACTACCGGTGTTTTAGTATAATCGGCAATGGTACAACCGCAGGTTGGTTTTACTTCGGTTAAAATAAGTGGCTCGGCACCAACGTTAGTAAATTCAAATACGGTGGTAACCGGGGTTCCTTGTGGTATTTTACCAAAATCGTGTTTTTCCTCGTTAAATTTAAACTCGGCTTTAGTGTCGGTTTGTGCAGATGCATTAAAGGCAAAGCCTAAAACAACTGCGCATATTAATAATATTTTTTTCATGGTTACGTGTTTGATTCTTACAAATATAAAAGGTTTAACCTAAATACAAAACTATTGCAAAAACTATATGTTTTACACTAACCAATACAAATAACAGAATAGAATTTCCTAATTTTACCGCCTAAACAAAATTTTATATGCCCGAAACTGTAATACACACAGGCAATACCACAAATGCTGCCGAACTCAGTTTTGACGATTTTAAACAAATTGTGATCAGAGATTACCGTGTTGGCTTCGAGAGCCGCCAGGCCAGTATTATTGGCAGGCGCGAAGTACTGACCGGAAAGGCCAAGTTTGGAATTTTTGGCGACGGTAAAGAAGTTGCCCAGCTGGCTATGGCCAAAGCTTTTAAAAAAGGCGACTGGCGCGCAGGCTATTACCGCGACCAAACTTTTATGTTTGCCACCGGCATGAGCAACCTTAAAGAGTTTTTTGCACAGCTTTATGCCAACCCCGATATTGAGAAGGACCCCGCATCGGCAGGGCGCCAAATGAATTGCCACTACGCAACACGTTATGTTGATGCCGATGGTAACTGGACAAACCAGGCCGAATCCATGAACTGCGCCGCGGATATTTCAACCACCGGCGGGCACATGCCGCGCCTGCTTGGTTTGGCGTACGCATCAAAGCTTTACCGCCAGAACAAAGAGCTGGAATACCTGAAGAATTTTTCGGTTAACGGTAATGAGGTTGCCTTTGGTACCATAGGTAACGGCTCAACATCCGAAGGGTTGTTTTTTGAGGCCTTTAACGCCGCTGGTGTTTTACAGGTGCCAATGGCTATCTCTATATGGGATGATGCCTACGCTATATCTGTACCGGCAAGGCTACAAACTACAAAAGAGAATATATCTGAAATACTGAAAGGTTTTCAGCGTGATGATAAGGGTAACGGATACGAGATATTTAAAGTACGCGGATGGGACTATGTTGCCCTTTGCGAAACTTACGAACGTGCTATCAAGATCTGCCGGGAAGAGCATGTACCGGTAATGATCCACGTAATAGAAATGACCCAGCCGCAGGGCCACTCTACTTCGGGTAGCCACGAGCGTTATAAATCAAAAGAAAGATTAGGCTGGGAAGAGGAGCACGATTGCCTTGTGCAGATGCGCAAATGGATGATAGAATCGGCCGTTATTACTGCCGAGGAAATGGATGCTTTAGAAGCTGAAGCCAAAAAGCATGTACGCAACTGCCAGCGCGAAGCCTGGAGCGAACTGGAAGACGAGATAAAAGCAGAAATGGCCCAGGCTGTTGAGCTGATAGACCGTATTGCCCAGCAATCTGCTCAGCGCGATGATCTACTTGGCTTAATGTCGTCACTGCAAACCTGTGTTGACCCGGGCCGCCGCGATACCGTTGCCTGCGTACGCAAAGTATTACGTTTAACCGTAAAAGAAAACAGCGATGCCCGCCAGAATTTGGTGAACTGGCTTGCTGCCGAAACCGAAAAGAACGTAGAACGCTTTAATTCGAAACTGTTTACTGATACACCAAAATCGCCATTATATGTGCCGGTTGTTGCACCGCAATATGCCGATGATGCAAAACTGATGGATGGCCGCGAGGTATTGAACGCCTGTTTCGACGCCAATTTTGACCGCGATAAATCTATCGTAGCTTTTGGTGAAGATGTGGGTGCCATTGGCGATGTAAACCAGGGCTTTGCCGGTTTGCAAAGTAAATACAGCGATTTGCGCATTACTGACACCGGCATCCGTGAAGCAACAATCATAGGGCAGGGAATGGGCCTTGCCATGCGTGGTTTAAGGCCGATAGCCGAGATCCAGTATCTCGATTACCTGCTATACTCTATTACCGTTTTAAGTGATGATCTGGCCAGCTTAAGCTATCGTACCCGTGGCGGGCAGCGCGCGCCGCTTATTGTGCGCACCCGTGGCCATAGGTTAGAAGGTATCTGGCACTCGGGGTCGCCGCTGGGCTTGATATTGAATGCTATGCGTGGTATGCATATCTGCGTTCCGCGCGATATGACCCAGGCTGCAGGTATGTACAATACCCTGTTGCGTGGGGATGAGCCTGCACTGGTTATTGAATGCCTTAACGGTTACCGTTTAAAAGAAAAATTACCAGCCAATGTAGGCGAGTTTACCGTGCCGTTAGGCAAGGCCGAAATACTGAAACAGGGTACAGATGTTACCGTGGTTACCTACGGTTCAACCCTGCGTATTGTAATGGAAGCAGCCGAGGAACTGGAGAAAATGGGCATCAATATCGAAGTGATAGACCCTCAAACACTTTATCCTTTTGATACTGATAACGTTTGTGGTAAATCATTGCAAAAAACCAATAAGCTGCTTGTTATTGATGAAGACCTGCCGGGTGGTGGTTCTGCCTTTATCCTGCAAAAGATCATCGAACAGCAAAACGGTTATTACTCGCTTGATGCACAGCCGAAAACCCTTTGTGGTGCCGAACATAGGCCGCCATACGGCTCGGATGGCGACTACTTCAGTAAACCATCGCATGATGATGTTATTGAAGCCGTTTACAAAATGATGAACGAGGCTAGCCCGGCGAAATACCCGGCGATATATTAAAATTGATATTTTAACGAACAGTAAAGGCTTGATAATATCAGGCCTTTACTGTTAATTGATTTCTGAAAAAATCACTGTTCGTATGAAAAAAATAATTTTAGGCATTATTTCATTAATCCTGCTCGCCGTTGTACACGCTTCGGCCCAACAAAAAATACAGATGGTAAGGCTTGCAAAAATTCAGGTAGATCCTGGTTATTTAGAGCAATATAACGCTGCTCTTAAAGAACAAATGTCAACTGCTGTGAAACTTGAACCGGGTGTATTAACTTATTATGCTGTAGCCGATAAAAATAACCGGGCTCATATTACTATCCTGGAGATATATGCAGATACTGCCGCATACCAATCGCATATACAAACACCGCATTTTAAAAAGTACAAAGCAACGGTACAAAATATGGTGAAATCATTAGAGTTGGTTGATGTAGATCTTATCGGAAGTGCATTGAACACCCGGCAATAAGATTATATAAGAAGACATTATTGTAATAAATAATAAGGCTCATAAAGATGGTAATCATCTAACTACAAGCCTGTGGTCGGTGTTATCACCGCACCACTTCCTTTCAAATATGCTCCATATAATGCGTGATCAGATCGTCTGATTTATTATCAATATAATAGCCCGATGATGAATATAAATACTCTTCGGGTAACAGAACTAATCCTGCCTTTACAGGATTTTGGTGGATATAATCTAATTTTTGTTCGAGCACCACTCTATTATACATAGTTGCGATATGCGGTCTTCTTTCCCAAAACTGATACTCCCTGTCGTTTTGTGTACTCTTATAGACACTCAAATCAGCACCGGTTTTAATCATATTAAATTTGATCTGTTGAGCAGTATATTTTGCAAAATGTTGCTGTACATTTTTATCAAGCCACTCCGGATGCTTACACCATAATAAATGTATATGGTTTGGCATTATAACATATCCATAAAGCCATATTCTTTTGTTAGATACTAAAAAACGAAGACTATCAAGTACAATTTGTTTGTGTTCTTCCGGTTGGAGCAATACTTGCCAGTTTAAACATGTTGCCGTGAAAAATTCTATACCCTGACGCATAATGCAATATAATAATAACTCGGATTGTGGTTCGGTGATAACACCGACCATAGGCTGAACTTATACTACGTCACCTTCTCCCCGGCAAATCTATTAATCAGCATCGCGGCCGCTGTATCGCCTGTGGCATTTAAAAGCGTGGCTACCGGGTCAATTAATGTGCCGATGATAATGGCGGGTGGCAGGGCCTCGGGTGGGAA
>NZ_JBAZRC010000074.1:0-21583 GCF_041663085.1 Mucilaginibacter sp.
GATATATGATACCAGGAATAATGATGACAGGCAGAACGTTAAAATATTTAAACGTTTATGGACGGTGATATTGCCCTGTTTAATAAAGTACAAAGATGTTAACAGCAATACGCTGCAGGTACCATTTAACATGGCATTGAGCATTGGCAGATATGGCGTAAACGCAGGCGGAGTGGCAGGCCCCGGTATAAGGTGGCGGTTTAGTACAATAACCACTGCAACAACAAATATGGTTACGCCCGCAACAAAACGGAATATGAATTTATCGGTCATTCTTTAAGAGAGTCAGGAATCAGGATTCGTTTATTTATTATATATGATCAGGCAATCTGTCTTGACTCCTGATTCTTGATTTCTTGCTTCTAATAAAGCGCTTTATCAACCTTGCGCAGTTCTTCGGCTATCAGCACTTTTATTTCGTCGTTAAGTTTGGTAAGATCGGCTGCTGATGTACCGTCATAATACCCTCTGATGCGTTTTTCTGCATCTATCAATATCAGTTTATCGCTGTATATAAAATCATCCTTACCAGCCTGTACTGCGTTAACCAAAAAGCCTTTGCGGGCAAGGTTATAAATAGTTGCAGTATCGCCCGAAAGGAATAACCATTTTTTTGTTTCCTCGTACTGGGCCGCGTACTTTTTCAATGCCTGCGGGGTGTCCCGTTGCGGGTCTACCGTTATACTGGCAAAGTACACCATTGGGTTTTTGCGGTAGGCGTACACCTGTTCGCTAATGTTTTTATTTACCGTGTTGCAAACGCTTGGGCAGTTGGTATAAAAAAAGCTGGCTACAAATATCTTCTTGTCGAAGTTTTTAAAAGATACCGCATTTCCGTTTTGGTCTGTCAGGTTAAAATCGCTTAGCTTGTGGTAAATGGTATCGGGTATAAACGTACCATGAAACTTATGGCCGGTTTTAGCAACTACTTTTGGCCCGTAAAACGATAGTGGTTTGTACCTGTTTTTGCCCTTTGCGGTTAGTAAATAATATAAAAATCCCGGTAAAGCTAATATCAATACCAGGATTATTATTTTTTTCAGGACTGAACCTTTACGCATTACAATTTTGGCCTCAGGTCTATCCAGTAGTGGCTTTCGTTTGTAAGCACCAATATCAAACCGATTATGAATAATATCGGCACAATGATACAAAGGGCTAAACCAATTTTTTCGAACTTTAAGTGCATAAAGTAAGCAACAATGTAAAACGCTTTAGCCAGTGTTAATACAATGTATATTGGGTTTGCTGTGTGCAAAGGGATAATACCTTTTGGCACCAAAATTAATGCTATGATAAATTCAACTACGGTAATGGCAAGCAATACACCAAATATTTTCCATATTTTTTTGCGGGTCATTCCTTCACCGTGCTCTTCGTGATGAATTTGTGTTGTTTCTGTTGACATATGTATATATGTTAATTTTTTAAACTAAGTAAAAGAAAGTAAATACGAATACCCAAACAAGGTCTACAAAGTGCCAGTAAAGGCCAACTTTTTCTATCATTAAATAGCTGCCACGTTTTTGGTAAGTACCTAACAATACGTTTACGGTAATAATAATGTTAATGATAACCCCGCTAAATACGTGGAAACCGTGGAAACCGGTAATGGTAAAGAAAAGGTTTGCAAATTGCTGGGTGTAAGTTGCTGATAAAGGTGCTCCTTCATGAAAAAATTCTTTCAGATCATGCGGGATGCTGCCCCACCAAAAACCTTCGTGGTGTAAGTGGTTCCACTCAAGCGCCTGGCAACCCAAAAACATAAACCCACCTATAATGGTGAATATCATCCAGGTTACAACTTCTTTTTTTGCCATACGGTGACCGGCCTCAACTGCCAGTACCATAGTAACCGAACTCATGATCAGGATAAACGTCATTAAGCCCACAAATACAAGGGGGGCGCCATGCTCTATCGAGGTTCCGGGAACCGACTGGAAAATAAGATCGGCAGCCGGCCAGCTGTTTGAGCTAAACCTTAACGCACCATAGGCAATTAATAGCGATGAAAAGGTAAACGCATCCGAAAGGAGGAAAAACCACATCATCATTTTACCGTACTCTACATTAAACGGAGATTTGCCTCCAGACCACGGCGTTGTCTTTACTTCATCAATAGGTGATACTTGTACACTCATGAGTTTTTATTGTTGGTTCAAAAGTAAAAAAACATACAGATAAATCCATATAATATCGACAAAATGCCAAAAAATAGAGGACATCTGTACACTGTATAAATTTTTAACCTGCTCTATGCTGCGGTAGCTACGCCATAGCGTATTGGCCAACAACAACAAACCGGCAAAAATGTGTAATAAATGCATCCCGGTGAATACGTATATAAAGGACTGGGATGCATTTGGGTTGCTAAAATAAATACCTTTGTTCACCAGGTATGACCAGGCATACAACTGGATCCCGAAAAAGGCTACGCCTAATATAATGGTAAGCCAAAGGTAAAGCCTTTGTTTGCCAAACTGCGAGCTTTTGGCAGCCCTTGCTGCTAAAAACATAGTTAAGCTGCTTAACATAATTACAGCGGTGCTGTACATAAAAGCATCGGGCATTTTGATGTTCATGCCGTGTGCCGAGCTGCCGCCCACATATACGATAAAACCGCTGGTTAACGCCGCAAAAAACATAAACGATGTGAATATGAAGATCCACATGTTGAATTTTTTGGGTGCCAGGTTTAATCTGTCTTCTTGCTGTATCTTGGACATCATTTTCCTATAAAATCAAATAAAAACATTAGTTGCACTACCGGCAAATAATAAAAAGAGCCAAACATTAGCTTTTGCGCCGACTTAATTTCGAGCGTGCGCAGCAGGCCAAATGCCTGGTATAAAAATAAAAGGCCCATTGCTAATGAAACCCCGCCTACGTAATAACCGCCATAACCGTAATATGTTGGCAATAAGCTTACTGGCAACAAAATTAAAGTTACAACAAAAGTAATTACAGCGCTTGTTCTGTCGCGCTTACCACTAGGCAACAGGCGGAAACCAGCCAGCTTGTAATCATCGTCCAGCACCCAGGCAATAGCCCAAAAGTGTGGAAACTGCCAAACAAATTGTATGGCAAATAATATAAGGGCTATTTCGTCTATTTTAGGGTGCGCACCAACATAACCAATAAGTGGCGGTAACGCGCCCGGTATAGCCCCTACAAATACCGCTATTGGCGATTTACGTTTCAATGGGGTATAAGCAAAAGCATAAAGTAATATTGAAAATACCGATAAATAGCCGGTAGTTAAGTTAAGTTTACCCAGCAAATATGTGCCTAATATGGCCATAAACAAGCTTATTACTAATGCCTGCCCGTTAGTCATGCGGCCGGATGGGATAGGCCTGTCTGCGGTGCGCTTCATTAAACGGTCAAGGTCTTTCTCAATAATCTCGTTAAACCCGTTTGCTGCCGATGTTACCAGGAAGCCGCCGCTTATCAGTAATAACCATTTACTCCAAAAATCCCAGCTACTCCAATCAATAGGGCCGTTTACCTTACTGCCTATAACAAATGATATAGAGGCCGAAAATACCACCAGAAGTGTTAAACGTAATTTAACCAGCTTTATAAAATCCTTCATTTGCCTGCCCCCTGCACGTTAACCGAACTAAATAAGTTCAGCAATAAATAAAACTGCGCGCCAAACAATAAACTTGCCAGTACAATATGCGATGCTTGTGCAAACGGTGGTAACGACCAGTATGATAAAAATATGCCGGTAACTATTTGCAGCATTACCATTAAAAAGGTAAAACTCATTAGCTGTTGCTGTACCGAATGCCTGTTAAAGCCTTTACGGATAAGCGCGTACAAAATCAGGTTTAATATCAACACTATCACAGCCATATCGCGGTGTTGTGAAAATATCTCGCCTGCCCTGGTTACCCAGCTATCGCGGTAACTGCCTTCTAAATGGCTGGCTACTGCATCTATCTTTTCGCGCACCTCGGTGCCAAATGTTATCTGCAAAATACTCATAGCCAAAACCAATAAGGTAACTATGGTTACCAATGGTTTGCTTTGCACCTTATACCTGCCTTGTACCTTAGCCATGTGATAAGTTGCTATGCTGATAGCTACTATAGCCAGCGCAATAAGCATGTGCACGGTAACTATCCAGGCAACCAAATTGGTTGATACTACTATTGAACCCAACCATCCCTGGAAACCTACCAGTAGCAGGTTAAATATGCTTAGCAGTACTATCAGCTTGTTGCTTTTCCAATATTTAAAAGAGAAAACGGCGCATAATAATAAAAACACTCCCGATATGGCACCTATCAGCCTGTTCACATACTCAGTCCAGGTGCGGGCACTGTTAAATTCTTCGGGTACTAATATCGATCTGTCGTTACGGATACGCATAGCCAGCTCACTGTATCCAAAAACATCAAGCATTTTGGCAAACTTCTGGTTCTTGGCCAAACGTTTATCTGCATAAACCTTTTTGTAGTTGGCCGGTAACTCAGATATACTGGTTGGCGGCACGTACCTACCAAAACATTTAGGCCAATCGGGGCACCCCATACCTGAGCCTGTGCTGCGCACAACTCCACCTGCCAGTATCAATACAAACAGCAGGATTATGGTTATCAGGTTAATTTTTAAAAACTGGTTCCCGGATGCTTTTATGCTCATCTAAATATTTCTAACAAATTAGGGTACCTGTGGTAAGTCTTAAGTTTAAAGTTCTGAGTCGTTAGTCTTAATTTGACTTAGAACTCCAGACTAAAGGCTTAATACTTGACAGATACCCTAAAAGATCAGATCAGTATAATGTTATTTTACTTCTTCGTTACTTTTTTGAGCACTTGCCCATTTAGCATGTTCCTCTAAACCTACTGGGTTATCCTCAAAATCATGCGGAAGATTTGAACTCATTGTTTGAGAAAGCGGAACTGTTTGTGGTATAAAGTCATGCTCGGCACCCGGCTTGCTGTAATCATATGGCCAACGGTAAACGGTTGGGATCTCGCCTGGCCAGTTACCATGTAAGTGCTCAACTGGTGTAGTCCACTCAAGGGTATTTGATTCCCATGGATTTTGTGGCGCTTTTTTACCCCAGAATATAGAGTGTATAAAGTTGAACAGGAATGCTAACTGCGCTACTGCCGACATAATTGCCGCCCAGGTAACAAATGTATTTACAGATAACCACTGTTTCATTGATTCAAACTCGGTGAACGCGTAGTAACGGCGTGGTACACCATCAAGGCCCATAAAGTGCATTGGGAAGAATACCAGGTAAGCGCCAATAAATGTTAACCAAAAGTGCAGGTAACCTAAACGCTCGTTCATCATACGGCCAAACATTTTAGGGAACCAGTGATAAACACCCGCAAGCATACCAAATATAGCTGCCGAACCCATCACAAGGTGGAAGTGGGCAACTACAAAGTACGTATCGTGCAGGTTGATATCCAATGCGGCGTTACCTAAGAAGATACCTGTTAAACCACCTGAGATGAAGAATGACACCATACCGATAGCAAACAGCATACCTGATGTAAAGCGGATGTTACCGCGCCACAGTGTAGCCAGCCAGTTAAATGTTTTTACTGCCGATGGTACCGCGATAATCAATGTTGTGATCATGAACACACCGCCAAGGAACGGGTTCATACCCGTAACAAACATGTGGTGGCCCCATACAATAAATGATAATACAGTGATACCTATTAGTGAGTAAACCATTGCATGGTAACCAAAGATTGGCTTACGCGAGTTTACCGACATAACCTCTGATGAGATACCCATTGCAGGCATAATTACGATATATACCTCGGGGTGACCCAGGAACCAAAACAAGTGCTGGAACAGGATAGGGCTACCACCTTCAAAAGGTTGTATTTGTGTACCGTTCAGTACGATATCTGAAAGGTAGAAACTTGTACCAAAACTACGGTCGAATACCAACAGTACCACACCTGCAACTAATACAGGGAATGATAATACACCTAATATAGCGGTTAAAAATAATGCCCATACAGATAATGGCATTTTCCAAAGGTCCATCCCTTTTGTACGCATGTTAAGGATGGTACTTACATAGTTGATACCTGCCATCAGCTGCGAAGCGATGAATAGTACCATACTGATCAACCATAACGTCATACCCATACCAGAACCCGGCATGGCTTTAGGTAGTGCAGATAATGGGGGATAAATTGTCCAGCCACCGCTTGCAGGGCCTTTTTGTACAAGGAATGATGATAACATGATAACACTGGCAATAAAGAAGAACCAGTATGAAAGCATGTTCATGAATGGCGAAGCCATATCACGTACACCTAATTGCAATGGAATTAAAAGGTTGGCGAAAGTACCGCTCAAACCGGCTGTTAATACAAAGAATACCATGATGGTACCGTGTATGGTTACCAATGCCAGGTAAAAGTTCGAATCTAAACGCCCGCCTGGTGCAAAACGGCCTAATAATGTTTCCATTAAAGGGAATGCTTTATCCGGATAAGCTAACTGGATCCTGAACAGGATAGATAAAATCATGGCGATGAAAGCCATTGCCATCCCTGTAATAAGGAATTGCTTGGCAATCATTTTGTGATCCTGGCTGAATATGTAAGTATTCAGGAACGTTGCTTTATGATGATGTTGTCCGTGATCGTCTTCGTGATGTGCTACTCCGTGATCGTGAACTGCTAATGTTGACATACTCGCTAATCTTTTTGTATTAATTGTTTAACGCTAACCTGTTTGGTTGTACTTCTTTTTTCTCTGTTACGGCAAATTTAAGGTCTTTTTTAACCGCGTCTGTCAGATATGGTTTCTGCTGAGCTATCCATGCCTGGTATTCAGCTTCGGTAACCACACGTACAATTTTTTTCATGTTATAATGGCTACCACCACAAATTTTGTTACAAAGTATTTCGTACTCAAATGTTGGTTTATCCAATTTGGTACGCATCTCTGCAGTAGTAATGGTAGGCTTAAATTTAAAGAAGGTAGGCAGGCCCGGCACCGCATTTAACTGTACACGGAAATGTGGCATATAAACGCTATGGATAACATCCTGTGCGTGTATGTTTAACCTGATAGACTTACGTACCGGTATAACCATGGTATCGGCCTGTAAATCGTCATAACTGTTTTTGTCTTTAAAATCGATACCAAGCTTATTTACACCGCTAACAAGTTTATAGTCGGTTTTACCTAATAAACCATCGCGGCCGGTGTAGCGTAGCTCCCAGGCAAACTGGTGGCCGGTAATGTCAATATTAATATCACCTTTAGTGTCTGTACTATCGGTAATTTTTTGCCATGTAAAGAAACCGAAAATAACCAGTATGGTTAAAACGATAGCCGGGGCTATTGTCCATACTTTTTCGATAGTATTATTATGCGGTAAGAAATGGCCGCGGCGATTTGCGTTGTACCGGTACCTGAACAGGAATGTAAACAGCAATATTTGTGTTACTACAAACACTATCATTGTTAACACAGTGGTTGTCCAAAACATCTCGTCTATTTTAACACCATGCTCTGATGCTGCGCCAGGCAATATCATGCTGCCATGTACTGTAAATTCCCAATAAGCGCCGTATGCACCTGCAATAAGGAATACAAGGCATAAAACGCCCATAATATTATTCCAGTTGATAGGGTTTCTACCTTGTATCTGCTGGGTTAGGTCAAACACGCGAAGTATTTTACCAACTATCCCTACAATAAAACAAGCGATAAGGAAAAGCAGGATATAGTAACCTGCGGTAGCTAGGCCATTATCCTTAACTGCATCAGCAGCAGGTGAAGCGGCAGCCCCGGCTGTTTCTGTACCCTGGGCAAAAAGCATGCTTGTGCCTAAAAGCATAAAAACAGCTAAAAGCGAAAGTATTTTTTTAGTATTTATTAAATGTTTGAATCCCATTTTATTGGTTATTTGAATTGCTGTATCCGGTTGCAAATTTAACAATTATTATATGTGATGATGCAGGCTCTCTTCAAGGAACGGATGTTTTTTAGGCACAAGCGAGTTAAACTTGCTTAATGCATTTAACATCAGGTAGGTAAACAAACCTGCAAAACCTAAGAATATACCAATCTCTTCTACACCAAAACCCCTGTGTTCTTTTACTGTACCCGGCATTATCATAATATAATAATCAAGCCAGTGGCCGGCTACCAATATAATACAGGCCCACATCATACGGTTAGTAACACGTTTTGCATCGCGAGACATTAACATTAACAATGGAGCCAGGAAGTTCATGGCGATGTTTAACCAGAACCAGAATTTGTACTCAGGCTCCCAACGGATGTAAAAGTAAACCGACTCCTCGGGGATGTTGGCATACCAGGTAAGGAAGAACTGCGCGAACCAAACATATGTCCAGAAAATAGAGAAACCGAAGATCAGTTTACCCATACTGTGCAAATGGTCGATATGCAACCAGGTAAAGTAACCTTTTTTCTGTAGGTATATCATCACCAGGGCAATAATCGCTAAACCGCTTACGTGCATAGCAGCTAAATTGTACCAACCAAACATGGTTGAGAACCAATGTGCTTCTAATGACATAATAACACCGAACGCAAAGATCGGGAAGGTAAAGCCAAATATTACCAGGAATATGCACGACAGTTTAAAGCTTTTATCATAGTTGCTCATGCCACCTACGCTATCTTCATTCTCAGAGCATTTTGCTAAAGCCCAGCCAAAGTAGCTGTAAGCGCCTAACAATACTACCAGCATGCCGTAAAAGAACGGAATGTTTAAGAATGCTTTTTTGCCAAAAATTATCGGGTCGAAGTTTTCGCTGCCAGGTATGGTTAAACCATGAGTAGCCCAGTGTGCATATAAATAAGGTACAACTTCTTCTTTACCGTGTTCAACAACCTTATGGGTTGTGAATAAACCAAAGGTTACTATCACGATAAGGATAAGGCTGGCTATAGGCAATACTTTGGCAAATGCCTGCGGTATCCTTATAAAAGCAGCCGACCAGCCTGCTTGTGCTACATACTGGTACGCGCAAAAGAATACGCCCGCCGTGCAAACACAAACAAAGTAGTAAGACATAAGCAATAAATTGCTATAAGTACGTTGAACGTGCTCACCACCAAAAATAAATCCTAATGCAATTGCGAGTACACCAATTACAATAAAAACTAAACTCAACGTTTTGGCAGTGCCGTTGAATTCAAATCTTTCTTCAAAACTATTGTGAGTCTTCATTAAAAATAATCTTATAAATTTTGTAAATGGTGTACATACATAACTATCTTCCAGCGATCCTCAGGCGCAACCTGAGATGCGTATGAACCCATCGCGTTAACACCATAAGTTATTGTATGATAGATTTTTCCGTCTGTAAGATCTTTCATTGCACCACCACGTGATGATTGCCCTTTTGAGTATGACGGCGGCGGCGGATACCCGTGCTGCACAACCAAACCATCACCCTGCCCTGTTACACCGTGGCATGGCGAGCAAAATGTGGTGAACAATACCTTACCCTCTGCCAAATGCTGAGGTGTTTGTGCTATAAGGCTGGTCACTTCAAGTCCTGCTTTTTCATACCCGTCTTTTGTGTTCGGGTAATCAAAGCGTTTAAATCCTACCGGGATAGTACCTGCAGGGGGTACCTGCGCTGTTTTGCCATCCTTAAAGTTAGGATTGGCCTGATCCGGGTCAAATGCCGTATGTTCGTACATATTGGGAGCGTATTCCCAACCGGTACTACGCTTATCCTTGCACGATGTAATGACGATCGATGCAGCAATAACGATAGCCGTTGTGCCCAATATTCTAAATTTATTCATAGCTAACATATTTTCTTTCGTTATGCTTTACTTCTACTGCTCCTGCTTGTTTTAATAAATTGGTGATATCCTCATGAGGAACGTTCCCTTTAGCGTCTACTGCTATAATAAAACGGTCATCAGTTGCACGCAGGTCCATTACACGTGGCGCGCGGCCCGGGAAAAGGTGAGTTGATGCAAAGTAGGTTATCGTCATACCAAATGCGGTAAACAAAATGGTCCACTCAAAGGTAAACGGTACAAAGTTTGGTATAGAGAAACTTGGTTTACCACCCACGTTCATAGGCCAATCAAGTACCAGCGTATAAAACAGGATGCTGAATATTACCGAGGCGCCAAGGCAACCAAAGCAAAACGCTGCATAACCTAACCGTGAATCCTTCACGCCCATTTTGTCCTCAATACCGTGGATAGGCATTGGCGTGTATACATCATAAATAGGGATACTATTTTTCTGTAAGTTATCGATACCCTGCATCATGTTGTCAGGATCATCAAAACAGCCCAATATAAATTTAGTGTTGCTCATTTTTATACTTTTTCGTAATCAGCCATGTCAATACTGTCGTACTTCGTTAAGGACTCTTTGTAATACTGAACCTCAACCGGATCAAGGTGTCCTTCTTCTATCAGTTTCTTCTTAGCCTGCTCACTTGATGTTTTCAGCAGCAGTTTCACCTCGGCAATTGCTACCGATGGTAATACCCTGATGAATAACAGGAACATGGTGAAGAATAAACCTATCGAACCGATGAACACGCTTACATCTACCCATGTTGGATAGAACATAGCCCAGCTTGATGGGATATAATCGCGGTGTAATGAGGTTACGATAATTACGAAACGCTCAAACCACATACCTATATTCACGATGATTGACAGGAACCATGAGAATTTTATGCTTGTACGTAATTTTTTAGACCAGAACAGCTGCGGTGAAATAACGTTACAGCTCATCATGCTCCAGTATGCCCACCAGTAAGGGCCGGTTGCACGGTTAATGAAAGCATACTGCTCGTATTCAACCTGTGAGTACCATGCAATAAAGAACTCGGTGATATAAGCCACACCTACAATTGAACCTGTAAGCATGATGATCTTATTCATCGATTCGATATGGAACATGGTGATGTAGTTCTCTAAACCTAATACCTTACGGGTTACCAGCAATAGTGTTTGTACCATTGCGAAACCAGAGAAGATAGCACCCGCAACGAAGTATGGAGGGAAGATGGTGGTGTGCCATCCCGGCTCTAACGACGTAGCAAAGTCAAATGATACAATGGTGTGTACCGAAAGTACCAGTGGTGTAGATATACCCGCTAATATCAATGATACGGTTTCGAAACGCTGCCAGGTTTTTAATGAACCTGTCCATCCGAAAGATAGGATTGAATAAATGCGGCGGCGTAAGCCTGTTGCACGGTCACGTATTGAAGCGATATCAGGCAATAAACCTGTGTACCAGAATAATAACGATACCGAGAAGTAAGTTGAGATCGCAAACACGTCCATCATCAGTGCCGAGTTCCAGTTTACCCAAAGTGAGCCGTACTGGTTTGGCAGTGGTAATGTAAAGTATGCTAACCAGGGGCGGCCCATGTGCGCTACAATGTACGTAGCGGCGCAGATAACGGCGAAGATGGTCATCGCCTCGGCCGATCGGTTAATAGAGTTACGCCAGTTTTGACGGAAGATCAACAGTACCGCAGAGATAAGCGTACCGGCGTGACCAATACCTACCCACCATACGAAACCGGTGATATCCCACGCCCAGCCTACAGTTTTGTTTAATCCCCACGCGCCTAAGCCAAACCAAAAGGTGTAGCTGATAGACACTACCCAAAGCAATGCGCCTAATGATGATACGGTAAAACCTATCCACCAAGCTTTGTTGGGTTTATTTTCTACAGGCAACAATATATCGTTAGTAATTTGGGCATAGGTGATATCCTTGCCCGTCATTAACGGTTCCCTGATTATCGATTCATGATGATGACTCATATGTTGTAATATATCTCGATGTAAAAAATTAAGCCAATGATTCAGTTCCAGTGTTTCTAACTTTTACCTGGTAACCAATACCCGGTTTTACGTTAAGTTCTTCAAGCACATAGTAAGTACGCTCGCTCTTCAAAGCTTTTGAAACTTCAGAGTTAGGGTCATTCCTGTTACCAAACACGATAGCGTTTGCAGAACAAGTTTGCTGGCAGGCTACTTTAACCTCACCATCCCTAAGCGGGCGTTTTTCCATTTTAGCCTGTAACTTACCTGCTTGTATACGTTGTACACACATCGAGCATTTTTCCATAACGCCACGGAAACGTGTGGTAACATCAGGGTTAAGTACTAATTGTGTATGCTCGTTGTTCAGGTAGTTATCAAAGCGCGAATCGTTCCAGTAGTTAAACCAGTTGAAACGGCGTACTTTATACGGGCAGTTGTTTGCGCAGTAACGTGTACCAACACAACGGTTATATGCCATCTGGTTTAAACCTTCGCTTGAGTGTACGGTAGCTAATACCGGGCAAACAGTTTCGCAAGGTGCATGGTCGCAGTGCTGGCAAAGCATTGGCTGGTGAACAACCGTTACATTGTTAAAGTTATCCAGTTTTGCAATTTCTTTTTCTTTGGTTACCGCGTGGCCATTGCTATCGTTGTTAAAGCTATAGTAACGGTCAATACGTATCCAGTGCATCTCGCGGCGGCGGCCAACTTCGTCTTTACCAACAACAGGTATGTTGTTTTCTGCGCTACATGCTACAACGCACGCGCCGCAACCTGTACATGCATTTAAGTCGATAGCCATAACCCAGTCATAAACAGGGCGTGCGTGGATATGATCTTCATTGGTTGCTTCCCAAAGGTCGTATTTCTCGTGCTCACCTTCGGCGCCGCTGCCTGCTGCCGGGTTCTTTTTGTACTCGGTAAAGCTTGCTTCGCGAATAACGTTACGGCCTTCAAATGAATGGTGCGTTTGTGTTTGCGAAAGCGGGAATATATCACCTGTTGCGGTTATCGTTGCAGATGCATTTGTCTGGAACGTACCATTAAGGAAGCTTAAGAAAGGATATGCATTCTTACCTACATTGTTACCAACCAAACCGGCTGCTGTACGGCCGTAACCAACAGCAACTGATACCGTACCCGGCGCCTGGCCAGGTTGTGATAATACAGGTAATGTTACGGTGTAACCGTTTGCTTCAATTTTAATAACCTCAAATTCATCAAGGCCTAATTTTATAATATCAGACGGAGACATGGCTGCAAAGTTGTCCCAGGTAACTTTAGATACCGGATCTGGCAGCTCTTGTAACCACGGGTTGTTTGCCCTTTTACCATCGCGCATTGCTGTGTTCTGGTATAGCTGCAGCTCAACTTTAGCTTCTGCTAATTTCGCGCTTTGGTTTAATATGGTTTGCGCAACCGCGTTAAGATCATAGTTAAAGGTGTAAGAACCCGCTGCAACCGGTGCTGCTAATACAAAACCTGTTTGTAATAAGGTTTCCCAACCAGCCTGGCCAGATAAACCACCTTTGGCTAATAAGTTATTGTTCCAGTTATTTCTAACGTAGGTGTAGTAATCTTTAACCGGGTTGTCGCTCCATACCAGCAGGCTTTGCTCGGCCTGGCGGGTATTGTAAACCGGGTTAATGGTTGGCTGCATTACAGTGTAGTAACCTGTAACCGAGCTATCATCACCCCACGACTCTAAATAGTGGTGGTTTGGTGCAATGATATTACAAAGTGCAGCGGTTTCATCAGCGTGGTCAGAGAAAGATATTTTAAGGCTAACCTTTTTAAGAGCATCTTTAACTGCATCTGCAGAGTGGTAATCATAAGCAGGGTTAGCATCAAGGAATAATGCTGCGCCAACTGTACCATTTTTTGCCTGGGTAATGAAATCAACAATTTCACCATCGTTACCAGCGTACTGGCGAGATGGGTTATCCAGATCAATTGTAGTACCGTAGCTGCCCAATAACGAGTTAATGGCATTTACCAATACTTGTGTAGCAACATCGTTTGAACCGCAAACAACTAAGGCTTTACCTTTAGCCGCTTTCAATTCGGCTGCTACCAGCAATATCGCCTTATCGGCATTAGCTGTAGTTAATTTTCTTGAACCCGGTAAGGTTGTACCTGATAATGCATTGTAAAGGTTAACCAGTGCAACGCCTTCTTCAGATGGTTTAATAGCGATACGCACATCGGCATTGGTACCGGTAAGGCTCATACCGCTCTCAAACTGGATGTGACGTGACATCTTCTTAGCTTCAAGCGATTTGTTGTTCCTGTTTGATACGTACTGGCGGGTAAATTCTTCGCCGGAGATCCAGGTTCCCAGGAAATCAGCCGCGAAGCTTACAATGATATCCGCTTTATCAAAATTGTAATGAGGCAATACTGCTTTACCAAAACTGTTTTGGTTAGCTTTTATAATCCCTGTATATGATACTGCATCATAACTTACGTGTTTTGCAGTAGGATATTTTGCTATAAAATCATTAATAACAGCCTGGGTAGACGGGCTGTGTATAGTTGAAGTTACAATGCTGATTGTTTTGCCGCTTGCCGCGATAGCTGCAAGTTGGTTTTTTACAAAAGCATCAACCTGTGCCCAACCTGTAGGGCTGCCATTTTGTTGCGGGTCCTGAACGCGGCTGTTATCGTACAAGTCAAGCACTGATGCCTGCGCCTGTGCGCTCAAACCACCTTTTGATAAAAGATCGTTAGGGTTACCTTCAACTTTAATAGGGCGGCCTTCGCGGGTTTTAACCAATATAGCGCTACCATCATAAGTTGATGAGTAGTAGTTGGCTATACCCGGGGTTACCTCTTCGGGCTTTATTAAGTATGGGATTGATTTATGTACCGGTACTTTTTGGCAAGCCGCTAAAGTAACTGCACCCACACCAAAACCCAGTGCCTTTAAAAAGTCGCGACGTGGAGTTTTGCCCATAAGGCCGCCACCGCTTAATACCTGTTCAATAGGGATTGGCTCGGCAAACTCGTGTTTATTTTTCTCAACAAATTCTGGTGTTCTGTTCAGTTCTTCTAAACCTTTCCAGTATTTTTTATTGCTATCCATTTATAGTTATATAAACTGTAATGTACTGTTCTTGATAATTATTAATAGTGGCACTTAGCGCACTCAATACCGCCTAATACTGCTGCAGTAACTTTCTCACCCTTTTTAATTTTATCGTGGGCAGCAAGTATGCTATCGTAGTAAGCATTGCCTTTACCGTTAACCTCGGTACGTTTGTGGCACTGTATACACCATTTCATTGTTAATGGCGAGTACTGGTAAACCTCTTTCATGGTTTCAACCGGGCCGTGGCAGGTTTGGCATTTAATAGCGCCAACCTTAACGTGCTGCGAGTGGTTAAAGTAAGCCAGATCCGGCAGGTTGTGTATACGTACCCACTGAATTGGTTTTGCTTTAGTGCTATCGTACTTAGCCGTGTTAGGATCATAACCCAACGCATCATAGATCTTATGAATTTCCGGTGATTCTGTTTTAACAGATTTGTGGCAGTTCATACAAACGTTTAATGACGGGATTGAAGCGTTTTTAGATTTGAACGCGCCTGTGTGGCAGTACTGGCATTCTATTTTCATAGCGCCGGCGTGCAGCTCGTGCGAGTATTTAATAGGCTGTACCGGCTGGTATCCCTGGTGAACGTTAGTGTTCCACATGGTTACCCAGCTAAAGCTGCCCATCGCTATAGTACCGCAAAGCACTATAAAGAATACAAGCTTTTTGTTTTTCAGCAGTTTTTTGAAAGTTGCTGTGCGGTCTGCTTTTACTTTTTCCTCTTCAGCATCTTCTTCAAGCACAATACCTTGTCTGTTAAGCAACAAACGCTCAAGCGTTGCAATTACTTTGTTTAATACAAGGATTACAATGAAAGCGATAACGATAACGCCTAACAAACCCCAGATAACCAGGCTGCTTGGGCCTTTGTCTTCGGCAACTGCGCCACCGGCAGGTGCTTTGGCTTTATCATCCTGGATCTTTTTCCAATCGGCACGGATGTAAGTAATAACATTACCCACATCAGCATCGCTCAACTCGGCAAATACTGTCATACCCGCCTGGTTGTACTCGTTAAATATTTTAACGGCCTTTGGGTTTTTGGCAGCAATTAATGCCTGGTTGTTTTGGATCCATTTGGTTAAATAGGCATCATCAGTTTCTGATGTAAGCTGCGGACCTAAGGCCGGGCCGGTCATACGCGTATCTATTTTATGACACGCTGTACACTTGGCCTTAAATATAGCTTCCCCTTTTGCTGCATCTGTTTGCGCATGGGCTGTTAAACCACAAACAACCAAACCGGCAATTAGTAAAACCGACCTTGAAAACTGTTTAAAAATCAATGAGATATTTCTCATAAAAGGTATTTATGCTAAATAATTTTTATATTAAAGTGTTAAACTGACGTAGAGCTGTATGTTTTTGGCACTTTTTCAGGCACAAAAGTATAATTTATTACAGTATCGCTGACAATATAATGACAGCAATATCTAATTTATAATCGTTCTAAATTATTAATAAAAGCCCTTTAAATAACATCCAAAGGCTTTTTTGCTAAATACATGTTGTATCGGGTAAAAGAGAATGCCAATACATACTTTCAAAACTTGACTATTGTTTTAATATCCAGGCAAATATCAAACAGCCTGGCAACAGGTTGCATTAAAATTGCAACTTATTTTCCCTAATACCAATAGCAGGCAACTATTAATTATAAACGCGCAAATAAAAAAGCCCTCCGGATATCTCCAAAGGGCTTTCTTTATAATTTTATATGATGGTTATTGTTTCAATATCCACGCAAATATTAACGGTACAACTATCGTTGCATCGCTCTCTACAATAAACTTAGGTGTGTTAATGTCAAGCTTACCCCAGGTTATTTTTTCGTTTGGCACCGCGCCCGAGTACGAACCGTATGAGGTTGTAGAATCACTAATCTGGCAAAAGTAACTCCAGAACGGAATTTCCGGCATTTCCATATCCTGGTAAAGCATCGGCACAACACAAATCGGGAAATCGCCGGCTATACCGCCGCCAATCTGGAAAAAGCCTACGCCTTTACCACCCGAATTTTCGGGATACCAGCCGGCCAGCCATGCCATGTATTCGATACCGCTTTTCATGGTGGTAGCTTTTATTTCGCCTTTTATAACGTACGATGCAAATATGTTACCCATGGTACTGTCTTCCCAGCCCGGTACAACAATTGGCAGGTTCCTTTCGGCAGCCGCCAGCATCCACGAATTTTTAGGGTCTATCTCATAATATTGCTCCAGCTCGCCGCTCAGCAATATTTTGTACATAAATTCATGCGGAAAGTAACGCTCACCTGCGGTATCAGCATCTTTCCAAATTTTGTAAATATGTTTTTGTAACCTGCGGAAGGCTTCTTCTTCGGGGATACAGGTATCAGTAACACGGTTGTAGTGGTTCTCTAACAAGTCCCACTCATCCTGCGGACTCAGGTCACGGTAGTTTGGCACGCGTTTGTAGTGCGAGTGCGCTACCAGGTTCATGATATCCTCTTCAAGGTTGGCACCTGTACATGATATGATATCAATTTTACCCTGGCGGATCATCTCGGCAAGCGAAATGCCTAACTCTGCCGTACTCATGGCGCCTGCTATGGTCACCATCATTTTGCCACCCTCGGTTAAATGCGTTTCATAACCTTTGGCTGCATCCATTAATGCTGCTGCATTAAAATGCAGGTAATTTTTCTCGATAAACTGAGATATTGGGCCTCTTGCTGTGCTCATATTATTTGCTCTTATTTATGGTGCAAAAGTAGGTATTTTGCGCACATCAGAATTTTAAATTACAAATTCAGTAAAACAAGTGCTTTAAATTTACCTTTGTTGCTAAAGCTAAAAGCCGAAAGCGGAGAGCAAAAAGCAAAATATCCTAAAAGCTTTCAGCTTTAGTCTTTAAGCTCAAGAAGCTTATTACATGAAGAAACTTACTACCGTTTTATTACTTTTTATACTTGTACAGCCCCTTTTTGCCCAGGTAAAAATATTGCCAAAGTTTATCCGCAAAATGTATTTTGAGCAGGATACCACCAAAAAAGGGAGTTTTGTTGTTTTACCCGTAGTAAGCTCGGCCCCCGAAACCGGTTTAGAGCTGGGCGGCTCGGGACTATATTCTTTTTATACCGATACACTGGGTAATGACACCCGGGTATCCAATTTGTTTGCTTACGCTACCATTACTACCAAGGGCCAAAGCCGTTTAAACCTGAGCGGCAGTTACTGGACACCACATAACCGATATCATTTCACAGGGTCTGTTGGGTATATCAATTTCCCGTTTGATTTTTATGGCATTGGCAACAACACCAAAAAAGCCGATGCCGACAGGCTTGGTCAAAAACGTGTACGAGCAACTTTTGCCGCCGAAAAAAAGATAGGTAATTACGTTTATTTAGGCTTGGTTGCCGGGGGGTATGATTACCGCTTTAACGACCAGGACGGCTCTGGTATTTTTGCTACCGACCCAACTATAGACGGCAAGCACGGCGGCACTTTTTTATACATAGGCCCAAGTTTTGTATTTGACACCCGCAATAACAATACTTACACCACTAAGGGCGGTATGCTAACCAGCTACTTTAATATCATGAACGGTATAGGTGGTAACAGCGGCTACTCGGGCGGGTTTTTAAATGTCGAACTCACGCATTTCTTCGCACTAAGCAAAAAGTTTGTTTTAGGGTTTGATGTGCAAAGCCAGAACATAACGGGCAGCCAATCGCCATTTTACCTGTTGCCTACCCTGGGCAGCGACGAAATGATGCGCGGCTACTATAACGGCCGTTTCCGCGACCGCAACCTGCTAGTAGGCCAAACCGAACTGCGCTACCGCATGAGCGAGCGCTTTGGTATAGTAGGTTTTGTGGGCGCCGGTGAGGTGTTTAATAAAGAGTTTAGTACCGAACAATTAAAGCCTAACTATGGCGGCGGCTTACGCTACTTTTTTGATGTACAAAAAGGCCTCAGCATCCGTGTAGATTACGGCGTTGGCGAAAAACGCCCCGGTGAAAGCAGGCAAAGCGGTGTTTATGTAGGGTTGGGGGAAGCGTTTTAGTAGATTAATCTATTCAATATAAGCATAGTGGTTAAGACACACGCGGCACGCGTGCGCCAGCATACCAAGTGTTTTAGTAGATGTGCAGATTAATTTATTATTGTTGTTTCAAAGTATCAATCGCTGGCGCACGCGTGCCGCGTGTGACCCCGCTATGCATACCTACAGACATCTATATCAACCAATACTTTCGCGCCCAATCGCTGGCGCACGCGTGCCGCGTGTGACCCCCGCTATGCATACCTACAGACATCCATATCAACCAATACTTTCGCGCCCAATCGCTGGCGCACGCGTGCCGCGTGTGACCCCGCTATGCATACCTACAGACATTCATATCAACCAATACTTTCCCGCCCAATCGCTGGCGCACGCGTGCCGCGTGTGACCCCGCCATACCTACAGATATTCTATATCAACCAATCCTTTTCCATCTGCATAATCAATAGCACTTGAGTATTTCCAATATGATGCTTCTGTAACAAAACCAGCTTCTACCGGGTTATTATGGATATAATCGGCCTTCTGTTCAATAACATTAGCGCTCCATAGTTGAATTGGTTTGTTATGATGTTGCCAAAATTGATAAGTTTTAACGTTGCTACTTTTTGCACCTGCTCTTTTAAACATCCAAAGCATCCATTCCTTTCGTGACTCCTGAATGTTTTCTGTTATGGACTTTACCAATTGTTTAGAGGTATATTCTTTAAAACGACCTAATATGACCTCAGGGTTATTGTCTTTAGCTGCAAAGATCATATGTATATGGCTTGGCATAATACACCAACAATATATATCCATCCCTAAATTATTCTTACAATAATTTAGGCTATCCACTATTACTTCGTTGTATTCTAAACGGGTAAAAACATCTATCCAATTAACCACTGCAAAACTCACGAAGTATAACCCTTCTTTATTAAGAAATTTATATTTCCTGCTCATTAAATAAAGCTAATAAAGTTTTCCGACCTCTTCAATACAAGCATGGCGGATATGACACACGCGGCACGCGTGCGCCTGCAATTGGTTTAATAAAGAGTTTAGTACCGAACAATTAAAGCCAAACTACGGCGGCGGCCTCCGTTACTTCTTCGACGTACAGAAAGGCCTCAGCATCCGTGTAGATTACGGCGTTGGCGAAAAACGCCCCGGCGAAAGCAGGCAAAGCGGTGTGTATGTAGGGTTGGGGGAAGCATTTTAGTAGATGTGCCTACTCTCCCTGGTGAATAGAAACATATTTTGTACCGTTCCAATAAATTAAAGCACCGGCTAATTCACTGCCATCTTCTATTGAGTAGATAGAAATGGCGGGATGAGAGACTTTCACTTTTTTGCTTCCGGCGATATCTCCCTCGGCATCAAATAATGTTTTATAGGCAATTTTATCTTTGTAAATACGCCATCCATCTAACCAGTTGGTATCATTAAAATCTTCGCCTGCAAATTTATACCCCGCACCAAAAATATAATGTTTATTGCTACCTCCGTTAATGATCAGTATTCCTCTTTTCTTACTTTTTTTATCGACCACCTGCACGGCTATATCGGTTATTCTATCCCCGGTAAAATCGGCTTCTAAATAACCAGGTTTAATGGGCTTTATAATTTGATACCGCTCATTTAACTTTTTCTCATTAAACGATTTGGTGAACAAACCCGGTAGCTCCGTTGCCTGTAAAAATATTATCCAGAAAAGTGAGAAGAGTAAACTTAATTTCATTTAGCTACACCTTTATCATAAAATCTTCTTTCGCCTGCCCCGGTTTAAAAAACACCAGGCCTATCCAGTAAAGGTCGACCGTGGCGGTTACATCGGGATGGGCTTTTATTTGCGCCCAGGCTTGTTTCATGCCTTCGCTCCAGTATATATCATCGAAGATGAGCATAGTGCCTTCATGCACTTTGGGCAGGCACCATTCAAAGTATTTTAGGGTGGCATCGCGCTGGTGGTTACCGTCGATGTACACAAAATCGAGCTGATCCAGTCCGGCAATTACACCCGGCAGGGTATCGTCAAAATTCCCGGTGATGACATTGATATCCTTCACCCCGGCCTTGTCGAACACATCTTTGGCAACACCGGCGGTTTGCGGGCAGCCTTCTAACGTATAAACTTTGGCATTGGGCGCGGCGGCTTGCAGGTATAGGGTGGTAATGCCCAGGCAGGTGCCCAGTTCAACAATGTTGGCAGGTTTGGTAAATGCCGCCAGGCGATAAAGCAGCTTGGCCAGCTTTGGCGGTTTTAGCGCGTTAAGCGTAATATCGCTTATCTTTTTCTGCTTGTTGTTGTTTACGTGCGAGCCCGCGCCGAGGTCGGTAACGGTGATGTGGCGGTCGTCTACCAGCAGGTGGTCTCGCTGGTGTTCAATGCTATCATACGCCGGATAGGGCTTTTTATCATAAATAACCTCATCTACTAAACGGTAAACAAACGGCGAGTGCAAACCATGACGGTTTTTTGACTTAAGCCTATGCAACAGAAAATCCTTTGCGAACGTTAAATTGAACATTGGTGTAAAAATATATAAACCTTTAGTATTTTAGCATTAGAGTATGATAAATCCGACAGAAGTAAACTCTTTAATACGACTGCTTGATGACCCCGACGCGGAGGTATACGAACATGTGCATCAAAAGTTGCTTTCTTTTGGC
>NZ_JBAZRC010000075.1:0-21540 GCF_041663085.1 Mucilaginibacter sp.
AAAAACTACTTAAAGATAACCTGGCGTAACTTATTGAAAAACAAAAGTTTCACCATTATAAACATCGCCGGTTTGGCAGTTGGCATGGCCAGTGCTGCGCTTATACTTTTTTGGGTGCAAAACGAGGCGAGCTATGATAGTTTCCATGAGAAAAAAGACCGCCTGTACCAAATGTACAACCGGTCGAAAATTGAGGGGGAAATATGGGCCTGGGGCACTACCCCTAAACCTATGATGGCAACCCTTAAGCAGGATTACCCGCAGGTAGAACAGGCCACGCGTACTACACGGGCCAATTTTCTGTTTACTCTTAGTGATAAGCGCTTAACCCTCTCCGGCAATTTTACCGATCCCGACTTTCTGACCATGTTCAGTTTCCCGCTGGTACAGGGAAACCCTAAAACTGCTTTGAATGATATGAAAAGCATTGTGCTTACCGAAAAAACGGCTATAAAGCTGTTTGGTAACACAAATGCATTGGGTAAAACCATTAAAATAGACAGTGTTGACTACTTCACAGTAACCGGTGTAATGAAGGATCTGCCAAATAATACTCGGTTTGGCTTTGAGTACCTGATGACCTGGAAATACTGGGAAAAGATAAACGGTGGGGTTGATAAAAACTGGGGTAATAATTCCGTTCAAACGTATGCTTTGTTAAAATCAGGGGTAACCGAAGAATACTTTGATAAACAGGTGAAAAATATAACCCGTTCGCACTCTGACGTTAAGGATATCGATGTATTTGTACATCCGGCCGGTAAATGGAGGCTTTACTCGAAGTTTGAAAACGGTCAGATAGTAGGAGGCCGTATAACAACCATTAAACTATTCAGTATTATAGCTGCCTTTATATTGCTTATTGCCTGTATAAACTTTATGAACCTGAGTACCGCCCGCAGCGAGAAAAGAGCCAAAGAGGTAGGCATACGCAAAGTGGTTGGTGCCGGTAAAGGCAGCCTGATAGCGCAATTTATGGGCGAATCTGTGATGATAGCTTTACTTGCCGGTATTTTAGCGCTGGCAATAGTGCAAATATCCCTGCCCCCCTTTAACATCCTTACCGAAAAACAATTATTTATACCATTTGCCAGCCCTGTATTTTGGCTTATAGTGGTAACATTCATCCTGTTTACCGGTGTGGTATCCGGTAGTTATCCAGCTTTGTACCTGTCGTCATTTGCACCGGTAAAAGTATTAAAGGGCACATTTAAGGCTGCTAACGCGGCATTTTCGCCACGCAAAATTTTAGTTGTAACGCAGTTTACTTTTGCAATTGTGTTGATCATATCAACCATCATTGTACGCGAGCAGCTTGATTACGCGCAAAACCGCGATGTTGGCTATAAAAAGAATAACCTGGCGTATACATTTATACAGGGTACTATTGACAAAAATTACCAGCTTATCCGTAATGAGTTGATAACAAGTGGTGCGGCAACAGCCGTAACCAAAACCAGCGCGCCCATGACCGAAGGCTGGAGCGACTCTTGGGGGTTTGACTGGCAGGGTAAAGACCCTAATGCCAAAATAGACTTCAATATGTTTAACGTTGACGGTGATTTTAGCAAAACCATGAACCTTAAAATTGTTGAAGGACGCGATATCGATATCAAAACCTACCCTTCAGATTCATCGGCTATCATGATCAATGAAGCATCGCTTAAACTCATGAAGTTTAAGAACCCAATTGGACAGACCGTTATGAACGATGGAAAAAAACTTACCATTGTTGGCGTTGTTAAAGATTTTATCCTGCAATCACCGTATGAGCCTGTTAAACAAATGATCATCCAGGGGCCAAAGTCATGGTTTAATGTGATCCACTACAAACTAAATGAAAAAAACACCACAGCCGAGAATCTTAAACTGGCCGAGGCTGTGTTCAAAAAATATAATTCAGAGTACCCGTTTGAATACCATTTTGTTGACGAGGAGTACAACAAAAAATTCGCCGACGAACAACGCGTAGGTACACTTGCTTCGTTATTTGCAGGGCTAACCATATTTATATCATGCCTTGGTTTGTTTGGTTTAGCTACCTATATGGCCCAAAACCGCATTAAAGAGATTGGTGTACGTAAAGTATTGGGCGCATCGGTATTAGGTGTAACCACAATGCTGTCAAAAGATTTTCTGAAACTGGTTGGTATAGCGTTTTTAGTAGCTACGCCAATAGCCTGGTACGGTATGGAGCATTGGCTGCAAACCTATGCCTACCGTATAAATATCAGTGTGTGGGTGTTTGCTGTAGCCGCCTTTGTAACAACGCTGCTATCAATAGTAACGGTGAGTTTCCAGGCGGTTAAAGCTGCTTTGGCAAACCCGGTGAAGAGTTTACGCAGTGAGTAGGGTTTAGTAGAGTTTGGTTTAAAATTTAAGGTTATGATAAGGAACTATTTAAAAACGGCATGGAGAAATTTAATAAAGAATAAGTTTTATTCTATTATTAATATATCGGGCTTAACACTTGGTTTAGCGGTTGGCATCCTGATACTCTTATGGGTGCAGGATGAGCTGAGTTTTGATAGCTTCCATAAAAAAGGTGCTGATATTTACCGGGTCGAAATATTTGGCGGTACCGGTGCCAGCAGGCAAATATGGACAGTGGATGTTGCACCTATAGGCCCTTTAGCCAAACAGCAGTTACCCGAAGTTAAAGACCAGGTGCGCATAACAGGCAATTACATTTTCTCGCTATACAAGTATCAGGACAAAACTTTTGGGGATGAAAGAGTGGTGTTCGCAGACCCGTCGCTCTTTTCAATATTTGATTTCCCTGTTGTTCAGGGCAATGCGGCCAAACCTTTTACCGATGATAATTCTGTGGTAATAACCCGCAAAACAGCTAAGAAATTTTTTGGGGATGAAAACCCTATTGGTAAAGTAATAAGGGCGGACGGTAAAGTGAATTTTACGGTTAGCGGTGTCATAAACGATTTTCCTAAAAACTCGCGGATGGACTATGACATGATCATGCCGATGAGCTATCATATAAAGGATGCACTTGCTGATAACGTTGATGTAAACGGCAATTTTAGCAATTTTGGCTACGAAACCTACTTCCTGTTAAAACCGGGAACGTCATTAAAAACCCTTTCTGCCAAGCTATTCAATATCCATATTGCCCATAAGGCCGATGATACCGACGTAGAATACCTGTTGCAGCCCCTTGCGCAAATGCATTTATATAATGCCGATGGTACAAACAAAGGGATGGAAACCGTAAGGATCTTTATCATAATAGCGTTGGTAATATTGGTTATTGCCTGCATTAACTATGTTAATTTATCAACGGCGCGATCTATGTTGCGTGCGAAAGAGATAAGCATGCGCAAAATATTAGGTGCGGCAAAAGCCCACCTGTTTATACAATTCATCATTGAAACCGCTTTGCTGTTTTCATTAGCTACAGTTTTAGCTTTAGGGCTTATCAAAATAGTGATACCGGTATTTAACCAGGTTGCAGATAAACAACTTGTATTCGATCTTACCAACCTGCATGTTTGGTATATTATACTGCTCACCATACTTGGTACGCTGGCTGCTTCCAGTATTTACCCGGCCCTGATGCTTTCATCTTTTGAGCCGCTTAAAGCTTTGAAGGGTAAAATATCTGCTAAAATTGGCGATGTGATGTTTCGCAAGATATTGGTGGTTACCCAATTCTCATTTTCGGTATTATTAATTGTGGGCACATTGGTTATTACCAGCCAGCTAAATTTTATCCGGTCAAAACAGTTAGGGTATGATAAAAGCCACACGCTTGCTTTCTGGATGCGCGATATGGGTAAACATTATGATGCAGTACGCAACGAGTTATTGAAACAGCCCGGTGTGCTGAGCGTTACCCGCTCATCAGGAAACGTAATTAATAATGGCAGCATATCCGGTAGTAACGATTGGGACGGCAAGGCACAGGGCCAAACCTTTATTGTACACCCTTTAGCTATTGATAAAGATTTTATAGGTGCATTTAAAATGCAAATGGTGCAGGGTGCCGGTTTTACAGGCGCTGTTGCAGATTCCGCACACTTTATTTTAAACGAAACGGCTGTTAAAGAAGCGGGGATCAAAAACCCGATAGGCAAACGTTTTAAGATGTGGAAAACCGACGGGACAATAATTGGCGTTGTCAAAGATTTTCATTACGCATCAATGAAAGAAAAAATAGCGCCATCTGTATTTTACTACTTCCCTAATAACTTAAGCACTATCTATATTAAAACAACCGGCAAGGATGCACAAAAGGCCATCCGCGCAGCAGGGGAGCAGTTTAAACAATATAATGGCGAATACCCATTCAGTTATTACTTTTTAGACGATACATTTAACAGCCTGTATAAGGGCGAGCAGCAGCAGGGGGTATTGTTCAATTATTTTGCCGGTATAGCCATATTTATATCGTGCCTTGGCTTGTTAGGTTTAGCCGCTTATACCGCCCAGGTACGTACCCGCGAAATTGGTATACGTAAAGTGTTGGGCTCAAGCGTGAGTGGCGTAATCGGCCTTTTAGCTACCGATTTTATAAAGCTGGTATTAATAGCCATATTAATTGCATCACCTGTTGCATGGTATATGATGAATAACTGGTTGCAGGGATTTGCCTACAAAATAAACATCAGCTGGACAGTCTTTATATTAGCCGGTACAATATCAATATTGATAGCATTTATAACCATCAGTTTCCAGGCAGTTAAAGCTGCATTGGCAAACCCGGTAAAAAGTTTACGCTCAGAGTAGTGAAGAGGGGATTGTAGGGCATGAATTGTAGAATTTAGGTTTTAGTATTTTAGAATTTCAAAATCAACGGATATGTTTAAAAACTATTTAAAAATTGCCCTCCGTAACCTGCAAAAGCAGAAGCTTTACAGCTTAATAAACATTACAGGGCTTGCCGTTGGTTTGGCCGTATGTATGATGATTATGCTATACGTAACGCATGAAATGACCTACGACAGGTTCCATACCAATGCCAAACGGATCTACAAGCTCCAGGCCAATGTTAAAATTGGCGGCAACACCATGAATTTAAACTACATGAGTTATGCATCGGGCCCGTTGGTTAAACAAAGCCAACCCACCGTTGATGGCTACATGCGCACTTTAAATTATTATAAGCCAATATTAGTAAGCAACCCCTTAACCCCCGAAACCAAATACATTGAGCAAAAAGTTGTATTTGCCGACCCGGACTTCTTCAACTTTTTCACTTTTAAACTGGCATCGGGTAATGCTAAAGATGTACTTAGTAAACCGTTTTCGGTAGTGATATCAAAAGACATCGCTAAAAAATACTTTGGTGATGCCGACCCGGTTGGCAAAACCATCCGTTTAAAAACGGATAGTGCCTATACTTACCAGGTTACCGGCGTGGCCGAGAACGCGCTATCAAACACTTCTGTAGAGTATAATTTTGTAGCATCGGCAAGCAGCTTACTGGCTACTAAAGAGGCAAAAAAATATTTAGGGGAACAGCGCATTGCATCGGGTTCATTTAACCTGTTCCTGCTTTTAAAAGATGCGGCAGATACTGCCAAAACCCGTAAAGGTCTCCAGCAAATGGCCGATAAAGAAAAGTCGGACTTTGAGACCCATTATAAACTATCATCGATAGGCAGCCTGCACCTGGAAAATAACTGGGGCGATTCATCTAACCTTAAGTATCTCAAAATATTCCCCTTAGTGGCGGTATTAATATTACTGCTGGCTTTGGTAAATTACATGAGCCTTACCACCGCGCGTGCAACCCTGCGCGCCAAAGAGGTAGGGGTACGCAAGGTATCGGGCGCAAGCCGTAAAACCATAGCCGCGCAGTTTTATGTAGAGTCGGGTTTGTTTACCCTTTTATCTTTTATACTGGGCTATTTATTATGCTACGCGTTTAAGCCCTGGTTCCTGAATGTTTTGCAGTTAAAAATTGATAATTCGTTTTTATACAGTCCGCTTGTGCTGTTGCTTTTATTGGGGCTGCTGTTAATAACCGCCTTAATTTCAGGGATCTATCCATCGGTTGTTTTATCGTCATTTAAACCGGTTATCACCCTGAAGGGAAAAACAAGCAAACAAGCTGGCGGCACTATTGTGCGCAAGGTGTTCACAACGTTGCAGTTTGGTATTGCAGTAGGATTAATTATTTGCGGTGTAATTATAGACAGGCAGCTTTATTACCTGAGGCATGCCGATACCGGCTTAAACCGCGAAAATGTAGTTATGATACCCGTTGGCGCTAGCATAGGCCAAAACTACCAGGCATTTAATAAAGATGTACAGGCGCTTGCAGGTATAAGTAATGTTGGCACCTCGCACTACGCCATGTATGGCGGGTACGATATGTTGTTTATGGATGGTAAAACCAAGGACGAAAGCATTGCACTGCCGTCGCTTTCTGTTGATAATAAGTTTATAACAACCCTTGGTTTAGAATGGAAATTTGCCCCCCAACCAAACAAGCAGCTAACCGACAAATACACCGTCGTGATAAACGAAACCGCTATTAAAGATCTGCATCTGCCTGCCAACCCTGTTGGTAGCTTTATTAAAAATGGCAGCGACCGCTATGAGGTAGCCGGTGTTGTTAAGAATTTTAATTTTAGTTCGATGGAAAGCGCTATTGGCCCGCTGGGGTTATTAATAGCTTCTGATACCGCATCTGCCTGGGGCAGGGTGGGCTGTAACCTGTTTGCAAGGATAAAACCGCACACCAATGTACCGTCTATTATCGAGTCGATCCAAAACATCTACAAAAAGTACGACCAGGATACCCCGTTCAGCTACACCTTTATGGACGATGCCTTTGACAAGCAATACAAAGCCGAAGACAGGCTGGCATCTATTTTTGGTACGTTTACTTATATCACCATTATACTGGCTACCCTGGGGCTGTTTGGGCTGGCCGCTTTTACTATTGAGCAACGCAACAAAGAAATAGGCATCCGTAAAATATTAGGGGCAAGCATGGCAACCATTACCACCATACTATCAACAGATTTTTTAAAGCTTATCCTGTTATCGGTAATTATAGCATCGCCGGTTGCATGGTATGCCATGCATAACTGGCTGCAAAATTTTGCTTACCGCATCAGCATCCCGGTATGGGTGTTTTTATTCGCGGGGGCTATGGCATTACTAACAGCGGTATTAACAATAAGCTATCACGCCGTGAAAGCAGCGTTGGCAAACCCGGTAAAGAGTTTACGATCGGAATAATAGTAGAATCAAAAGGAAAGAGCCAAGAATCAAGAAAGCGATATGTTTATGTCTTGACTCTTGATTCTAACATCTTGACTCTCTACAAAAAACTGTATCATAACCGTACATGTACTGTTACACTTACGTACGTATTATACTAACTACAAACAACTTAAATACCTGATAGTAAATATTTTAAGTATGTGGCATTGGTTTTAAGTTTATTTAGTTAAACAACGTTGTTATGTTTAAGAACTATATAAAAACCGCCTTCAGGAGCCTTTATAAAAACAAGGGCTTTACTGCTATCAATATATTGGGGCTGGCTTTAGGCCTGGCCACCTGTTTGCTTATTGTATTTTACGTTGTTGATGAATTAAGCTACGACCGCTACAATACCAAAGCAGACCGTATCTACCGTGTAAACGAAGATCTTAAACTTGGCGAAAATAAAGTGCAATACGCGGTTGCCATGCCGCCGCTGGCCAAAACATTAAAAGCCGAATACAGCTATGTGGAAGATGCCACCAGGATAAAAAGGGCCGGTACCACCCATGTTAAAAAGGGCAGCATCAATATTGTGGAGAACAATGTAGCTTTTGCTGATGCATCTATATTTAATGTATTTACCTTACCCATGATAAGCGGCGACCCCAAAACCGCCCTGCTTGAACCCAGCACTGTTGTAATTACCGAAAGCATCGCCAAAAAATATTTTAATACCACAAACGCGGTGGGTAAATTCATCTTATTTAATGATAAGGAGAACTTTAAAGTAACCGGGGTTATTAAAGATATCCCTAAACAATCGCACTTTAACTTCGATTTTCTTGTATCGCTTGAATCATTCCCTGAAAGCCGCTCTAACGAATGGTTGAGGAGTGATTACAATACTTATGTATTATTAAAAAACGCTAAAGATCATGAAAAACTGGCCGCTAGTTTCCCTGCATTATTGCAAAAATTCAGCGGCTCGCAAATGCAATCAGAATTAGGGATGAGCGTAGCTCAATTTGAAAAGGGCGGTAGCTACTTCAGGATGAACCTTACCGCTTTAACAGATATCCACTTAAAGTCAAACCTTAGTGGCGAGTTAGGCCCAAACAGTACCACCCAATATGTTTACATATTTTCGGCCATTGCCCTGTTTATATTACTGATAGCCTGTGTAAATTTCATGAACCTGAGCACTGCCCGTTCATCAAACCGCTCGCGCGAGGTTGGCGTGCGTAAAGTTTTAGGCTCATCGCGCAAATATCTTATCTTTCAGTTCCTGGCCGAATCTATTCTGGTAACATTGGTTGCCACTGTAATAGCCGTAATTGCCGCATCAGCCATATTGCCATTTTTTAACCAGCTATCTGGCAAAGAAATAACGCTTACTATTGAGTCGCTTAAATGGCTGGTTCCGTCGTTACTGGCCGTTGTTTTAGTAGTTGGCTCATTAGCCGGTTCATACCCGGCCTTCTTTTTGTCAGCTTTCCAACCCATTGATGTGCTGAAAGGTAAACTATCCGCCGGGTTTAAAGGCGGTGGCTTACGCAGCTTTTTGGTTGTTTTCCAGTTTTTTGTATCCATACTGCTAATAATTGGTACGCTGGTTATTCGTAATCAGTTAAACTTTATACAAACCAAAAACCTGGGTTATAACCGTAACCAGGTGCTGATCGTGAAAAACTCGGGCGAGTTAAACCAGCAGGCAAAAGTATTTAAGCAGGAACTTGCCAATTTACCGGGAGTAAAAAGCACCACCATGACGGGCTTTTTACCAACCAACGGCTGGAGGAATACCCGTATTTATTATAAAGACGCCACCTACGACCAGAAGAAATCTCTATTTCCGCAAAGCTGGGAGATTGATGCCGATTACATACCTACCATGGATATGAAGATGGCTGCCGGCCGTAATTTCTCAAAAGAAATGCAGAGCGACTCTTCTGCCATCATCATTAATGAGGCTGCGGCTAAATTCCTAGGCTTTGCTGACCCGGTAAACAAAATAGTTTACCAGTCCTTAGGTGGCGACCGTAAAGACGGCGCGCCAAATGTTAAAGAATGCCATATAGTTGGTGTGGTTAAAGACTTCCATTTTAACTCGTTGCGCGAAAAAATTGAGCCGATGGTACTAACTTACGGCCAAAACGCCGGGGCCTTAGCCATACGTGTCAGTCCTTCAAATATCAGCAGCCTTATGGCGCAGATAAAAGATAAATGGAACCAGTTATCGCCTAATGTGCAGATCGATTATTCATTTATGGATCAGGACTTTGATGCCTCGTACAGATCAGAGCAGCGCATAGGGCAGATCTTCGTCATTTTTACATCCTTGGCCATTATCATTGCCTGCCTTGGTTTGTTTGGTCTGGCTGCTTACGCTGCCGAGCAGCGCACTAAAGAAATTGGTATCCGTAAAGTGTTGGGTGCCGATGTAAGCGTAATTGTAGCCATGTTATCAAAAGATTTTATAAAGCTTGTTTGTATCGCTATAATTATTGCATCGCCATTTGCATGGTATGTAATGAATAAATGGCTGCAGGATTTTGCTTACCGTACCACCATACAGTGGTGGGTAATTGCATCGGCAGGAGCAGGGGCATTGGTAATAGCGTTTATTACCATCAGCTTTCAATCTATAAAAGCGGCGCTGGCAAACCCGGTAAAGAGTTTACGGAGCGAGTAGGGAATAGTGGCACCGGTGAGTTGCAGCAACAGGATTTAGCATTTTAAAATATCCGGTTATGTTTAAAAACTTTTTAAAAGTGATGTTTCGTAGCCTTACTAAGAATAAGGCCTACAGCTTTCTGAATATTTTTGGCCTTGCCATAGGTATTACCTGCGCCGCCCTTATTTTTTTATGGGTAGAGAATGAGGTAAGCTATGATGCCGTCCACGTAAAAAAAGACAGGCTTTACATAGCCCGCGAGAACCAGAAATACGACACCTACGTATTTACGCATCAGTCCACACCCGGTGTAATGGGCCCGGCTATACAGGCCGAAATACCAGGTGTAGCAAACGTTTGCCGTGCCAGTGAAGGCACGGCATCATTATTATACTCGTATAACAATAAACCTTTGTTTGCCGGCACGCTATACGCCGAGCCATCATTGTTTAATATGTTTACGTTGCCTTTTGTAGAGGGTAATGCGGCATCGGCTTTTACACAACTTCATTCGGTGGTCATCACCCAAAAAACAGCTGTTAAATTTTTTGGCACCGATAAAAATGTACTTGGTAAAAATATAAGGGTTGATAACAAACAGGATTATACCGTTACCGGTGTTTTAAAAGATATCCCGGCAAACTCCAGCGTACAGTTTGAGTGTGTTATGCCATTCCAGATCTATTGGGATAAAAGTCCGTGGTTAAAAAGCTGGGGTAATAATTCATTAACTACCTACATCGAGCTAAAACCCGGCGTCGACCCCAAAAGCGTGGATAAGCAATTGTATGGCTTTATACAAAAACGCGAGCCCCAAAACCTTGGCCACGTATTTTTATTTGGGATGAACGACTGGCACCTCTATGATGATTTTAAAGATGGTGTTAAAACCGGCGGCGGCCAGATAGAGTACGTTCGCCTGTTTAGTGTTATAGCCTGGATCATCATATTTATAGCCTGTATCAACTTCATGAACCTTGCTACCGCCCGCAGCGAAAAGCGCGCCCGGGAGGTAGGGGTGCGTAAAGTACTTGGCGCAGGTAAAAAATCGCTTGCCATGCAATTCATAGGCGAGGCGTTGTTCATGTCATTTATTGCGGCTGTTTTAGCTGTTATTTTAATGACAGCGGTACTGCCTGCATTTAATATGCTGGTGCAAAAACAGCTTACCATAGGCTTTGATAACGTTTACCATGTTTTAGCATTGTTAGGGCTTACTTTAGCTTGTGGTTTAATAGCGGGTAGCTACCCATCGCTGTACCTGTCATCATTTAATCCGGTTGCCGTATTAAAAGGCCTTAAACTTAAAGATAGCAGCGCGGCCTATATCCGTAAAGGGTTGGTGGTAATGCAGTTCAGCGTTTCGGTTGTGTTGATCATCAGTACGGTTATTGTGTATCAGCAAATACAGCACATCAAGAGCAGGCAACTTGGTTTTGATAAAGATAAACTGCTTGAAATTGGCTTGCAGGGCGATATGGCCAAAAACTATATCCCCATAAAACAGGATCTGTTAAACTCGGGCTTTGTACAAAGCGTGGCCTTGTCTGATCATTCAATTATCTACGGCGGCAACAATACATCGGGCATGACCTGGGATGGCAAAGCCCCGGGTTCAGAAATACTGATCTCACAACGATACGTTACCCCCGAATTTTTCGAAACATCGGGCCTTAAGGTTTTAGAAGGCCGCAACATTGCAGAAATAGATACTGCCTCTAAACCTATTGCTATGGTTGTTACACAAAGCCTGGCAAAATTAATGGGTGGTAAAGGCAGCGCCCTGGGTAAACGCATCCATTATAATGGGGACACCACATCGGCAGTGGTGGTTGGTGTGGTAAATGATTATGTATATGGCAACATGTACGGCAAGCCAGATCCGGTTATGTTTTTTAGCAGTGCACCCAAAAACACACAGGTGATGTACGTGAAAATTAAAGCGCAGCAACCAGTTGAAGCTTCATTAGCTGCAATACAAGATGTACTTAAAAAAGATAACCCCACCTACCCGTTTGAATACCGCTTTGTTGACGACCAGTTTAACCAAATGTTTTTAAGCGAGATGCTGGTGGGCAAACTCTCAAGGGTATTTGCCGCATTGGCTATCATCATATCATGCCTGGGCTTGTTTGGTTTGGCCGCCTACACCGCCGAGCGCCGGATAAAAGAAATAGGCATCCGTAAGGTGTTGGGCGCCAGCGTATCGGGTATTGCAAGCCTGTTATCCAAAGATTTTTTACAACTGGTTATTATATCGTGCATCATAGCATTCCCGGTGGCATACTGGGCTATGCAAAACTGGCTTAAAACCTATCAATACCATATAGATATACAATGGTGGGTGTTTGCTGTAGCTGGTATCAGCGCAATGATTATAGCGGTTGTTACTATCAGTTTTCAATCTATAAAAGCGGCACTGGCCAACCCGGTAAAGAGCTTAAGGAGCGAGTAAGGTTGGTGATTATTGCCTTCGATTTTAGGATTTAGAGTTTAGAATTTAAGCATTATGATACAGAATTATTTAAGGAGTGCCATACGTAATATTACCAGGCATAAATTTATCTCATTTATTAACATCTTTGGCTTAACAACGGGTTTAACCTGTTGTATGCTTATCCTGATATATATTGTTAATGAATTAAGCTACGATAAGTTTAATACCAATGTTAATGATATATACCGGGTAACACGAAGCTTTAATACCGCCGATGGTGTTCAATCCCTTCATTTAGGTGCTATAGCACCGCCTTTTGGCCCTTTGCTTAAAAATGAATTTCCCGATATAAAAAAGGTAACCCGCATATTCCCGAACGGGAGTGTTGTTATTCGCTATAAGGATAAGTTGCTGACAGAAGAGGGCTCATATTTTGCTGATGAGAACTTTTTTGATTTTTTCACCATCAAAACCCTAAAAGGCAACCCACGTACTGCTTTAACCGATCCGTTTTCTGTTGTGATGACCGCAGAAATGGCCCGTAGATACTTTGGTAATGAAGACCCTATAAATAAAGAGATAAGGGTAAGCAACCAGTTTAATTTTAAGGTTACAGGGATATACGAACCATTCCCGCCTAACGCCCAGATGCATCCCCAAATGCTATTTTCTTTCAATACATTAAAGGATAACAGCGTTTACGGCGAAAAGCAATTGCAAACCAGTTGGAGCAACAATGCATTCTTTACCTACCTGCTGATGCCTAAAGGTTATAATATTGATCGTGTGGCATCATTATTACCGGCATTTTTAGATAAGTATGTACATGCCCCGGGGGAATCCGGTAATTCGCACGAATCTAAAAACAGCCAGTTGCACATCCAAAGGCTGGCAGATATTCACCTGCACTCGCACCTGGATGATGAGATAGAGCAAAATGGCGACATCAAACAGGTTTATATATTTTCGGCTATCGCGCTTTTTATTTTGCTGATAGCTTGTATCAATTATATGAACCTCTCAACTGCACGGTCAACCATAAGGGCAAAAGAAATAGGGATCAGAAAAGTGGTTGGTGCACCACGAAAAGAAATAATAGTACAGTTTTTAAGCGAATCGGTACTAATAACCTGCTTTTCGATGGTATTGGCGCTTGTGTTCACTGCTATGCTCATCCCATTGGTTAATAATCTCTCGGGCCTTAACCTGGCTTTTAATTACCTGTATCAGCCACAAATTTTGTTGTCTGTAATAGCGCTACCATTTGTTGTGGGGCTTATCAGCGGTATTTATCCGGCTGTTTTTATGTCGTCATTTAAACCTGTTAAGGTATTAAAAGGTATATTAAAGGTAGGCGCCGGTAATGTTTCCTTCCGCAAAGTACTGGTTGTGTTACAATTCTCTATTTCTATTATTTTAATAGTGGCAACAACCGTTGTTTTCCAGCAATTAAATTATATCCAGCATAAATCGCTTGGTTTTGATAAAGACCACATCATCACCATGGGTAACCCTTTCTCAAACAGCCAGTTTGAAACCTTTAGAAACGAGGTTAAGAAAAACCCCGACATAAAAGAACTGAGCCGTTCTTCGCGTATCCCATCCGGTCGTTTGCTTGATAACTCGGGGATATCTGTTTTTAAAGGCGATGAATTGCAGCAGGTTAATGCCGACGTAAAATGCATAAATGCCGACCAAACCTTCATCCCAACCTATGGCATGAAAATGGCCGCCGGCCGCAATTTTTCGCGTGATTTTAGTACCGACAGTAACAACTATGTAATAAATGTGGCTACAGTAAAGGCCTTAGGCTGGAATACCCCCGAAAACGCAGTAGGACGTGACTTGAGTTACGGCGGGGTAAAAGGGAAAGTTATTGGCGTGGTGAGCAATTTTCATTTCGAATCGCTGCATCAAAATATTATCCCTTTGTTAATGCAAATGCCATCGTTTGACAATCACAACTATCGTAAGCTCTCTATTAAAATTGGCGGTGCCAATATTAGCCGGGCTGTAAATACTATTCAGCAAGCATGGCGCAAGTCACAGCCCGAAGTGCCGTTTGCGTATACATTTTTGGATGAACGGTTTCAGAAACTATATAACAGCGAGCAACGGCAGGGCAATTTATTCACCATATTTTCGGGCATAGCCATATTTATTGCTTGCCTGGGCTTATTCGGCTTGTCGGCATTTACCATAACCCAACGAATGAAAGAAATAGGTGTGCGCAAAGTACTGGGGGCAAGCATCCGCCAAATTGTAACCGAACTATCCAAAGACTTTTTAAAACTGGTACTGATAGCATCATTAATTGCCTTACCAATATCCTGGTACGCCATGAATACGTGGCTGCTTGATTTCGCCTTCCGTATCAGCATACAATGGTGGGTACTGGTTTTGGCTGGTTTTATTGCAGTGGTAATAGCCTTCGCCACTATTAGTTTCCAATCAATAAAAGCAGCACTGGCAAACCCTGTTAAAAGCTTACGTAGTGAGTGATTTATTATTAATTAACCGGCTATCATCTTTGATTTAGATAAAGTATCATGATAAAAAATTATTTAAAAACAGCCTGGCGCAACATATTACACAACAAGTTTTACGCCGCTATAAACGTAGCTGGTTTAACAGTAGGCCTTGTTGTTGGCCTGTTTATGCTGCTTTGGGTGCAGGATGAACTGAGCTTTGATAAATTCAATAAAAATGCCACCAATATCTATAAGGTGGGCATTGTGGGCGGTACGGGCATCAGCAAACAGATCTTTAATAATATCATAGCTCCGGTAGCACCTTTCGCAAAAAGCGAGATCCCCGAGGTTAAGGATGCGGTGCGCATTATGCCGCTTGGCGACGCGCCGTTTAAATATAAAGACAAGGTATTTTACGAAACCAACTTTGCCTTTGTAGATCCATCGTACTTTACGATGTTTGATTTTAACCTTATAAAAGGCGATAAACGTAACCCTTTCCCCGATAATAGTTCAATAGTTATAACCGAAGGCACTGCTAAAAAGTACTTTGGCAGCGAAGACCCGATTGGCAAAGTAGTAATAACCGGACAGGACGAGCAAAACAAAGTTACCGGCGTAATAGCCGATTACCCCGCCAATTCTACCTTCCAATACCATGTGTTAATGCCTGCCTCAAGGTTTAACTATCTGGCTTACGTAAAAAACAAAAAAAGTTACGATAACAAAACCGTGGTATCATCTATGGATGCCGATTGGACAAACTTTGGTTTTCAAACATATCTATTGGTAAAAGGCAATATAAATACTGCTGCGCTAGAGAGAAAATTACAGGTAATACATGAGCGCAACAAGCCCGATGATGCGCCGGTACCATACCTCACTCAGCCATTGCTTAAAATGCACCTTTACAAAGCAGATGGAACGGACGGCGGTTTTTCAACTGTACGTACTTTTGCTATAGTTGCTTTAATGATACTGGTGATTGCCTGTATCAACTATGTAAACCTTTCAACCGCGCGTTCAATGCTGCGTGCAAAAGAGGTGAGCATGCGTAAAATTATAGGTGCGGGTAAGCTGCAGCTTTTTGTTCAGTTTATGATAGAGACTGCCTTGCTGTTTGTAATAGCGGCAGTGTTTGCTTTTATCCTGATGTACGTGTTGTTGCCATATTTTAACCAGTTTTCGGGTAAACAGATTGCCTTCGATCTTCAAAATTATAATATCTGGGTATGCATTGCGGCAACCTTATTGGGTACACTGGCTGCTTCAAGCATTTACCCGGCGCTGCTGTTGTCATCATTCGAGCCATTAAAAGCACTTAAGGGCAAAGTATCTATTGGTATTGGTAATGTTGCTTTCAGGAGGGTGCTGGTTGTGGTGCAGTTCGCGGTATCCATAGTACTTATCATCGGTACGTTGGTTATTAGTAACCAGTTAAGTTTTATCCGCAATAAAAACCTGGGGTACGATAAAGAGAACATTTTATCCTTCAGTTTGCGTGCTGATATGCCAAAGCATTTTGATGTGATAAAGAACGAACTGCTAAAAAACCCTGCAATACTGGCGGTAACACGCGCTGGGCGCAATATTGTTACTGATGGCAGCTCTACCGGCGATAACGACTGGGATGGTAAACCGGCAAACTCAAACATGTGGTTTAACCAGATCTATGCGGATAAAGACATGATCCCTTTTTTTAAAATGAAGGTTATTGAAGGCGCCAACTTTACCGGTACCGTTGCCGATTCGGCACACTTCCTGATCAATGAAACTGCCGTAAAAGAAATGGGACTTAAAGCGCCGGTTATAGGTAAACGCCTGCGCATACAAGCCAGGCCGGGCACTATTATAGGGGTTGTTAAAGACTTTAATTTTACAACCGTGCATAAAAAAATAGAACCTGCTGTGTTTCAGTATCAGCCCGATTATTGCTGGCGCGTATATATCAAAACAACCGGCCGCGATGCGCAAAAGGCAATTGCAGCCGCCCAAATACAGTGGAAACGGTATAACAATGATATCCCTTTCAACTACGCGTTTTTAGATGAAAGCTATACCAAACTATATACTACCGATCAAAAACAGGGCTCGTTGTTTAACCTGTTCTCGGCAATAGCTATCATTATATCATGCCTGGGCTTGTTTGGCCTGGCTACCTATTCGGCGCAGGTAAAAACAAGAGAAATAGGGATTCGAAAGGTGCTTGGCGCAAGCGTAGCCAAGATCATAGGCCTGCTGGCCACCGAGTTTATGGTACTGATTATTGTAGCGCTTATTATCGCCATGCCGATAGCCTGGTTTGCCATGAACAGTTGGTTACAGGATTATGCCTACAAAATAAACATAGGCTGGGTTGTATTCCTGTTTGCAGGCGGTGGTGCAACACTTATTGCCCTGGCGACAATCAGCATACAATCTATAAAAGCGGCACTGTCCAACCCTGTTAAAAGCTTACGTAGTGAATAAAATATATAGATAACCTAAATCTTATCACAATGATTAAAAACTATATAAAAATTGCCTGGAGAAACCTGATCAGGAACAAGGGCTTTTCGTTAACCAACATATTGGGCCTTACTATAGGCATGACCTGTACCATCTTTATTTTTTTATGGGTGAAAGATGAGGTGGCCTTTGATAAGTTCCATACCAATCACGACAATATTTACCAGGTGATGGCTACGCGCGATTTTAAGCCAACCATTTTTACCGACCCTAACATGGTGCTGCCGTTGGCTAAAGCATTGGATGGTGGTAACCCGAATATTGTAAGAACAGTTGTTACTTCGCATCAGGAATCGCACCTGGTGGAGTACAACAACATTAAGCTTAAAAAAGACCTATACGTAGCGAGCGAGCAGTTTTTTAACATCTTTACCTTTAAAGTACTTAAAGGCAACCCTGCCGAAGCCTTAAAGGACCCAAAATCCATCATCATAACAGAGTCGGCCGCTAAAGCATTTTTTGGCAACGACGAGCCCATGAATAAAATGGTAAGGATAGATAACCAGCAAAGCTTTAAAATAGCTGCCGTTTTAGCCGACCCTCCGGGCAACTCTACCTTTAAATTCGATTTTATAGAGCCGTTTGATTATACATCAGATTATGTAAAGAACCGCATGAAAGAATGGGGAGGCTCGTCGCATAACGTGTTTGTGCAAACCACGCCTAACGCCAACATGGCTGCCATCGATAAATACATCGATAAGGTAAAGCATGATCATTCTAAGGGTGATAAAATAAGCACCTACTATACCTTCCCCATGAATAAATGGCACTTATACAGCGAATGGAAGGATGGCAAAAACGTAGGGGGGATGATAGAGTATGTACGCATGTTTACCATTATAGCCATTATTATATTGCTTATTGCCTGCGTAAATTTCATGAACCTGAGTACCGCCCGCTCAGAAAAACGCGCCAAGGAGGTAGGTATCCGTAAAACTTTAGGCTCTGATAAAAAACAGCTCATCACGCAGTTCTTCTTTGAATCTATCATACTGGCGCTCATCGCATTTGTACTGTCGGTAATAACGGTGTATTTAATGATGCCGCTATTCAATTCGTTGGTGAACAAGAACCTGCACCTGAATATTATTGAGCCTTTCTTTATCGTCGGGTCTATCGCCATTATCCTGTTTACAGGCATCGTAGCGGGCAGTTACCCTGCTCTGTACCTATCGTCGTTTAACCCGGTTAAGGTGTTAAAAGGCACGTTTGCTGCCGGTAAAGCGGCTGTATTACCAAGGCGCATCCTGGTTGTTGGGCAGTTTGTAATGTCGATACTACTCATATCAGCCACCATCATTGTTTATCAGCAAATACAGCATATCAAAGATCGCAGCATTGGGTACAATCCTAATAACCTTGTTATGGTGCCGTCATCAAACGATATTGATAAAAGTTATGCCGCCATTAAGCAGGACCTGCTTAACACAAACCTGGTAAGCGCGGTAACCCGCACATCATCACCTATAACAGAGATCTGGTGGAAGTCGGGCTCGCCGGATTACGACGGGAAAGCAGCCAACGGCGATATTATCTTTTCGGGCCTAAATGCCGATGTTGATTTTACAAAAACCATGGGTATTAAGATAATACAGGGCCGCGACTTTAAGCAAACACCCGGCGATTCGGCAGTGATGCTGCTGAATAAAGCCGCAGTTGAAGCTATGAAGTTAAAGAACCCGGTAGGCATGGAAATGCGCTATGGCAAAAAGTATACCGTTGCAGGGGTGATAGATAACGTGGTTATGGCATCGCCGTATGACCCTGTAGAACCGCTGATGATCTATTACGACCCAAATAGTTCGAGCATGGTTAACGTACGCTTTAAAGATGGTGTAAACCCACAGGCGGGCATAAAGGCTATGGAGCCTATTTTCAAAAAATACAATCCGCAGAATTTATTTGAATACCGCTTTGTAGACCAGGAGTTCGGCAAAAAATTCGTTACCGAGGAATTGATCAGTCGCATTACCAACATATTTGCAGGGCTGGCCATATTTATATGTTGTATAGGCCTGGCAGGGCTGGCATCCTTTACCATAGAGAAACGTTTCCGCGAGATAGGTGTACGTAAAGTAATGGGCGCAACTGTACAGCAACTCTTAATGCTCATATCAACCGAGTTTTTAAAGCTGGTTGCCATAGCCTTTTTAATAGCCGTGCCTTTAACCTGGTATTTAATGAATAACTGGCTGCAAAAATATGCCTACCATATTACTATCAGTATTTGGCTTTTTGCAGCTGTAGGGGCATTGATATTGTTTTTAACGCTGATAGTAGTAAGCCTTAATACCATGCGGGCGGCTACGGCAAATCCGGTTAAAAGCTTGCGTAGCGAATAATTGCCTGATAGTCCATTGTCGATAGGTAATCTATAGACAATGGACATTAAAATGAAACTATTAACTGAAAACTATATGCTAAAAAACCACTTCAAACACGCGTGGAGGAATTTTTGGAAACACAGGGCAACGGGCTTTATTAATATAGCCGGTTTATCTGTTGGTATGGCTGCTGCAGTGCTCATATTTATATGGGTACAAAACGAATTAAGCTTTGATAAGCACGAGCCCGATGCCGCTAATATCTTCCGGATAAAAAACTATCTGTCGTTAGATAAAACTACTACCTGGATATGGGAAGCTTCGCCTTATCAGGTTGGGGAGGCAGTTAAAAAACAATTGCCCGAGGTAGAAACTGTAGCCCGTATAATGCCGGTAACCTACGAGCCTGTTTATTTTAACATTAATGGTGCGTTTTTCCCAGAAGAAAAAGCGGCTTATGTTGATGAGAAATGGTTTGATATATTTAAAAGTGATTTTATAAGCGGTAACACCACTGCATTTAATCAGCACCCGTTTAGCATCATATTGTCAGAAAGCAAAGCGAAAAAATATTTTGCTAACCAGGATGCGATAGGGAAGACTATCAAAATAGATTCCAACAACTACCAGGTGCAGGCCATTATAAAAGATGCCCCTGCAAATTCAAGTTTTAAATTTGATGCTTACATCCCGGTTGCAGCAAGGTTTATGGATGCAAATGGGCGTAAGAACATGCTACAATGGGGTAATTTTAATTACCTTACCTTTTTAAAAATACGCCCGGGCACAAACCTTAAAACAGTTTCCGGCAAAATTAAAGGCATACTCGAAGCTAACCGGAAGGAAAAGAACCTTGCGATTGGTTTAACGCCTTTAACTTCACTCCATTTTGAAAATGATCTGCAACATTCAAGCATCATACACGGCGATAAAAAAGTAGTTTACATATTTGTTGTCCTTGGCGTGTTATTATTGCTTATAGCCTGCATCAATTATGTTAACCTTACTACGGCAAGGGCAAGTTTAAGGGCAAAAGAGGTGAGCGTTAAAAAAATTGTTGGGGCCGATAGGTCACAGCTTTTTATGCAGTTTGTAGCCGAGTCGGCATTGGTGAGCGTTATGGCACTTATATTAACCATAATTATTGTTACAGCATGCCTGCCATCATTCAACAGCTTTACTGATCGTAATTTTTCGTTATCGGTAACCTCCGGTTATCTATGGATAATACTGCTGGCTACACTGCTCGGTACAATTGTTTTAAATAGTATTTACCCGGCCTTACTGTTATCGTCATTTAAGCCCTTAAATACTTTTAGGGGCACAAGTGTGCTGCGTTTAAAAGATGTTGCGTTGCGCAAAGCGCTGGTTGTAGTGCAGTTCACCTTCTCTATATTTTTAATTGTAGGGGTAATAACCATATACCGCCAGTTAGCATTTATCCGCAACCATAACCCGGGGTATAACCGCGAGCAGGTAATGTCATTCGATGTGTCATACAACCTGATAAAAAAACATAACGATAAACAGCAGGCAACCTTTATGACCACCATTAAACAAAGCCTGTTATCGCAAGCCGCTATTGAGTCTGTTTCGCTCACCAATTTTGAATCGGTACTTAACAACAATAGCTCATCATCAGGCAGCAGTAACGATTGGGATGGCCGCCCGACGGACTTTGTGCCACCCATTACATTTATGAGTGTTGATTATGATTATACAAATATTGTAAACCTTAAAATGGCCATAGGCAGATGGTTTTTGCAGGGTAATTCAGATAAACACAATGTTATATTGAACGAGACCGCTGCCCGCGAATTTAACCTGCACAAACCCTACGTAGGCCAACGTTTTATAGCACAAGGCGATACCGGGCGTGTAATAGGTATTGTTAAGGATTTTAACTTCCGCAGCTTCCATGAAAAAATAACCCCGCTGGTTATA
>NZ_JBAZRC010000076.1:0-21383 GCF_041663085.1 Mucilaginibacter sp.
TAAACAGGATAACGACGCGGACGACGTAAGCGACCCTGAAGACCTTGACGCCAAACTGGATGTACGCAGCCTGTTAGAAAGATTTAAACAGGAAGCGCATTAAATGCCCCAGCAGTAAAGCATCATTTATATTTTTCTGAAATGTCAATTTTTTGAAAAAAATAAAAAACTCCATAGTAGATGCGCTGCAACAAAAAAAATTAACTTTGAGTAAATAACCTATTATTTACTTAAACAACACAATGAAAAACCTAAACAATTTTGGTGCAATTGAACGGCTTACTAGGGCGGAAATGAAAAACGTAAGGGGTGGGCTTGTGCAACCTGGTGGGCCTGGTGGGCCAGTTGATGGTGGTGGTGATGGTGGTAGTCGTTGTTCTACAGCGTCATGTACTTTGAATGACAACGAATATGTATATTCAGGAACCTGTGGCTCGTTTTCTTCAATCCCTGGATCCTGCGCATGCGTAACAGTTGCTGGCCCATATTCCCCAAAAGGCGGCACCAGCCATTGTGTGATATAAACATTTTAAATCATGCTTGAGGTGCAAATCAAATCTTCGCTTTTATTAAGAAACGAATTTTAAACGCTGTTTTTGATCACGATGCGAGCGAAACGCATTTAAAAATCTCCCAGATCGAAAACTTCTTGAAGGGCTTTATTGATAATAAATATTGGGTTTGTAACTCAAATGTTAAATGGACAAAGCGTGGCTTTTATTCAACTTAGAGGCTCTTTTTAATTAAGTACCAAAATGACTAAAAAAACTTTTTTGATAATACTTCTTTTTACTGTTTTAGGCTGTGATGATAAGAATTTAGAAAGTAAGGTTATTATAAATGGGAATATTGATAACCATAAAAGTGGGAAAATATATTTAGTTGATATGGCAAAAAAAGATATCATTAAAGATTCCACAACGGTTGTTAACGGTCATTTTAATTTTACCCGTAAACCCACATCTTCATTTTTGCCTTTTGAAGCAATGCTGTGCATGTGGGATGATTATAAAGGGATGAAATATTTACGGCCAATAGGTTTTGTAAACCCTTATAAAAAAAAATATTTTGAAAGCATATTTTATGTGGACAGAGGCACAACTTTTATTGCTAACAAGCACAATGTAAACAATCTCCAGGTTTATGAAATTAAAGGGAGTAAACAAAACGAGCCATATTACAAACACCTTGAGTTTGGTAATCTGGATAAAAATCAAAGCATTACTGAACGGAAAAGAATAATAGCTGATGACTTAAATTTGATAGCAAAATATCCTTATTCCTTTTATTTTTTAAACATGCTATATATGAATCGTGAATTATATACAAGCGATGAATTAAATTTGTTATTAGGGGGATTTGAGGAAGAAGCTAAAGTTTTTTTACCGTACAACAAATTGAAGGCTTGGCTACGGTACAAGCAAAAAGGCAAAACATCTTTAACGGATATAATCCTGAAAAATGAAAAAGGTGTTAACAAACCTGTTTTTGATTCTACTGCAAAAATTAACATGCTGGTGTTTTGGGCCAGTTGGTGCGGCCCTTGCCGCAAAGAAATACCAAACTTAAAAGAGATATATCTAAAATACCATAACAAAGGGCTTTCTATAACTAATATCTCATTAGACAATAATGAAAAAAAATGGCAAAATGCTTTAGCCGTTGAAAAAATGCCTTGGAAACAACTTATAACAAATGACTCTGCAAAGAATACATTTGATTTGGAATATAATACAACCGCCATACCTGTAGTAGTACTAATTAATAAAAAAGGGGAGGTAATTACGCGTTTTTCAGGGCTTTTGTCTAAAGAAAAGTTTTACAAATCCCTATCCTTCTTAGATGAAAACTAATAACAACTATCCGTAATTTGGTTTTAATTCTCTGCTTGAGAGAGTAATAGCCCATTGCACAGTGCTGTTTTGAACCAAATGACGGATAGTCATTATAAATTTATTGCAAATACACTCCTATTACACCATTTAATACTCTTGCATAACACATTTCTTTACTAAATTGCCCGCAATTCTATTCTATGAAAATATTGTTCGGTATACAGGGTACAGGGAATGGCCACATCAGTCGCGCCCGCGAGATAGTGCCCCTGCTGCAGCAATATGGCGAGGTTGACCTGCTGGTGAGCGGTACCGAAGCCGAAGTAAGTTTATCGCAGCCGCTTAAATACCGTTTCCATGGTTTTAGCTTTGTGTTTGGCAAAAATGGCGGGGTTGATAACTGGGCCACCTTCAAGATCATGAACCTGCGCCGGCTTTGGAAGGATATGCACAGCCTCCCCCTACACGAGTACGACCTCATCATTAACGATTTTGAACCTGTTAGTGCCTGGGCCTGCCGCCTGCAAAAAGTGCCGTCGGTATCGTTAAGCCACCAATGCTCTTTTGTTTCGCAAAAAACGCCCCGGCCAAAAAAATGGAACTATGCCGAATGGCTTTTTAAATATTATTCGCCCACTACGCACCATATAGGTTTCCACTTTGAGCGGTATGACGATTTCATTCACACCCCGGTTATCCGCAGCGATATCCGCAAAATGGAAACCAGCGACCTGGGCCATTACTCGGTTTACCTGCCTGCTTATAGCGACAAAACGCTCATCAAACATTTAAAGGATACCAATGCCGAATGGCAGATCTTCAGCAAGCGCACCAAAACCGCTTACCGCGAAGGCAATGTACAGGTGTTCCCGGTCAATAACGAGGCATTTAACATTAGCCTGGCCAGTTGTACCGGCCTGCTTACCGGCGGTGGTTTTGAAGGCCCTGCCGAAGCTTTATTCCTGGGTAAAAAGGTTTTAATGATCCCCATGCGCGGCCAGTACGAGCAGCAGTGCAATGCCCTGTCGGCCTCAAAACTTGGCGTTGAGGTGATCCATACCATTAATCACGATTTTGCAGCGCGTATCAACAACTGGCTAACAGATGATCGCCGTATTGTGGTTGATTTCCCTGACGAGACCGCGCAGATAGTGGATGAAATGGTGAAGAAGTACGCGAGGAAGTAACAGCATTGGGCGGTGCGATTCCCTCCCATCGGGAGGGTGCAGGGAGGGGTTTATACGCCCCGCCTCACAAAAAAACCCTCCCTACCACTACACACCCCATCACACCCCTCCCCAGGGAGGGAATTTAAGCTACCTGCCCAACACTCTGAATTTTTGTGCTAATTTTGCGCACATTAGCCAGCCCGTATGATCAGTATTTTCAAGATATTTAATCCGCTTAACATATTATGGCTGGCCATTTTACTGTTCATAACGCGCATTGGCTTCATCGCAACCGTGCCGGATAAACTTGAATTTATTTTTGTTGAACCCTTTGCCCGCTTGCTGATCCCGGTATCGTACGAGTACGCCTTCTCGCCGGGGCTTAATGTTTTTTTGGCGGGTGTGCTGGTGCTTGGGCAGGCATTGCTGCTTAACTACCTTGTTAATTTTTACAATCTGCTGGGCAGGTCAACCTTTTTGCCGGCGCTGATGTATGTAACCCTTTCAGCTTTGTTTGCACCGTTTATGGTGTTAAGCGCCCCGCTTATCTGCAATTTTCTGGTGATATGGATGCTGTTTAAGCTCTTCAGCTTTTATAAAAGCGATGATGCCAAATCAACCGCTTACGACTTGGGGATGATCGTGGCTATCGGTTCTATCATTTACCTTCCCTATATCTACCTCTTCCTGTCTATCTGGATAGCGCTGGTTATATTTAAACCTTTTAACTGGCGCGAGTGGGTATCAGGCATACTGGGGTATATCACTATCTTCTTTTTCTTCGCCGTATTTTATTACCTCAATAACAAGTTGGGCAGCTTTTATCATATCTGGGCGCCCCTGGGCACAAAGTTTCCAAATCGTATCAACATCAACTATTACAATTACCTGGTGCTGATACCCGTGCTGCTGCTTTTGGGGCTTTATTTCTTTAAACTGCAGCAAAATTATTACAAAAGCTATGTGCAGGTGCGTAAATCGTTCCAGTTGCTATTTATTATTTTTTTAATTGGCGGCCTGTCCTTTTATGTTAAAACCGAGTTCAACCTGAACCACTTTTTGCTGTGTATAGTACCTGCAGCAGTGTTTTTTTCGTACTATTTTATCAATGCCAATATCCGCTGGCTGTACGAAAGTTTGTATTTATTGCTGCTTATAAGCATCATATATTTTCAGTTTAACACTTTTTAACTTTTACATTCGTTCAAATTTCAGCGGTTATATTAGTTTTGTAGCATGAAATTCGGTGTAGTAATATTTCCAGGCTCCAATTGTGATGAAGATATCATCCACGTTCTTGAAAATGTAATGGGCCAGCAGGTAGTGCGGTTGTGGCATAAAGACCACGATTTGCAGGGTGCTGAGTTTATTGTATTGCCGGGCGGCTTTTCTTTTGGCGATTACCTGCGCTCAGGCGCTATTGCCCGCTTCTCGCCTATTATGCAGGAGGTTATACAGTTTGCAGCAAAAGGCGGCAAGGTTATGGGCATTTGTAATGGATTCCAGATACTGACAGAAGCGGGCCTTTTACCGGGTGCGTTACTGCACAACAAAAACCGCAAGTTTATTTGCCGCAACATTTACATGAAAGCGCAAACCCAAAACTCGCTGGTTACGCAGTTTATTGATCCGCAGCGCGCGTTAAAAATACCTTTGGCACATGGCGAAGGCAATTATTTTGCCGATGCTGATGTGTTGAAAGCGCTAAACGATAACGACCAGGTGCTATTCCGTTATTGCGATGTGGCCGGTAACATTACCGACGAAAGCAATCCTAATGGTTCTATTGAAAATATTGCAGGTGTAACCAACATTACCCGCAACGTGTTTGGCTTTATGCCACACCCCGAGCGCGCTGCTGAAAGCCTTGTAGGTAACGAGGATGGCCTTGCTATTTTTGAATCGATACTGTCATTGGCCCGGGCATAAATGCTAACCCTGGTTATTGATATTGGCAACACTTTTACCAAGATCGCCGTTTTTGATAACGCCGACCTGCTTAAAGTAGAGCAATACCAGCAAACCGGCACTAATGAGATCAACAACTTTATAAGCAATTATAAAATTGCCAGGGTTATCATATCATCTGTAAAAACAGATAAACAACACTGGCAAACCCTGCTTGAAGATAAGTTTACGGCAACCTATTTTAACAGCAGTATAACAGCAGGCATTAACAACCATTACAAAACCCCAAATACACTTGGCGCCGACAGGTTGGCAGCTGTAATAGGGGCGCACGAGTTATACCCTGGTAAAAACAATATAGTAATAAGCGGCGGCACCTGCATTACCTATGATTTTATTGATGCCGGGGCAAATTATTTTGGCGGCAGTATATCACCGGGGTTAAATATGCGTTATAAAGCGGTTAACCATTATACAGCAGCATTGCCTTTAATAGAGCCCGATAAACCCTTTCCCGCCGCATATGGTAATGATACCGCATCCGCCATAACATCGGGGGTGCAAAACGGGGTAAAATACGAGCTGGAAGGCTTTATTAATGAATATATTAAAACAACAACGGGGTATAATATTATACTAAGCGGGGGCGACAGTATTTTTTTTGATACTCTATTGAAAAATAGCATCTTTGCCCCCTATATTAAAATTGAACCTTACCTGGTTCTTAAAGGATTAAACGCAGCTATACAAAAGCATAATGATTAAACATATAAGGTTCGTAATAATACTGTTCTTATTCACCGCAACGGCACTTGGCGTAAAGGCACAATCTACTGCAACCACCAGTTCGCCTTATTCGCGCTATGGCATAGGCAGTATCAGCCCCACGGTATTGCCACAAAACGCAGCAATGGGTGGTATAGGCGTAGCAACCAACCGTATTAACGGTTTCTTTTCAATAAACCCGCTTAACCCGGCATCATATTCATCTATGGGGTTAACTGTTGTTGATATTGGTGTATATGGTGAATTCAATACGCTCGAAAAAACCGGTGTTGCATCACAAAAAAACTCCAACTTCAGGCTTAGCCATATTGCGTTCGGTATACCGGTTTCATCCCGTTCTGCATTTAGCTTCGGGTTAATGCCTTATAGCGAACTGGGTTACAATTACAGACAAGTAAAATCCAACTTTGGCAGCGGTTTGCCGGCCGATACCAACGCTGTAAATTATCTTTACAGCGGCGATGGCGGTTTATCAAAGTTTTATTTGGGTTACGGTATCCGCATAGGCAAGCACTTATCTGTTGGCGCTAATGCATCATACATATTTGGTAACCTTAAAGAAACACAATCAACAGAAGTACCTTCATTAGGCGGTGTGTTAAACTCGCGTATAGAAGAGAGTAACAGTATAACCGGCCTTAACTATGATTTTGGGGCTCAATACACCGTAGATTTTTCTTCAAGGAAGCATTTAACCTTTGGTTATTCGGCATCGGCAAACACAAAGCTAAATACATCAAACAGTTATATTGTTAGCAGCTACTTTAGGGATGCAACAACCGGCAACGAGGATGTTGCTGCAGATACTCTTGTAAATAACCAGCAGCCATCTGCTAAAATACAGTTGCCAATGATAAACCGCTTCGGTATTTCATTTCAAAACGAAGGCAAGTTTTTAGTAGGTGCCGATTATACCATGAGCAATTGGTCTAAACTTGCTGTTGCGGGCGTTAATAAAGGCCTGCGCGATAGTAAAACTATAAACGTGGGCGGCCAGTTTACCCCTAACGTTAACTCGTTATCAAATTATTGGGCTTCTGTTGATTACCGCCTGGGAGCAATTTATGACCAAACATACCTTTACGTAAACAACACCAACATAAAAAGATACGCTGCAACATTTGGGCTTGGGCTCCCTTTAAGGGCAGGCTATAGTAGCTTCTACAAAATAAACATTGGTGCCGAAGTAGGCCGAAGGGGAACCTTGGTTAACGGACTGGTAAAAGAAAATTATGTTAATGTACACCTGTCATTCACGCTTAACGATAAGTGGTTCATCAAAAATAAGATCGATTAACATTGTATAATGCAAAACAGGCTAAAACAACTGTGCATTTATATACCGGCTGTTTTAACAGCCCTGCTTTTAAACGCCTGCGAAAACGATATCAATAAAGTTAAAGCAATAGCCGCAGCTGATGCTACCAAACCTATACAGCGCACTACAGGCGTTACCATGACCATTAGCGACAAGGGGATTGTAAAGGCTCAGCTTATCTCGCCCTTGTTAATAGAATACGCTACCAAAAAAAATCCATACCAGGTAATGCCTAACGGGGTTAGGGTTATACTTTATAATGACTCATTAACAACCGATGGCAATATTGTTGCCGATACAGGCTACTACTATACCGAGAAAAGCCTGGTTGTATTTAAAAAAAATGTAGTGGCAACCAGGAAAGATGGCGCTACCTATAAATCTGAAGAGCTGATATGGGACACCGCCAAAAAACAGTATTACTCAAACCAAAAGGTGGTAATGACCAAACCTAACGGTGATGTAATGAATGCGACCAGCTTTGTCAGCGATGATAAATTACTGCATCCGGTGTTTCAAAACGCTACCGGCGCTATCCAAATGAATGGAGATCTTACGCAATAACAGTATATTTTTCTTACGCAAAATTTTGTGTTATAGAATTTTAGTAAAAATTGTATCTTGCGCCTCTTTTTGAGAAATATAAAACATAGATAATTATATGGGCATAATGGGTTTTTTGCGGGAACGGATGGGAAAGATTCTCGCAATTGTGATTGGTGTAGCGCTTTTAGGCTTTATTGCCGAAGAGGTAGTTCGTTCGGGCAGTTCCTTTTTCAGGGGCGATGCCAACGATATTGGTGAGGTAAATGGTGAAAAAATACCTTACGTTAAATTTAGTGAAAGGTTAGAGCAAAGCACACAGCAGTTTAAGCAACAATCTGGGCAAAACCTTACACCGCAAATTAATAGCTACATACAGGAAACCACCTGGAACCAGTATTTAACCGAATTGTTACTAAACAAGGAGATAGACAGGCTTGGGCTTATTGTAGGTGGTGATGAAACCACATCAATGATTAGTGGCAACAATCCCGATCCGCAGATACAACGTCAGTTTGTTGGCGCCGATGGCCAGTTTGATAAAGCTAAGCTTAACCAGTTTTTAAGTTATTTGCAAACGCCAAAAGCCGATGCAAAACAGATAGAAGCATGGGGCGATTTTGTTAAGCAATTAATTGCGGCAAAAAGGCAGCAAAAATACATGACATTGGTAACCAACGGTCTGTATGTAAACTCGCTTGACGCGCAAGACGATTACCTGGCTAAAAACAAATTAGCCAATTTTAAATATACCGTGCTTGATTATGCATCAATACCCGATGCCAACATCAAATTAACTGATGCTGACTACAGCAACTATTATAACGAGCATAAACCGGAATTTAAAAACCAGCAGGAACTACGCAGTTTTGAATACGTAAGCTTTAACGCTGCACCTTCAAAAGACGATACCGCGGCGGTAAAATCACAGGTTGATAAACTGTTGGTTGATTTTAAAGCTACCCCTAACGACTCGCTTTTTGTACAGATCAACTCTGAAACAAAACCACAGCTTGTTTACCAGAAAAAAGGCCAGTTAGAGCCTAAGCTGGATTCGGTTATGTTTTCGGCAGATAAAGGCTTTATTTACGGCCCATACCTGTCAAACGGCAGCTTTAAAATTGCAAAACTGATCGATTCAAGGGTTGGCCCCGATTCGGTAAAAGCAAGGCACATATTATTAAACCCAACTACCGAGGGTGGCCTTGACAAAGCACTTGCAAAAGCAGATTCACTTAAAAAACTAATTGAAGGCGGCAGGCCGTTTGCAGAGTTAGCCAAAAACTTCTCGATTGATAAAGCATCGGGCGATAAAGGCGGCGATTTGGGTACTTTTGGCCGTGGTGCTATGGTACCAGCATTTGACGATGCGGTATTTAGCGCTCCAAAAGGTGCCTTAAAAGTTGTTACTACTCAATTTGGGGTTCACCTTTACCAGGTCGAAGAGCAAAAAGGTTCATCAAAAGTGGTTAAAGTTGCCGTTGTAGATAAACCTTTAACCGCAAGCAGCAAAACACAATCTGCTGTTTACAGCAAAGCGCAATCGTTCTTAACCTCGTTAACAAACGATAACTTTGATGCCCAGGCTAAAAAAGCAAATTTGCCAATTAAAAATGCCGAAGATGTAAGCGGTACCTCTGCAAGCGTACTTGGTTTAGATAACGCCCGCGAAATTGTAAAATGGGTGTTTAAATCAGAAAAAGGCGCTTTCTCTGACCAGGTATTTGCAGTAGGCGATCAATATGTCATTGCCCGTGTGTCTGCCATCAAACCTAAAGGTATTTTACCTTTAGATGCTGTTAAAAAACAAATAGAACCGGCGGTTCGCATACAGGTTAAAGGCAAACAACTTTCTGATAAATTCCAGTCGGCATTAAATGGTGCTTCAAGCATTGATCAGGTTGCTCAAAAAGCAGGCAGCAAAGTTACACCTTTACAAAACATTGTATTTGCCAACCCGGTTATCCCGGGCTCATCAGCAGAGTATAAAGTTGTAGGTACTGTGTTTGGTTCGCAGCCAAATAAACTATCAAAACCAATTGAAGGCCAGCAAGGCGTTTATGTAATTTCGTTAGATAGCTTTACCAACCCTGCCCAGCTTACCAACAACGTAAGAGAGAAACAAACTTTAGGCCAGGCGCTGTCACAACGCTCGCAGGGGCAGGTGCTTGATGCCCTTAAAGATAAGGCGAATGTAAAAGATAACAGAGCTAAGTTCTTATAAGATAAATTTAAAGTAATTTTGCATCCGGCATCAGCGTTATAGTTGATGCCGGATTTTTTTATTTATACAGATCATGGAAATACAGGAAAACATCATCAATAAAGTTGCACAAAGCGGCCTGGTTACTTTAGACCCCGCACAGTTTTACGCCCCCGGCGAACGTGTGGTTTATGATATAAAAGATAACCTGTTCCACGGACTGATGCTCCGCGAGAAGGACTTCCGTGAGTTTGTAAAAACGCATGACTGGGCGCAATACCAGGGTAAAAACGTAGCCGTAACCTGCACCGCCGATGCTATTGTACCGGCATGGGCATATATGCTGCTGGCAAACCGTTTGGCACCATACGCCCGCCAGGTTGTATTTGGCGACGCCGAAGTATTAGAAACCGTATTATTTGTAAAAGAAGTAGCTGCCCTTGATGTGGAACAATACCGCGACCAGCGTGTTGTGATAAAAGGATGCGGAGATGTGCCTGTACCCGTATCGGCCTATGTAGAGCTAACACAAAGGCTTACCCCGGTTGCAAAAAGCCTTATGTTTGGCGAACCATGCTCTACCGTGCCTATTTATAAACGCAAGGATTAAACCGTACACCGGTAATTGCGTCTATACCAATCACATGAAGAAATACTATATAGTTCTTATACTTATAACCTGCTTTAACCATGCTTTTAGCCAGGAAAAGGCCTATAAAACCAAAGAGGTTGCCTTTCAGGCGGGCGAACAAATAACCTATAAGCTTAAATACGGCATATTCAGCGCGGCCGAAGCTGTTATTAAAGTAGAAAACAGCCCGCTTAAATTTGACGGGCACCCCGCTTTACATATCAATACAACAGCAAAAACTGTAGGCACTTTTAACCTGCTGTTTAAAGTACGTAACGAATACCACTCTTATATTGACCCGGTTACCCTGCTGCCCTACTACTACTCAGAAACCCGGCAGGAATCGAGCTACAGGCATAGTGATAAGGTTACTTTTAACCACGATACCAACGTAATTACTGCCGATAAGGGTAAATTCCCGTTCAAGGGCGATGTATTTGATTTTTTATCGTGCTACTACTTTGCCCGCAATATTGATGTATCTAACTTAAAAATTGGCGAAAAACTTGAGCTGCATTATTTCCTGGAGGATGGGATCCACGCGCTTACCATTACTTTTATGGGCCGCGAGCAGGTAAAATGCGGGCTGGGTACCTTTAACTGTTTAAAATTTAACCCCACAATTATACCCGGGCGTATATTCAGAAAAAATAGTAAGCTATATTTGTGGATCACTGACGATAAGAACCGCATACCCATTAAAGCACACGTAGAATTAATTGTGGGCAGCCTGGTGATGGATCTATCGCAGGCAAGCGGGTTAAAATATCCATTAAACCCGGTAAAAAAATAAAATAAAAAATGATTGAAGTAGGGAGTGTTTTACTGCACGAGGATGTTATTAAAAACAACTTTGTTTGCAATTTAAATAAATGCAAAGGCGCTTGCTGCCTTGAAGGCGACTCGGGCGCACCGTTAAACCACGATGAGCTGGATATTCTTGACGAGATATACCCCAAGGTAAAGCCATACATGACCGCTAAGGGCATTGCAACCGTTGAGAGTGTTGGCACCTATGTAACCGATTTTGAAGGCGACTACACCACCCCATGCGTTGAGGTGAACAAAGAGTGCGCCTATGTGATATGGGAAAACGGCATCACCAAGTGCGCTATCGAAAAAGCGTATGAAGAAGGCGCTATAACCTGGCAAAAACCTATCTCATGCCATTTATACCCCATCCGTATAACCGCCTACCCCGAGTTTGATGTTTTAAACTACGACCGATGGAGCATTTGCAGCCCCGCATGTAGCTTTGGCGACGAACTGCAGGTAAAAGTACATGAGTTTTTGAAAGGCCCGCTTATCCGCAAATATGGCGAAGATTGGTACCGCGAACTGGAAGATACTGTTGCCGGTATCTAAACTTCTTTTCTCAATGTGCCGTCAGGCACATTTCGTTGGTAGCATATTCATTAAATTTACCAAGCGTTCCTCTGGGAACGCCTCGTGGTTATTGATTGTTTCTACCAACCAGAAGTCCCGATGGGACTAAACTTCTGTCGCCGAAAAATCTCACTCGTAGCCCTTAAACTAAGGAACTCAAAATCTTTATAGGGTGATTGCATTGTGCGGCGAGTGGAGAATGATTTGCACGGGTTTTGAAAGTTTAATTGCATTAATAGTTTTCTACGATTTTATAATTACCGTTCTTAGTAATTATTAAATACATCCTTATTCCTATGTCTGTTGCTGGTATAGCAAGTGAGTAAATCAAAGCAATTTGGCCTTTATCTTTATTCTTTTTTGAAAGTTCTGGCAGCATCAAAATCGACCCATATCTTTTCAAATTCCCTCCAAAATTATCTTCAAAAAATGGATTGAAATCACTTGCTTTGAATTCCCTGTTTAACACCGTATCCTGATTATATATCAATAAAACGGTTGAAGCGAAAGGGTGTGTGGTAAAAGCGTGTGGCTTTTTCTCATCCGATTGATATGTTTTGGGCACTATAATACTGCTGTCCCTCAAACAATAATATTTTAAACGAAGATTCAAATTATCACTACCATTGACGATAGTCGTATCAAATGTCTCAACCTGATCATATCTTCCGATTAATCGTTTTCTCTCTTCGGCGGGTGTTGGTGTCGGCTGTTCATCGTCTGGCCGATCTCCTTTTTCCATTTGTTCATCAATTGCTTTTTGCTTATTAACCGAATCTTTTACTTTATTAGTTTTAGACTTCTCGCCATTTTGTACAGAGCTACTGCTACACCTGATAAATAACGTCATCAGTAATAATAAAAAAATGTTGCTCAATCTCAGTTAATGGTTTATTATGTAATTCTATAAGCCTTTGTTTTATAAATATAATGGATACAAAACAAAAAGCCTCCAGGTTTTCATCTAAAGGCTTTCGGCAATCCCGCCATGCCGTTCCCATGGATGGGGTTTAAAGTGGTTCTTAGACTACAAAACTCGAACTTTTTTATGGCTGATTTGCGTTGTGCGGCGGGTTTGGAAGATGATTGCACAATATTTTTAATGTATTACCTATTCAGATACTTCGAAAATTGCATATGGCATAGGAGTTCCATAAAGTTCCATCTTTAGCTGCGGAAATAAAACCCCATTCCCTTGTTAGGAATCCATTTAGTATACACTTTAACGATATCTCTTTCATAATTCACTTTTCGTTCTGTATTTTGCGGCGACATGAATGCCACTGGTAAGCGCTTCATTAACTCACCCGGTCATTGCTTCGCTCGACCACCCTCTCTTCGCTGCGCGGAAAGAGGGTTTAGCTCCATTTATTTTTTCTTCACCCTCTTTGCGAAGCAGAGAGGGTCGCGCACGCAGTGCCACGGGGTGAGTAAACACCTGCGATGCCTTGCATACCGGCTTTAAGCATTTCCATCATCACCATACAAGCTTTTACAATTAATTTAAATAATATTGCATTTTATAATATTTGTTAATGAAAAAGGCTTTAATTACGGGGATAACCGGTCAGGATGGTGCATATTTAGCTGAGTTTTTGCTAAAAAAAGGATACGAAGTACATGGCATTAAACGCAGGTCATCCTCTTTTAATACCGACAGGATAGACCACCTGTACCACGACCCGCACGAAACAGGCGCAAAACTGCTGCTGCATTACGGCGACCTTACCGATTCTATGAACCTAACCCGGCTGATACAGGAGATACAACCGGATGAGATATATAACCTTGGCGCACAAAGCCATGTTAAGGTGAGCTTTGACTCGCCCGAATACACGGCCAATACTGATGGCATTGGTGTTTTACGCATCCTGGAAGCTATCAGGCTACTGGGCCTTACCAAAAAAACCCGCCTTTACCAGGCATCTACCTCAGAGCTTTATGGTTTGGTGCAGCATGTGCCGCAAAGCGAAACCACACCATTCTATCCGCGCTCGCCTTATGCGGTAGCCAAACTTTATGGTTACTGGATCATTGTAAACTATCGCGAAGCTTATGATATGTATGCCTGCAACGGCATCCTGTTTAACCATGAGAGCCCCATACGCGGCGAAACTTTTGTTACCCGCAAAATTACCCGTGCGGTGGCTAAAATTGCCTTAGGCCTGCAGGATTGCCTGTACATTGGCAACCTATCGGCACAGCGCGACTGGGGCCACGCAAAAGATTACATTGTAGCTATGTGGCTGATGCTGCAGCAGGATAAACCCGAAGATTATGTAATTGCAACCGGTGTTACTACCACCGTGCGCGAATTTATTAAAATGGCGTTCAACGAGTTGGGTATCGAGATTGAATTTAGCGGCAAAGACGAGAACGAGAAAGGCGTTATTATTGATATCGACGAGCAAAAAATTGAGTCGTTAGGGCTTAACGCAGATAATTTAAAGTTTGGCCAAACCATTGTTAAGGTAGACCCTAAGTACTTTAGGCCTACCGAAGTCGACTTGCTGATAGGCGATCCGTCAAAAGCAAAAAAACAATTAGGCTGGGAACCGGGTTATGACTTGCAGGCCCTGGTTACCGATATGGTACAATCAGATCTGCACCTGGCTAAAAAGGACGAGCACATGAAAAAGGGCGGCTTTAAAACATTAAACTATTTTGAATAGTTTACCCATCAGCATAATATGAAGAGAATATTTATCAGCATTACGCTATTATTGATTACGGCAGGTATTGCCCGGTCACAATCGGTATACCAGCCCTACTCATATGATTTTTATCAAAAGTTTAATGCTGATGCTTATTCAACAAAAACCCGCCTGCATACGGCCATGAAACCGTTTTTTGTTGACGATTCTTTATTGATGCATCAATACGATTCTATCATTAATTATGGCAGCGATGGTTCAAACAAAAGCTTTTTATACCGCAAACTGTTTAACGAGCATTTAATAGATATAAAAAGCCAAAACTCTACCTTTTATGCCGACCTGCTGCCCGACTTTAGCATAGGGCGCGATTTTTCTAATAAAAACAACACCTGGTTAAGTTCAATAGGCCTGCAAATTGGTGGTACCGCGGGTAAAAAATTCTCATATAACGTTTCGGGCTATTTAAACCGCGCCCAGGTACCCAACTATATTTCTACCTACATCAGGCAGGTAGGCATTGTACCGGGGCAGGCTTATGCGGGTACTTATAATAACAAGCCTAACGATTATGCATGGGATTACATTGCCGCAACGGTATCATACACGCCGGTTAAGTATCTTAATATCTCGGCCGGGCGCGATAAAACCTTTATAGGCGATGGATACCGCTCACTGCTGTTATCAGACTACGCATCGCCGTACCCGTTCTTTAAACTTACAGCCAACCTGGGCAACGTAAAATACATGGCCATGTGGGCTTATTTTAACGACCCGGCGGGTACCAGCAATTTAAATATCGACCGTAACAAATGGGGCATATTTCATTACTTAGACTGGAACGTTAACAATCGCCTGTCGTTTGGGTTCTTTGATTCCATCATCTGGGCCAATACCGACGATCAGGGCCACACCCACGGGTTCGATTTTAGCTACATCAACCCCGTAATATTTTTAAGGCCTATAGAGGCCGCTAACGGTTCGCCGGATAACGCGCTGATAGGCCTTACCACTAAATACAAATTAACAGACGGCATTACGGCATACGGCCAGTTTTCGCTCGATGAATTTACCGCTAAGGAGTTTTTCTCGAACCCGGGCTATTCAAATAATAAATTTGGCTACCAGCTGGGTATAAGGGGCGCAAATTTATTTGGCGTAACAAACCTTAACTACCTGTTAGAAACCAACACCGTAAGGCCGTATACGTATTCTGAGCGCTCAAGCATCCTCAACTACTCGGCAAATAGCGAGCCTTTGGCGCATCCATGGGGAGCAAACTTCCGCGAGGTTGTAGGCCTGCTCAATTACTCATATAAACGGTTCGACCTGATGGGCGAGGTTGATTACGGCCGCTATGGCCTCGATATGAATAATATCAACTATGGTAAAGACATTTTCAACCCTTATACCAACCCGGCGTCAACATACGGCAATACCATTGGCCAGGGGTTAAAAACCAATATGGTTTATCTGCAAGGCAAAGTTGGCTACCTGCTTAATCCTAAATATAACCTTAGGCTTGAGCTTGGCGGCATTTACCGCACCGAAAAAAACAGCGACTTTAACGATAAAACAGCCATGATCACCTTTGGCATCCGCAGCTCGTTCCGCCAGGTGTATAATGATCTGGCCAGTTACAAAACGCATTAAAAAAAATAATAGGGATGTTTTTTAATACGACTTATCAGTTCATATTAAAACTCGTCCGTATCATCCAATAAAGCAGGTAAGGTGTGGGGGTGGTTTTAAATGTGGTTAAACTACAAAACAATATAATAAGGGAGATAGCTCTCATAGTTAGTAGAGCGTTGAATTGTTGATATTTTAGCTTGCAGTTACTATTACCAATTAAAGTAATTAATGAAAATTTCTGTTAATATTCGTCAGAAAGAGGGAATGGAAAATTTTCATCAAATTTTTTCTGATTTTTAAAATAGGTACAATCTTTTGGTAAAATAAAAAAGTCCATTGTTAAATTATATGGAGTTTTAATTTGGGTAAAAATTCGATTTCTTCTAATTGTCTTTATTAATTTATCCATATTAACCGATAGTTCTGCATGCTCAGTAACATTTTCAATAATTAAGCCTTGTAGTTTTTTAGAGTTAAAAGAAAAGGGCGTATGGGAATTTATTAAAGGTGCGACAAATAGAAATGAATATAAGGTATCAAAAGGTACTACTACGTTATGCTCGTTTAAGATGCTATCTACATAGCTTATGATTACTTTCTTACAGCGGAGATTATTGATTACGCTATCTTCTTCCGCATATGTAGTATCAACCTTCAAATAATGACGATTGATATCTTGCTGAAATAAAAGCTTGCCCGAAAAATTCTCGATCTTTGTTGCTATTGCACAATATTTACCATTCGCATCAATACGATATCTATATGCAACTTGGTCACCCTGAGCCTTAATAATAGAATCGAAGCTTTCCAATCTAAAACAGTCATTCCCGACTATTAATTTGGCAATTTCGATTTCTCCATTGATATAAGTTAGTTCACGAAAGCTTTGGGCATTACAAAAATTAGCACATAACAATAAGAATAGCAGCCAAGTAGAATATTTCATAGATCACTCCCATTTAATGAGGTTTTGTTTGTCTTTACATTTAAAAACACAACGCGTTGTAATAAAACATCGATTAATTATTTGGCAAATGCGGTATTACGAGCCGGTTAATTACCCTTCTTTTAAAAAATCATATTCTGGGTAATATTCTAATGGTTCAATTGGCATCAGTTCAGCAGGTACCATAGGGCTTTTTAAATCAATTTCGTACCCCTTTATCCAGGCCAATTTGCAAAAGCCCGCCGTATCAACAGAAAAAAACTTGTGTATACCAAGAAAATCTTTATTCCTCTTTTTTGCGGTCGCGATAAAATCTTCCAGCCCTTTTCTTATCAATTCTTCATCTTTTGCTTTAAAGCCATTCAATATATCAATAATGCCGGCATACATCGCGAATTGTTTCATCTTTACAAAACGCGTCAGGCAATGAATATTCCAGTCTAATTTATCCCAGTTTTCGGCTAAGATGTTTTGTATACAGTTTGAATACTGATAAGGCATACTGGTGTCATTATTTATTTTATTTATTAACCGGCTGTACCGCTCAATCAGCGCTTTATTATCCGAAAACATAGCGAAACTTATCTCTAACATGCCATTATCCATTACACGTCTATCATACGTATCGCTCATGTAGGCGGCAATCCAGGCCGCTTTATAGAACGATGCCCTGGCTTTTTTATAATCGTGCTCGATATACATCTGATAAAGAGCATAATCAATATTTGTGTATTCTAAAGGCCCAATATAAAAATATGCCCCATCGGGTTCCTTCATTTTTTCAAAGTAAACGGCCTCATCTTTTAAGCTATCAGCATATCTATTTTTTAAGTGTTCAAATTTGTCCATTCTTACTATTTAATGTTAGTAGTACTATTGCTTTTAATAAGATATTACACATTATAATCCATATTTATCCAGTTTTAAAACTACTATTTCTTTAGTCGATTTATCTACGGCTGTTACTGTTTTAGCTATCTTTGTTCGATTAATATCCAGTACATTTCCCAGGTTTTTTATTGCGGCATTAGCATCGGTTTTCATTTTGCGAATCGTTTGCTCTATCCATTCGGTACTCATTTGTGCCGCTAAACCGGTGCTTATATTGCCTGGGGTTAACTTAATATTCCCAATACTGCCTATTTGCTTAGCTTCGTTAATAATAATTTCGGTTGGGTTGGTTAAACCGCCTTTAATATATACGCCATCAAAACCATTATTACTGCCAATTTTCGATTCATATTTTACAAACCCATTGCGTTGTAACAACGCATCGGCTAATTGCTCAGTTTTGGTGCCTGCAGCATCTCCATATTGTGCAATATCATCAATCAGGTTTTTTAAAGTACTTTCTGTTGGAGCTATGCGTAACCCAAACCTATCAATCAAATAACCACTAATGTTTGTGAGGGTTTTATCAGCTGGTTTTATGGCTTTTAAGGTAACTATAGCCGCGTGGTCAAATACATTAACGGCCATTTTAACCAGGCGGAGCTCTCTGCCAGCTTTAATGGCCCTATATGCAACCTTGCCCGCAGCATTTGCTAAAGGCACTGTTTTTACAGATACTTTAACCCACTTGCCCGCTGTAGATGCCCAGCCAATAACGGGTATTGCGGCAGATACGCTCAATGCACAGTTTATTTTATCGCCTTCAATAAAGTAAATGCCCCCATTTATTAAATCTGCAGCATCTCCTATAACGGGTACAAACCCGGCAACGTCAAATATAAAGTGGACTTTCCCTCCTAAAACATTCCAAAACGCATTTCCATATATTTGAGCTTTTGTCCAATCCGGGTGCTGGTAAGTTAATATTTCTGCTTCTCGTACATAATCGATAGACATCAATACCCCGATTTTCGACATGATTATTTGTGGCCCTCCTGTTATAGGATCGCCGCTTTCTATTTGCTCTATAATTTGCGGGGAATTTGTAAAGGCGGCTAATACGTCCGTATAATAAACTTTGGTTCCCGTTGCGGGGTCTATGTAAGAGCTCTCGTTGTCCGTATAAATAACAGCAGGCGGTGGGGTATAAATTATGGTGCTGTTACCAAAATAAGATGGCATAGATATAGGCCAGTTTGAGGTGTTTGATGGAGCACCTGTATTACCTGGTGGGGCAGTTGTGGCATTGGGCCCCTTATTGCCTATGCTGTAATTAAAGCCTGTTGTCATGGTACCGCCATCTGCATCCGGTTTAAAGTAGGCTTGTATATCTTTGCCGTCGGCGCTGATGATAGTAGTTACCTTACCATGGTAGTATACTCCATTAACATTGACAAAGTCATCATACGGCGGATATACTGTGTAACCTAAGCCCTTTAAATAGTCCAGCATTGCATTAAAGTTGGCATCGGGCACTACAGCATTTGAATTATTAATGCCAAAAATAGGTTTCTTTTTTGTTGCTGGCTTTATTGTGCATGGGTCATCTGGTGCGGGCTGCGGAAAGCCACCACCATCAACGGGCAATTTTTGCACCTTGATGGTATTAACAAATTTACCATCTTTGATAGTTTGTACATTTACAGGGGGGCATGGATCGTTTGGTGAGCCATCAGGGGGGCCGCCTCCGCCACTGCCCGGCGAACCACCGCCCGGATTAGATGGCATAGTTGGATTGCCCGGATCGGGAGTTTCCACCACCTCATTATGACAATCAGATTCGCCTATCCATACCCAATGGTAACCGCCTCCTTCATCATTCGGCACACGCTGAAACCATTCGGTACAAACTTCAACAAACTCCATTGAATTGCTTTTTATACTTTGGGTGGTTTGGCGCGTGGGTGTATAAGCCTCATCCATCAATTGCCCTTTAATAACACCGCTTTTGTAGGTATAGCCGTTAACAAACTCTCCTTGTGGCGTGGTGTAATAAACCATACCGCTAAAGTTGGCATCGTGGTTAGCGTAACTGTTATTCGCTAACTTTGTTGTATCACCTTTCAAATATTCAGGATAGCCAACAATAGTCATCACGTAGGCATTATACGTTTCGCCCCGTTTTAGTATCAATACCGAACTGCGGCTGCTGCTTTGCGGCACCGACTTCACTTTGAGCCCTATTGCCGAAGCCGCATCCACCGGCACTTCTATTACATCGTCATTAAAACGGGTATAATTTTTTGCATCCGCCCAATCGGGGTTAAAAAACTGGCTTAAGTCAAAGTTATCGCCAACGGCATTTGTAGTCTGTCCTGATTTTTTCTCCTGTTTAGGGAAGCTGTTTTCGTACCAGCTTTTTGCTTTAGCAACATTAGGGTCGGTGATTGTTGCAGAGGGCTTGTCACTAAGTTTGGAAATGTCCTTACGGCAACCATAAATTACAGCAACAACTGCGATAAGTAATACAGCACACAGTTTAAAAATAGCGCCGGTACTGCCAGGATAGAGTTTTTTCATATAACAGGTAAAGGGTTTACCCGACAAAAATATAGTAAATTTTTGTGATAAAAAACACGTAAAACTACGTGATTTTACAACAAAAAATTTGGGGTAAAATTGGGGTTACGCAGGCTACATTTCCCCTTTTATGGCACTTATATCGCAGGGTCTCTTTCAGAACACCCTACACCCGCACCCAAATTTTCGCAGCCACCCCGAGGCAACAAAACTCTGCTGTTCCATTTTATTAAAAAGCGGAACAAAATGGAACAAGCGTAAATTTATAACAATTTATAAACCAAACGATTAATTAAATTAAGCCATATTTCAATGGTTAAACCATACCGCCTAAAAAGGGCGAACTAAAGTCGAAAAAAGGCTAAAAAAATCAGTTTATTGCTGCTAAATTTCTTGTCTCATTTCTTAAAAAGCGGAACAAAACCCCATTTTTATAACAATCTGCACTACAATACTTTAACTAAAAACCGGGAAGCATCTGTTTAGATAGAGAACCGCATTAAAAACACTAACAAATTCACTATCAACATGTTCCGTTTGTCCCACTTGTTCCATTTCTTAATGGAACAGAACGTGAAAGATATCCTGATACTGAAAAGGTTTTCCGGGCTAATTACGCCGGTTTCATTTCGCCTTTTATAGCCCTCAAAAATTCGTTGGCATGTTGCGAGCCGATGATGTAAACAAGGCCGTCCCTATCGGTTAGGTGTATGGCATCGTTACCGGCCGCGTAAAAGCGGATGGTGCCTTTGGTGTGCAGGTTATAAACAGGGTTATTAAACAGGTAGCGGCTGTACGATCCTTTTTCTACCTTCACAATGCTGTTCAGGTCAATCTTTACCCTGCGTGTACTCCATAAACCATCAAGCAAAATACTTTTATTGATAACCCGGGTGCTAAAGTGCAGCAAAAAACCCATGATGATGGATATGATGATGATAACAAGCCTACTATAGCC
>NZ_JBAZRC010000077.1:0-21077 GCF_041663085.1 Mucilaginibacter sp.
GAGTATGGTAAAGAGCATTACCCTTATATGGTAGCCATGCATACATTGTTCATCATCTCAATTATTGCCGAATATATTTGGCGGGACGGTGCCGTAGTGAGCTACCCGCTTATCGTGTTCTTTTTTATACTGATTGTTGTAAAAGTGATCGTGATCTCCACCCTGGGCCATTACTGGAATACCAAAATTTACAAAGTGCCCGGTACCCGGCCTGTTGCTACCGGTATTTATAAATACATAAAACATCCCAATTATATGATAGTGATCTGCGAGATAGCCATTATCCCGCTGGCGTTTGGTTTGTACTATACGGCTATTGTGTTTACCATACTAAATGCTTTGATGCTTACCGTGCGTATAAAAAAGGAGAACGAGGTTTTGGCGATGTGAATATTTAACTGATTTGCTTTAGCTTAGCATATCAGTTAGAATCTATGCCAAACCCATTTGAAACCCTCTTCGCCGATTCGTTTGATACCTTTAGGGTGTTTGATAAACTCAGCATAAGCGAAATTGATAGCCCGCCTGCTCATTCGCCAAAGACTATCTGGCAAATTATAAATCATCTTACTGCATGGCAGGGCCACCAGCTTAAGCAACTGAGGAATATCTACGATAACTTACTGATAGACGAGGACGCTACCTGGATAGATGATATAAACGCAAGCACGCAGGCCGACCTGGATAGCAGGGTAAACCTCTTAGACGTACAGCTTGCCGGTGTGAAAGCCGAGATCCAAAAGTTTAACATGGCCGATGCTGGTATTATGCAAAAACTAAAGCTGGTGCAGGACCTATCCGTTCACTTATCCTTCCACGTTGGCGAGGTGGTTTTAATGCGCAGAATGACCGGAAATTACCCGTTACCGCACCAGATGAAAGACTTTTTAGGTTAATTAAGACGAAATTAATCGGTATGTTTGTGTAACAAAGCAGCGCATTTACCATCCAAAACAAACAAACTAAACAAATGAAACTAAAAATTATCACCGCAGTAGCAGCAACCGTATTGCTTTCTGCTTTCACCATCGTTACTTCTGAAAAAGACGTGATCGGCTCATGGAAAATTGACGACACATCAATTGATAAAACAGTAAAAAAGGTAATTGCTAAGGCCGTTGAAGCTAACCCCGGCGCCGAAGACCAGATAGAAGCACAGAAAGACATGATCGTTTCTATGGTACAGGGCATCAGGTTAAACATTAAAGCCGACCATACCTATGAAACTGTAAGCCCGCAAGGCAGCAAAGGCGGCAAATGGGCATTGACAGGTGAAGGTAAAACCATGGAATTTACAAAAGAAGATGGTACCGTACGTAAAGACGTTATACTTGAATCGTCTGCAACGCGCCTTAAAGTGATCAACGGTGACCTTGCCGATACTATCCTTTACGTTCACCCGAAACAATAAATAATTTTTATAAACAAAAAAGCCCTGCAGGTGTATCCGGCAGGGCTTTTTGTTTATAAGGGCGAGTTGTTATTGCTGCCCTATTATTGGTGCAAACTTGGTTGCATAGTCTTTTAGTTGTGCTTCCAGTTTATTGCTTATGGCGGTTTGCTTTGCTGTTTTGGCGTATTCGGCCATGCCGTTCAATACCTGCATGCTTATTTGCACGTCGCGTTGGTTTACACGGTTCATGTCGTCTTTAAGCAGGTAGGCATTATAGTCAAGCTGGTCTACCAAAAATTTATCAATGTTGTTCACAAATTTATTGCCCAGCGCGGTATCATTAAGCTGGTAGGCTATCTGCATTTGTGTAATACTTTAAGCGCCATATCGGGGTGGCCTTCATTTACAAGGTTATGTGCCAAATCTAAAAAAGTAGTCAGCAATACCGGGTAAAACATATTTGTTGATTCATGATCCAAATATTTGGCGGTTTTAAATTTGCCGTATTTAAACTTGTTCATCATGTTATCATACATCAGCAGGCTATTAGTTTTGCTTAGCTGATCGTGGTTAGCAGTATCGGCCTTTAAAGGTAACAGGCGGTAGGTAAAACCTTCCTTATACAGGTAAGGCTGTAAGCCAATCAGGTTGCTGTTGCCAATGGTAGTGGTAAAGCAAATAGGCCTTTTCCAGTTATTATGCGCCAGTATATCTATCAGGGCCAGGTTATCTTTAGTTACATAGTTTGAGGTGTATTTCCACTCAATGCTGCTGGCCAGTTTGTCTCTCTGCTCGGGGGTGATAACCTTGTTCTTCATCACATCATCGGGGTTAACGGTGATCTTGAAGTTTTTGGTAGGCAGGTAATTTACGCTTTCGCCGCCCTGGTTTTGTCCCTGCATGCTCTTGTCATCTGAGGTGATAAAATCAAATACCTCTTTCAGTTCAACGGGGCCGGCTATTTTGGCATCGTTATAATAGATCACATCCCTTACGCCATCTTTATACTTATCGTAAGGCATGGTAATAGGCAACGGTTCAGACGCGTTCATCTTTTTCTGCATCTGGCGGATGTACCAGTCGCCGCTAAACAGGCTCAGGTTAACAATACGTACATCCGGGCGGATGCCTTCTACTTCCTGATCGTACCATAACGAGTAGGTGTCGTTGTCGCCATAAGTAAACAATATAGCGTTTGGCGGGCATGATATAAGGTAGTTATACGCCATATCGTGCGGCGTCATCTTGGTAGAGCGGTCATGCCCCGGCCATTCTTTAACAGCCATCAGCACAGGGGCAACCAGCAGACAAATACCCGTAGCGATATATGCCGATGTACGCGCGTTTACTTTGCGGCGGATTCCGTCGGCAATGGCAATAACCGACAGGCCTATCCAGATAGCAAACGCATAGAACGAGCCCACATACGAGTAATCCCTTTCGCGCGGCTGCACACTTGGCTGGTTTACATATAACACCACCGCAAGCCCGGTAAAAAACCAAAGCAGGGCTATTATAAGCGCATCTTTCTTTTTACGCTCAATCTGGTAAATCATCCCTATTACACCCAAAATAAAAGGCAGGGCGTAAAGTGGGGTATAGGTAGGGCTATCTACAACAGATTTTGGCAGGTGCCTGCCACCGTCAAATATGCCGCTGGTCCAGTTGCCGTCAATACTTTCGGTACTTTGCTGGCCATCCTGGTCGTTATAACGGCCAACATAATTCCACAGAAAATAGCGGAAATACATCTGGTAGATCTGCCAGCTAAACATCCATTTCATGTTATCTGCAAAAGTTGGCGCCTGCCCTTCGGGTATTTGCAGCCAGCCACGGTAAAAACCTACGTCGCCGGCATCGGTGCTGTACATACGGGGCAAAATGGTGGTATGGTCGTATTTATAGTCAGATCGTTTACCTGCAACTTCATATTTATCTTTTCCTTTACGGTAAATGGTGCTGCCGTCGGTTTGGTCTACTACCTGGGCATCAAAGTACGGGCCGGTTAATAGCGGGTTTTCGCCATATTGGATACGGTTTAGGTAACCATACAGGGTAAAGGCGTTATCGGGGTGCGAGTTGTTCAGATTGGTGTTTGCCGATGCCCTGATAGGGATGTAAGCGAACGAACCGTACCCGAAATAGATGAACGCGATACACAAAAACGCCAGGTTTAACGTTGGCTTGTTTTTGCGGATACTGTATACGATGCCGGCAACAATACCGGCAATAAGTAATATGAAAAAGAAGAACGCGCCGCTGCCAAAGCCCAGCCCAAGCGAGTTGACGAAGAACAGATCAAAAAACGCGGCGAACTTAATAGTATATCCCCTGATGCCGTATTGTACAAAACCAAGTATGGCAATACTAACAAAGAAAGCGATAAAAGCACTTTTTACAGTTACGTTTTTATACCTGCGGAAGTAATATACCAGCGCTATAGCCGGTATAGTTAACAGGTTTAACAGGTGTATACCTATAGAAAGCCCCATAACGTAGGCAATAAATATGATCCATTTGTCGGCACCTGGCTCGTCTGCATGGGCATCCCATTTTAGTATGGCCCAAAATACTACGGCAATACAAAGTTGTGATAAGGCGAACACGATAGTTTCTACAGCCGAGAACCAGAATGTATCGGTGAAAGTAAAGGCCAGTGCACCAACTAAACCTGCGCCCATAATAACGGTGGTTGTCGCATCGCCAAAATCTTTTTCGCGGTTGGCCAGCAGCTTTTTGGCCATAGCGGTTATCGTCCAGAATAAGAACATAATGGCAGCGCCGCTTGCAATAGCCGACCCCATATTGGTAAAGTAAGGCACTTTAGTATTATCGCCCAGCGATAGCAGCGAAAAAACTTTACCCAGCATGGCAAACAAAGGGTAGCCCGGCTGGTGCGATACCTGCAGCCTGTATGCGCACGAAATAAATTCGCCGCAATCCCAAAAACTTACTGATGGTTCTAATGTTAAGATGTAGGTTGCTGACGCTATAACAAAGCAAAGCCAGCCAAAAAGGTTATTAATTTTATTGTATTGCATTCCTGAAAAGGTAAAATTAAGCGGGGCAAATATCAGTATTTTTTATAGGTATGGTAATATAATAAACCGCAACGTAAACAAATTTAACAGAATTTAACTGTTTGGTAAGGTTTATTGGTTCATTGGTGCAATTGAATAGATATTTATCAGCAAACTACTAACCAGGTATCCTTTTTAATCTAACTAAAGCTTAGATTCAATTTTAGAGTTTAGAATTTAGGGTTTTAGAATTTAAATAAATAACACTTATTTTGTTGAGTATGCAAAAAAACTATACAAAGCTGGCCGGTAAAACTATTTTGCTGTTGTGCGTAATCCTATTATCGGCGGCGGCAAGTAAGGCGCAATCGGTTTATTTACCGCAATCGTACCAGTTGTATCAAAAGTTTAATGCCGATATATATTCAAAAGGCAGCAGTTTGCATACCTCGCTACGCCCTTTTTTGATGGATAGCGCACTCACCACCAGGTATAACCAGCTGATGAGCGTTGGTGTAGACAGTACCCGTAAAAACTGGTTTCTGCGTAAAATATTTAACGAGCATTTAGTAGACGTTAAAGCTAAGGATTACACCTTTTACGGCGATATATTATTAGATAACACCTTCGGTAAAGATTTTAAGGATAAATCAACCGAGGCTATAAACTTTAAACCAATTGGCTTTGGCCCAAATGCCAGGATAGGTTTAAATACACGTGGTTTTCAGTTTGGCGGTACAGTAGGCACCAAATTCTCTTTTTATACCAGCGCGTTTGAAAACCAGGCAGCTTTTCCTGATTATTATACCGATTACGTAAAATCGATAGGGTTTATACCCGGCCAGGCGTATGACCGCGCAGCATCAAAAAGTTACCGCGATTACTCGTATGCTACAGCTATTATCTCATACACCCCCATCAAACAACTCAACATTACTTTAGGGCAGGATAAAACCTTTATTGGCGATGGTTACCGCTCGATCTTATTGTCGGACTATGCAGCCAATTACCCCTTACTGCGCCTTACCGCCAACGTAGGCAAAGTGCAGTATATGATGATGTGGGCCTACATGCAGGATATGAACCAGCCCAAATTTGATGGCTTTGGCAGTAACCGCCGTAAATGGGGCCTGTTTCATTATTTAGACTGGAACGTTACCAACAGCCTGTCGTTAGGGTTTTTTAATGCCTACATAGTGCCCGAGGCCGACGATCTGGGCAACCGCCGTGGTTTCGATGTTAACTTTATTAACCCCCTTGTTTTTGCAAGTGGCTTAGGCCCTTCATCGCAGCCGGGCAATGCTTTGGTCGGTTTTACAGGCAAATACAAAATATTCGATAAAACCGCTTTATACGGCCAGTTACTGATAGACCGCATTAAAGCTACCGATGCATTTAAAGGCAACACCAACGGCTACCAGGTGGGTGTCCGCGGGGCGGATATTTTCGGTGTAAAAGACCTGAACTATCTTGTTGAATACAATACCGTTAAACCATATACCTACGCCGATACCAAATCTATTAGCGCCTATACGTATTTCAGTCAGCCGCTTGGCGACCCGTTTGGCGCAAACTTCAGGGAACTGATCGGTATCATGAACTACTCGACGGGCAGGTTTGATTTCCAGGGGCAGCTGATGTATGCCAAATACGGGCTGGATGCCACCGGCGAAAATAACGGCAAGGACGTTACCAAGCCACTGGTGCCTACGGTTACTACAACCAGCGTAGGGCAGGGCATCAATACTAACCTTTACTATGCAGAAGGAACAGTATCTTTTTTGGTGAACCCTAAATACAACCTGCGTTTTGAACTGGGCGGTATCTATCGTAAAGAATCAAATAGCATAGGTACTAAAAACGCCGCTATTATTTCCTTCGGTTTAAGAAGCAGCTTCAGGAACTTGTATCACGATTTTTAAGGGTTGCTTATTTAATAAGCAATTGTCATTTCGAACGGGGGACGAGGAGAAACCTTGTTCAACTGACAGGTGGCGAACTTGTATAATGAACAAGATTTCTCTCTACGTTCGAAATGACACCGTTGTAATTAAGCCTCTGTGAACTTTGTGTCTTTTCCTCTGTGTTCTTTGTGGTTAAAATCTAAACCATAATCCAACAGAAATCTAAACCGATTTCCTTTGCAAACCCTTATCTTTGATATTCTATTTTAAATTATGGCTACAGAAGTTAAGTGCCCCAGCTGCGGACATAGTTTCCCTATTGAGGAAGTTATGGCCGAGGAATATAAGCAGCAGCTAAGGTTGAAAATGCAGGATTACACCCGCCAGAAAGAAGAAGAGTTTCAGAAAAAGGAGGCGGATTTTACCAATCGCGAGAAAAAGCAACAGGAAGCTTTTGAAGAGCGCCTTGCCGGCGAAAAGAAAGCCCTGCAATTAACGTTAGAAGAAAACCTGCGCAAATCCATCGCTTCAGATTTTGAGAACCAGTTGCTGATGCTGCAAAACTCTGTAACCGCCAGCGCCGAAAAGCTGAAGGAATCGCGCCAGAAAGAACTGGAGTTTTTACAGCGCGAGCAATCCCTCAAACAAAAGGAAGAAGAGATGGAGCTTGCCCTGCAGCGCAAGCTACAGGAGCAGCGTGCCGAACTAAGCGAGCAGATCCGTAAACAGGAAACCGAAAAATACAGTATCAAAGATACCGAACATCAGCTAAAGGTGAAGGAGATGGAAAAGCAACTGGAAGACCAGAAAAAACTGGTTGACGAGATGAAGCGCCGTGCCGAGCAGGGATCTATGCAGTTACAGGGTGAGGCGCAGGAGCTGATATTGGAGGAACAATTGCGCAGTTATTTCCCGTTCGATCTGATCAGCGAGGTGGGTAAGGGCGTTCGCGGGGCGGATTGTGTGCAAACTGTGCGCAACCAGTTTGGGCAGGAGTGCGGCCGTATTATTTACGAAAGTAAGCGCACCACTGCCTTTGGCGGCGATTGGATAGACAAATTAAAAAAAGACATGCGTGCCCAGGCAATTGATGTTGCTGTTATAGTAACCCAGTGCTACCCAAAGGGGATGGACTGCTTTGGCGAGAAGGATGGCGTATGGATATGTAGTTTTGATGAGGTAAAGGCCGTGTCATATATCCTGAGGGATGGTGTAATGAAACTGGCTAACCTGGCAAAAGCGCAGGATAACAAGGGCGATAAGATGCACCTGCTGTATGATTATCTAACCAGCAGCGAGTTTTCTGAACAATGGAAAGCCATCCGCGAGGGGTATATGAGCATGCGCGTATCTATCCAAAAAGAGCGCGACGCCATGGAAAAACTTTGGAAGGCCCGCGAGAAACAGCTGGAAAAAGTATTACTAAACGCTGCCCACATAAAAGGATCGATAGAAGGCATTGCCGGGACGGATGTGATACAGCTAAGCCTAGGCGACGAGGACGAAACCTTACTGCTTGAATAACATGCATACGCAAATCAATTTATTTACGTTTCTTAATACCAACCATAATATGTAATTTTAAGGCTTCATAGCTACTCACCCAATATACTTCCCGGTACTTTTATCATCCCGCTAAGTTTTTAGTATTCCTGTAATGATTAAAATTATACTGGCCGAAGGTCATAATGTCGTACGTAATGGTATAAAAGCCCTGTTAGAAAAAGAAAACGATATTGAAGTTATTGCCGAAGCAGGCAACGGCGAAAAAGTTTTAGAGCTGCTTAAAGAAGGTCATAATCCTGATATTATTATTACCGCCATCAACATGGCGCCGGTTACCGGGTTCGAACTGTTAACCCGGGTTAAACAAAGCCATCCCCAAATAAAGGTCATCATCCTGTCGCGGATGGATGGTATTGATAACATCCTGCATGCTTTTAAAGCAGGCGCAGCGGGTTATATGCTGAAAAGTATCGAAGCGGTTGAACTGATCTATGGCATCAGGCATATAGCTGCAACAAACGAAAGGTACCTGTGTAACGAGGTTGCTTTAACCTTGCTTGATAAGCTCCTTCAATCGGCAGTAAGCAATTCAAATATTGATGCAGCTAACATCGATATGTCAAACCGCGAAATAGAAGTACTCTCCTTGGTATCACAAGGGTTTACCAACCAGGAAATTGCCGATAAGCTTTTTACCAGTAAGCGTACTATAGAAAGCCACCGCCAAAACCTGGTAGAAAAAACGGGCACACGCAACACCGCAGCGCTTATTCGCTATGCCGTTTTAAACCGGATCATCGGTTAATAGCACCAGAATATTAATTTTAGAGAATTCTATTCTCTTAATAGGATAATACACCGTGTTTACCACTTAATATACCGTATTTATACGTACTGTGCGTGATATCCATTTGATGACCTTTATACTCTAATTAGTTGTATAGGAATTGTTCGTACCCACTCGTTAGTAATGATCCCAATTTCTGCAGGGATTAATAAAAAGCATTAACATACGTATTAACCTGCTCTGCGAAATGAATAAACGTTTACTAATAGTAGATAACGACATCGATGTGCTTGATGTGATGAAAGAAGTGTTTGAATACGAGGGTTTTGAGGTGAAGACATTATCGCGCACTGATGATATTTTTACGGATATAGCGGTATATGATCCGCATGTGGTGATGATAGATTATATTCTGGAGGGCATAAATGGCGGTGAACTTTGCCATCAAATAAAGCATAACGAAAAAACTGCTCACCTCCCGGTTATTATGGTATCGGCCTATACAAACGTATTGCATTCGCTTGGGCACTACGGCTATGATAGTTTTATAGCTAAACCATTTGATATAAACGATCTGGTAGCCGAGGTAAATAAATTCTGTTTAAGTACGGCGGAATGAAATACGTATTTAACACGCGTTTTAATGTTGTTAATACTAAACATAGTATTTTTTGGAAAGACAAGTTTTGCTTAGAAAAATTTAGCGAAGGGATAATGAATGCTTAGCAACTCCGGAATTAACAAAGTATTACTGCTGGGGCAAATAACCGGCGACCCTTTTATTAATAATACTAATAGAAGCGAAAACTACTTATGTTTTATGCTGGTAACTAACGAGGTTATAAAAAAGGGGGTAGATAATGTTGCGCATAACGAATATCATAGGATAAGAATGCCCGAAAAGTTATTGCAGCAGGAGTCCATAACTTTAGAAGAAGGGCAAACGATTTTTGTTGAGGGAAAAATTCATACAACAACTATAATTGACGAACAGCGGATAAAACGCTACAATCTGGAAATTGTTGCCAGTAAAGTAGAACTGATCAGCATAGTACCTGTTGTAATATAAAAACGCCGACGATTTGAGATGTTAAATATGGTGGCGATAGTTTGTCAGGAGTAGGATATATAAATAATTGATTATTAGATATTTGATAATGTTCACGTGTGTTCACGGCAGTGAACGTGAACACTTTTGACTGCCGTTCATTAACAAATTGCCATAGTGAGCCTGTCGAACCATTAGCCGTTGGGCGGGTTTTCGGTAAACCCAGACTACCAATACGATTAATACAAGCATTGTTACCTTACACCAAAAGCATTACTTTTGCCGTTCACTATTTACGGGAACTATCCCCGATAATCTATGGCCGATATATCAGCACTATCGCAACTGGCTTTACAGCTGCTGCAGCAATTAATATCCATACAATCATTCAGTAAAGAAGAAGACCGCACTGCCGATTTGATAGACCAGGTTTTACAGCAGCATGGTGTTAAAACCCATCGCAAGCTTAATAACATCTGGGCATGGAACAGGCATTTTGACGCATCAAAGCCAACCATCCTGCTCAACTCGCACCACGATACCGTTAAACCCAACAGTGGCTACACCCGCGACCCATATGACGCCAAAATAGAAGACGGCAAATTATACGGCCTGGGCAGCAATGATGCAGGTGGTTGCCTGGTATCGCTCATCGCGGTGTTTTTGCATTACTATGACCAGGAAAACCTGAAATATAACTTTTGCCTGGCTACCACAGCCGAAGAAGAGATCTCGGGCGTGAATGGCCTGGAACTGATTATCCCCGACCTTGGCGAATTGAGTTTTGGCATAGTAGGCGAACCCACCCTGATGGACCTCGCCATTGCCGAGCGCGGCCTGATGGTGCTGGATTGCACCGCTTACGGCAAAGCAGGCCACGCCGCCCGCGAGGAGGGCGAGAATGCCATTTACAAAGCACTGGCCGATATTGAATGGTTCCGCAACTTTAAGTTCCCGAAGGAATCGGAAGTGTTTGGGCCTATAAAAATGTCGGTAACTATTATCAACGCCGGTTCGCAGCACAACGTGGTACCTGCTACCTGTACCTTTACGGTAGATGTAAGGGTTACCGATGCCTACAAGAATGAAGAAGTGCTCGAGATCATCCGCCAGCATGTAAACTGCGAGGTAAAACCGCGCAGTATCCGTTTAAAACCATCATCAATAGATAAAAACCATCCATTTGTGCAGGCAGGTGTATCGCTTGGCCGCAAAACATACGGTTCGCCAACAACGTCAGACCAATCCCTGCTGGATATCTCATCCATCAAAATTGGCCCCGGCGATTCGGCACGTTCGCACATGGCCGATGAGTTTATCTATGTAGATGAAATAGGCCAGGGAATAGACCTGTATATCCAGATGCTGAGTAAGATCGTTTAGGGGGCATCATTTATTAATATCCGGCCTCGTTTTTTGGTTAACCGCCTAACTATTCCACCGGCAATATTTAGTATCAGCACAAATTGCGCGCTAACTGCAAAAAAGAGTAGTAGAGAATAAAGCCAGTAATTGGTTTTTGAACTTTGCAACCTGTACTGCTGGTTAATGTTAAAATAGATAATGGCGGCCAGTATAGGTAATATAGTTGCAAACGCATGCGCCCATATCAGTTTTTTAGATAGCAGGCGTTTTTTAATGAAGAGATATATCAGCCATATCAATAAAAGGAAACCCGAGAGCACGCGGTAAATAACGTTCGACCATATTACAACAGAAGTATTGTTAATATTTATGCCTGTACTTTTATTTGAGAAGAATGAAAATACAAGTAATACTATAGACGCTAAAGCAAATGTCTGGAACGGCCTTTTTTTTAAATTGAACGAGTAATACTTCGACGCTTTCATTATTCTGCCAAAATAACCTTCTGTTATTAAGTTAAATGAAGCAAATGGTCAACATAATATTATGGATTGGCTATTGGATGTTATGAGTTAGTATATACACGCTTTACGGTTTCCCGTAAAACGCATTTAATTCTATATTTGCAACATGAGCAAGCTATGGCAAAAAACCACGAACGTTGATAAGCTGGTAGAAAACTTTACTGTTGGCCGCGACCGCGAACTGGACAGGCAAATGGCCGCTTTTGATGTGCTGGGCTCGCTTGCGCATACTAAAATGCTGGAATCGATAGGCCTGATGGATGCCGCCGACCTGATGCTGGTGCAGCAGGAGCTGAAAAATCTTTATCTGGAGATAGAACATGATAATTTTGAGATAGAGCCGGACGTAGAGGATGTGCACTCGCAAGTGGAGATGCTGCTTACCCGCCGCATTGGCGAAGCCGGTAAAAAGATCCACAGCGGCCGCTCGCGTAATGACCAGGTTTTGGTTGATCTGAAACTCTTTTTCCGTCACCAGCTGCAACAGGTGGTTAATGAAACCGATTCCCTTTTTCGCCAGTTGATACAACTGAGCGAGCAACATAAGGATGTTTTACTGCCGGGTTACACGCATTTGCAGGTAGCTATGCCATCGTCTTTCGGGCTGTGGTTTGGTGCTTATGCCGAGGGACTGGTTGACGACCTTGAAATGGTTTTGGCCGCCTGGAAGATCACCAATAAAAACCCACTGGGCTCGGCAGCGGGTTATGGCTCGTCGTTCCCGTTGAACAGGACGATGACCACCCAGCTTTTAGGTTTCGAAAGTTTAAACCATAACGTAGTTTACGCACAAATGGGCCGTGGTAAAACCGAGCGTGTAATAGCGCAGGCTTTATCATCCATAGCGGCAACACTGGCTAAAATGGCAATGGATCAGTGCCTGTACCTTAGCCAGAACTTCGCCTTTGTAAGCTACCCCGAAAACCTGACCACCGGCAGCAGCATTATGCCGCACAAAAAGAACCCGGATGTTTGGGAGATAATGCGCGGTAAATGTAACCGCCTGCAAGCCCTGCCAAACGATGTTGCCCTGATGACCACCAACCTGCCATCGGGCTACCATCGCGAGTTACAACTGCTGAAAGAATTATTATTCCCGGCTTTTGCCGACCTGATAGACTGCCTGCAAATGGCCACCTTTATGCTGCAAAACATCAGCGTAAACAAAAATATACTGGATGACCCTAAGTACACTTACCTGTTTAGTGTAGAGGAGGTGAATAAGTCGGTACTGAATGGTACACCATTCCGTGATGCTTACAAGCAAATAGGTTTGGATATTGAACAGGGTAACTTTAATCCTGATAAAACAGTTAACCATACCCACGAGGGGAGCATAGGCAACCTGCAAAACCAGCAGATAACCGAAGCTATGGATAAAGTGATCAGCAGTTTCGACTTTAAAAAGGTTGAAGATGCGATTAGCTGGCTGGTGAAGTAAATAGGTTTAATCAATAGGAACCGGTGTAATCATAAACAATATGCACGGACGTAACAGAGCAGACATATATCCCGGTCTGGAAGTAGATATCATCCTGAAGAAGGATCAACGCAGTGGCAAGCTTACGCGTGGCTTGGTGAAAGATCTGCTCACCAGTGCCTCTTATCACTCCCGTGGCATAAAAGTACGACTGGAAGACGGGCAGGTAGGCCGTGTTGCAGAAATAGTGGAAGAAGACTAATTTTAGTTGATTCTTCATACTTGATAGTTCATAGCCGAATGTATATTTGATAAACATAACTATCAACCATCAACTATAAGCTAATGCAGCGTGTAACCGAACCCAAAAAGAATTTCCTGCTTCGCCTTGATGCGCATTACAGATTATACCTATCATTGCTGATCGGGGCTATCACTTTCTTTTTTGTTAGGCATAACCCATCGGTGCCTGCTGTAACCTTAATCGTCTGGATAGCGATCGCATCAAGCATCATTATATTAGATTGGGTAATTATTATTTGGGCACACCCTAAAGACATTCGCAAAATTGCCAGTCTGGAAGATAGCAGCCGGGTAATGATATTCGTTTTTGTGATGGCGGCATCGCTGGTAAGTTTAGTGGCCATATTACTGCTGCTAAAATCAACCAAAGGGGCGCCAGACGATACAGTTGCCGGTTACATATTACTTGCTATGGCAGCGGTTATTGTATCATGGTGGATGGTGCATACGGTATTTACACTGCGTTATGCACACTTATACTATAATACAGATGATGGTAAGAAAACACCAATGGGTGGCCTGGAATTTCCGGGTGGTGAAAAAAGCCCGGATTATCTTGATTTTGTATACTTCTCCTTTGTGGTAGGCATGACTTTCCAGGTATCCGATGTGGAGATTTCCTCCAAACACATCCGCCGCCTGGCCTGGGCACATGGGCTCATCGCATTTGCGTTTAATACAGCTATAGTAGCTTTGAGTATCAATGTAATATCGGGACTGGTATCGAAGTAAGTACTGCTTAACCTCCTAAACCGTCATTGCGAGGTACGAAGCAATCTCAAGACTATGCATAATCGATGTACTATCGGGAGATTGCTTCGTACCTCGCAATGACGCGCGTTTATTCATCCTCTATTTTAGAGTGTTTCTGCGTATCGTTCATGGTAACGTAGATCACCAGCGATATCATAATACACCCTGTAACATACCAGAAAAACCAATTTTCGTGGCCGGCTTCTTTAAACAGTAGCGCAATATACTCTGCCGAACCGCCAAAAACTGATACCGCAATAGCATAAGGGAAGCCAACACCCAACGCACGGATATGCGCCGGGAAAAGTTCGGCCTTAACAACCGCGTTTATAGCCGTATAGTTGCTCACAATAAGCAGTGCCAGCATGATCAGCCCAAAAGCAACCCAAAAGTTGTGTGTTACGCTCAGGTAGGTAAAAATGGGTACAGTGGTAAGTGTGCCCAATATGCCAAAGGTTTTCAGCATGGGCTTGCGGCCTATCCTGTCGGATATATAGCCGTACAGGGGCTGTATCAGCATAAAAACAATAAGGGTAAGGCTCGATATCAGTGTAGCTTCATACTTGCTGAAACCGTTGGTGTTCACCAAAAACTTTTGCATGTAGGTAGTAAAAGTATAAAAGGCCACTGTGCCGCCAATGGTAAGGCCAATAACCGTAAGTACCGCGCGCGGATGCTCGGCCAGCGCACGTAACGAACCACGGGCATTTTTATGTTTATCTTCTTTTTTATCAAGTGTTACCGATTCCTGTAAGCTTCTGCGCAGGTACATTACTATAATAGCCAACGCAGCACCAATGCCGAACGGGATGCGCCATCCCCATGAGTGTAATTGCGCCTCGGTCAGGAAAACGCGTTGCAATAATATCAGCACCGCAAGGGCAAGCAGCTGCCCCATTATTAAGGTTACATATTGAAAGCTGGAATAAAAACCGCGATCTTTTTTAGTGGCCATCTCGCTCAGGTAAGTGGCGCTGGTGCCATATTCGCCACCAACGCTAAGGCCCTGAATAATGCGGGCTAATACCAGCAATATAGGGGCTGCAATGCCAATATGTTTGTAATCGGGGGTAATAGCTATAATTAACGATCCGGCACTCATTAACAATACCGAGAAGGTAAGCGCTGTTTTACGGCCGCGTTTGTCGGCAAAAGTGCCCATTAGCCAGCCACCTATAGGACGCATTAAAAAACCAATAGCAAAGATGCCCGCTGTATTAAGCAATTGTACGGTAAGGTTTCCCTTTGGGAAAAATGAGCCTGCAAAATAAAGGGAGAAGGCCGAGTACACATACCAATCGTACCATTCAACCAAATTCCCTAATGATCCACCGACTATTGACCATACTCGGCTTTGGGTAGTTTGTGGTTCAGATATGGTTGTAGAAGTCATTATGATTGGTTTTGGTGCAAGATAATGATAAATTCCTTTTTGTCATCCCGAACGTAGTGAAGCATTTAAGTACCCATATGCATCTCGCCAATAGATCCTCTAATACGTTCATAATGACAAATAAAATTGGCGTCGTTCCCACAAATTTCTTACCTTCCCTTATGCTTTTCACTGAGGATTTTCTGCATTACGTTTGGAAGTTTCGCTTGTTTAACGGGATAAACCTGCGCACAACCGAAGGTGAAGAGCTGGAGGTTTATTCATCAGGGTTACACAACACCCACGCCGGGCCCGATTTTCAGAACGCGCGCATCCGTATTGGCGAAACTACCTGGGCAGGTAATGCCGAACTACACCTTTCCTCGTCAGACTGGCAACGGCATGGGCACACTACCGATAACGCTTATGATAATGTGATACTGCACGTGGTTTACCGCGATGACGAGCCTTTGATTCGTACCGATGGCCGCCGCGTACCCACGCTTGAATTGAAAGATCGCATCTCGCCAGATCTGTACAATCGCTACCATCATCTGGTATTCGGCAATCAAACCATCATCCCTTGCGAGGCTACAATTGCCACGGTGGATGGCCTCACTATGCAAAACTGGCTGACAAGGATACTGGTAGAGCGCCTGGAAAAACGATCTGAAGCGGTGGTGGCAGCTTTAGAAAATAATCGCGGCGATTGGGAAGAAACCTTCTATCAATTTTTGGCGGCAAACTTTGGTTTTAAAACCAATGCCCTGCCGTTCGAACTTATGGCAAAATCGTTGCCGCAAAGCATCCTGGCCAAGAATAAGAATAATGCGATGCAGATAGAAGCCCTGATATTCGGACAAGCCGGTTTTCTTGCGGACGACCTGCAGGACGATTATCCGCGCAGCCTGAAAAAAGAATATGATTATCTGGCCAAAAAATACAGCCTGCAACCTATAGAAAACCACCTGTGGAAATTCCTGCGGATGCGGCCACAAAACTTCCCTACCATACGGCTGGCGCAATTTGCAGCGCTTGTTATGCAATCAAATCACCTGTTTTCGAAGGTGCTTGAGATCCGTGAAGTTAAAGACCTGCGCTACTTATTTGCCAACATCAAAGTGAACGAATATTGGGAAACGCACTACCGGTTTGATAAAGAATCGACCCCGGCAGGTAAAAGTTTGGGTACCGGTTCTATAGATACTATACTGCTAAATACCGTGGTGCTTTTTCTGTTTAGCTACGGCAGGCACATGAAATTGCAGCATTTTGTGAGCCGGGCATTAAAATTGCTTGAGAATATACCGGCAGAGCAGAATAATATTACCACAGATTTTGCTAACTTAGGGGTGAATATTAAAACTGCTTTTGAATCGCAGGCTTTGCTGGAGCTGAAAAATAATTATTGCGATTATAAGAAATGCCTGCAATGCGGCGTTGGTATTAAGATATTAAAACCCAACTGATATGTTACAACGGATCATCACCTTTTTTGAGCGCTACTCCTTTGGGGTATGTACTTACCTGGGCGAGCGTTTTAATATTTCTATCGCCAAGATCAGGTTATTCTTTATCTACTCGTCGTTCCTGGCGGTTGGTTTTCCCTTGATATTCTATTTCTTTGCCGGCATCGTGCTGGATATCCGCAATTTTGTAAAGCGCAAACGCACCCGTGCGTTAGATATGTAATCAATTCATTTTTAGATTGTCATTTCGAACGTAGAGAGAAATCTTGTTCGAGGTGCATAGCGAACTTTGCATAATGAACAAGATTTCTCCTCGTACCTCGTTCGAAATGACAACGTGGGAAAGAGCAAATGCCCGCGCAAGTTTAGCATAGCGTAACTTGTGTGAAAGCATAATGCAAGCTTTCAGCTAGCGTCAGCAATTTGTGTTTAATCAAACAACCCCTTATCCTTACCAATAAATTGCGGGCGGTGTACATTAACATTCAACTTCGCATTCAGTTTTTCTATCACATAATCGCATAACTCGGGCGAATACCGCTCATCGTGCTGGTGCATAAAAAACCAAACGGATTGCAGGCCTTGTTGTTTCCAATCGGCAATGCGGTCAACCCATTCGTCGCAGCGCGCGTAATCTGTTGGGTGCAGGCTGTTACCTACAAAGCGTATAAAGGCATGCGGGGTAGGCAGCATCATGTGTAAGCAATCGCGGCGGCCTGTGGCGTCTGTGAGTATCGATCCAATATTCAATTGCTTAAACAGGTTAAAAACAGCATCACGATTTTCCGGTACGGCAAACCAATCTTTGTGACGCAGTTCAACAAACACGGGCACATCGGTTGGTAGTTGTTCCAGATAGGCGGTAAGTTCAGGTAAACTTTTGGGCGTAAAGTTATCGCTCAGTTGCAAAAACAGCGGGCCAAGTTTATCGCCAAAGGCCATAATGCCTTCGTAATAACTCGTGGTCACATCCTCGGCATTTTTTAACCTGCGGATATGGCTGATGCTTTGTGAAAACTTTGGGCAAAACTTAAACGCCGGGTTGGTATCAGCCTTTTGTTTCCATTTGCCAATGGTATCCGGGCCATAAACCTGGTAAAAGGTGGCGTTCAGCTCAATGCAGTTAAAGTGCTTTACGTATTCATCCAAAAAATTCGCGTCTTTGGTTTTTGGCGGATAGATCTTGCCCACCCATTCCTTACGGCCCCACTTGGCGCAGCCCACGTGTACCTGCAATGGCTTGCTTTTATCGGCTGCGGCTAATGTTTCTTTGGTAAACGCCTGGTCGGGCGGTAGGGTAAAATCTATAAAGGGGAGTTCCTCGTCGGTTACGCGGCCAAATTCCATAGTAATATATTTAGTGTAGCAAGATAAGATATTAATACAATCGCCCTAAAAATTGGTTTAATAAAAAAGCGGGATGGTTCAAAAAGAACCACCCCGCTTTTTCTAAGGTATGATCGAGAGGTAACTACTCACCACTCACCCAATCAACCATTCACCAAACTACAAAAACATCCCGCCCGATGCTTCAATGCGCTGCGCGTTTATCCAGCGGGCGTCTTCGGTACATAAAAATGCGATCACACCACCAATATCATCCGGCTGGCCGGGGCGACCTAATGCAGTTATTGAGGAGATAAATTCATGCATTTTGGGGTGACTCTCAAACGCCCTCTTAGTAAAATCAGTTTCGATGATACCCGGTGCTACCAAATTTGCAGCAATACCACGGCTGCCCAGTTCTTTAGCCAGGTATTTGGTAAATACCTCAATAGCGCCTTTCATAGAAGCATAAGCTGCATAACCCGGTGTGGCAAAACGGGTAAGCCCTGTTGATAGGTTAATGATACGGCCACCATCGGCAATGGTTTCTAAAAGCGTTTGCGTTAAAAAGTAAACGCCCTTAAAGTGAACGTTAAACAGGTTGTCGAAATCTTCTTCGGTAGTTTTGGCAAATGGCGATGCGGCATCAATACCGGCATTATTTATCAGAAAATCGAAAGTGTCCCTATTCCATTTTTGTTGCAGGGTAGTGGTTAGCTCTTTTTTAAATGCATCAAAGGTTTTTATTTTTGAAGTATCTAACTGTAAAGCCGCGGCTTTTAAGCCCTGTGCTTCAATTTCTTTCACAACCTCGTCGGCTTCTTCTTTTTTACTACGGTAGGTAATGATCACATCATTACCATTTTTGGCCAGTTTTAAAGCAGAGTTTTTACCAAGGCCCCTGCTTCCGCCTGTTATTAATGCTATTTTGTTTGTGCTCATTTTGTTATGTGTTTTAATACATTACAAAGTTGCACGTAAAACGTTGCCAAAAAATGGTGACAGTTACAGATTAAATGGTGAACAGTACAGTATTTTTAATGCGGATGGTGCTTTTTTAACCACAAAGAACACAAAGGGAGAAACACAAAGCTCACAGAGGTCTGTCTCAGCGGTCTCTGCGCAAGCCTCTGCTAACTCTGTGGTTAAATTATAGCGAGTAAGTTTTTTAACCACGAAGAACACAAAGGGAGAAACATAAAGTTTACTGAGGCTTATCTCAGTGGTCTCTGGGCAACCTCTGCTACCTCTGTGGTTAAGGTATTAATTAATGTAACGCTTCCTCAAATACCCTTTCCTTATACTCCTTTGGCGTTACCCCTTCAAATCGTTTAAAAAACTTGGTGAAGTTAGATGCATCAAACGTAAGCTTAAAGGCCACTTGCTTAATGGGGACGTTTTGCTGCAGCATTTCTTTAGCCAGTGCCATTATTTTCTCTTCGAAATAAAAGCATGGCGATTTGCCCGTAGTTTGTTTGATGGTATTGGTTAAATGGGTAGGGTGGATGTGCAAAATGCCTGCAATATCGCGGATCTCGAACATTTCGGTAACGCGCTCCTGCATCACATCATCCAGGTGCTTGTCAACTTCTTTTATGAAGTCGGCAAAGATCTCGTGCCTGCGGGTAAATATTTTCTTGGGGATGGGAGTTGGCATATTGTAAAATTAAGTATTTTATTACTTATTCAATTATGACACATAAAAGGTTGGAATGCCCGGTTGTAAATCGAGTTGTCAGTGCCTCAGTTATAAAACGCGAATGATTTTAAAACAAAGTGTTTTTAGTTTTATATTCGGTCTTTATATCAATTTAATATGTCTTTAAACCTTACAATCCGATTGTGTTTATTTCTTTGTTTTACAAATTTTTGCAGCAATGCACAAACGGTAGATACTATTTGGCTCAATAGCAAATGGGAAAAATCTACAAAAGCAGAAAGTGTTTATCATAGGGTGATTCAAAAATCATCTGACCTGAAATCATATTTGATAAGTGATTACTATAATACTGGCGAAATCCAAATGAGGGGCACGTATTCGTCCTTAGATCCGGAAGTTAAGGATGGACAATTTACATGGTGGTTTAAAAATGGGCAAAAAAGAGCTGAAACTCTTTATAAGGATAGAAATGCAATAAAGGAAATTAAATGGGATGAGACAGGTAAAGTGACTTTTAGGCGCGAGCTTGTAGATATAACCCATACTGAAGATGGTAAAAAAGTGAAAACAAAAGCATATCTGGATGTTGCACCTGAGTTTGAAGGTGGAATGAGTGCTGTTAATAAATTTATAGATAAGAATTTTAGATATCCTGCACAGCTTCAAGAAAATCAACCTCATGGGAAAATTATTGTTGGTTTGGCTATAGATACTAATGGAAAAGTTATTAATGTACATATTGAGCAAGGCCTTGATCCTTTGCTGGATGCCGAAGCGATGCGCGTGGTCAAAAAACTTCCTGATTGGAAACCAGGCATCTTAAATGGAAAGCCGATTACTATTAGTATGACTATTCCTATAAACCTTTAAGATGTTAAGGTAACACGATTGGAGGCACTGTTTTATAACTATGCAAACAAGTCGTGCTTAAACATTGGCGCAACCCGTTTTTTTGAAGCCTGTTCATAAGCATAGGCCAAACTTATCAGTTTGCCTTCATCCCAGGCGGTCCCTACAAAAGACAGGCCCATAGGCAAGTCATGCCAGGCACCCATTGGTACTGTGATATGCGGATAACCGGCCATGGCGGCAGGCCCCGAAAATGAGAACCCGTTATCATAATCGCCGTTGATCAGATCAATACAAACCGCGAAACCGTTGGTTGGTGCAATTAAGGCGTCAAGTTTGTTTTCCTGTAGCAAACCGTCTATCCCCTGCCTGCTAAGC